>NZ_JAIQZN010000087.1 GCF_023333585.1 Argonema antarcticum A004/B2
GGCTTGGTGGTAGTCGGGTAAGAATTCGATCGCTTTATCGAAGCTGGCGATAGCATCTTCATATCTGACTAAGTTATCCAGCGCATTGCCCCGGTTATTCCAGGCTTGGTGGTAGTCGGGTAAGAATTCGATCGCTTTATCGAAGCTGGCGATAGCATCTTCATATCTGACTAAGTTATCCAGCGCATTGCCCCGGTTATTCCAGGCTTGGTGGTAGTCGGGTAAGAATTCGATCGCTTTATCGAAGCTGGCGATAGCATCTTCATATCTGACTAAGTTATCCAGCGCATTGCCCCGGTTATTCCAGGCTTGGTGGTAGTCGGGTAAGAATTCGATCGCTTTATCGTAGCTGGCGATAGCATCTTCATGTCTTCCTAAGTTATCCAGCGCAATGCCCCGGCTATTCCAGGCTTGGTGGTAGTCGGGTAAGAATTCGATCGCTTTATCGAAGCTGGCGATAGCATCTTCATATCTGACTAAGTTATACAGCGCAAGGCCCCGGTTATACCAGGCTTCGTGGTAGTCGGGTAAAAATTCGATCGCTTTATCGAAGCTGGCGATAGCATCTTCATATCTGACTAAGTTATCCAGCGCAACGCCCCGGTTATACCAGGCTTGGTGGTCGTCGGGTAAGAATTCGATCGCTTTATCGTAGCTGGCGATAGCTGCTAGAAAATTACCCTCATTGTATTGCTGAACGCCTCGGTTAAACCATGCTTCTCCATCTTCCACTACTTCTACATTTGCCTGTTCGCCAATCACTTCCACTACTTCTACATTTGCCTGTTCGCCAATCACTTCAGCTACTTCTGCATTTGCCTGTTCGCCAATCACTTCAACTACTTCTGCATTTCCCTGTTCGCCACTAACTTCAACTACTTCTACATTTGCCTGTTCGCCAATCACTTCAACTACTTCTACATTTGCCTGTTCGCCAATCACTTCAACTACTTCTGCATTTCCCTGTTCGCCAATCACTTCAACTACTTCTGCATTTCCCTGTTCGCCAATAGCTTTCGTGGCGTTCTTTCCCTCTGGCACACTCAAACCATCGCCGACAAACTCCGCCTCTATCACCTCGCCATGCCAAACATTATCTGTAATAGGCGACACAGGAGGCGGCGGAATAAGTGCTGATATCTGTCTGCCAATTTCCCCAGCAACCTGTCCCAATTCCCCACCGCGAAGTTCCCCTAATCGCACTATCCGCCGCACCAATTCCTGATGCTGTTCCGGTGTCGCCAGCAATCTTTCCCCAAAAGGACGCAACCACGCGGCTAATTTAGCCTCGGTGATGCCTCTTCCGATCAAAAACCCCGAAACTCGCCCTCGACTCCAGCCTTGATTCACCCCTTCCAGGAGTTCGTTAAACAAAACCTCATACTCAGCATCCGTGAGGGTTGGCTTTACCCCCCCTAACCCCCCCGTCAACGAGGGGGAAACATTCTTGCTACCTCCCTGTGGCGGGGAGGGTTGGGGTGGGGTTCCCAATAGCTGCTGAAAAAAGCTTTTGATCGACTCCAAAATTTGCATAAACATTTGCCCCATCCTTACACCGCAATTTATCTTTGATTTTAGCCGAATTTCAACTTTAGTTTCCTAATTTCCAATCTTCGCCGCCCGCTAATTGAGTGACTTCTTCCGATATCGCCTCACGCAATCTTTCCGGTGAATGAGAATAAGTTAAATTGAGAAATTTAGTTGCTGTAGCAATTATTACAGTTTTGTCTATTCTTTCTTTTACTTGAGATGGAGTTAATCGTCCATCAAATGCTTCTACGCTAGCCCCAACTATAGCATCCTCAAAACCTTGCGAAAGATATTCTTCCCATTCATCTTCTTTAATATAGTAAGATATTTTATTCTCTTTGATATTCAGGTCTTGAATCTCTAGAATCGAATCTCTAATTGAAGCATACCAAGAATTAGTTAGGCGCTGCTCAACTTGGTTTTTGATTAAGTGAACCAGCATCCTAATCAAAAACTTTTTTATATTCCGCAAAATTGCTTTTTTACTCATCCCGTCCAATTCATCTAATAGGGAAAACGCATCGTCATAGCGTCCTTCAAGGATGCAATTCCTTAAATCTAGGAGTTCTTGAGTCATAATCAGCCTCACTCGTGGCGATACTTTATAGGTTAAACGAACAATCTTCTATGGGTACGTAGTTGCGCTTTAGCGCTCTTGGAGCGCTAAAGCGCAACTACGTACCAAAAGCACTATTTCATTCCCTAAACATAACAACTATTCAGTGACGTTTAGATTAGCTGATGGAGGCTTTTTCCCCTCTTGGCGTTCCCGACGTTGGCGAAGAAGATGAGCATCTGCCATTGCAATCAGTTCATCTATTTGCAAACCGACAAGAGCGAGCTGTCGGTTGCTTTCGCGCAATCGTTCAAGACTTCGCTTTCTCGTCTCTGCATCAGGGATTTTTGGTTGCTCGCTCATGGTAGGTTCCAATTCCTTTTAATTTCTCGAACACTCGCCAGGGAAGCATCACGGGCAGCTTCCCCCTGTTCGATGCTCTGTGCTAATAAATTTAGCATATCAGCAGGCGCGATCGGTTGAATTTCTAGAATTCTCAACAAAAGCTTCGCAAGTTATAATATATGAAAATACTTGATAAGAAACAAACCTATCAGGAGCATCTCATGCCACTCACAATCGTCTGGCAACAAGGTAGCACCAACCCCGACAACCGCAATAACTTCGCTGCGATCAAGGAATGGTTTGCCAGTCTCAACAGCAAAGAAATCACCTGGCGGCAGCGATTAATTCCCCCTACGGCAGATGTCAGAGAAATTGACTGGGAACCTCAGCGGTTTGATGAGGTATTTGCAATCAGAAATCCCGAAATTCGCGGCATTACTCTGTATTGGCAAAAACCGGATACTCAGCAGGAACGCAGCACTACTCCTCACAAACTAGAACTAGATAGTTTGCGTCAGTATTTGTATGTTTATCCTCAGTCTCAAAAAGAAGTGGCGATCCGATTAGGGCTACCGGAAGTCATTTATCAGACTATTGAGCTAACAAATCCCCAATTGGAATACTGGAAGAAAGGTGAAAATCATGTTGTTACTCTACGAGACGCTCAGCAAAAGTTGGAAGTGAAAGTCACGCTCAATCCAGAAAATTTTAAACAACTAAAGCAACAACTACAATAGAGGGATAGGGAAAGAAACCCGGTTTCTTGGAGAAACCGGGTTTCTCTGTACTTCACCCACTCGCAAGCCGATCTAAATTTTCTGTTTTCATCGTTGGTTAAATTTTTACCACAGATGAAGACAGATGAACACAGATGAACACAGATAAGAATAAGAAGACGAATTTTTTAGGTAATCGATGCTAGCAACTTTAATTCAGAAAGTCGGGTTGCTGTCGTGCGATCATTTCGTACAGGGGCTGGAAACAAAACCAACCCATATAATGAGAGCCTACCTGAGTGTATGTCAGGCGTGCGGTGTCGCGTGCGATCGGCATTGGCTTTCCAACTGCTTCAGCCATAAGTTGAGTTTGGCACGATCGCTCCATTGTAATAAACCACCACGCCGCTTCATCAACTGATTGACCAACAGTTAATATGCCGTGGTTACGCAAAATTAGGGCTTTCTTCTGGCCCAGGGCGTTCGCTAATCGTTTGCCTTCTTCCGGTTCGAGTACAACGCCGGTATAGTCGTTAAACAAGTTGTGATCTTGGTAAAAGGCACAGGAATCTTGAGTGAGGGGATCGAGAAGGCGTCCCAAGCTCGACCAACTTTTGCCGTAGAGGGAATGAGCGTGGGCAGCTGCAACGACATCAGGACGAGCTGTGTGAATCTTAGAATGGATGGCGAAAGCCGCTGCGTTGATTTGTTTGTTACCTTCGACTACTTCGCCTTTGTCGTTGACAAGCACGAGGTCTGAAACTCGGATGTGCCCAAAGTACATCCCGAAGGGGTTGACCCAGAAATGGTCGGTCAGTTCTGGGTCGCGGGCAGTGATGTGCCCAGCTATACCCTCGTCAAACCGATAGCGGGCGAAGAGGCGAAAGGCAGCAGCGAGGCGCTGTTTGCGATGCAGGCGCTCGTCTTCTACACTTTCAAATTTTGGGGGTTTGGGTAAAATTAATTCGGGCATGATATAGCTAGGGGCAAAGGGGCTAGGGGAGGGGGCAAAGGGCGGTTAGTATAATTAGTTATTATTATTGCTGCTGCTTTGTCGCCGATTGCGGGGAGTGGGTGTTTGTCGATCGGAACGCGGACGTTCTCTAACTTCTGTGTTAGTTGGATCGGGTGCTGATACTACCACGTAGGGCGAAACAATCTCTTCGGCTTTTCCAGTACTTACCAAAGCCCGATAAATCAAGGCAGCGACTTCGGCTCTAGTTGCCAATCGATCGCCATTGAGAAAGTTGACATTGGGATAACTTACTACCATATCCCGCTCAGTAACTGCGGCGATGAGATCGCGATCGCTTTTTGGGATAGAAGCGGCATCTCTGTACACGCTCAAAATCCTGTCGGCTCCTCTGCTGGGAGAATAGTTCAGTCCTCTTCCCAACGCTACCAAAACGTCAAGACGAGAAACCTTTTGGTCGGGGCTAAAACCAAGGCTTGCATTAGTTTGTAAGAAGCCCATTTCATAAGCTTCTTGAATGGCTGGATAAGCCCAGTGGTTAGTCGGCACATCCCTAAAAGCCACGACATCGCGAACTTTATTGCGATCGAAAGCTTTACGCAAAATTGAGGCGAATTCGGCTCGTGTAACGGGAGCGTTGGGACGATAGAGTCCATCGGGAAAACCTTCGAGGATCTGTTTAGCCACCAGTTGTGCAATAAAGCTTCTAGCCCAGTGATTCGACGGTATATCGGCAAAATTCGCCTGCATTTCCGGGGTGGGAGTCGGCGCTTGGGGTTCTGGCGATCGCGCAGTTCCCGACAACCGCGTTACGTTGTAGCTAGAGTTATTGTTGACGTTAGTTACAGCGCCTCCCTTACCCGGCACAGTGGTGAACGCTCTAGGCAAATCGGGTCTAAAAACGCTGATAGCTTGATTTGTGATGGCTTGTTCGCCACTGCTAAAAGAGTTGGGATAAACGCTTGTGCGTGACGGTACTGGCAATCCAGCTACCTGGAACCAAGTGAGGCTAGTATTTGGCACGCCGTTGAGGAAAGAGACTCGTTCATCACCAGCCCTTGTGCCGGTGATGATGGTGTAGTAGTCGTAGAAATTCGTACCTTCGTCGAGGGAGCCGTCGCGATCGGCATCAATACCGTAGAGAGTCCGCACCATGCGGTATAGAGATGCTTGTTCGGGAAAAATTAGGTTAACGGCTGTGTTTTGTGCTAAGAGTTCAAGCTCGCTGAACCCAATCAGGCGATTACTAGGATCGTACAGGCGCACGACAATGCGATCGCCAGTATTCATTCCCCCCGTAAACATAGCTCGTCTATCCAGCCGATATCTATAGTCACCGAGCAACTGCTCCGGTGCATAGCTGTTGCCGTTTTTAGGCTTTAGAGAAACACGCGCGACTACATCGGAAAGTGCCGCTGATGGTTGTCGAATAGCCAGACTGAAACTGCGTTTGCCTTCCGTGCTGACTTGACGAGGGGGCATCTGTAACGCCCGACGAGGGGGTGTAGCCACAGTGCTGCTGACCTGCGGTACGGGGGTCACAGGTGCTTGTGGGGGCGTAACTACTTCTGTTCTGCGAATCGCAGGTTCTTGAGGCGCGGTAAATATCTCAGTTCTGCGAATTACAGGTGCTTGTGGGGGCGTAACTTCTGTTCTGCGGATCGCAGGCGCTTGAGGGGCGGTAACTACTTCTGTTCTGCGAATCGCAGGCGCTTGAGGGGCGGTAACTTCTGTTCGGACGCCAAGTGGTTCCTCAATCAGGGGAGGTTTCTGATTTTCGGGGTTAGCTGCTTGATTTTGGTCAATAACTATTTGAGGCAATGGCTCTCTTGTCGATGGTCTAGAAGTCGTTGCTGTTGCCTGTCTGCGTGCCGGAGGCGGCGACAGGCGAGTGGGAGGTGGGGGGGGACTGGGCGGGGGTGAACTAGCGGCTACATTCTCGCTAGCGGTTGGATCGAGTTTCACCAAGGAACCTGTTAGATTAGTGCGATAAACCCAGCGTTGGCGATCGCTACCCACCACCACTCGCCAGCCGGGAACCACAGCCTTAGAGCAAATAATGCCAGGGTTAGCTATTCCCAGACAACCATCAGTCCAGGTTTCTTGTTGAGCTTCAATAATACGCAAGCCAGAAGTTTGTATCCCCGTCTGCTGAGACAAATTCTGTAAAACCGCATTGGCAATAACTTCTGGAACCAAGTCGTTATTCTGTCTCGCTTGTCTCCTAGCGGGTTGTGCCGCTAAAAGTTGTTGACTTGCTTCAAGGGTGGAAGCACTGACAGTGGCGCATATCGCCAAGCTAGCTGTAGCAAAAACAATCTTGCCAAGTAAAGCTAAGAAATTCTGATTCATATAGAACTTACGCATTTCAAGTGTGGATTTACGATTACTCTTTTAAGTCAAAAGATAATATCATATTAAATAACATACTTTACGAATCTTCATAAAAATACTGTGATAACCCAGCAACAAGCGACAGCCAGCACCTTGGAAAAACTTACCTGGATTTGGAAAGGCCATAAAATTCAGTACACCGTTATGGGCACCGGACGTCCGTTGGTACTGATTCATGGCTTTGGTGCTTCTATTGGACACTGGCGTCAGAATATTCCTGTACTAGCCGCCGGTGGCTACCGAGTATTTGCGCTGGACTTACTGGGATTTGGCGGTTCTGATAAGCCACCATTAGATTACAGCCTGGATTTGTGGGCAGAATTGCTCAAAGATTTCTGTTCATCGCATATTGATGAACCCGCTGTATTTGTGGGCAATTCGATCGGTGCTTTACTCAGTTTAATGGTAGTCGCAGATTATCCAGAAATTTCTGCGGGTGCTGTTCTGATCAATTGTGCTGGTGGACTAAATCATCGCCCGGACGAACTAAATTTGCCTTTAAGGTTGGTGATGGGAGGCTTTACCAAGCTGGTCAGTTCCAAAGTTTTTGGCCTGTTTATATTTAATCGGATTCGCCAGAAACACCGCATCCGTCGCACCCTCCAGCAAGTTTATTTTAACCGGGAAGCGATCGCAGACGAACTTGTCGATCTCCTCTACGAGCCTTCCTGCGACCCCGGCGCACAACAGGTTTTTGCTTCCATTCTGACTGCGCCTCCTGGCCCCAGTCCATCAGAATTGTTGCCGAAAGTGAAGCATCCGTTACTGGTACTTTGGGGAGAAAAAGATCCCTGGACACCTATTACTGGCGCAAAGATTTATCAGGAACTCAGCGAAAACGGTCAAGCGATCGAATTTGTATCAATTCCCAATACGGGTCACTGTCCCCATGACGAAAGACCTGATATCGTGAATAAGTTAATTTTAGATTGGTTAGTCGAGCTTTAAAAAGGGATGCGATCGGGAATTAGAGTCTATCCGAAAAATAAAATTCTACTTGCATACCTCACGATAAATCCATATCTTCATCTGTGTTCATCTGTGTTCATCTGTGGTTAAAATATCCACGCACCTCCTTTTCGGATAGGCTCTTAATAGAGAGAATCAAACCATGTTGGAACTTACCAAAGTAGAACAAAAAACCAATATTCCCGATCTTTCCTCAATGCCAAAAGCTGAACTGCACATACACTTGGAAGGGGCACCTCGTTGGGCTACTGTTCGCGAAGCTCTACATCGACACCAAGGGATCGTTCTTCCTGAGTCTCCTCATTGGTACAGACCTAAGTTTCGATTCGCCAACTTTGATGAATTTGGGGGGATGTTTAAAAGTTATATTCATCCCTGGTTACAAACATCTTCGGGTTATGATGAATTAATTCGGGATGTTGTTGATTCCTTTATTGAACAACGTATCCGCTACGTGGAGTTAGAGTTTTCCCTTTCCTTAGTTGAGCGAGTTGGTGCTTCTCTAGATCGCGTTTTGGAACTTTTGGAAATGGAAGTAGAAAGGGCGCGATCGCATGGTACAATTATCAGAATCATCGCTGGCATCAATCGCAATGATGGCGTCGAAACCGCTAACTTTTGGGTACAAAAAGTTATTACAGAAAAAGTTATTTCCGGCTTCGATCTTCACGGTTCAGAAGTAGGTTGGGCAGCCGATTTATTTAAAGAAGCATTTGCGCCAGTTTTTGCAGCCGGGAAAAAAGTCAAGGTACACGCCGGGGAAATGACTGGCCCAGAAAACATTCGCGCTGCTGTAGAGGGACTGGGTGTTAAGCAAATCGGTCACGGTACTTCTGCTATAGAAGATCCAGAGGTTGTTAGCTTGTTGCGCGATCGCAAAATCCTAGTCGAAATCTGTCCAACTTCCAACGAACGCCTCAGATATATTCCATCATATCAAGAACATCCCATTCTCGAACTAGATGCCGCAGGAGTAGCTGTGACCGTCAACTCAGACGATCCTACTTTCTTTGGCTATAATCTGACAGATGAAATGGTGCGTCTGGTGTCCCAACGGGGTGTTACCATTGCCGATTTAGGGCGCTGGACGCGCAATGCCTTCGATCGGGCCATCTTAGATGAAGAAACGCGATCGGCTTTCTTGGCAGAATTAGATGAATGGCTTCTCAATCAGGAGTGAATCATGACAAACACAATCTTAGTCACAGGTGCCACCGGAAACGTAGGCGGTCAAGTCGTCAAACAGCTAGCAGCAGCAGGCGCAAACGTGCGTGCAGCAGTTCGTTCCACCAGCCGTGCCGAAGGACTGACAGGCGTGGAATTAGTCGAATTTGACTTTAACAAACCAGAAACAGTTCAAGCGGCCTTTGAAGGCGCTGACAAAGTTTTTTTGGCAACGCCGCTGGTTCCCAATATGGTAGAAATAGAAGCTACCAGTGTAGAAGTTGCCAAAAAAGCAGGTGTCAAACACATCGTTAAGCTGTCGGTCATGGGTGCAGATAGCCAGCCAGAAATGATTTTAGCTCAAATGCACCGCGAGGGAGAAAAAAAGATTGAAGATTCGGGAATTTCCTACACTTTTTTCCGTCCGAATTCCTTTCATCAAAATTACATTACTTATACCGGAAATACCATCAAAAGCCAGAATGCTTTTTATTTGCCATTAGGAGATGAAAAAATCAGTTTTGTTGATACGCGAGATATTGGAGCCGTAGCTGTAGCAGTTCTCACACAAAGTGGTCATGAAGGCAAAACTTATGAAATCACAGGTTCAGAAGCGCTCTCAAATGCTCAGTTAGCAGAAATACTTTCAAATGTTCTCGGCAGACAAATAAACTATGTCGATATTCCCGAAGATAGCGCTCGTAATGCAATGATAGAAATAGGAATGCCAGAACTACAGATTGATATGGTATTAGGATTGTATGCTGCTCAAAAAGCTGGCGCTTACTCATCGGTGTCGCCAGTGGTAGAACAAATCACAGGGAAAAAACCAATTACTTTTGAACAGTTTGTTAGGGATTACGCTCAGGTATTCACAGGTTGATAATGGTACACCAATAGATATGGGGTTGAGAAGTGCGATCGCATTAAGCAAATGCTTTAGAAATTGCGATCCTTTTTATCGATCGCTTAACTTTAATGGTAGACTATTTACAATCAAACCCTATTAAACCACAGATGAACACAGATGAACACAGATGGGGTTTTTGGTTGGTATCAGAGATTTGGCTTTTTTTCAACGCAGATGAAAGCAGATGAACGCGGATGAACGCAGATGGGGTTTTTGGTTGGTATCAGAGATTTGGCTTTTTTTACCACAGATGTCCACAGATGAACACAGATGAACACAGATGGGGTTTTTGGTTGATATCAGAGATTTGGCTTTTTTTCAACGCAGATGGAAGCAGATAAACGCAGATGAACGCAGATGGGGTTTTTGGTTGGTGTCATTAGTCAAATTATCGCCCCACCTCTCCACACAATCTCAGTATATCATTAATAATCTTGTCATTTAACCACATTCCTTGACTTTGAAGCATCGCAATAATTGGTGCAACAGAACCCAGATAACCTCTTTGTTTTGCTTTGACTAAAATGCCAAGTGTGCCAGTGTATTTCAACTTATATAAATCAGCAATTCGACGAGCTAATTTATCATCAAAAATCAATAAACTATCAGGAATTTCCAACCCAAGCGCCAAGACTTCTGCTTCACCTTGTCCTAAATCAATTACAGCAGGTATAAGAGCGATTGAGGCAACTGGGCGAACCTCAATCCATTCGAGAGTATTGATTTCAGGAACATCAACTCCTAACAACTTTCCATCTTCTAACTCTTGCGGTACAGCAGTAGGAACTGTAACTTTATTGTATAATTGTTGAAGTAATTGTAGGCATCCTACTTGATGAAGATACAACAATGGCGATGTGTTAACGATGACTGTAGTTTCAGGCATTATGCACATCTCGCTCTAATTCTTCCGTTGTTAAAGAAAATGGCGATACTTGATATTTTCCTAGTAAAAGCAGGAATTGTACTCGCGGCATTCCAGCTAACTGTGCAGCGCGTCCCGATGATAATTTACCCAGTTCAAATAGTTTGACTGCGGCTAATATTTGCATTTCTCTAGCAATGGTTTCGGGTGTTTCCTTCAGGCTAATTAATACTTCTTCAGGAATTTGGAGTTGAACTGTACTCATATTTAAGCATCGATTTGGAGATATTGACATTGTAACTTAAAAAAGTATCGGTATTATATGGTAGGGCGGGTTTTGTTGAGAGATTGTTTGTTTTGCACAGGGGTTATCTGCTAAACCCGCCCCTACAATCAGACAACGTTTCCAGTTTCTGCATCTTCAAAGACTACATCCTCATACAAAAGTTCGATCGCGCACCGAAAATCCACGCTACTTAAATAAATCTCCTCTCCCTCTACATAAGTAGAAAGTTCCCAAAGTCCTCTTTCATTCAGTCGAAAACATTCAACCATTATCTGATCCGCACTTATTAAAACGTATTCTCTCAGATTGGAAATACGACGATATTGTTGGAATTTTTTGCCGCGATCGAAACTTTCCGTACTTGGCGAAAGTACCTCCACAATTAGACAGGGATGATAAATTGCTTTAATAGCTTGTCTGTCCCTTTCGTCGCAAGTTACAGCCACATCTGGATAGTGAAATGGGCCATTTTCAGATATGCCTACTTTAGCGTCTGCGCCATAAACCCGGCAAGAACCACCTCGGAGATGATTTTTGAGGCTAGTAGCCAGGTTTATAGCTATAGCACTGTGGGGAATTGTTCCCCCAGTCATGGCAAAAACTTCACCGTTGATATATTCGTATTTAATTGGTTGTTGTTCTTCCCAGTCGAGATATTCCTGGGGAGTCATATATTTAGGATCAAGATTGGCTACCATAGTAAAGTTCCTTATTTAGTTGGGCAAATTTTAAATGCGCTCTGCTATCTCTATCAATTATACAATATTCTGAAATTTTTATATTTTATTATAGCAAACAACAGTTATTTTTGCTATATCATAAAAATGACCAAGTATTTCCAGATTTGTGGTTAGATAAAGCAGCTTTATTAGCAGGAAGTTTAGCCAAAGTTTTAGAAACTTTGCAGCAGGGATTGGCGTAACAACCATTTGAGGTAACATATGATGAAGTTTGATTATAATCATAATATAACCTGGTAGATTATTGCAACTAAGGTAAGGTTTTATTATGGCTCATCTAAATCAGCGTCGTCACCAAAATGTTACGGGGGATTTTTATGTCGATCGCACTTGTATTGATTGCGATACTTGCCGATGGATGGTTCCAGAGGTTTTCGATCGCGTGGATGAACAGTCAGCGGTTTATCATCAGCCTACTGATGAGGAGGAAAGAAGGCGATCGCTCCAAGCACTCCTCGCCTGTCCCACCGCTTCTATTGGCACTGTCGAAAAACCAAAAGATATTAAACAAGCTCAGCAAAGTTTCCCTATTTTGGTAGATGAAAATATCTACCATTGCGGCTATCACTCGGAAAATTCCTACGGTGCGGCGAGTTATTTGATTGTGCGGCTAGAAGGCAATGTTTTGGTTGATTCTCCCCGTTTTACGCCACCTCTTGTCAAACGGCTGGAGGAAATGGGTGGAATTCGTTATATGTATCTAACCCACAAAGATGATGTGGCAGATCATCGTAAATACAGAGAACATTTTGGGTGCGATCGCATTCTTCATGCGGACGATATTAATTCCGGTACTCTCGAAGTAGAAATCAAGTTATCCGGTTGCGAACCGCATCAATTGGAGACAGACCTTTTAATTATTCCAGTTCCCGGTCACACCAAAGGTCACACAGTTTTGCTGTACAAAAACAAATATCTATTCAGCGGCGATCATCTCGCTTGGTCTGCACAACTTGACCACCTCATTGCTTTCCGAGATGCCTGTTGGTACTCCTGGAGAGAACAGTCGAAATCTATGAAAAAACTGTCTGAATATTCGTTCGAGTGGGTACTACCCGGTCACGGACGCCGCTACCACGCTGACGCCGAGACAATGCGTGACCAGATGCAGCAGTGTATTGCTTATATGGAAGCAAAATAGCTGCGACTTTAGTCATATACAACACTAAAGCTGTCCCTACTCTTTTAGACAGCTTTTTGTTCGGTTTTGATACTGCCGGCGGACTGTATTGCGGGAACGCAAACCGCAATTGTCTGACTTGATGGGCAGGCATGGTTTACTTACAATTGTCTGGGTTGGTATTGGGTTATCTGTCCTGCAACAGTTGGTTGGTATTAACGTGATTTTCTACTACAGCAGCGTGCTGTGGCAGGCAGTAGGCTTTTCCGAGAAAGATTCCCTGTGGATTACGGTGATTACCAGTATTACCAACATTGTGACAACGCTAGTAGCGATCGCATTCGTAGACAAGTTTGGTCGTAAACCTCTGCTCATCCTGGGTTCAGCCCACCTACTTATCGTGTCCGGTTGCATCGGTGCGTCTCTACACACCTAGAATTAACAAGAATCATATCATGTCCTTACCCATCGGTTATCTAAAAAATTCTTGTTCTTATTCTTATCTGTGTTCATCTGTGTTCATCCGTCTTCATCTGTGGTAAAATTTTAACCAACGATGACAACAGACAATTTAACGATATCACTCTTACACTACCGATACAACCGGACACGATATCAGTAGTAATTATGATGAGCAATGGTTACCTAAAAGCTTCAACTAGCTAAAACTTGAGAAGGCATCACACGCCACAATTGCTCCAGTCCAGTTGCAGGCATGGTGAGATACAAAATATCCCCAGCACCTAATGCGGTTTCCAATACATCCCAACCGTGAATTGTTTGGGATTTGGTTTCGATATACAAAGGCACGAAGTCAGCGTCCATCGCCGCTTCTTTAACGCGCTTGCCACAAAAAGGATGTCCTGAAGTGATCATCGTTGCTAAGGCAACCCACAGAGTATCGCCGGTAATTCCATTACCTAAAATGCGTCCTCCCAAAGCTGCTGCCGCAAAAGCAGGTGCAGCTAATTCAGTCGGACTCAACACAGATTCAAATTCAAACACTTTTTGCACAGTGGAAGCAAAGTGCGGGTCTTGATTACGCACGACTACCGGCAACTTGGGCATAATGCCTTTGGCCGTGAGGGCAATTTCTAAATTTGCCATATCGTCGCTGGTAACTGCTAACAAAGCGTCTGCTTTTTGAAGGTTGGCAGCTTTCAGATTTGCCGACAAACTGGCATCTCCCAAAATCACGGGAACGCCTGAAGAACGAACTGTATTGACAAAGCGATTGTTGGGGTCTTTTTCGATGACGACTACTTCATGTCCGTGACAGTGCAGTTGATTGACTATTTGCACTCCAATGCCACCCAGTCCGCAGATAATGTAATGATTTCGTGCGGGAACTCGTGCGGCGTCCCAAAATTGTTTCAAGCGGGTTCCTAAAACAAAATCGGTAAGTAGTGCGTAGAAAATCCCAATGGTTGCTGCCCCAACCAGCATCATGAATATTGTAAATAATTTAATGCTATCGGGGGCGTTTTCTGCTATTTTTTCGTTACCGCCAGCACCGCTAATCATGCCGACGGAAAAATAGAGCGCATCAATAAAAGATGTTTGCAGGTCGGTGAAGATATAGGTCAGTGTGCCAGTAAAAACGGTGAGGAAAAGTACGATAGTTATTACGGCTAGCGGTTGACCGTGTTGCTTAAATTGTCGCAAATTTGTGAAAATTTTGAGCAGTTTCTGAATGGAAGGTTGGCGATGGTTGCGGACGCTGGGTTGGGTGCCGATGATGAGACGATCGCCTTCTTGCAGCTGCTGTCCGCAGACGACGGCAGAAACTAAATCTATTTGACCGTTCACTGGCATATAGTAAATCAGCATCCGGGAACGATCGTCCCACAGTTCGCTCAGCTTACGGCCTTTCCAGGGGTGGTTTTCGTGAATGTGGACTTCGTGGATGGGCCAAGTTTGGTTAAACAGCCGCAACTGTCCGATCGCTTTATTTCCCAAGGCGGCAAAGGCAAATACGGGTGCTGCTAAGGCGGCAACGCTCATGGTAACGTGATCGGGGAGGATGTTGTCGAGGCGATCGCCTAAGCTGGTGTTGAACAGCCGATTGATGATGCGAATGCGGGGGTTGAGAACTCGTGCCTGGGTGAGAATCGCCAAATTCAGCGCTTCGTCCTTCCCAGCGAGAACTAAGGTATGCGCTTCGTGAATCCCAGCGGCTTTCAGGGTAGCAGCCGCTTTTACATCTCCGGTGACAACATCATCGTCTTCACCAGGGATTCGTTGGTGATGGATACCAACAACAGATGCGCCCTGTTGTCTTAGCAAGCTGAAGATTTTATAGCCAGTCGGGCCTAAGCCGCAGACAATTATTCGGGGTTTCATATTAGCTTAAAAAAGGACAATGCAGAAGCTGCTTCTACCCAGACTCTAATTGTCGATCGCACCGGCTCTCAAGACTGTAGCTGAAATCACCTTATTATCGAGGTTCGATCGGCTGATGATGAAACTTTAGCTGCATTGCGATCGTCTAAATAACTTCATTAGTGCAAAATTCTGACAAAACTATGAAGAATTTGGCTCAAGTCACGACGACTTTTGGCATATTATCAACTCTACTGGCAGCACCGGCAATGACGCAAAACCAAGGGCCGCCAACTATCCCTCGCGCATCACCCAATACAACCTTCACCGTCACACGCCGGTCGGGTACTTGTCCCAGGACGGTCAAGCTTTGGACTTCATTTCGTTATTATGAAGGCGGTGGGGAAAATACTGTTATTCCCGATACGGCTGCGATCGCAGGGCCAGCTCGCTTAGTGCGATCGACCAAGAAGTTGGCCGAATTCACAGCGCCGTTGAAAAGTAACTTCGCTTCCTGTGTCGGTCAAGCTACGTCTGCGGAAGAGTCTAATTACAGTTTCCGTTTCGGAAATAGAAATGTTACTTTTCGCGTCCAGCTACCGCCAGATACTCCCAGTAATCCTTCCCTAATCACCTATAAAAATGTAGTTTCTTCCCGTCCCGCTGTGCGCTGGGCGATCGCCGACTAAATTATGGTAAACCAGATGAAAAAATTGTGGCAATTCACCACAAGTTTGAGCATATTATCAGCCTTGCTTGCCGCCACACCAGCACTAACCCAAAATCAACGGTTATTGCCACCCACTTTGCCACGTACTGCACCGGATTCGACGCTCAACGTAACGCGCCAGTCGGGAACTTGTCCCAGGACGGTCAAGCTTTGGACTTCAGTTCGTCAATACGAAGGCGGTGCTGAATTTGTTGTGATTGCCGATACGAGTGCGATCGCAGGGCCAGCTCGCTTAGTTCGGTCAAACACAAAGTCTGCCGAATTCACAGCGCCATTGAAAAGTAACTTTGCTTCCTGTGTCGGTCAAGCAGCGTCTCGCGAAGAAATGCTAAACGGTTACAGTTTCCGCTTCCAAAATAGAACAGTTACTTTTCGGGTTCAGTTGCCACCAGACACTCCTAGTAATCCTTCTGAAATTGCTTATAAAGGTGTGGTGTCTTCCCGCCCAGCAGTAAAATGGCAACTTGCCGACTAATTGAAATCAAATTGGGTAACAAGAGTAATATCGTCAAATTGTCTGTTTTCATCGTAGGTTAATTTTTTACCGCAGATGAAGAGGGATGCACGCAGATGCACGCAGATATGAGAAGGCGAATTTTTTAGGAACCAATGCGATCGGACATGATATTACTCATTAAAATTAGAAATTGCCAATTATTAGTAATTGAAAGATAATTATGAAGAAATTGGCAAAGTTAATCGCAACGTTGGGCATATTATTACTATTGCTGGCAGTCACGCCAGCAATATCGCAAAATCTCCCAGCGCCCTCTGTGCCTAGCACTCCACCCGATACGACTTTCAAAGTAAGACGCCAGTCGGGAACTTGTCCCCCTAACATCAAGCTTTGGACATTAATTGGTAAATACGCTGGTAATTCTGTATTTACCGTTATTGCTGACACGAATGCGATCGCAGGTTCGGCCCGATTGATTAAGTCAGACAAAAAGGTGGCGGAATTCACCGCACCATTGAAAAGCAACTTTGCTAACTGCGTAGGTGAAGCTATATCTGAAGTTGTTGATGAAAGAACTTTCTATACTTTCCGCTTCCAAAATAAAAATGTGATTTTTCGCGTCCAACTGCAACCAGACACTCCCGGTAATCCTTCCGCAATTATATATAAAAATGTCGTATCTTCGCGTCCGGCTGTCAGATGGGTGGGAGTTGATTAATTTCATTCTTTTAACCATGAAAAATTCGACTATAATTGCGACGCTATTTGGGATAGTCTTGGTATTGCTGGCAACTTCAATTCCTGTACAAACTCAAGCTCAATCAGTCACAGAAGTTCAATCAAATCCTCCTCCCAATAAGGTGTTGAATATTGTCCGCCAATCGGGAAATTGTCCTCAAAATGTAGGTCTTTGGATTATCTCTTTTGGCTATAGAGATGAAGCAGCTATGTCGGAACAAATAGTAATTGCTGACACTTTAGCGTTCGCAGGTCGGGCTAAGTTAGCAACATCGCGTTTCCGCTTTGTAGAATATCAAGCACCTTTGCAACAAGCTTATGCTGACTGTGTTGGTCAAGCTATTTCCCCCACACAACCCAACTCCTTAGATGCGCGTTATAAATTTCGATTTCAGAATCGCAATGTTTATTTTAGCATCGATCTCACCAACACTCCCGAAGGTTTTGGCGCTGGAATCGTCGAACATAAAATAGTTGGTTTGCGTCCTTACGCGCTATGGCAATTTATTGATTAGCGATCGGTCATAATTTGTGCGGTATTAGGCGAGCGATCTTCTTCCAATCATCGCATTGTTATAATGAAAATGGATAAAATTATGAGTAGAAAAAGACGTTGGGTTTCCTTGCGTTAACCAGAACTAAAAGGAAGCGCGATCGCACTACGCCAATACCAAGATGCTTTCTACTTTGCTATTCCCAAATTGGATTATAGTGTCAAAATTATCTCTCAATATCTGAACAATCACGGGTGTTGGACTGTTACCAATGCGAAGGTAGATAAATTTGGGTGGATGACCGTAGAGCAAACTCCGTTGATGAAAATCAGAATCCTTGGAAACAATTACGAAATCATTCGCCTTTGCATATTCCCAAATAACTGAATCATCAGTATTCGTAAGTGCCAAGGTTTTGACATGAGCGGAATCGGGATACAAATCGATAATCCTGTGAATAATCCGGTCTGACAGGTTTTCGTCCAGTAGTAGTTTCACAACGATGCCACAAATAATTTTTTCTCACGATCGGCTGCAAAGGCAAGGCAAGCTTTGATGTCTTCCGAAGTAAGTTCCGAAAAATCTTCTAGAATTTCTGCCTCTGTCATACCGCCTGCCAGATACTCTAGAATATCGTACACAGTGATTCGCATTCCCCGAATACACGGCTTGCCGCTGCGTTTTCCAGGTTCAATCGTGATGATTTCATGGTATTTCATTATGTTTTTGAGAATAATTGCTTAAATCTATAATAGGTCTTATTTGCCCCGATATCCACGCTCATCGTCAAGATCATTTGACATAGGCGATCAAGCAAGAAAAAAGGCGATCGCTCTTTTTTTGGTAGTGCGATGCCTTCGGCTGGCTTCGCCTACGCGTGGGGTTGAGAAACCTGGTTTCTGAACAAAATCTCGACACAGATGCTTTAGTTATCTCAGAAACCCGGTTTCTTAAGAAAGATCGCGCTTTACCAAAGTGACATTAAACGCCGATGGATTTTGGGTTGAGGGAGGAAACTAAACCTACGGGAGAGTTGCGATCGCTTTACCCATTTCTCTTTATCTATAAAAATTGTTCAAGATACTGGTCAAAATGAACAGCATTGAGGTAAACTAGAGTTGCTTGAAGTTTCTGGAGTCTGATGAGTAATACCTACAAGCGCTCAAAACATCATGTATGGCATATCTAAATCAAAATGCTGCTATTCCTGAAGCAAAGCTAACAAGATATTTGCTAATGTGGAAGCAAAAAGATGATAAATCTGGATTTTTAGCTCAAGCCGGATATACTCTTGATAATTGGCAACAACTTGAGCGAGACTTAAGAAACTTGCTAAGGAACGAAGCAACATTAGATCGAGAAACTTCTTTTGGGAATATCTATAAAATTGAAGGGATTTTAGTTGGCACTAATGAAGTTTGTCTTCAAGTAGCGACTTTCTGGATAGTAGATTCATTTTCTAATGAGACAAGATTTGTTACGCTGTTGCCAAATTAACTAGAAAGAGGTGAATTATGCAATTTGAAATGTTTTCAGAAGTAAGTTTAAAAGAAGATATTACTGAATACAATTTGCCTAAAGGAACTACAGCTATTATAGTAGATTTTTGTCCCAGACCAGAAGGGCAGGAAGATGGCTATGTTTTAGAGGTATTGAATGAAGAAGGTAAAGGATTTACAGTTATTGCTGTGGCAGCTTCAAAAATTGAACAAATAACAGTAATGGTTCCTGGTTAAGCGATCGCTGTTCATAATCATAGGCGATCGCGCTCAAGGGAAAAAAATAGCGATCGCTCTTTTTTTGGTAGTGCGTTCGCGCAGCGTGCCGTAGGCAATCGCTCTCCTTTCAATCATCACATTGTTATGGTAGAAATGGATAAGATTGTGAGTACAAAAAGAGGTTGGATTTCCTTGTATTAACCCAAACCTACAAGATGGGCGCTCGTGCTACGCATCGCCTATACAAATGTACTCCTACAACGTCCAATCTTCGATCGAAAATCCGGGAACTTGACCAAAGTCTCGTTGGTTGCGGGTGACAACAATAGCACCAATGGACAACGCAATCGCTGCAATACGCATATCTTTTTGCAAGCGATTTTTCCGCAGGGGCGGGTTATCTTTTAATAGTTTTTTGAGACAAGTATCAGCTTCTGGTGTAAAGTTTAGTACCTCAATAGTTTGAAGATATTTTACAGTTGTCCAAAGTTTTGAATAGAGTGCAGGTAGGTTATGCACCTGGGACGGATCGTTAATTCTGACAACCCAGCCATTGAAGAGTTCTTGAACTGTGATAATCGTGATGGCAAACTGATGTTTTGCCGCCTTAGCGATCACTTGGGGATGATTGTAGAGAATCAGTGAAACGCAATCGGTATCCAAAATATATTGACATACCAAAAGACACCTCTACAGGTAATAGGAAGGATCGACTTCCGATTCATCATCTAATGTTCTTTCTGCGCGAATTGACTCCATAATTGCAGCCAAATCGGAATCATCTTTAAAGACACCTGCAAATTTGATCCAGGTTAGTTCTGAAGTTTGAATCGGTACGTTCCATGAAATCGCTTCCATATTTTTTAGCCGTTCTAAAAACGTAGCTTGAATTTGTGCGATCGCCTCTTCTCTTGTTTCGGCTTTCACTCGACAGTCGGGAAACTCTCTGACAGATGCCGCAACTTGCCCGGATGTCAGTGCTTCTAGCAGGAGTGTGACTTTGAGGTTGGTGAATGGAGCGGACTGCGACAAGTCTAGGTTGATCATGCTAATTTTTCAAAGACTAATTATGAGCTTTACCTTTATTGTACCGCAGATAGCGATCGCACTACCAAAAAAAGTGCGATCGCTATCCGTCCAATCATCCCATTGTCATGGGAAAAATGGCTAAGATTGTGAGTGGAAAAAGAGGTTGGGTTTCCTTGGGTTAAACTAACCTAGAAGGAGGGGCGATCGCTCTTTCATTAGCTGACGGCTGATGCTATGTACCCAATGCTATTTCAAAAATCCCCAGGCAAAGTCGTAAAGTTACCCGCACTTAAAGCAGTCGATTGGACTCCCGAAACAACACCTAAAATTTGTCCGGTGGTAACGATGCGAATGGCAGTATTGGTACCCAAAGCATCTAAGGCAATCCCCGCAAACCCCAGTCCGTTAGTTAGGGCGATCGCATCTTGACCTAATGTAAAATCAGCAATAATATCGGCATCCGCTACACTAGAGCCAGAGGTATTCACGCGCAGAATAAATAAATCGTTTCCAGCGTTACCCGTTAGAACATCTTGACCAAAATCCCCAACTAACTGGTCGTTTCCTTCTCCTCCAAACAGAAGGTCGTTATTCTGCCCGCCGCGCACGACATCGTTACCATCGCCTCCCAGTAGAATATCGTTGCCGACATTGCCATTCACCAGATCGTTAGATGATGAGCCTTGGACGACATCATCGCCATCTAAACCACGAACCACAAGATTGCCGACTTGAGCCGGATTGATCGTGGTGGTATCGCTATCGGTGGAGAGGTTGAAGAAGAGACCATCGGGACTGAAGGGAATAGAAGTGGCTCCAGGTGTGAAAAAGTTTAAAGTATAGTTACTTCCACTTCCTAATCCGCCGATTTCTACGAAGTAAGTTCCAGGTTGTAAAACTCGATTAATGGAAACAGGCGGACTAGCTATAGTTGAACCCGTGCTACGCGTTGCAATCCTTTCATTGTTTTCAACAACATTGTTATTATTGAGATCCTGAATTAACCCCACCTGTGTAGTTGCGGTAACTCCTGACAAAGTAAGACTGACATCAGTGGGTTGAGCCAAAGTGAAACGATAGAAATCAACAGCATCGAGCCTGGAGTTTCCGGCATACTCAGAAAACGTCCGGCTCCCGTTGAGAATGCCGATGTCGAGTGCCTGACTCATCTGATTTCCCGGATCGACGGTTAAAGTTCCAACAGGAGTATTTGTCAGAGTCAGACCATAATTTGTATCACGACCCAACCCTACACTGACAAAGTAGGTTCCTGCGGCTAATTCTGCATCAATTGACTCGTCGCGATTGTCAACGTTCGTAAATCTTCTAACCGCTTCATTACTGTCAACAATATCATTATTATTGAAGTCGCGAACAATTTCTACATTCACACTAGCAGAGTCTAACAAGCTAACATTCAAGCGACTACTTCGAGCGAGCGTGACTCGATAAAAATCCACATCATCGAGCGTTGCACGGTTGAGTGAATCTGTAAACGAAAATCGACCGACAAGCGAACCCACATCAAGGGCTGTACTCATCCGATTTCCAGGATCTGCCATGATTTTTTCCTTTTAACTGCTGTCAGAAAAGTGGTTAAGTTTTTGGTTAAAACTGAGATTTTATACCACTCTCAACTTTATACTTATTAATCTAAATTTTGTCTACCCCAAAATACTCAATTTTGTTGGCAATTTTGTTGGCAATTCAAACTCGCTACGAGAAAAATGTTGGAAAATGCTATAAAATGTTGGAAAATGTTAGGTATAATACGGAAAATCACAACATCTGCAAGGCTACATGAATCTTAAGGAAGTGTTAAAAATGGCTGACGAGATGGTGTTTGCCAAGACGGGTCAGCATCTTGATGACTTGCAAGAAGCGATCCTGCGGGGAACTATGCAAGGTGAGAAATACACCAAAATTGCCGAGGAGATTCACTGTAACGAGAGTTATGTTAGGCAAGTTGGTTCAAAGTTATGGCAGATACTTTCAGAAGAATTAGGGGAAGATATTCATAAATCGAATTTTCGATCGGCAATAGAGAGGTTACGAAACGCTAGTGTTGTAAACTTTGCACAAGATGTTGTAGTGAGCGGTACTTTCAACATTTGTGGAGAAGGTAGACACCCGCCAGATCTACCAAATCCACATCCACCTAATCAAGAAACATCTAACACAAAACAAACTAAAACATCGCATCATGATTTAAGCGAAATGCTAGATTTGGGTGCTTTTTACGATCGCACTTCCGAACTCGACAACCTCACCACATCGATTTTACAACAACGCTGTCGCTTAATAGCACTCACGGGTATCAGCGGGATTGGCAAAACAGCATTAGCAGCGCAACTCGTCAGACAAATAAAAGATGAGTTTGAGTATGTAATTTGGTGCAGTCTAGACGCATCATCCACTCTAGCTAAATTTGAAGCTAACTCGATCGAGTTTTTCTCCCAGTCAGAAAAGCAAGATTCGCCTGCAACTAACCCAAAAACTTTACCGTTGATTAAGTATTTACAAAAACATCGCTGTTTAGTCGTCTTAGATGACATTCACAACCTTTTCGGTAGCGGCGAATTGGCAGGAAAGTATAAACCAGGATACGAAGAATATCGCTGCTTTTTCAAACAGATAGAAACATTATCTCATCAAAGTTGCTTTCTGTTAATCGGTTGGGAACAACCAAGAGAAGTGACCCCAGTAAAAAAACAAAATACTTCCATTCGTACCTTACAACTCACAGGTTTAGATATTGCATCGGGACGGCAAATACTGAGAGATTACGGGTTAGGAGAAATCGAGAATTACTCAGCACTCGTTCACCGCTACCAAGGCAACCCCTTATGGTTAAAAAGCGTCGCCACTCTGATTCAAGAGTTGGCAGGATGTGTGACTGAGTTATTACCTTATGATACCATATTGTTGCCAGAAGATTTAAAAGATATTTTACAGCAGCAGTGCGATCGCATATCCGAAATAGAAAAACAAGTTCTCTGCTTATTGGCTAAAGAAAGCGAACCAATCAATCTAGCTAAATTGCTAGAAAATCACAGAATTACAGCGTCAGATTTACTAAACGCGCTGCAATCTTTATCGCGGCGCTGTTTGATAGAACAACAAGGAAGTTTTTACATTCTTCCACCTGTAATGAGGCAGTATATTAAAGGCTTATAACTAAGATGTTGTCCATTCTCAACTAGCCTCAAAACCCGCTTGCGAATCAATAGACATCTCCAAAAAAGATTGTAGAGACGTTTCTATCAACGCTCTCTACAAGGGTTTCAGCTAAGGCACCTTTAATTTTTGGAGATGTCCAATGATGCTGTTGGTAAATTGATGAGATTTTAATTCTACACAAAGCCACTGGCTTCGCTTGTAGCCCGCCAGCGATTCAAATCGCTGGCTAATAGCGAAAGTCCATTAAAATGGACTGAATACTAATCTTCCAGTCCATTTTAATGGACTTTCGCTATTAGCCCTGCACTTGAGTGCAGGGCGGGTGTGGGCGACACCACTCTACCCCAAATCGGATGCCTTGCTATTACATATTTGTCTCTTTAGAGCAATATATAAGTAATCGATTACAGTCGTGCGATCGCGCTGTGTTATCATAAAAATTATCAAACTTATTTAGTCTAACTTTATGACCACTATAGCTACGGTGACAACACTCTCCAAACTCGTTGATTACTACATCTGGTTCGCGAATGACGTAGGCTCCTACCTCAGCAACCAAAAGCTACAAAAACTATTGTACTATGCCCAAGCATGGTATCTGGCATTTGAAGATAAACCCCTTTTTGATGAGGATTTTGAAGCTTGGGTGCATGGGCCGACTATTCCGGCTTTATTTTACGAATACAAAGAACAATTTGGGTTTAAACCAATTCTGAAAGAAGTCGAAAAACCAGAGTTTCCACAGGAAGTACAAAAGTTTTTAGACGAGTTAGCTGACGAGTATTTCTTTTGCGATGCTTATGAGTTAGAATTGATGGTGCGCCGCGAAGATCCTTGGATTAAGGCTAGAGGTAACTTGCCAAAAGATGAGCCTTGTTATGCTATTATTTCTAAGGAATTAATGAGAGATTTTTACAAAACCCGTGTCATCGAAGAAACCTAAAAAGGCAGATCTACGCCGCCAGCCATCCTTATCTAGCATCAAGCGTCAAGATGTAAAAATCCCGGAAGGAATTAGTTTTTCTTTCAGGTATTATCAGGATGATAAAGATAAATTTTCAATTGGCGATCGAGATGCTAGATACCTAGAATCTCTCTTGAGAAGGCTGCGCGATTTATCACAATTGATATCTCAAGAAATTATCAATAATCAGAGTAAAAGCCTGCGCTGTCATGGAATACTCTGGCAAGATACAACTGAACCGAATGGCTTCGGTATTCCTAATGAAGACCAGCTAGTAAATACAGCCTACCAGTTTCAAATATCTGCTAATGAATACGGCAGGGTGCATGGATTTTTTAGTGAAAATGTTTTTTACGTTGTCTGGCTAGACCCAGACCACAATCTTTATAGTTGAAATGTTCTTTTCCTCGATTTTGGACTTTGGCAAGAAGTCTATTGGATGGCAAACTGATTCTGGTTGTTCGTCCTTCACAGTAACTTATGCGCTAGTGATGCTTTGACCCAAATGCTTGAGGACTTTAAAAGCCGATCGCAGTTCGCTTGCCACAGTATAAATCGAAAAAGCCCGCGATAATGCGTATTGGGGAATTGGCTGAGCCAAGAGTTTGACAAATAACACATCATCACCATTGGTTAATACGCCAAATCGTGGTTTATCTAGATCTGGATTTGCCATCATGTATGCTAGTGCTTGAGGCAATGCCGATCGCACTGAAATCATCGTCTTCTTAGACTCCAAAACCATTACCCAAAGATGATTTTGCAAAATCAAGATATCAATTCGCCCGCGCAGAGTTTCTTCCCCATCATCGATCGCAATCTCGATTGCGGCTTCAGCTTTCATCTTAAACGGTGGATCGTAGAATCCTGCCAGTTCTAATAAAGGCGATGCCACAAGCAGCGTTACCGCCCCTTCTAGCAATTCTCCATCGGCTCTGTGATATAGTAATCTCCGTCGCAGCGTATCCAAAGCAGTCTGTTCGGAATCACTAAGGTTCGGCAATTCTGTTTGCCACTCTGTAAAAAAAGCCTCATCCTCAGTTCGGCTCAATAGCATAATTTGTGGTAAAACACTTATTGTTATGACTTACAACGTTATTTACGATGGCAACTGCAATCTCTGCGTCACTTTGGTGCAACTGTTAGAAAGCTTGGATAGCGGCAAAATGTTTGAGTATGCGCCGATGCAGAATGAAGAAACTCTTAGTCGGTTTGGGATTACGCCGAAAGACTGCGAAATGGGGATGATTTTGATTGATGCAGATGCACCCCAGAGGCGCTGGCAAGGTAGCGATGCTGCTGAGGAAATCGGGCGCTTGTTGCCGATCGGTATTATATTTGTGGAGGCTTATCGAGCTTTACCGGGGGTGAAGTGGGCGGGCGATCGCATTTACGAACAAATTCGCGACAATCGCTACACTTTATTTGGCAAACGTACCGCCACATATCAGTCTGGCTACCCTATCAGTTGTAGCTCACAGGGAACTTGCTCGGATTGAACCAAGGCTCTGCCTTGGAAAAAGCGTGACCGGGCTCAGCCCGGTCACGAGGGTAAAAGACTGGGTAAATGGTATAACATTTAACCATTGAACAATTCAAACACTTGCCTGCAAAAATGTTTTAGCTTTTCCCCCACCTCTGGAACTGGTTGAGAATCACCTACCAAACTCCAATTTTCAACAGTGGAAAGACGCCAAGCTAAACCTTGATGGTTAAATCCATCTGTTTCAATGCCAATTAGCCGACGGTAGGCATCCACAGGATCTTCGTAAAAACGAATCTGCACCAAAATGCTTCGACATTGAAACCGTCTACTCCAGCCAGGAAAATGAAAGCCGATATCAATAGAATCAGGATCGACTAACTCCCTGGTATCGACATCGTTCTGCCAAGGTTTGAGGTCTGCCTTCGCGTCGGGAAACTTGGACTTGAACAAGTTAACCACGGCAGCAATCTTACTGGCAACTTCAATATTGGTGGCTTTTTGAGCTGCGTTCACGCTTATTGGGATTCCCTATAGTTACGATTTAAGAGTGAGTTTGGCGAATAAGTCTAACAAGATATTTCTGATTTGGCAACTGCAAAGCATTTTTAGTGGAATGGGGAATGGGGAATGGGGACTGGGGATGGAAAGTTTTGACTTTTGACTTTTGACTTTTGACTTTTGACTCCTTGCCCAAAAATACCGTTGGGCGGTAAGCTCAAGCAACGGCAAGAAGCAGGATCGATCAAGTGGCACTAAATGAGGAATTGGTTGAAGTTGGTTCGCTGAAATGGTTTTATCGCGAGGCGAAACCTCTTGGCAGAAGTGATAGACTGCCGGTACTGCTGCTGCACGGTTTGCCTTCCCAGAGTTACAGCTGGACTGAAGTGATGCCCGGTTTGGCGGAAAAAGGGTATTCCTGCATCGCGCCAGACTGGATTGGTTTTGGCATCTCATCCAAACCAGACAAGCGAGAATTTGCTTATACACCCGATGCCTTTATCGACGCCTTCGCAGCATTCATCGAAACCCTGGAAATCGATCGCTTTTCCTTGGTTGTGCAGGGATTTTTGGGGTCTTGCGGTATCCAATATGCCTTGCGGAATCCAGAAAAAATCGAGCGCTTGGCTATCCTGGGTGCGCCGATGTCAACCACTGCGAAAGTACCCTGGAAAATCCAACAGCTGGGATTGCCTTTGGTCGGTGAGATGGTGACGCAAGACCCCATCTTGGTTGATAGAACCCTAGAAGGCGGTAGCGGTTACGGGATATCAGAGAAGGATTTGGATGTG
Organism: Argonema antarcticum A004/B2; assembly: GCF_023333585.1. GTDB lineage: Bacteria > Cyanobacteriota > Cyanobacteriia > Cyanobacteriales > Aerosakkonemataceae > Argonema > Argonema antarcticum. Next base: position 26,976 of record NZ_JAIQZN010000087.1, read on the forward strand.
TATCGGCGTCCCTACCTTAAGAGTTCCGATGCGGGGAGGAGTCTGCTTTGGACGGTGCGGAATCTCCAGTTGCAGCAGTCAATGGCAGAAATTGAGTCTGGTTTGCGAGGGTGGACGCAGCCAACGCTAATTGCTTGGGGGATGAAAGACCGCTGGTTGCCTTTTATCCAGACAGAAGCGGTAGCGAGTTTCATGCAGAATGCAGAAGTGTGCAAACTGGAAGAGGCTGGTCACTATCCTCAAGAACATTGGTCCGATCGAGTCAGTGAAGTTCTCATAGGGTTTCTTCGCCGGTAAGATTTTTAAGGATACTTTTTAGTTCGGAAGTTCATTCCACAAATAATATGCCACGTTATCGGTCTTTTCTAGCCTTGGTGCTGGCGTTTTTGACGGCCTTTTTGGTTAGCTGCGGCACTCCTGAAGTGAAGAAGCCTCCCACTTACACGACAGCTCAATCTGAGCTGATTCAGCAATATGTTTCTGGAATTGAGGCTTCGCGCGATCGCTTGCCCGAACTGGCGAAGCTGGTTCAAGATGAAAATTGGGTCTTTGTCAGGAATTTCATCCGTGGGCCTCTAGGTGAATTGCGGTCAAGGATCGCTGGGGTGGAACGCAATCTGCTTCCCGACGCCCGACCAAAGGCGCGTGAAGCAGCGAAAGAGCTGTTTGAAAGTTTGGTTTTAATCGATCAAGCTGCTCAAAACCGGAACTATAAAGCGGCTATAAGCAATTACGCCGAAATTCAGAAGAACCTGAACGCTTTCTTGGCTCTGGCTCCTAAAGCGTAGTCGATTTTGGATTTTGGATTTTGGATTTTGGATTGTCTGGCAATCTAAAATCTAAAATCTAAAATCTAAAATCTTTTCTCAGATGAGTCATGTTGCGATCGTCGGATGCGGTGTTGTTGGTGCGGTTCTAGCCTACGAACTCAGCCAGGTTCCAGGACTAACTATTACAGTCGTGGATACAAAACCACCGGCGCTGGGTTCTACAGGTGCCGCGCTGGGCGTCCTGATGGGCGTTATCAGCCACAAAGTTAAGGGTAAGGCGTGGCAGATGCGGCAGAGTAGCATCCAACGCTATGAAACTCTGATTCCAGAACTAGAGGCGTTGACTGGTCGTAAGATTCCTTTCAATCGGCAGGGAATTCTGATGCTGTGTTTGGAAGACAGGAGTTTGGCTAGCTGGTCAGAATTGGTACAAATTCGGCTGGAGCAAAATTGGCACTTAGAAATGTGGGACGCCGCTAAAATAGGCGCTAACTGTCCTCAACTTAACTTGGAAAAGATTACGGCAGCAGTCTATTCTCCCCAAGATAGACAAATCGATCCAACTGCTCTAACCCTAGCTTTAGTTGAGGCTGCAAAGCTAAATGGCGTCACTTTTCAGTTTGGCGTCACTGTCTTGGGGATTGAATCAAAAACGTCCTATGGGGAAAATGTCTCTGTTTGCAAACAGATTCAGACAACAGCTGGCGCAATTGACGTTGATTGGTTGGTGATGGCGGCGGGGTTAGGTTCAACAGCACTGACGAAATCTTTTGGACAGCTAGTTGACATTAGACCAGTATTGGGTCAAGCATTGCATTTGCGAAGCGAAAATCCTTTGGGGCGTCCCGATTTTCAGCCGGTGATTACTGGTAATGATGTGCATATTGTGCCGGTGGGAAGGGGAGATTACTGGGTAGGCGCTACAGTGGAGTTTCCCAGTGATGGATATGAGGCGGTAGGGGATGAAAGTTTATTGGCAAAGGTGAGGGAGGATGCGATCGCATTTTGCCCAGCTTTAGCCGATGCTACCGTAGTTAGAACCTGGTCGGGTTTGCGTCCGCGTCCAGAAGGTCGTCCTGCTCCAATTATCGGTAATTTGCCGGGATATAGCAATATTTTGTTAGCAACTGGACACTATCGCAATGGGGTGTTGCTGGCACCTGCAACTGCACAAGCGATTCGGGATGCGATTCTAGGAATAAATACTTAATTTTGATTTACCAAAGATACAGCACCCGACACAGTTAATCTAAATTTATGTCTGATAGCTTAGCCTAAGTCTATCCAGCAGCAGATGAACTTCTCCTAAAACACTAATTAATATAAATAATGATTGAATTGGGAGAAGTTACTTATGCAACCAACTCATTTATTAAATGCTATTCAAAATTTCGCCGATTTAGTAGCAAACAATAGCAAGGGGCAATTTTTACACCAGGATCGAGCTTTCCGAACTTTACCGCTTCCTTGGACGATCGCGCAACTTTTAGATGAAGAAGATCCCAACGTTATTTGACATAGCAGCACCCCCCAGATTGGGTGTGGTCATAAGTAGTTGGTTGAAACGAAAAGCTTTTCTTCTGGGCCTTGTCCTCCTTGTCCTCCTTGTCCTC
>NZ_JAIQZN010000088.1:0-13033 GCF_023333585.1 Argonema antarcticum A004/B2
GGCTAGGGGCTAGGGAAGAGGGAAGAGGGAAGAGGGAAGAGGGAAGAGGGAAGAGGGAAGAGGGAAGAGGGAAGAGGGAAAAGCTTGACGAAGTAAGGGATTATGAACCAGAGGTAAGAGTTGGGGTTGCCCTAACCGCCTTGGCGGTTGCTATATTTTGAGTTTACAGCTTGGATGCTAGTTATGTATTTACGTACAATTACTTTAATTATATTAATTTTAATGTGATTAATGTAACTTTATCAAAAGTTTGCTTTAGTACCGAGTGTAGGGTGCGATACCTCTACCCAGAAATAGCAGTAAGGTGATATTTCTAGATGAATCGGGGCAATATTGCGATCGTAACTTACAAATCATTGAGAAAATTTTTGACTATTTAGCTGACGTAATAGCAGAAGCAATCAATCTTAATTCAGAGGTAAGGTATGTTGGTGAAAGCATCTACTAATTTAACAAACGATCGGCCTGAGCCTTTTCAGGGGGTAGTTGGTTGGCCTGAAAACAATACAGATTTGATTGAAAATTACCAAAGCTACTCGTCACCAAAAGAAATCACGGAAGAAGAAGAAAAACAACTAAATCTAATTGATGAGCAAATAGCTCGCGCCGAACGGGAAATAGAGTACAAAATGGATCTTGATGAATTTAGGATAAAGTTCATCGAAAAAGGGGATTTCAGCGGTCGGCTTAAGAACTGGCAGATGGCAGAAGCTGACTTCTGCATCAACTGGCTCAGTCACAAAAAGCAACAGTTAGAGCAGGAAATGGATCGTGATATCCAATGGCTGAAATACAAATACGCAAACAAACTTAAACAGTTTGAAGACCAAATTGTAACAGCTCAAAAATATTACGATCTTGCTTATCAGCAGTGGCTCTCAGAAAACTGGCAGTTACAAAACGCTGATGCAGATAACCTGCTACACCCAATTGCACAGTTAAGTAAGTAAGTAAAACTGCCGCACCCTTAGAAACCCAGTTTCTGGGTGTTCAGTTTATTTACGCTTACCTAATTATTTAAGATATCGCATCAAGATTGACTCAATTTGGGCAATTCCAATTGGCTTAGTAAAGTAGTCATTAGCTCCGGCAGCCAAACAATGTTGCCTCTCACTATCCGATTCAGTTATCATGATCACGGGCAAGTCTTGTAAGTTCGGTTCCTGTCGCAGTGTTGTCAGTAAATCTATTCCGCTTGCGCCATGCGATAAATGTAAATCCAACAAAATAAAATCGGGTTTAAAGGTTCGTACCTCCTGCACAAACCCTACACCATTTGGAAGATGTTTTACCTCGTAGCCAATAGCGTGAAAATAATTTTCTAATACTAAGGCACTGCGGTTATCGTCTTCGACAATTAAAATGTGCGCTCTATCAGTTAGAGGTTTTCGGTTGTGAGTTTTTAGCTGTCGGCGATCGCTTACTCGATCCCTTGCTTCTGGGGAGGAATGCTGCTCTAGCTCTACTCTACTGAGGACCTTGAGCCGACGCTCCGGCAGAAAAAGGGTGAATTGACTGCCTTTACCCAATACGGATCGCACCGTTACATCACCGCCATGCAAAAGGGCCAGTTTGCGAGTCAGCACTAAACCCAAGCCAGTACCTTCATAGCGACGGTTGAGGTCACTATCAAGCTGGCAAAAAGATTGAAATAGCAACGGCAGATGTTCTGGGGCAATGCCGATCCCTGTATCGGCTACGGTAAATGCGATCGCTCCGGGTACTTTACGGACAATCAGCTCCACTTTGCCAGCGGGTGTGAACTTAATCCCATTGGAGAGGAGATTCAGCAGCATTTGCTTAACTCGTCGCTCATCCGCAACGCAGAAATCCGCTTCGGGATCTACTTCAATTGTCAGTTGCAGCCCCTTGGTAAAAGCTGCCTCGTACACCAGGCTTAGGCAATAATTACACAGTTCTGACACACTTATTGGCATCAGAGTCAGTTCTTCTTTGCCAGCTTCTACTTTGGAAAGATCGAGAATATCGTTAATCAGCGCCAAAAGATGTTCGCCACTGCTGTGAATGCAGTTGACGTATTCCTTCTGCCTCTTATTGAGAGCGCCAAAAATTTGTTGTCCCAGCAGTTGCGACAATCCCAGAATGGCGTTGAGCGGCGTTCGCAATTCGTGGCTCATGTTCGCCAAGAATTCGCTTTTGGAGCGACTCGAAGTTTCGGCATCTTCTTTAGCTTTTCGCAGTTCTAGTTCTGTCTGCTTGCGCTGGGTAATGTCGCGGACAATGCTGAGTACTTCCTCTTGGCCACTGACAACGAGCCGAGCCTCATAATGGCGCAGGTTGCCACCGATCGTTAGTTGATACTCAAAAATTTGGCTCAAGCCGGTTTGTAACGCTTGCTCCATGTGGGACATAATCTGCTGACTCAGGTCACCTGGCAGCACTTCCGCTACTTTTTTACCTAAAAATTGGCTCGGATGCAGGTACAGATCCTCTTCTTTGCTAACTTTGAAGTCTAAGAAGGTGCCATCTTGATGGACGCAAAACATTAAATCTGGTATTGCGTTCGCAAGGGCGCGATTTCTGGCTTCACTCTGGCGTAGGGCCGCCTCTGTACGTTTGCGATCGGTAATATCTCGCTTAATCGCCACATAGCAGATGGGGTTGTCCGCATTATTACGGACTGCGAACGAGGACACTTCAATGTATAGTACAGTCCCGCTTTTGGTGCGACTGATGATTTCGGCACGGTGAGAGCCATACTTGACAAGTTCCTGAAAAAACGACGCGCAAAAATCGCTGCCAGTATGAATAGCCTGTGTTTTCCCCCGCAACTCCTCATCTGCGTAACCCAATAAGGCTCTATGGGCTGAGTTCTGTTCGACGTAGTGCCCCTGCGGATCGAGAATGGCGATCGCATCGTTAGAGTTGGTAATAAACTCTCGGTAGAGGGTGAGCTTTTCCTCTGTCTGCTTGGGCGTTGTGATGTCTCGCATCGTGTTAACCGTCAAGAGAACTTGCCTTGCCCTATCTCTAATACTTGCCCTATTGGTATTCATCCACTTTTTCTCACCCTTGGCATAGGGTACAACTAGCTTTTGCTCCATGCAAACTTCACCCCAGAGGCGCGAGTGATTAAGTAGCACCTTTAGGGTAACAATTGTGCTGTTAAGATTGCGAACCTTTCCTGACCAAGCACATCCCTCTACAGGTGAAGGGGTTTCAACATTAAATTAGTGCCTGATTATGGCTGGATCTACTTTTTTGTAACAATTTCTTTATAAAAAATCTTGATCTCACTACGCAACATAGGAAGGATAACAAATTTAAAGATTAACGCTACTTTAAAAGTACTTGTCAAAATAGTAGTTGCAACAATGACTGATGCAAAAAATCTGAGAATTGTCTCTCTTATACCCAGTGCAACAGAGATTGTAGCACTGTTGGGCCTAACTGATGCTCTGGTAGGGCGATCGCACGAATGCGACTATCCGCCGGAAATCCAAGACCGTCCTGTTTGCACCCAAGCCCGATTAAATTCCTCCCAACCCAGCGCCCAAATCGATCGAGACGTTACCTATCTCCTGCAAAACGCCCTCAGCATCTATGAAATCAAACTAGACCTCTTAGAAAAGTTGCAACCAACACACATTCTCACTCAAGATCAGTGCGATGTCTGTGCCGTCAGCCTATCAGAGGTGGAAAAAGCCGTCGCCCAACTTACCCACGCCCAACCCCAAATTATTTCCTTAAAGCCCAACCTGCTAGACGATGTGTGGGCAGATATTCAAAACGTTGCCGAAGCGATGGCTGTCGGCATACCGACTTCTCTATCAGATTTACAGTCTCGTGTCAAAATTTGCGAGCAAAAAACTCAGCCTAGCTTCGATACAAAGCGTCCCATCGTCGCTTGCATCGAGTGGACAGACCCCTTGATGATAGGCGGAAACTGGATTCCAGAATTGGTAAAATTAGCAGGCGGTCAGCCTCTCGTTGGCGTACCCGGTCAGCCTGCCCCTCAGTTGCAATGGGAATCTCTGGTAACGGCCAATCCAGATGTGATTATCTTTATGCCCTGCGGCTTCGATCTCAACCGCACCCGTCAGGAAGCCACTATATTAGCCCAACGTCCAGAGTGGCAGAATTTGCAGGCCGTAAAGACCGGAAAAGTCTACATTACAGATGGTAATTCCTACTTCAATCGTCCTGGGCCGCGATTGGCCGATTCGGTCGAAATTTTGGCTGAGATTCTACACCCGGAAACCGTTCAATATGGTTACAAAGGCAAGGCTTGGGAGATTTTGTAGCTATTATTGGTCATTGGTCATTTGTCATATCATGTCCGGTTGCATCGGTAGCGTAAGCGTGATGCGAGAAATTGTCTGTTGTCATCGAGGGTTAAATTTTTACCACAGATGAAGACAGATGAACACAGATGAACACAGATAAGAGAGTTATTTTTTTTAGACAACCGATGCCACCGGACATGATATCATTTGTCATTTGTCATTGGTAAAAAACAAATAATGTTTCACTTGATTTTTCGCTAATGACTAAGTTGGTGGGCATAATTAAACGTAAAACTGCCAATCCCTTAGAAACCGGGTTTCTCTTAGTTCAGTTTATTTACGCGCACCTACTTACAGCACCTTTCAGATCGGTAAGGTACATAGAAACCCGGTTTCTTAAAGAAACCGGGTTTCTGGCCTGTATTTCATAAGGGCTGCAAGCTGCTGTAATGACTAATAACTAAAGCAGTTCATCTTCATTTTCATTCACCAAGAATACCAAGCTGAAAAGAGGCAAGACTGCCACAGGCAACAAAGCCAGGAATACTATGCACTTTAATATAGTGGATATAGACACCTTGGCATTCTGAATTAACAGGTGGCACTTGTTAAGGAAGTTTTTGACAGCCGAAGTGCCTAAATATTCAGTTTCACTAATCGAATGACTGAGCCTTAGCATGGCACTGCACCTCCAGCTACGCTTTACAAAAAAAATTATTTCTTACTTTCTTTATCATTACTCTTTTAAGAGGCAAAATTAATAAATGATAAGAAAGTAAAATAAAGTACAATAAAGTACACAATAATATCGGATTCTTGACAATATCCAACCTTGGCGGAGCGAAAATGCGATCGCGCCATAATTTTTTATCCTAGAAAGGCCAACCTATCCGCGCCGTCATCAGTACGATTGGCGGTCTGCCGAAAGATGGAGAAAGGGCAGATTATTTGGGTAACAAGAATCTCATTGATGCAGCGGTAAAAGCAGGAGTGCAAAAGTTTATCCTCGTTTCTTCGATTGGCAGCGGCAATAGTGCAGTCGCCCTACCGCCACAAGCAATGCAAACTCTAGCACCAGTTTTGGTGGAAAAAGAAAAAGCGGAACAGCATTTGATTGACAGCGGACTGACTTACACTATAATTCGACCTGGTGGATTGAAGTCAGAACCAGCCACTGGCAACGGGGTACTGATCGAGGATTATAAAATCGCCGGGACAATTCACCGTGCTGATGTAGCGCAGTTGGTTTGTGGATGTCTATTTTCCGAACGTGCTAACAATAAAGTTTTCTCCGCTGTTGACCGAAATATGATACACGGTCAAGTAGAATTGGAGGAATTTAGCTTGACTTAAACGGTTTTACCCAACCGCGAGAGATAACTAAGTCGAGAGTAAATCTGGCGATCGCAAATAATAAAATACTCTCGACCCCCAAAACACCGAATGACCAAAACCCATTCTGGAAATTCAGCCCCACGTCCACCTGGGCCGATCCCCGCACCAGCCCAAAAGCTAGCACCGCCCCATCTTCAAGGTGGGAATTTCGATCCTCGCGGATGATGTAGCGGTAGGTGATGCCGAACAGGAAGCCGCTTAAGCAGGCTATGGCCCCACTCAAGAGCAAGTTCGCTGCCGTCGATATTTCCAAATCGGCTAGCGGTTCAAACTGCTTTGCCAAAACTAGCTGATTTCCCAGCGCGATAATACCATAAGCCAGAGAAAGAGACAAAGCAGCAAAGCTTCCTGACTTGACAGATTCAATCCGTTCTGCTTGCAAGACGTTCAAAGTGAAACTCCATCACTTCAAAGTATGATAAAGCTTAGAGTCATCTTGGAACATTTGGTTTAACGCACAGCTATGGATATTCTCTCACTCGGTTGGGTTTCGCTGCTTGTTTTGTTTACCTTCTCGATCTCTATGGTGATTTGGGGCCGCAACGGTTTCTAGAAAAGTGGAAACTTCAACACTAACTGTTCTTTCTTTGGTTGCCTTTGGGCTGTTACTAGCAGTCTCAGGCGGAGTCATATATCTGACGGCGGCAGAGTGGCGCGATCGCAGGCGTATAGACCGCGATAAGCGCTCTTCTGGCGGTCGTTAAACATTTTCTCAGGGGCTAGAGGGAAATTTTCCCAGCCCCCATTATCCCCCCAGACCTAAAGGGGAGAGCGATGGTATAGCAACCGCCAACGCGCTTAAGGCATTCTGAATTCCTGAAACCCTTGATTATAAACACTTCTTTCCCTAGTCCCTAGCTATACAACAATCTGAGCGACGCAGATGTGAGTAAAATTCAAACAAGTTATTCTATCCGCTACTGGGTTGTTTCGGCGAAAAAGACTTCTAGTTTTCCTGTGGTTTTCCAAAATAGGAAATTGAAGATAGTGAACTTGCAGCCCTAGTAGAAAAACCTTTTGTATAGGCTCAAAGCGGTAAATTTTTATGAAAAGTCCGTTGGAAATTTTGGAATCAGCCCGCGATCGCGTACAGCAAAAGCTAGAAGGGAAATTTGGGCCAACAACTACGGTTCGGGGCGTGAGCGTTCAGTTTCCGGCTAAAGAGAAAGCGACGCTTGAGCCAATAGAAGTAGCACCGCCCGATCGCAAGCAGGTACTGATAGGAGCAACGTGCAGCCTTGTCAGTCCCGGAACAGAAAGAGCAAGCTATCTCGACCTACCAAATACCCTTGGTAGCTTTCCCCGCATACCGGGCTATTGTTTTGTGGGTAGCGTCCTGATGTCCGGACAAGGGAGCGGTGTTCAGTCTGGAGATATGGTTGTTGCTTGGGCACCCCACGCCAGTCTGGCAGTAGTGCCGGATGAAAAGGTAATGCGCTTGCCAGAGGACGTACCTGCCGAACGGGCAGTCTTCACAACCATTGGCGCGATCGCCCTGCAAGGATTCCGCAAAGCCCACCCAGAGCCAGGAGAGTCGGTAGCAGTTTTGGGCGCCGGGCTGATCGGACAACTCACGCTCAGGCTGGCAGCCATTGCAGGCGCTTATCCGATCATCGCGATCGCACGCAGCAAACAGCGTCTGGAAATGGCCCTGCGTAGCGGTGCAGATAGAGCGATCGCCACCGCAGACGAACCAGAAGCACTTGAGAGAGTTAATGCCGATGTGGTAATCGAACTTACCGGAGTTCCAGAAGCGATCGGCGACGCGATCCGGGCTGTAAAACCGGGCGGACGCATCGTTCTCGTTGGCAGCACCAGAGGAGTGACCGAAGATCCAAAATTGCTAGAGGCACTCTACAAAAAAGGAGCGGTGCTGATTGGGGCGCACTTTGCCACCAACCCGCAATCATCAACATTTCCAGGCTATAAATGGCCGATGCGGGGGGCGGAATGGGGAGCGGTGCTGAATCTAATTGCCGACGGTCGCTTGGTCGTAGACGACCTGATTACAGAACGGGTGGAGCCGCCGGAGATTCCCGAAATGTACAAGCGGCTGGGGAAAGAAGGCGATCGCTCCATCGGAGTATTGATCCGTTGGGATAAACCGGGAGACTGGACGCCCCAATTCCATCGGCAGAGCTTGGCAACATCGATAATCACCAAGTTGCAGAAGCAACCCGAACCTGTTCCCATTATTCCTGGGCTGCGATCGTCCACGCCACCCTTGCGAATTGCGATGGTTGGTTGCGGCGAAATTGCCTTGCAGAACTCCAAAGCCATCAAAGCAGCATCAAACACCTCGATCGTCCACGCAATGGATCTCGATATCAGACTGGCAAAGCGATTGGCTAGTCTGTACGAAGCACCTTACACCACCAATTTTGAAGAAGTACTAGCCAATAAAGATGTCGAGACCGTCTTCCTGGCAGTACCCCATCACCTGCACGCCCCGATGGCGATCCAAGCTATGAAAGCTGGCAAGCACGTCATCGTCGAAAAGCCGATGGCAAACAACGTTGCTGACTGCGAAAAAATGATCGAAGTCGCCCGCGAAACTGGCAGCATTCTCTCCGTTTGTTACTGTCAGCGGTATAGTCCAGCCCTGATGCGGGCAAAAGAACTGATCGAAAAAGGAGCGGTTGGACGCATTCTGGGTACATCAATTACTTTCGGACAAGTTCGCAACGAATCTTATTGGACAGTTGGCTTTACCGGACGGGTAAAAACAGACTGGCGCGGATCGCGGGAAAAGGCAGGGGGAGGCGTTCTAATTATGAATTTGTGCCACACCCTCGATTACTTCCGCCATTTGACAGGATTGGACGTTAAACAGGTTTTTGCCGAATACGCTACCCTTACCCACCCAGTTGAGGTTGAAGACATTGTTTCGGCTACCTATCAATATGAGGGGGGTGCAATTGGCACGCTTTGCGGCTCCACCCACGTTGTCGGCGCAAGGATGGATGAAGAGCGCGTCTGGGGTTCAGACGGTCAGATTGTACTGCGCCCAATTCTGAAATTCTGCTCGCAACGTGCAGTTGATGGCTATAGCGCCAACCGCTGGCATGAGGTGAAAGACCTTCCGCCACCCAGAGAGCGCGAAATCTTTGTGCAGCGATTTGCAGAAGCGGTTCGCGCCGGAAGAGAGCCAGAGGTTTCGGGCAAAGACGGACTGGCAGTGCAGCGAATTATCGAAGCTGCTTATGCTTCCCAGCAAAATGGACAAGCGATTAAAGTTCAAGAGTCCTAAGTCCTGAATCTTCTCTTTAGCCAGAAATTATGCCAGAAACCCAAGTTTCGTCAATCCAAAATCCAAAATCCAAAATCCAAAATCAAGGAGGCGTCAGGCTGCGAGTTGTGCGATCGCTCCTTGATTTGACTAATATCCAGTCAGAGGGGAATCCTCAATTACCAATCCCCGTTATCGGTCGCGTCATTGAGTCTACAGCACAGGGACTAGCAGTTGATTCCCTCGTCTTAGCTCCTGGCAACCACTCCCAGGAATGCACCGCACCAGCAGCAGCTTGCTTGCCCTTGGAAGCCGGAACCGATCGAAGTGCGGCTCTCCTGGCGGGTATGGCAGCTCCCTGCTTGGCGGCAATGCGACGAGTTGATTTTGAAATCGGAGTCCACGCCGTCATTCTCAGTCTCGATTTATACGGACTATTGCTAGTTTCTACCAGTCGCTTAGGCGGTGCCGGAAACATTAGCGCCTTGGATAGCCGCTCCGAGCCCCGCGCCCACGCAGAAAAGCTCGGTGCTGGGCGGGTGGCCTCTCCAGAGGAACCGGGTTGGCCGGAAGCGCTGGTCCAGGGGAGCAGTCGCGGCGGGGCAGATGTTGTTTTTGTAACGGGAACCGCTCAGGGACAGGTCGAAGCAATTTTGCCCAAATGCCGCAAGGAAGCTCGCGTTCTGCTGCTTGCCTCTATGCCAACGGGTGCGATCGATCTTTATCACAGTATCCACACTCCCGGCCGAACTCTTTTAGGGCTAGAACCGGAGACAGAACCGGATCGGCAGTGGGCTATAGATGCCGATCGTTTATTACGCCTTTCTCAAGCTGGACGCTATCGTCCAGAGGGGATAGTAGGAGAGTTAGTGAAAGCGTCGGAGGTTTACCCAAATAGCACAGGCTTGTACGATCGCACTTCGTCAACCTCACTAACTGTCGTGCTTGATTGGGAGAGTTGATGGGGGAGGGAATTGCCGAGCGGTGATTGATAAGCTGCTACGCATTTAATTTGTATATTTAGGCTGATGGGGAGATGGGGAGGTGGGGGAATGGGGAGAGGGATTGACGCTTCGATCGCAAGATTAGAAATATACAAATTAGATGCGTCTTAGTTTATCATGTCCGGTAGCATCGGTTACCTAAAAAATTCCCGCTCTGCATCTGCGTTCATCTGCTTCCCAGTCCTTAATCCAATTCGATTTGGGCAAAATGCTCTAGCAGCAGTCGGTGGACGAAGATGTAACCGCCGCCTACTTTTTGCAAAAAAATGCGATCGGTCCCCCAGTCAAGGAAACGAGCGTAGTTCCAAGGTATATACCCGTTCAAGTAGAGGACAAGGCGCAGAACGAAGTGCTTAATACAGGCTTCTCCTCCTCCTGCTATCATTCCAAAAGATAGTCCAAAAGTTCCCCAAAAAAAGATTGGCCAGTTCAATATCTTAGCTGCAATTCCTAACATCAAAAATCCAATCAAGCCGAAGACGATCGCATTCTTAAGAGACTGCCAAATACCTTGATTGGCAACAGCGATCGTTTGGATAGAGGGAGAAGTCATCCCGCGAACTAGCCCAAAAATTATACCTATAATACTGGCAAAAACTATGCCGCGAATCAATGAATAAAACAGAAAATTCCTCATGTGAGGTGCAAAAATTTGCCAATGCAACGGGTGAAAAATCAGCTCGTAAGGTAATTTTAGTATCAAGCCAAAAAGTAAGCCAAGCATCAATCCGCGAATTATATTCCTACTGCCGTTGTTCCATGACCATTTGAGACTTTCAACCGGATTAATCCGATTAACCCCTAAAATTGGGGCTAAAATCACCGGAATCAAAATTAGCCAAAAAATTACCCGTTTTATCGGCAATAACATCTGACCGATCAGTCCGCCCACTATTAGAAAAATCATCAAAAGGCCGAGAGAATATATCTGTTGTTGCAGTTTGGTTCTCAACCATTTGGGCTGCATTCGCTCGATTAAAAAGACCGTTTGAGACTCTTGATACATACTTTGTGCCAACCAACTTAGCCAGCGCATCGATCGCTCTTGTGAATATTCAGAATTAGGACTGCGGCGATCGAACATTCTTTTAATATAATTATCAAACAAATGTTGGCGGCGTTCTGCCAAGTTCATACCGGGCAAGTCGGTAATTGACATACCTTGGTAAGCGAGGGTAATGATACTCAAAATCAGAGGCGATCGCGCTAATTCTTGCAAAGTGATATCTGTTTGCAATGCTGTATTAACTGCTGCTAAATCCTCGCCAGCAGCCGCTAAATATTGATGAATTTGCTCTAAATTTAGGGGTTGGATGAAGACAGCACCTTGAAAGTGCAGGCGAGTTGAAAGTGCTTCGTAATCTTTGATACGGCTGCAAACTACTATTTCTGTTTGTCCGTGTTCCTGGATGAATTGGTTGATAGCTTGAACGCACAAATCGCGCCGCTCATTACTTACTTCATCTAAACCATCCAACATCAGCAATAATTGCTCATCTTTCACCCAAGCTTGACCAATTTGCTTGGAAACTTGATATTTTGTATTGAGTTCTTGTACCAGCCAATTGGCCAATGAACTTATTTTGTCACGCTTAGCTAAGCCTTGCTTTTCAATCGTCCAAGATGATAGGTTAAACAGTACAGGTATGGGATGGTTGATGTCTCGATTGGCACGATTAATTAAGTCGCGAGCAAGTTCCAAAAGTGTCGTTGTTTTGCCTCCACCTGGTTCGCCTAAAATTAGCAGCGATCGTCCTTCGCCCAGTTGGTCGAATTGGTTGATTACTTTGCTTTTTGGTGGTAAAATTTGTCTGGGGATATCTGGCGTTTCCCAGGCCATGCCCCAAGGACTTGCGATCGCATCAAGGCGTTTTTCCAAACCGAGTTCAATCAGCGCTTTGCCATGTAAAGAACTTTCCAGCACTCCTTTAATCCAGTAATTTTTGACTTTGTTGAGCAAGATCTGGCGGTTGCGATAATCTTGCCTACTGTCGGGATTTTTCGTTTCTGAGTTAGTTTGGTTAGTGCTAAGAAATGTTCGTGTTTCTGGATCTGTCGCGTTACTCGTTTCTGCCTGAAATGATGGTACAATAGGAGAAGGTGTAATTGTTTTTGGTAATTGCGGTAACACGCGATCGACAGGGTGCAAAGCTAAGAGCATTTCTCTGGCACTGGGATAGCGTTCTTTGTGATGCGATCGCACTGCCCGCTGTAAAACTGCTGCTAAACTTGAACTAATATTGCGATCGTTACCACTAAAAATAGTTTCCCCTGTTTTAAGGTTAGCCTTTAAATCTTGGGGACGTTTCCCAGTTAGCAGATAGATAGCAGTCATCCCCAAACTGTAAATATCGGTAGCGTAGACAGGTTTACCAGCCGCTTGCTCAGGTGGCATATAACCCATTGTACCAACCACAATAGAGCTAGTAACTTCCCCTAGAATATCCATCCCAGCATACATCGTTTCTTTCGCAATACCGAAATCAATTAAAACTGGTTTGCCATCCTTTTCTCGCAGAATGATATTGGCAGGTTTGATATCGCGATGGATGATACCTCTGTTGTGAATATAATCGAGAACTGGTAAAATATTTAATAGTATTTCCTTCAGTGCCCCTTCGCTCAGCACCCCATCCTCTTTTACCTTTTGATTTAGGGTAACGCCTTCAATCCACTCCTGAACTAAATAAAATTCTCCAGCTTCGGCAAAATAGGCGTACAACTTAGGGATTTGGGCGTGTCCCTCCCCCAGTTGCTCCAAAATGGCCGCTTCCCGCTGAAATCGCTCCTTAACCAGTTGGTAAACCTGCGGCTTGTTAGCGACGGGTTTGAGCTGCTTAATCACACAGAGACGACGGGAAGGCAGATGGGAGTCTTCCGCCAGAAAGGTTTCGCCAAATCCACCTTTTCCTAGCGCCCGAATAATACGGTATCGGTTGTTCAGAAGCGCTGATGTCATTTATAGCTAGGGGCTAGGGGCTAGGGGCTAGGGGCTAGGGGAATAAAGGTGTAGTATAATCAAGGGTTTCAGGGATTAAGAACGTCCTAACTACCTTGGCGGTTGCTATAATTTCAAAGTACCAACTTCTACTCTATCAGAATCATAGCTACAGAACTTACGCAATTGGCACATTAAACAGAGGTAAGTAGTTGCGATG
>NZ_JAIQZN010000088.1:13043-29264 GCF_023333585.1 Argonema antarcticum A004/B2
TACTTTGTTGCGTGGCCGCGCGGCATCGCAACTACTTACCTAAAAATCTCAGCTAGTTGAAGGATAATAGTGGAAAAGTCGGTTGCTGCTGTGTGCTTGTCGCATAGAATGTTCCGAGGGAACAATTCGCTTTTTTCAATTATTCAATTGCTATTGAAAGTGTGGTGATTGGAATAAAAAGTGCAAGTGCCTCATTATCTAATGGAATGAAACCGTATTCCAAATAAAACTGCTTAGCTTGCTCATTGGAAGCATCTACCGTCACCCCAAACATTCCTATCTCCGATGAAAGGTTAACTGCTCTGCGAAAACATTGCATCAGCAGTTCTTTTCCTAATCCTCTCCCAGCACATCCGAATTTCCATAAAGAGGAATTGCTACAAAAGTTTTAGCGATTCCTCTTTCATGGTTTTGTCTGGCGTATTTTTTCAAGTATTCATTTAATTCAGGAATACCACAATCGAAATTTACCCTCCTCACACTTCCATCTATAGGGCAAAAAATCCATTCCATAATTTACCACTTACCGTATTTTTCCTGATTTTCTTTAATGGCTGCTTTCAATGCTTCATTCGGTTCCGGGGGGTTCTCAATTGCCGAAACAAATTTTTCCCAGTCGCGTTCAGATAAAACAATTGACTCAGGTTCTGGGATTGGTTGTTCTGCTGCATCTTGGAGGATTTCCAGCAGATACTCATCCAGAATCATACACCTCATATTAGCTGCTTTTTGCAATTTTTCCTTTAGTTCTTGGCTGATTTTTAGCTCGATTTTGACTTCTTGAGTTTTGGTTGATGTGGACATAATTTTTTCACCTTCATTCTCTTGATAGTTTAACCTATTATTCTGACGCTGATAACCGTTGCACAAATTCTTGGTGTTCGTCTGTTTCCAATCCCTTCTGCAAGACAGACAGCACCTCAGCTAAATTGCCCTCTAGCAAAGCCGATATGGCCAACCACAAACCGGGGAAAATTTGACTGCAAATTACGCCATCTGCATTGGGTTCAAGAGGTATATATTCACCTTCGCTCAACTTAAACCAATCGAGTTGTTTGTTGTCAACTCGCCACACTAGATATTCCTGTACTCCGTTGCGACGGTAAACTTTTAATTTGTCATGCAAATCGTAAGATGCGGTACTAGCTGCTATTTCTACAATCAATTCCGGTGCGCCTTCCACATAGTCATCATCGCTGATAACAGACTGTCCACCTACATCTATTCGTAGCAGCGCATCTGGTTGTGGTTCGTTGTCCCAATCTAAACGAACTGTAGCACTGTCAGCTATATCCACCCCAGGCGTTGCTGCACAGTAGTTACCCAACCAACCTACTATCTTAGCGTGCGGTTCACCATGACTTTTTGCGCGTACTGATGTCTGGATGTAAACCACTCTTTCAATCAGTTCTGCTTTCTTAATATGCGGCATAGCCTCGTAGCGCCGCTCAAATTCAATGCGCGTCAGTCTGTCGCCATTTTCCAGGGGTGGTATCTCAATGACTGTATTGTTGATTTTTTGTGGGGAAAGAACTTTAGTCGCTACACTTTTTTCTGGTGTCATAGCTTACTCTCCGATGCTATAGCTTTTATTTTAGCACTTGAAATCCTGTCATACCGATGTGTATTTATCTCTTCAGGTATGTTGTTGCGCTTCAGCGCTATCTTAAATAGCGCTGAAGCGCAACAACGTACCTAATATTAAAGTTACATCTGGGCAAAATGCTCGCGCAGCAAGTCGTGGATGAAGCGATAACGTCCGCCAATTCGTTGCAGAAAAAGTCGCTCTGATGAGTAGTTGAGGAATTTGGCATAGTTCCAGGGAATATCGCCATGCTGCCAAAGAATGAAGCGCAAAATGAAGTGTTGAATGCAAGCTAAACCACCAAAAACTATAGCAGCCATTAGCACAAGAATAAGCTCAAACACAAATATCCATACCAATCGATCAGTTTGCGGCGTCCCCAACTTTAGTAGGGAAATGTTTACAGCCCATAAAAAAAACAAAAATAATGTCACTATTACTGCATTATAAGCTGAGCTTTTAATGCTTTGATTAGGTATGGTTAGAGCTTTTTCTTCAAATTTTATCACCATACCGCTAAGCATAAAAGTAACTGTAACAAACTGCCAAGGAATTAAAGCAAAAGTTAATCCAGAAATTAGCCCATAAGTTAAACCAGCAGTCAGCCCAGAAATTAGCGCAGAGATCAAGCCGACAATTGTTAGCCAGAACATCAAGCCTTTTGGTCGTGCGCTTTGCCAAGACCATTTTAAGGCTTGAGCAGGTTTTATTTTTTCACCGATACCAGCACTTAACCCCAAAAGCACGCCTGTAATCCACCCTAAAGTCAAATTGCCAACTAGCCAAACAGTTAGCCCAACAATTATACCAACAATTACCCCAACAATAATCCGATACATCCATCTATAATTGTTATTTTCTAACCAATTCGGCTGCATTGTCTCAATCAAAAACTCTGTCTGATTTTTATCCTTTAGCTGTTTCGCCAACCAAACCAACCATTTACGAGTATCTGCTTCGCTTGGCTGCTGCCCTTGCGAGTAGTGAGGTTCAAATTCCCGTTTAATTTCGCGCTTAAACATTTGCTCAATATACTTATCAAACAAATAGCGCTGACGCTCATCGGGAGTATTGCACTTTTGCCAATCTGGAATCGAGATAGAACTGGATGCTAACGCTATGAGAGTGAGCAGTAGGGGTGACTCTGCCAACTTCAACAAATCGGGGATATTTTTGATACCATCCCACAAGTTCAGACAGCCTACCTCACGAAAATACTTCTGGATTTGCGCTGGTTCCAACGGTTGCAAACAAACCGCACCATTAAGCCGCAATGGAATTTTACAGTTTTCAAACTCTTTCAGGCGAGAACAGACTACCAAATGCTGCGCCCTTGCGTCTGTCTCCAGAAACTCATTAATTTGTCGAAGACAACTTACTCGCTGCGTTTCTTCCTGTTCATCTAAACCATCTAAAAACGGTAATAGCTGATGCTCATCCAGCAAGGCTTTGGCAATATCGGCGCGGACACCATATTTAGTTTTGAGTTCCGCCACCAACCATTCAGTCAGCGATTGGCTGTTATCTTTCCAGGAAAAAAGGTCAAACAAAATTGGGATGGGTTGATTCTCGTTTTCTGTTGCTTCAGCGCACAAATCTTTCGCCAAATCGAGCAGCGTCGTGGTTTTGCCAGCACCAGGCTCTCCTAAAATCAGTAATTTGCCGTCTTTTCGCTTAAAAACATCAATAATTTTTTCGTCTGGGGGATGGATATTTTGCTCATTATCGGCTGTAGCAACTGTCGAAGTTGGCATTCCCAAGAATTGCAACGCCCATTGGCGCGACTGTTCAAACCAGTTAATCGGCTGTCGGTTGTCTGGATTGACTGCGGGAATAGGGTTTCCACCGACATGATGGGGTTGCTCTTTCGCAGCCAAGTCAATCATTTTTTGATTGTGCAGAGAAACTTCTAGCCGTTCCTTCACCTCATCCCGTACTTTCTCTAGCAGTTGATTCCGAAGGGAAAGATTTTCGGCTTTCTCTCTGGTGATGAGCAAATACACCGTTGTTGGTAGGGAGAAAGCGTAGCCAATACCCAAAGTCCAGGAAACATTCCTAATCCAGTTCGCGTTTTGTTCTGCTTGTGCTGTACTAATTAAACTACCGCCGATGAGGAGTAGAACTCCACACGCCGCACCTAGTCCGAAGATGAAGCACTTGCTGCGTAAGGAATTTTGTTTCTCGAATGCGCTAGGCAGAAGTCCGCCAATGGCGCCAAGGAATCCGAGTAGGAACAATAGCAGTAGCCAGAGGGGGTCAGGAATTGGCATATTTGGAACTAACCCGGTGTAGATTACTGAAACGCCAGGGACAGGGGAGTATTACAGCGGTTTGCAGATGAATGAGGTTCAGGGCGAAGCATTGCGGGATGTGGGTTAACTTAGGACCGAAACGTTTATTCCGCAATGCTTAGCCCCTACAATTTGTACTTCACTGAGTTGCAAAGCGCTGTAATTGCTAATCTAGCAGGATGATAAGTGCCAGCGCTGAAGAATAGAATAGGATTTCTCGTCTGTATGAGGTTTGCACTAACCTGTTAAAGATCGATCGCTGATACACTTGTACCACCATGCCTAGTTGACCAGCGCCTATGCTTCATATCAAGCGCCTGGAACTCACTCACTTCAAGTCTTTTGGCGGCACTGTCCAGATTCCAGTGCTGTCGGGGTTTACTGTGGTCACTGGGCCGAACGGTTCGGGAAAGTCGAATATTCTGGATGCGCTGCTGTTTTGTCTGGGACTTGCTAGTTCTAGGGGTATGCGTGCGGAACGTCTCCCAGATTTGGTTAACCAAAACCACATGAATCGCGGCACAGTTGAAGCTATTGTGACTGTTACGTTTGATTTGGGCGATGAAGCGGGGTTAGTTGCGGATGTTACAGGAGAGGGGAACCCCACCCCCAGCCCCTCCCCGTCGAACAGGGAGGGGGGTGAGATAGGGGAGGGTCACGCCGACCCCGACTCTGACCTGTCGAACAGGGAGGGGAGTGAGATAGGGGATGGTCACGCCGACTCTGACCTGTCGAACAGGGAGGGGAGTGAGATAGGGGAGGGGAACCCCACCCCCAACCCCTCCCCGTCGAACAGGGAGGGGAGTGAGATAGGAGATGGTCACGCCGACGCCGACTCTGACCTGTCGAACAGGGAGGGGAGTGAGATAGGGGAACAAAATGGCGCGGGTGTTTCGCGTGTGGAGGCAGATGGACAGAGGAGTGAGGAACAGGATAATCGAAAATCGAAAATCCCAAATCGAAAATCGGCGGAGTGGAGTGTTACCCGCAAGCTACGAGTGACGAAGCAAGGTAGTTACACCTCGAATTACTACATGAATGGCCAATCCTGCACGCTGACGGAACTCCACGAACAATTGGAGCGCTTGCGGGTTTATCCAGAAGGCTACAATGTGGTGCTGCAAGGCGATGTGACGAGTATTATTTCGATGAACTCGAAGGAACGCCGCGAGATTATTGATGAGTTGGCGGGGGTTGCAGCGTTCGATCGCAAAATTTCTCAGGCGAAGCAAACTCTGGAGTCGGTTAAGGAACGAGAGGATAGCTGTCGGATTGTCGAAAAGGAATTGGTCGCTCAGCGCGATCGTCTTTCTCAAGATCGTATTAAAGCAGAAAAATACCAAAAACTGCGCGGCGAACTCCAAGAAAAAGAGCAATGGGAAATCGTGCTGGGGTGGCGTTCTCTGCAACAACAAGAATGGCATCTCAGGGAACAGATAGAAGCAGGCGATCGCAATTCTACCGAACTTAGAGAACAGCTATCCAATCTTAACTTACAAATCGAGCAAACAAACGTCAACTTGGCAGATTTGAATGCTCGCGTCAAAGCTTTGGGAGAAGAAGAACTTTTAGCTTTGCAATCAGTTCTCGCTACCCAACAAGCGGAACAGCGTCAGCTACAACGCCAAGCTAGAGAACAAGAAACATCTGCACAAGAAACATCTCGGCGTCTGCACGAAACTGAGCAGGAAATCGAACAACATCAGCAAAGTTTAGAACAATTAACCCAGGAACAACAAACTCTGGAAAGGCAGATTGCTTCTTTAGTTACCACAAGGGATGAAGCGCAACAGGATTTAAACCAAAGTCGGGAAAATGCCAGTGCGATCGCATCTGCCTCGGAAGCATGGGTACAGCAACAAACTGCCCTGACTCGCCAAATCGAAACTCTGCTGCAAACTATCGATCCTCAACGCACTGAACAAGCGCAACTGAGAGAACGCTATACCAACTTAGCTCGACAAATAGAGGAGCAAAATCAGCTTTTAGAATCTCTAGTACCGCAACTTGATACTAAACAATCTCGTGCGGTTGATTTTGAAATTCAATTAACAGAATCTTCTTTAACAGTTACATCATTAACTCAATCTCTATCCGCAGCAGAACAAGAACTGCAACTCCAACAAGAAACTCAAAAACGTTTGTTGCAAGAACAACGAGATAAACAACGTCAACTTGATAAACTGGAAGCTCAAGCACAAGCTCAACAAGAAGCTCAAGGTACTTACGCTATCCAAGTTATTCAACAATCTGGATTGCCGGGAGTTTGTGGATTAGTTGCACAATTGGGTAGAGTTGAACCGCGCTATCAGCTAGCACTTGAAACTGCTGCTGGTGGGCGGATGGGAAATCTTGTAGTTGAAGATGATGGGGTTGCTGCTGCTGGAATTCAACTGATCAAACAAAAACGCGCTGGCAGAGTAACTTTCTTACCGCTCAACAAAATTCAATCGCCACCATTCCATCAAGCAACTACGCTGCGATATGCGAATGGGTTTATCGATTATTGTGTTAATTTGATTGAATACGATTCGCGTTATCGAAATATTTTTGCTTATGTTTTGGGGGGGACAGTTGTTTTTGATAAAATAGATGATGCGCGTGTTTACCTGGGTCAATATCGCATTGTCACATTAGATGGGGAACTTTTGGAAACCAGCGGCGCTATGACTGGAGGTAGTAGCAGTCAACGTTCGACTCTGCATTTTGGGACTGGCGATTCTACTGAATCTGGTGAAGTCAATAACTTGAGAAATAGACTGCAAGAAATTGAACTAATTTTAGAACGTTGTGGTGAGGCGATTCATTCTCTTTCTGTTAAGACAAAACAACTATCTCACCAATTGACGGAAGCACGTCAACAACGGCGGGAACAAGAATTACATTCTGAACAATTGCAGAAAGAGATTAAGAGTTTAACTGCACAACAGTCACAGGCCCGATCGCTTCTTTCTAAAAGTAGCCAAGAACTTGCCAACGCGCAAACTCGTCTGGAATCTCTGGATAGGGAGTTACCGACACAGGAAGCTCATCTCGTTCAACTTCGGCAAGCTTTGGCAGAATTGGAACAATCCCAAACTCATAGCGAATGGCAACAAATTCAGGCGACTATCAAAGTTCAGGAAGTGGAATTGCGAGAAAGGGAACAAGCTTTTCGCAATACAGAACAAAGATTAAAGGATTTGCAAAATCAGCAGCTGCGTTTGCAAGAGAAAATCCAGGACTGTAATCGACGGGTGGAAGAATACCAGGGTCAAAAGTTAACCATCAGCTTGAGCAAATCAACCATCAACGCTCAGCTATCTGCTATAAATGAACAGATAGCTCAAACTCAGGCATCAATGACTCAGGCAGAGGAGGCATTGGGAGAAGAGAAGAAAGAGCGCGATCGGACCGAAAATCATCTGCGTGAGTTACGCTTATCTCAACAACAACTGGAATGGGAACTGCAAAAACTCCAGGAAACCCAAGTAACTCGCCGCGAAGAACTGACAAACATCCAAACTCAGCGGCAAAGCAGACAGGCGGAATTACCAGAACCCTTGCCATCAGTACCAGAAAATGTGAATCTGGAAGAACTGCAAAAAGAAATGCGTAATCTCCAAAAACGGCTCCAGGCAATGGAACCCGTCAATATGCTAGCCTTGGAAGAATACGATCGCACCCAAAACCGCCTCCAAGAACTAACCCAGAAACTAGCTACCCTGGAACAAGAGCGCACCGAAATACTCTTGCGGATCGAAAACTTCACCACCTTGCGTTTCCGCGCCTTCAAAGAAGCCTTCGACGCCGTTAACCAAAACTTTCAAACTATTTTTGCCGAATTTTCCGAAGGCGACGGCAGTTTGACCCTGGACAACCCCCAAGACCCCTTTGCTGGCGGTCTTAACCTCGTCGCACATCCCAAAGGAAAACCCGTACAGCGCCTAGCATCCATGTCTGGCGGCGAAAAATCCATGACGGCGCTGAGCTTTATCTTTGCCTTACAGCGCTACCGTCCCTCACCTTTCTACGCCTTTGATGAAGTTGATATGTTTTTAGATGGAGCAAACGTCGAGCGATTGGCTAGAATGATCGAACAACAGGCAAGCAAAGCACAGTTTATTGTCGTTAGTCACAAAGGGCCTATGATTAAATCAGCCCAGCGCGTGATTGGTGTTACCCAAGCGAGGGGAGCCTATACCCAAGTTTTGGGAATAAAATTACAATCCTAAAGCTTGCCTCAGTCAGGCAATTGGTAATCTGAATAATTAAGATCAGTATTGTGACAGGGTTCGAGGCCCAGATTCGGGACACATAATGACATCTGAACAAATTAGCCAACGCTCAGACATCTTAGGTACTCAGGTGATCACCCGCGACACAGGTAAACGCCTTGGGGTGGTTAGTCAACTGTGGGTAGATATCGATCGACGGGAAGTTGTAGCTCTCGGCCTGCGGGAGAGTATACTATCGATCGGCAACGTGCCACGGCTTATGCTCCTGAGCCGCGTCCGTCAAATCGGCGATGTTATCCTGGTTGATGACGATAGCGTCCTCGAAGATGATGTTGATGTTGAAATTTATAACACCCTGATCAACTGCGAAGTCATTACAGAAACTGGCGAAATGTTGGGTCGGGTGCGGGGCTTCAAGTTTGACAATGAAACTGGTAAAGTCTCCTCTCTGATTATTGCTTCTTTCGGCGTTCCCCAAATTCCCGATCGCATTGCCGGTTTTGAGACTATCAGCACCTACGAACTTCCCATTGACGAAATTGTTAGCAGTGGCCCGAATCGTCTCATTGTATTTGAGGGAGCCGAAGAGAGACTCGTGCAGCTCACCGTCGGTGTAATGGAGCGCTTGGGCATTGGCAAAGCGCCCTGGGAACGGGAAGAAGACGAAGAATACCTCAGACCTACCACAATCAGACCAGAAAATCAACTACCTACCGGCGTGCCTCTGCAAAAAGCTGAGCCAATTCGCCGAGCCAAACCCGTAGCCCAAGAGTGGGATGAAGACCAGTGGGAAGAACCCGCACCTCGACAACCCTTGCGTCAGCCCCTGCGCCAAGTGGCACCGCCACCAGAATCAATTTACTACGATGAAGAAGATATAGAAGAAGAAGAAAACTGGAGCGACGCCCCTCAGACGCGCAACAATTACGCCAAGAGAGCCTATGCGACACCAGAACCTCCACCACGCTATGACAACAAAAAGTATGAGGACCAGTACGATGACGAAGAGGAGCAAGATGCCTGGGCTGACGACGAAGCGCCTAAGCCTTACAAAGCTCCCAAGGTGAATATACCGGAGAAGATTAAGGCTCCAGAATACGAAGAGGAAGATCGGTACTAAGGTCTTGGGTATACTGGCAGTTCAAAGTAGTGGGTCGTTGAGAAACTGCTGCGTTGAACTGACCAGTGGATTATGGGTTTATTGCTAGGCAAAATTAGAATATCCAAGATAACTAATATGGGTGCTATTAAGTAAGTTTGGCAGAATGCGAATCTTTACCACCAAAGGAACTGGCACCAATCTAGAACGATTCACCACCGATGCAGGTATCGACTACCAATTTAATACCGGACACGCCTACAGAGAACATCGAACAGGCCCCGATAGTCATCCCCAACGTGCTGGAACTGTTGATATCCTAGAAGACAGCATCGTAGATAACATTCAGCAGTTGATTGCTTCTGGTGTGACGCTACCCGAATTAAAACCTGCTAGTAAACCGCTAATCCAGATCTTAACCGTCAATAGCGTCAGAATTGAATATAGAGTGGGTACAGTAGGCGGAGTAGTTCGTATTTCAGATTATTGGGCATTGCCATGATTACAAGTGTAAAAGAAGTTTTAGATGCTATCGACCAGGAAAAGGGACACATAGAGCAGCTGAGTAGCGCATCCAAGAATGTTTTGATTACTATAGTACTTGATGCTTTAGCAGAGCAAATTTCCATCGAAAATGCTGGTTATCTAGCACTTCGCGAACTTTGTCATAGAGGTAACGTACCAATTGAATTACTGCTTTTAGCTCACTCGCTAGCGCAATGGGTATCTTGTGCCACAATTGAGGAGCTAGATGGTTCTTTCCTAGATCGTGCCTGGGAATTAGCCCCTGATAATCTGCGAGTGCTTTACGCTATACTAGAAAAACAGCCTAATATTGAAGGCGATCGCAACCAAAGAGCTTTTGAGCATAAAATTATAGATCGCATTTTGAAGTTATATCCCGCAGATCCAATTGCCACAGAAGCTAGTGCAATTCTGGCAAATAGCGATGAAAGTCTGCCACTAGATTTTATTAACTGTTTGCCTAATCCCTTAGACGATGTTGATTTCACCCACTTGATAGAGGCAGTGCGTAAATAGCGATCGCACTTCCCCAAAACAGCCAAAATGCGATCGCTTCCTTCTCTTCTTTTCCTTCGCGTGTCTATGGAAATTGAACATCGCACTTTTCCAAACCATCTCAACTAACTAACCCTACTCAACAGAGACACAATATACTGATTCAAACTTACATTTTCCTGTTCAGCCTGTTCAGCCAAACGACGATGTAGAGATTTAGGCATCCGCACAAGCAGCTTACCACTGTAGCTTTCTTCCGTGCTGGGTAAAGGAATATCGTCTCCCGATTCATAAGCAGTTTCAATCCACAACTCCCGCGCCTCATTGATATTTGCGATCGTCTCATCCAGAGTTTCACCTTGAGTTAGACATCCAGGCAAATCTTTAATCTGTGCCACATATCCCTCCTCTGGGTCGGGGTAAAGTGTGACTGGATATTGAAGATTCAAATAATATTCCAGTGGCTGTTTTTCAATCTGCTTATTCTTCTGGTTCAGCGTCTTCATCACGGATTTTCTGAATTTAATCGCCTCTAGTTGGATCGAATTGCACCCGCCAAATCTCACCCCGCTTAGGTTCACTACTCATCATCCCAGTTGTCATCTTCTATATATTCCTCTACCCACTCCATCTCCTCAGAACCAGGCAAAAAACAGTCCTTTGCTTCCTCAACTTGCTGTGCTAATATAGCATTGCGTTCTGCTACTGGCAGATGAAGTAAAGCACGCAAAGCAATGGTTTGGTATCCGGCTGGATGAGCAGCATTTGCGATCGCCTTCAGCGCTTCTATCCTTTGCCATTGATTATTAATCTGCTGCGCTGTCACTAAGGCATCGGCGAATTCTCCCACTTTTACTTGAGCTAGTGTCATATTTTTTAGCGCTGTCGATGAATCAGGTGACTGTTCTATTTGAGGGGAAGAAATTAATCCTTTATTTTCCATCATGGACAACAAACTCCCGCTACTTACGCGCTAGTTGATAAATGCTATTAAATTATATACTAATTTACTAAGGATCGCACTTCCTCTTCCCCTCCTCTTCACATACCAGAAACCCGGTTTCTTGAAGAAACCGGGTTTCTCTGCGTTTCAATTCTAATCTAATTTAACAACGACGCAAACGAGTCAACAACAAAACAATCTCATCAACTGATGGACGCATCATTTTAGCAGGCAAATCGGATTGATTCAGAATAATACTAAAAACCACTGTTTCATAATTAGGAGAATCAACATATCCAGACAGGGAATTAACCCCACTTACCGTTCCAGTTTTAGCTTGCACAATACCTTGAGCAGTTGTATTTTTAAAGCGATTTTTGAGAGTACCGCTGACACCAGCCACAGGTAAAGAAGCGCGGAAAATATCTGCTTCTGGTGATTGTGCCATTCCCTTAAGCAGCTGCACCAATGCTTCTGGACTAACTAAGTTGTGACGAGATAATCCCGAACCATCTTCGATCGCATAACTTTGCGGATCGATTCCCAGATCGGTTAAAGTTGATTTGATCGCAGCCAACCCCATTTCAGCCGTATTCAGACTCTTAGTTTCCGATTGCTTTTTAACAACCCCAATGGTTCGCAGCAAAGCTTCCGCATACAGATTATTACTTGGCTGATTGGTATCCATTAAAAGTTGCGATAATGGTGGAGATTCGACAGATGCTAACTCTTGTTCATCCTCACTTTTATTGCCAGAGCCAACCTTTGCCTGCGCGACACTAATCCCTTCGGATTTTAAAGCTTCTTGAAAGTGTCGCAAAAAGTGTTCGGCTGGAGCGCGAACTGCTACATCAAAGTCTTCTGGTTCCGAATCAACACTCAACTCACCTCGGATTTGTAAAACCGGCTTTCCTAAAACACCAACTACTTCTACCGAACTTTCTGACTTAGCTTTACCTGTAACTGCATAATTTTCTACCTGCCATTGCAGATCTGCAAATGGATCTTGCCAGCGAAATTTTAGCGGTTGACCCAATGCTTGAGGTAATAATGTTAGCGCCAAGGCATTTTGATTCAAAATCAAACTATTGACAGGTGCGCCATAGTCTGATTGCACATCTTCCCATTCCCAATTGGCATTAAGTATCGGCCCCTGAAAATAATCATCCTGCACAATCAGTTGCTGTACTTGGCTGATTCCCTGACGCTTTACTTGTTGTGCCAAATCTTTAAGTTGAACATCTGTTAAACTGGGATCTCCCCGTCCGACAACCCGCAAAACCCCATTGTTGCCATAGACAGATGTGCGAATTCGGTATTGGGAACCCAACAGACGCAAAGCTGCGGCGGTTGTCAATAGCTTGGTGTTGGATGCGGGGATAAAATATTGTTGCGCTTCGCGACTGTAGAGAGTTTGGGAAGAAGATAGCGTTTGAATGAGAATACCCCAACGATAGCGGCGGAATTGAGGACGATTTGCGATCGCATCAATTGCTTCCGACAACTGCGCTGAGCAAATATTCTTAGCCGAATCCACTTGTTTGCCAGCTAAGTCTGACGCCAAGACTTCTCGACTGGCAAGTGTCGGCGACTGTGCCTTTGCACTCAGTTCTCTTCCCCACATCTGGCAACCCAGAACAAGCAGCAGTAAACTAATTGGCTTACCAACATCTGCCAAATTTTGAAAATTTATAGGCATTTTCAGATCCTGCGGGTAACCCGCATCAGTTCATCCTTAGAAGAAAAAGCATACAGTAGATAAAGTTCTGTCCTATGATGGAGGTGACCGGATATCCTGAGTTCCTAAAATAGTCTAATTGAAAAAACTCATAAAAAATTACTTGTGACTCTACTTTTTGTATGAAAACGGGCAATCGAGAAAGTGACAAACGCGCAACACCCCCTGAAACCAAGCGTCGCGGCGGCGGTGTAAACAGCTTTTTGGCCGGTGTGGCGACTGTGCTAGCTCTCCTGGCTTTGGGAGTTGGAGGTTTTTTGCTTTATCGAGGGATGCAATCTGGGCAAGTGAGAAACCCTCTCAATCCTCAAACAAACAGAAACAGCATTCCAGTTGCTCCATCCACTCCAACACCTGTTTCCCCATCTCCGCAAGCTAGCGTCGCGATTCCACAAAACCCTTATATACAGCCAGCTTTAGGAAATAAAGCGCAAGTAGAGTTACTCTCGGTGACGCGAATTCCAGGAAAGTCTGACGAAGTGAATGTGCAGATGCGCGTTCGTCGGCTTACAGATGCCTTTGCAGGAAATGACATCATTAATGTCGGCGCTACAACTGCCCGCAATCCGCTCGCCAATGAACAATACCAAGCAGTCGATTCTGTCAAGCGATCGTCCGGGCCGATTTTTCTGTTTAATATGGGCAAGGAACAACCTGTCGATGGCTATGTCGTGTTAAAGGTGCCAGAAGGTGTCAACACAATTGATATTTTAGTCAAAGACACGGGTGCGTTTAAAAATGTGCTGATTTCCAATGCAAGTCTAATCCCTGGCCCAGAAAGCAGTTCCACAGCCAGTCCATCTAGCACACCGCAAATCATCCCCACACCGAGCGCAACGCCTACTGATGGCACCAACAGTTCCTCTCTGAGTCCATCTATTCAAACGCCTGTACCGCAGACAGCAACTCCATCTCCCAGTACCGCTGCACCTGCACCCACAACCATTGTGGAATTTCAACCGGGTGCGTTTCAACAGCGAGCCTACGGTACAAAGGCACAAGTGGAATTGCTTTCAGCTAGGCGGATTCAAGATCCGCAGACTGCTAACCGCGATGTGGTAAATGTGCAGATGCGAATTCGCCGTCTTGGAGATAAGGTAGCGGCAACTAACATCATAGGCGTTGGCGAGACAACCGCCCGAAATCCCGTCACAAGCGAAACTTATAAAGCGGTTAATTCGCGCGATCGCTCCACGGGTTCTGTATCCTTATACGATATCCGCCCCAATGCCTCGGTAGATGCTTATGTCTGGCTAAGGGTGCCACCTGGTGTGCATACTCTGGACATCTTTATCCCCGAAACTGGGGCGTTTCAGCAGGTGCCTATCTCTAATTAGGGCGTTTTTTCTCGATCGCTTGGGCATACCATCGCTGCGATCGCTTATATAGCTAGGGGCTAGGGGCTAGGGGCTAGGGGCTAGGGAAGAGGGAAGAGGGAAGAGGGAAGAGGGAAAAGGTTACTCCGTAAGGGATTTGGATAAGAAGTAAGAGTTGGAGTTGCCCTAACCGACGAGAGCGATCGCTTATAAATCTCATTAAAGAACAGAATAATGGCAAAACCCGTCCCTACGAACGCCCTATCAAAGAACTGATTTCAGTGTACCTCACGCGGCTGCAAGCCACTGTAATCTGAGCGAGGGCGAATTTTGCCATTTTCCACTACCCAGATTTTGGCTTTGGTTTTGCTCTTGGGAGGTTGTTTCATATCATGTTTCCACTGCAAATTCTTCTGGATCGATTCCCCAATTTACCCAGCGAACTGCTTCACGCGCTGAGTTAATGTCTGGTGGTACTCGCAAGGCGTGAATGAATCTAGTACTAGGGCAAGTCATTTTTAACAAATAAATTGGCTCGACATCGACCTGATTATCGATTTTTAATAAAGTATATTCTCGCCAAGTATCTAACTCAGTCGCTTCTAATTCTCGGCAAATGCGATCGTAACCAATTTTTTCGATCAGCAATCGCCTCAATTCAGCGTTGTCTTCTTCCAAGAGCCATTTTGCCTGCCATTGGTGCTGATGCGAAAAATATTTTTTGGGCAACCGAACACCGTAGACAGACGCATACTCTAGATGGCTAAGCGATCGCAATGGACTCAGGTCTGTGATTTGATTGTTGTCGAGAATCAGGGAAGTCAGGTTGGTTAGGGTAGAGAGTCCACTCAGGTCTGTGATTTGATTGTTGTAGAGAATCAGGGAAGTCAGGTTGGTTAGGGTAGAGAGTCCACTCAGGTCTGTGATTTGATCGTTGCCGAGATACAGGGATTTCAGGTTGGTAAGGGTAGAGAGTCCACTCAGGTCTGTGATTTGATTATCGGAGAGATACAGGTGTGTCAGGTTGGTTAGGGTAGAGAGTCCACTCAGGTCTGTGATTTGATTATCGGAGAGATACAGGTGTGTCAGGTTGGTAAGGGTAGAGAGTCCACTCAGGTCTGTTATTTGATTGTTGTCGAGATTCAGGGAAGTCAGGTTGGTAAGGGTAGAGAGTCCACTCAGGTCTGTGATTTGATTGTTGTAGAGATCCAGGGATTTCAGGTTGGTTAGGGTAGAGAGTCCACTCAGGTCTGTGATTTGATTGTTGTCGAGATTCAGGGAAGTCAGGTTGGTTAGGGTAGAGAGTCCACTCAGGTCTGTGATTTGATTGTTGTAGAGAGACAGGGATTTCAGGTTGGTTAGGGTAGAGAGTCCACTCAGGTCTGTGATTTGATTGTTGTAGAGATCCAGGGATTTCAGGTTGGTAAGGGTAGAGAGTCCACTCAGGTCTGTTATTTGATTGGTGTAGAGATCCAGGGATTTCAGGTTGGTAAGGGTAGAGAGTCCACTCAGGTCTGTGATTTGATTATCGGAGAGATACAGGTGTGTCAGGTTGGTTAGGGTAGAGAGTCCACTCAGGTCTGTGATTTGATTATCGGAGAGATACAGGTGTGTCAGGTTGGTAAGGGTAGAGAGTCCACTCAGGTCTGTTATTTGATTGTTGTCGAGATTCAGGGAAGTCAGGTTGGTAAGGGTAGAGAGTCCACTCAGGTCTGTGATTTGATTGTTGTAGAGATCCAGGGATTTCAGGTTGGTTAGGGTAGAGAGTCCACTCAGGTCTGTGATTTGATTGTTGTCGAGATTCAGGGAAGTCAGGTTGGTTAGGGTAGAGAGTCCACTCAGGTCTGTGATTTGATTGTTGTAGAGAATCAGGGAAGTCAGGTTGGTTAGGGTAGAGAGTCCACTCAGGTCTGTGATTTGATCGTTGCCGAGATACAGGGATTTCAGGTTGGTAAGGGTAGAGAGTCCACTCAGGTCTGTGATTTGATTATCGGAGAGATACAGGTGTGTCA
>NZ_JAIQZN010000089.1 GCF_023333585.1 Argonema antarcticum A004/B2
CACTGAGATCTCTAACACATTGATGCTCAAACTCCTCTTGGGGTGGTGCGCCGCAGGCGCACCCCCTGAACGGTTACGGATGCCACCATAGGTGATATACCAAGCCTTTTTGGGCTGCATAAGACATCTCTGATACAATTCGCTGCAACCTTAGAGTCTCCAAAAATTTTAATTTTCTAGAATAGGGGCGAAGAAATCGACTAGAGCGAATATTAAATGGAGGTTTACCTGCAATTTCATTGAGGTTATAACTATTCTCACCCGATAATTTAAAATAAGCATCCATCAACCGGAAACCTCTTCTTAATAAAGATTCATCTTCATTATTTTTGGCGTAATATATCCAATGTTTTTCGTTTCCTCTATATGAAAGTATTCCTTTCTCTGCTAAAACAGATAGATACTCAACCTGGGTTTGGTTCCTGGGGAAAACTAAACTTTTAATACTGATTTTATATTTTTCTGCTACCTTACAGGCAGCTTCTATATCTACCCTAAACGCATCGATATTACTCCCTTTTTCCAGACAGTAGTAGTGAGAAAAAGTATGCGTACCAATTTCTTGATTATGATGCGAAAGTATAAGTTTAATTAAGGAAGGAGCATGATGATATTTGCTTAGTTCTTCATGCTAAATTAGGTGGTTAAATAAGCGTGATGACAGTTATTTAACATTATTCATTTATATTACCTTTGACAAATGACAGATAACAATAAATGAAACAAAACGAAATATTCACGAATTATTTAGGGCTGCGTAGCAGCTTATGACTTTAACAACTCTGCTAAACCTTGGCGAACAGTTACAGTTGACGACCATCCCAATGCTTGAAGTGCGGTATTATCAGCAAGACTGTGACGGATATCCCCTGCGCGGGACGGATTGTGAATAGGTTGCAAGTTCGTAGCACTTAGTTCGTTAAGAATACGAGCAATATCTAGGAGAGAGGTAGCTAGGCTTTGTCCGACATTGAAAGTTCTGCCTGCTGCTTGTGGGTGTTCCATGACGATCAGGTTGGCATGAATGACATCAGAAACGTGAATAAAATCCCGACTTTGAAGACCATCACCGTAGATAACCGGGGGCAATCCTTGACGAATCCGATCGCAAAATATTGAAATTACCCCAGAATAAGGGCTTGATGGGTCTTGACGCAAACCAAAGACGTTGAAATATCGCAAACAAACAAACTCCAGCCCGAAAGTTCGGGTATAGCAGTGGCCCATAAGTTCTGAGGCCAGTTTGTCTACTCCGTATGGAGTTATGGGGCTTGCAAGCATTAACTCCGTTTTCGGCAAAGTTGGTTCATCCCCGTAAACCGCAGCACTTCCAGCAAATATTACACGGCGGACACCATGTTTGCGAGATGCTTCCAATACATTGAGGGTGCCGCCATAATTCACCTTTCCGGTGCCGATCGGATCGTTTACGGATTTTGGTACGCTAGCGATCGCGGCTTCATGGAAAACATACTCGCATCCCTGTACAGCGTCATTAACCGTTGATAGGTCGGCAACATCACCCACCAATACCTCAACATCTTGCGGAGGAACGGAAACAATATTTTCCAGTTTGCCAGTTGAAAGGTTATCAAGAATACGAACTCTATAGCCTCTTTTAACCAAAGCTTCTACAAGATGCGAACCAATAAATCCACACCCACCAGTCACCAAGATAGTTTTTTTGTCTGTCGTCATTTTTTTTACCTCATTGATACATAAATAACAGGTTTTTCATTTTTTTGGGTTTAACTTTTGAGCAAGTATGCTTTCATAAATTTGCTCATAGCAAGTCACTATGAAGTCTAAAGAAAAGAACTCTATAATCCTAGCACGTGCTTCACTTCCTATAGATTTCCTCTCTTCCGAACTAAGCTCAATCAAGTTTTTCCATGCAGCAGCCAAAGCCTCTGAGTTTCGGGGTGGTACAACTTGCTTTGGCTGACCGACAAGCCAACCGCAATCACCAAGATCTGTAACTACACAAGTTACGCCGCAAGACATCGCTTCTCCGACAATTAGAGGAAATGCTTCACCGTAAGCAGAAGATGAAGTTAGAATATCCAGTGCAGCAAGTAGACGGGGAACATCTTGGCGTTCTCCTAGTAAGTGGACTTGTTTTTCAATTTCTAAATCTTGAATCAACTTGTACAAGATCTGATTTTGAGGTTCGATCTCAGTTCCAGCAAGCAGAAAGTGTACTTCTGGAAAGCTTTTCACAAGCAAGGCTGCTGCTCTTATAAAATTAGCATGATCTTTCATCGGATGATAACGAGCGAGCGAGCCAATCAGAAAAGAGTCAGATGATAAACCTAACTCTTCTCGAACGCTTAATCTATCTTCGTTAGATGGTTTAAATAACGAAGTGTTAAAACCATTAGGAATGACGCAGCTATTATTGGGGAAATATCCAAGTGCTTCGTGTTGCTTTTTGCTATTGTTAGAAACATAAATAATTCGGTCTACAAATTTAGATGCTAAGGAGCCAAGTCTAATCAAAATTTGAGTCAGTTTCTTCTCTGAAGCTAGAGAATTGATCGAATGGTGAATACTCCATAGGATCGGAATATGGTGCAAAGACAAAATCTTAACTAATTGTGCTGCTAGATTACCATGATACATCCAGCCTTGAATCAAATCGGGTTTGAGTTGACGTACTATCTGCACCAATCGCCAAATTGCTCCCGGTGTAGGTGTCATGTCGATCGCATAAACAGGTACACCCAAGGCTTCTATGCGATCGCCCAATGCGCCACGATCTATTAAAGAAATCACAGATGGACTAAAAACATCGGCTCTTCCGTACTTACTATGCTATTTGAGCAGAGGGGCTGCGTCCGCCAAAAACTATACTTTACTTTTTCAGAGAAGATGTGTTACTATAGTTTCCTGTGACCCCAGGAGAGGTGGCTGAGTGGTCGAAAGCGGCAGATTGCTAATCTGTTGTACGGCAGGTAACTCCGTACCGAGGGTTCGAATCCCTCCCTCTCCGTTCTAATCAAAATTTTGGATTTTTGATTGACTCCACGGATGAATCCGGGTGGGCATCGAACCAATTATTTATTGGTCAAATTTTTACCTTTGCTTCACCTAGTCAATCGCCCCATACTCCAGTCCTGACAGTAAGCTGCTACGCATCTAAATTGTACTTTTTGGAGCCTGAAAACCTTACTGTGCGGTGTTCGACTTGAAAAATTAGATGCGTCTTAGCTTAGCTTTCCCGATTTGGGATGCTGGCGAGGGGAAGATATGACAATTTTGTCCCAAGACAGAAGAAAGTTGTACTATTTCATACAGTTATTCTGTTGTGGACTGTTGAGGAGTGGCATAGAAAATGAGTAAATCGGCTATAAAGAGAACTTTCAAACCCAAGAAGGCGATCGCTCTTGCTGCTCTAGCTTTTGCTACAGCTGCTTGTCAAAACACCACCCCTAACAGCACAGGTGCTGTTAACCCTACCCCCACTGCCAACAGCACAGGTGCTACCCAAACCACCTCAGCTACTACCCCAGCAACCAGCAGTGCCAAAGACGGACTGAAAATTGGCTCCTTGCTACCAGCTACAGGGGACTTATCTGCGATCGGACAGCCAATGATTGCGGCAGTGCCGTTGTTAGTCGAAACAGTCAACAAGTGCGGCGGCGTCAACGGTAAACCAGTCACCCTAGTTTCTGAAGACGACCAAACCGACCCCAAAGCCGGTGGTGCTGGGATGACCAAGCTAGCAGAAATAGACAGAGTGGCAGGCGTAGTTGGTTCCTTTGCCAGCAGCGTTTCTAGTGCAGCCGTGGATATTGCCGCACGGAACAAAGTCATGTTAATTTCTCCAGGCAGCACCAGTCCAGTCTTTACCGGACGAGCCCAAAAGGGTGATTTTCAAGGCTATTGGGCACGCACTGCACCACCCGATACCTATCAGGCACAGGCACTCGCCAAACTTGCCAGCGAAAAAGGCTTCAAGCGCGTTTCCACCGTTGTCATTAATAATGATTACGGAGTCGGCTTTGAAAAAGAATTTGTGCAAGCCTTCAAAAAACTGGGTGGAACCGTAGTCAACGAAAACAAGCCGACTCGCTACGACCCCAAGGCAACCACATTTGACACCGAAGCTTCTGCCGCCTTTGCAGGTAAACCGGACGCCGTAGCTGCGGTTCTCTACGCTGAAACAGGCAGTTTATTGCTCAAGTCAGCCGCCCAACAAGGTTTGAGTCAGGGAGTCACGGTGATGCTGACCGATGGCGTTTATTCCCCAGATTTTCCGGGTCAAGTCGGCAAAACCAGCGACGGCAAGTTTATTCTCTCTGGGGCGATTGGCACGGTTCCGGGTGCCAACGGTAAAGCACTTGCAGATTTGACCAAGCTTTGGAAAGAGAAACAAGGTAAAGAAGTAAGTGCCTATGTTCCCCACTCTTGGGATGCTGCTGCCCTCTTGGCGCTAGCGGCAGAAGCTGCTAAATCCAATACAGGCGAAGGCATTAAGAGCAAAATCCGCGATGTAGCCAATGCACCAGGGGAAGAAGTCAGCGATGTCTGTAAGGCTTTGGAGTTAGTGCGACAAGGCAAAGACATTAATTACCAAGGAGCCAGCGGCAATGTGGATATTGATGAAAGCGGCGACGTGGTAGGCAGCTACGATGTTTGGGCGGTCAAAGACGATGGCAAACTGGCGGTTACCGGCAAAGTCAGTCCTAAGTAGCGATCGGTCATTAGTCATAATAAGCCCAGAAACCCGGTTTCTTCAAGAAACCGGGTTTCTGTGTATCTCACTCACCCGAAAAAGGGTATAACTGGTAGGCTTCTCGCCTGCTGCACAAGAAGGGATAGTTTATTTTTTGGAAGTCCCTTGGGTTGACTGCAAGTCGAGAGACAGACCCTACCTGAATCGGAATCCGCTACCAAAGTTGTAACCGATACCGAGCATGATTCCCAAATCGGTCGTATCGATGAACCCAGCAGTTACGGCAGCTGTTGCCGTAAATTGTTCGCTTATAGGCACATCCACCCCTCCAGTCAGCGCAAAGCCAACATTGCTGCCTGCGTCAGTGGAAATGATCACGCCAGCACCAACGTAAGGTGCAAAATTGATCCTTTCAAAGGGTTCCGCCTGGATCGGAAAATCGTAAGTCAGCGGAATAATGAAGTCGGTATCATCTCCTATCACCACAGAGGGGCGCACCGAAAAGACTCTGGTTAGTCCGATTTTGCTGAAGATAGCAAAGCCGGTATCGCCCAAAGCAGTGTCGCCCGTCAAACCTAAATTGCCACCGACCCCGACATAGCTCGATCCAGAACGAGTGGAGCGACCGGGTTCTAGTTCCGCTTGAGCAACTTGCCGCCCTTTTCTGGCTGGGGCATTTGCAGGCGCATTTGCTGGAATTCGGGAAGAAGCAGACCGACCCAAAAGAACCGAAGCTGAAGTCTCAGCCGTACCGGGAATTGGCTGCTTTTTGGCCGTACCATCAGATGTTATGGCTGATTCCACGAGCAGATCGGACAGCTCGTAGCTATCGAGTTCATCAGGAGCTACTGCGAATATACTTGCAGGTTTTTGTGACTGTTGGGTCTGGCGCTGAGGAGCGCTTGAGAAGACCTCGGCGGGGGGGACAGGGATTGCTTGGGCAACAGCAGAGAAGCTGCTGCTTACACCTGCGATCGCAGCAAGACTGAGTAGCAAAACTGTACGCTGGAAACAAATTGTATTCACGTTCACTCCTCGACAAAGATCAGGGCAAGAATTAACGCCAGCGAAATTTTATATCATAATTTAACTCTAGTATGGCTAATTTAGGCGAAATAGAGAAGTTTTCCTACTTAATATTAGGATAAAATTTACGGGGGCAGCCTCTACAAATTGGTTGATTTTGGCGCATTGGGGTCAGTTTGGGCATTGGGGTCAGTGGTCAGCGGTCAATTGTAAATTTCTCCCACTCTCCCCCTCTCCCCCTCTCCCGCTCCCCCATTCTCCCCCCTAGCCGCTTCCCCTCAGATATTGTTAGCATCGGCGTCCCCCACTGCGGCGGCGACTTGCTGCGAGACAAAAGGCAAAATCGCTTTATTTTTACTGTGCGCCTTTCCTTCTGTAAATACCGCTAACAAAAAGGGTTGCTTGCCCGGTATCTCGATATAACCAGCATCGTGGCGGACTTGGCTAGTCCACCCAGCTTTCGACCAGAGTTGGGTATTCTGGGGTAAGCCACCGCCCAGAAAACCCGTTACCTGATTTTCGTCGTCTGTCGCTAAATCGGCTGGGTTAAGGCTGCGTTTCATCAGGGTCATCAT
Source organism: Argonema antarcticum A004/B2 (assembly GCF_023333585.1). Lineage (GTDB taxonomy): Bacteria > Cyanobacteriota > Cyanobacteriia > Cyanobacteriales > Aerosakkonemataceae > Argonema > Argonema antarcticum. The sequence goes on from NZ_JAIQZN010000089.1 coordinate 6,280, forward strand.
GGCTTGCGACCCTTTTGAAGATACTGCTACCCCGCCAATAATGCTGTGCAGGAGACGCGCTGTGGCGTTAGTCGTCAGCATATTGCGATTTTCCATTAATTCCCCCAGAAAGACCCGCTCCCGTCCGTAGGGGCCATCGCACCAGGTTTTTTGGTTGACGTTGATTGGCTCCAACTCCGGCCAACCCAAGGAGTGAAAGTAGCGGTTGACGATGTTACGCTGTAACTGCCAGGTTTGAAAAGGCCCGTGGGACAATTCTGGGCCGCTGGTAGTGCCGGTCAAGACATCTACAACTAGACTGGTGGCGTCGTTGCTCGAATCGATGATCGTGTCGCGAATGGCTCTTTCCAATTCGGCTGATGTCTGGATCATGCCTTTTTCTAACCACTCGAATACTGCTACGAGGTAGAACAGCTTGACGATGCTTGCGGGGTAAATGCGATCGCTCCCACGATAGCTAAAACCTCGGACTTCGTGGTTCCAAAACGCTTGCGGACTGAGGGCTCCACCAGTGTTTACGGGTACGGGCGGATCGTAGACAATCCAGGTGAGGGCAATCTGGTTGCGAGCTAAATCTGGAAATTCCGCCCAAGTTGTCTCTAAGATTTCATTGCCTAGCTGTTCTAGTTGTTGGTCTTTGCGGAAAAAAGTCATTTTATTTTTGATTTCCAATTTTTGATTATAGCAAGTTTCTTCATTATTCATTGTTCGTGGATAATGGGAATGAACCACGCACCATCGTGTCATCAATTCATTTTTTTTGTGCCATTTAGTAAATCCAATTTTGGTGAAGTGCCACAATTAGTAAATATGCAGTATAACAATCCATATTGTAGATTGTTCTCGATCGTCTATTGTTCATTGCTCTATCCTCGTCCATGAACCAGAATCCCAAATTTATCGAGTACAGATGTCGAGCCGACCTCAATGTCTATGATTCCCCTAGCTGTAACCGTTTGGCAACTCAGGCGGATCTTGGGCGTCATCTGCGGGTAGTATCGCGCAATGGGGATAAATCTGTTGAGGTTTGCTTGTTGGAGGATGATTATCCGGGGTGGTTGTCGATCGCAGATTTGAGCCAGCTTGAGGAAGCGACGACACCTTATCGTGCGATCGATCTTTCTATTGCAGAAATTAGCGATCGATTACCCGCTGTAATCGCCTTTACCCAAAACGCCATGAAACAGCCGAATTATTACCTCTGGGGTGGCACTTTGGGGCCAAATTACGATTGTTCCGGGCTGATGCAGGCAGCATTTGCGGCATCTGGCATTTGGTTGCCTAGAGATGCCTATCAGCAGGAAGCTTTTACCCAAGTAATTCCAATTGAAGAACTGCTACCCGGAGATCTAATATTTTTTGGTTCTCAAGAGAAAGCCACTCATGTAGGACTTTACCTCGGAAATGGATCTTACATCCACAGTTCGGGTGAAAATATGGGTCGGAATGGTATTGGCATCGATGTGCTGTCGGAACAGGGGGATGCTGTTAGTCAATCTTATTATCGGCAGTTGCGAAGATTTGGGCGAGTGGTGAAAAGTTATCAACCGTTGGTAGATTGAAGAGCTTTTTTACCACAGATATCCACAGATGAACACAGATATGGCTTTCCACTCTTTTTTAGGGTTGTAGGGATAGAAACCCAATTTCTGGGATTACTGAATCGATACTCTAGCATGGCGATGTGATATAACTACCTCGTTGGTGTGAGGCAAAAAGGTTGGGTATGATGAATACTTCGTTATTTTCTGCTTCTTCAGCGGCAAGGCACGGTCTTTCTGCTGGGGTGATTCCAGAAGTATCGGTGGTTATACCGATTTGCGACGAAGTGGAAAGTTTGCCCCACTTACTGGAGGCGATCGCTACGACTTTAACCTCCAGCCAATTATCCTACGAAATCATCTGTGTGGATGATGGCTCTAAAGATGGGTCGGCTGAATATCTCAAAGAACAGGCTAACATTCGATCGGACCTAAAAGCTGTGCTGCTGCGTCGCAACTACGGCCAAACGGCGGCGATGGCGGCAGGATTTAACTATGCGCGTGGTAAAGCGATCGTCACTTTAGATGCAGATTTGCAAAACGACCCCGCTGATATTCCCCGACTGCTGGCAAAATTGGCCGAAGGCTACGATTTGGTTAGTGGTTGGCGCAAGCACAGAAAGGATGCCGCTATTACTCGCTTGCTTCCTTCCAAAATCGCCAACTGGCTGATTGGACGAGTTACTGGTGTCGAGTTACACGACTACGGCTGTTCTCTGAAAGCTTATCGGACAGAATTGGTAGCAGATATGAACCTTTACGGCGAGTTGCACCGATTTTTGCCTGCTTTAGCTTACATTGAAGGGGCGAGAATTACGGAAATGCCGGTGGGACACCACGCTCGTCGCTACGGTCGCAGCAAGTATGGGTTGGGGCGGACGTTCCGGGTGTTGATGGATTTGTTAACAATTTGGTTTATGAAGACTTTCCTGACCCGACCGATGCACGTTTTTGGTCTGTTGGGTCTGCTTTCTATGCTTTTGGGAATACTGTTGGGGGGATATTTGACTTTCCTAAAACTTGGACTGGGACAAGTGATTGGGAATCGACCTTTACTAATTTTGGCGGTGGTGCTTTTGTTAACTGGTATTCAGTTGTTTAGTGTTGGCTTACTGGCTGAATTGTTGATGCGAACTTATCACGAATCTCAGGGAAGACCAATCTATCGGGTGAGGGAAGTTGTAGAGCCGATCGTGAAGAATAGTTAATACTAAGTTAGTTATTGGTCATTTGTCATTGGTTAAAAACTAAGGACTTTTGACTATTGACCAAAGGAGAAAATGAGTTGAAAGTTTTTTGGACGCTAGAACCGCCCCATCGCCTCAATCTGCTGATTTTATTTGGTTCTGGGTTACTGTTCTGGATGAGTTTGGCTTCTTTGCTGCCGACGCTACCGCTCTACATCCAGCACGTAGGCGGTAACGCTCGCCAGATTGGCATTGTCATGGGCTCTTTTGCCATTGGATTGTTGCTGTTTCGGCCTTGGTTGGGCCGTTTGGCCGATCGCAAGAGTCGGAAACTGGTTTTAATTGTGGGTACGGTTGTAGCTGGTATAGCTCCTTTCGGCTACTTGTTTGTGCAGTCAATCCCGATGCTGATCGGAATTCGGGCTTTCCACGGCATCAGTATTGCTGCTTTTGCGACCTCTTATAGCGCTCTTGTCGTGGATTTGTCGCCGATAAGTAAGCGGGGTGAGTTGATTGGCTATATGAGCCTGGTTACACCGATTGGGGTAGCCCTTGGCCCTGCTATGGGCGGTTTGCTACAAGCTGGCGCTGGTTACGATCGCTTGTTTCTCTTCTCAGCTGGATTAGGAATCATCAGTTTAGTAGGTGCCACTCAGATTAGAGAAGCAAGGAAGCAACAAATCGGGTTAGAACTAGATAACCCAGATCTTTCTGCTCAACTGGCAGTCAAGCCATTGTGGAAAATTTTGACCGATCGCAGTTTGCTGATTCCGTCTCTAGTGCTGCTGCTGATTGGTTTTGCTTTTGGCTCGTTGATTACGTTTGTGCCTTTGTACATTACAGAGACAAAGATTGATTTGAATCCTGGGTGGTTTTACACCGCAGCGGCACTAGCCAGTTTTACTTCCCGCATCTTTATCGGTCGCGCCTCAGACATTTACGGACGGGGACTGTTCATCACAGGGAGTATTTTCTCATATTGTTTGGCGATGCTGATGCTGTCGCAAGCTAAAAGTGCGATCGCCTTTTTGCTGGGTGGTATCTTGGAAGGGGCAGGTTCGGGAACGTTGTTACCGATGATGGTGGCGCTGCTTTCCGATCGTTCTTCTCCTCTGGAAAGAGGACGGATTTTTGCCATCTGCATTAGCGGGTTCGATTTGGGAGTTGCGATCGCAGGGCCAGTCTTTGGTTTTATCGCCTCTGAGATCGGCTATCGAGGTATCTTTGCTCTCAGCACGGGATTGTCTATTTTAGGGATGATTGTTTTTATCACCCAATGCAGCAAAGATTTACATCATTCTCTCAAGTTCGCCTTGGGAAGAGAAAGGGATCTCTATGCCTTTGAGGAACTAAAAAGTGAAAAGTAAAAAAGGTAAGATTTACGCATTTGATTTTGCACCTATTACATTAGACTTTTTGCAAAAGTATTAAATTTGTTATTTCAATCGCATTGGACGCAAAGGTTTCCGCAAAGGTACGCAAAGGAAGAAATGGACTTTTGCAAGAGGTCTACTCATATACTAACGAAGCAACCGGACATGATATAATTCACCAATTATCCCTACATTTAGGGCTAAAAGCGCCAACAAAAGCATAAATTATAAAAAGGTAAAAGACTAAAGATTGTTTCTTTTGCCTTTTACCTTTTTTTTGGACGGGCTAGGAGGGATTCGAACCCCCGACACCGTGGTCCGTAGCCACGTGCTCTAGTCCACTGAGCTACAAGCCCTTGCCAGAAACTCATAATAACACAGGCTTTTCGTATGACGCAACCTTTTTCTGAAAATCCATCTTTGACTCATTTAGATGATCGCGGAGAAGCCCGCATGGTGGATGTTTCAGCCAAACAGGCAACAGTGCGAAAGGCTGTAGCAGCCGCCAGAGTGCGGATGTTGGCCCAGACATTGGATGCGATCGAAGCTGGTAACGCCCCCAAAGGGGATGTACTGGGGACGGCGAGGTTAGCTGGAATCATGGCGGCGAAGCAGACATCCCAGTTGATTCCCCTATGTCATCCCCTACCATTGCAAAAAGTCGAAGTGCAAATAACCCCTGACCCCCAGTTACCGGGATATCAGATTCGAGCCGAAGTCAAGACTAAGGCAGAAACGGGGGTGGAAATGGAAGCGCTGACAGCGGTTTCTGTCGCGGCGCTGACACTTTACGATATGGCAAAAGCGCTAGAAAAAGGGATGATAATTGAGGGAATTCGTTTGGTGAGTAAGACAGGTGGGAAATCAGGCGATTATTTACAGCCCTTTTGAGGTGAGTGAGGGACTCCAGAAACCCGGTTTCTAAGGGTGTACTTCATGCAACTGAAAACCGCTATAAGAAAGACGGAGAATGCAAATGCTGGCTACCCTAGCCCCCTCCCGTTGACGGAGAGGGGGTTTGAATGTTTTTTGGGTTATTGTGACTGCACATCCAACCAAGCGGCTAAGTCCGAGACTGCCGAGAAATCCAACAGTACTTCACCCAACTCTTCCAACTGGGGGACAGATAATCGTTCAAGGCGTTCTTGCACCAAGGGGTCAAGGGAACCGAAGCGACGAATAAGCTGACGCATAATCAACGCCAATTCTCCTTCCTTCCTTCCTTGTTGCAGTCCTTGTTGCACTCCTTGTTGGACGATCTTTTGGTAAATTACAGATTCCTGCATAAGATCCTCTCTAAGTAGTTGGCTAATCAAATTTTCGTCAAAGCGCAGACCTGCGAGAAGCTCGACACAGGCTGAGATATTTCGTCGCTGCTCGATTTCTTCAATGCTAGCGACTTGGGTGGCGACTTGCTGTAATAGGATGTTAGGGGAATTGCTTCTGGCGAGGGCAGCTAGTGGCAAAAGCGCTGGAACGGCTAGCAAAGGGGCGGGATCTTGTTCCCAGAGGCGGATGACGCGATATCGATGCTCGGTGTTGGTATTTTGGTAGCGATCGGTATAGACAGCCTCTGAGGTAATCTGTTTTAGGAAGATGACCACTTGTACTATTTCTTGACCCCAGTATTGGGCTTGCAGTCTCACCCAATATTGCAGCATACGGAATGGGAGTGGGGGTTGGGAATAGGGTAAGGTTTGAAATTCCAGGTGCAGTATTTGGTCATCGATTTGCAGCAAAATCAGGGAATCGGCGCGAATTGGTTCGACGCTCAATTCGGTTTTGAGTACTTGGATGTTTTCTGCTTCTTTGGAAAGTAGCCAGCGGACAAATTGTGCTGGATACTGCTCGGCTAGATATTTACAAATGTTGTCGGATGCCAAAGGTAAGTGGAGTTTAGAGATTACTGGAAATAGTTTACATCTAGATTACAGCCCTTTTCAGGTGAGTGAGGGACTCCAGAAACCTGGTTTCTTAAAGAAACCGGGTTTCTAAGGGTGTACTTCAGGCAACTGAAAACCGCTATATGGTAAGGTAGTTAACAGAGTAAGTTGCCCTCCATTTGAAGGCTAAATTATAATTATTTGAATTGGTGAGAAGTCGATCCGATCGGGCCGTTGCCGTCCGCTCTTATCTTAAAATTAAGGTAAACTTTCTGTCTGTTCCACTCATTAGAGATATTCCATGCCTCCTCGTTGGCCCCGCAAACCCGATCGCAACGATCCCGCTTACCGCAAACTAGACGATCGCATGAACTTTGCCATTCATGTAGGAATTTTTGGTGCAACTAATTCCGGTTTGTGGTTTTTCCACAACTTGCAAAACGCTGAATGGCCTTGGTTAAACTGGGTAACAGGCGGCTGGGCGCTGGTTTTGGTTGTCCATGCGGTGTATATTTTTGCGATCGCAGATTACTCCGACCCGACCATTCCATCCCAGAACACACCCACAAAATCCCCCCAAGGATAGACCGAATATTCTTGCTTGGCATGGATTTACTCTGGCATTAGTTTTGATTCAATTAGGATCGAAGTAGCTTTTAACCAGAGTAAGTCCTATGGCTAAGACCAACACCTCAGAAGCGATCGAAGCGCTAGCCGCAGAAATCGGCGAAAACGTTTATATGGACATTGCCAAATGGCATCTCTTCTTGCGGGAAGCTCATTTGCATACCGTCGTCGCCGATCGAGTTTATCCCATGCTGGCGGATAATTCCCTAGAAGAAAGCAAGGTAGTAAAAATTCTAGAAGATATCCCCGTCAAGCTAGGCGGACGCCGCGATATTCCCTTGGCAGATATGATACCCACCGCAAGCCAAGTGAATTTGATGGATATCCTGGAAGAATATCAGCGGAAAATGTAGAAAGTAGGTTGTAGCCAGAAACCGGGTTTCTATTTACTTGAAGAAACTCGGTTTCTTTGTATAGCAACCGACGAAAGTCGGTTAGGGCAACTCCAACTATTACTTCTTATCCAAATCCCTTACGCAGTAACCTTTTCCCTCTTCCCTAGCCCCTAGCAAGAAAGCCCCTAGCCCCTAGCTATACCTCACTCACCTGACAAGAACTCTATTGCTATTTCAAGAATTTCTGACGGATACGCGCCACAAAAATATCCACTTCTGGCAACTTCAGCTTGGTAGCAAAGAAACCGAACAAACATAAACCGACTAAGCCAGCTACGCACAGTTGCAGCAACTGCACCAAAAAGCCTTCACTGCCCCAAATTTGTTGCAAGCCGTAATTCGTTCCCCAGCTGACGAAACCAGCAATAACGCTACCACCTGCCAAACCTCCCAACGGCATCGCCCATTCCCGCAAGGGCAAACCGTTGAGTCTTTGATTCAGCCGCCATAACAGCATCACCATCGAGGCAAAGTTTACGCCCATAGTGGCAAAAACCAAACCAGGTGCGCCGAAAGGTTCGATCAAGACATAATCCAGCAAGGCGTTGAGGAAGATATTCACCATACTGATCCGAAACGGCGTGACGCCATCGCCCAAGCCATAAAATACTCGCACCAGTACATCCCGCCCCAGGTAGAAAAACATCCCGATGCCGTAAGCAACTAGCAGAGATGCTACTAAACTGGATGCTTCCCGATTAAATGCACCGCGTTCGTAAACTACGCGCACAATTGGCACTGATAATGCCACCATGATCGCACCGAGAGGCAACATGGTAAGGGCTGTGAGAACTAATCCCTGGCGAATTCGCAGTTTTAATTCCGGCCAATCTTCTGGGGCGGCAAGTCGGGAAAATATGGGCAGTAGGGGTACTAAGAGAACGTTAGAGATAATTCCTAAAGGCGTTTGTACTAAGAGTCCGGCATAGCTTAAGGAGGCGGCGGCTTGAGGAATGTAGGAGGCAAAGAATAAATCAGTGTAAACGTTTATGTGCATCATGCCGGAGGAAAAGGTGGCTGGGCCCATAAGTTTGAGCGTTTCGCGCACTCCTGGATGCTGAAAGTCAAAGCCCAGGCGTAATGTCCCCAAACCCGATCGCCACTGGGCAATTACTTGTACTAACCATTGCAAGATAGCACCCGTAAGCGTTCCTACGGCTAAAACCTGTCCTCCCAGAATGGCGTATTCGGGTAGGGTAACTTTGTGGCCCAGCTGCATGGCTAAAACGGCAAGTCCCCCGATGACTGTAATGCTGGAAAATAAAGGGCTGATGGAGGGTAACCAGTATTGATCGGCGGCGTTAAGGGTGGCGAAGCCAATGCCAATTAGCCCAGCTAGCAATGCCATCGGTGCCATAATCTGAAGTTGCTGGATGGCGATCGTTTTGGTAAGCGGACTAACCCCCGGAGTATCATTTAGCCCCGGTGCCACTATATTGATGAGTGGTTCTGCAAAAATAATCATCGCGATCGTCACCAGCAGCAGTCCTGCACCGACAATGGTGGTGATTGTTTCTACAATGGAAGCGGCTTCTTGTTTGCCCCGCTTTGCCAGTACGCTGACAACCGCGCTGTGGAATGGCCCATTGATACCGCCCAGCAAGACTAACAAAAAACCTGGGAGAATATAGGCGTAGCTATAGGCGTTGGCGGCTGCACCGACTCCGAAGGCGGCTGCGATCGCTTGCTGGCGCACCAAACCAAACACTTTACTAATCAAAGTGGCGACTGCGACAATTCCCGCAATTCCAGCCAGAGTTCGAGAGGGTTTTTTGTTTACAGACACGAACAGTTAAAAATGATTAAAGGTAGTTCTACTATTCAATCGTGAATTTGGCAATTCCGAAAACTATGTCCACCGAAACTTTCTATTCCGACTTACCCAGTTTAGAAAATTTTCTGGACATCACTGATTTGGGAAATTTTGGATCTATCCCCCCAGATTTAGCAAAACAAATGTATTTATCAAAGATTAAGCTAGATGCCTTAGCTGCTTTGGCAATGAAAAAAAAAGAATGTAGGGTTTAGCTGATGACATCTGATTGGATTTACCGTTACCCAACTCTCTATCCCGGCATTTTGCTCAAACGTTATAAGCGATTTTTTGCAGATATTGAATTGGCTACAGGTGAGGTAATTACAGCTCATTGCGCGAATACTGGGCCAATGACCGGCGTCTGCACTCCTGGAAGTTTGGTGCAGGTTTCCTTAAGTAACAATCCTAAACGCAAACTGCCCTACACTTGGGAGATGATTCAGGTTTGCGATAACGAACCGACTTGGGTAGGAATTAATACCGCTTTACCCAATCAGGTAGTGAAGTTAGCTTTGGAAAAACATTTGTTTCCCCAACTGGGCAATTACAGCGAGATTAAAGGAGAAGTGGTTTATGGTTTGGATAAAAGCAGTCGAGTAGATTTTTTCCTGACGGGAAGCACTCCTGAAGTACCTATATATTTAGAAGTAAAAAATACTACTTGGGCGCAAGGGCGGCTGGCGCTATTTCCCGATACGGTAACGACGCGGGGACAGAAACACCTGCGGGAATTGATGGGGATTTTGCCACAAGCGCGGGCGGTGATGCTTTATCTGATCGATCGTGGCGACTGTACTGAGTTCGCGCCTGGAGATTGTGCCGATCCAGTTTATGGCAAAATGTTGCGAGAGGCAGTTGCGATCGGCTTAGAAGTTTTGCCATGCCGCTTTGACATCAAACCAGAGGGTATTCGCTACTTAGGCTTAGCAAATTTTCGCCCTTTTATGTCACCATTAAGTATTAATCCGTAGTGGCAAACAAATTTTGAAATTTGGGTATTGAATATGCTTCATACTTCCATAAAATGGTGGAAAAGCCCAGGAATGTTGCAGAACAACCATCTGAGAGTTAAGAGCGATTTACATTCTCTCAACCAGGTGCTGCAATGGTTCGATCGATTCTGCTTCCAGAATAAGTGTAAGCTTTCCTGGTTGACAGATGGAAGCGATCGCCCCAACTTAGCCCTTGAGGAGCTGAAGTTAGCCCTCGTCGAAGGCTTTACCAACGCAGTTCGCCACGCCCATAAAGGTTTACCCCCAGAGACTCCTATTGAGATAGAGTTAAATCTATGGGATGAATGTCTGGAAATCCGAATTTGGGATCGAGGCGAACCTTTCGATCCCAGTACCTTACCGGAGTATAAGCCAGGTACAGCCCAGGAAGGCGGAGTTGGCTGGTTCCTGATGCGCCGCATAGCAGACGAGGTGCTTTACAAGCGATCGCAGGATGGTAGGAATTGTCTCATCCTTATTAAACATAAGGTTTAAAGGATGAAATCTAGATTTAGTCCCACTTCGCAACTGATTGAATACTTCTATACGCCGAAATGGAGGAGAAAGCATCAGGGTAAATAATGAAGAGATGACATATCTCAGCATTTGTATGGTAATTTAAGTTGTAAATATGAGGTCGTAGCAATGGTAGTTAGTGCAGTTTTATCAACGATTCCAGCCGAACTACAAGCAACAGAAAATTTTCCTGAAAATTTACAGTCAGTAGAAAAAATACAGGCAGATTTACAGCCAGAAAATGTCATTTCTCTAGAAGATTTTCTACTCCATCCTCCTGATAGAATGGAGTGGGTTGATGGCACATTATTGGAGAAAACAGGAATGACATTCAAGCATGGTGTGGCTCAATCTAAACTAGCTTATTACTGGAGAGCTTATAAAAACTCCGGCGAACAGGGGGGAGAAGTTGTGACAGAAGCACTTTGTCGAACTAACAAACAAGCTCGCCGTCCTGATGTAGCTTATATTACTGGTGAATTATTACAGCAGTTAGGGGAGTTTACGGTATGTCCCCAAAGTTTCTCGCTAATTGCGGAAGTTGCTTCTCCTGATGACGGTGCTGAGGAGTTATTCGCCAAAGCTAAGGAATATTTAGAATCAGGTTGTCAGGAAGTCTGGTTGCTGTTTCCCGAAGAAAAGTTAGTTTTAATTAAGACGCCAGAACGTTGGTTTTTGTTGAATCCAAATGATGTAGTTAACACTCAAAGTGTTCTCCAAGGTTTTAGCGTGGCGGTGAAGGAATTATTAAGCTGATCGAGATTAAAATGCGACTTTTGGCTGAGAAGATTAGTAACAACATAAAATGAAAAATTTGTTTATAGTTTTTGAAGGTATCGATGGTTCTGGAACTTCGACGCAATCTAACCTGCTAAAAGATTATTTTACAGCGAAAGGTTACCAAGCAGTAGTTACCTACGAACCTTCTAATGGGCCTGTTGGTAATTTGATCAGACAAGCGCTGAAAAGAAGAGTATTTTTTGTTAATGATAGTCAGAAGTTTGATGAACAGATGGCTTATTTATTTGCTGCTGACAGATACGATCATTTATTTAACGAAGTTGACGGGGTATTTAAGTTAATCGACGATAATTTTACGGTAATTAGTACGAGATACTTTTTTTCTTCTTTGGCGTATCATTGGAATACTCAAGAAGATTGGGAATTGGTCAGCAGTCTGAATGATGGATTCCCCAATCCAGATTTGGTAATTTATATTGATATACCTGTTGAGATGGCGCTGACAAGGATTAGGGACCGATCGGTCAAAGACATCTACGAAAATCAAGAGAAACTTGCCAAAGTCAGAAAGAATTATCAAGAGATATTTAGCAAGTATGAAGGCTTGGCGTTGCAGGTGGATGGGACGGAGGAGAAAGGTGCTGTTCACCAGAAGATAGTACGGTTTATTGAGGAAAATTTTGATTAATAATTTGTAGTTGCGTTAAATTAGCATTTTATGAGACAATTATCAATGCTTATAAGTGATGCAACCACTTTGAGCGAGGCCAACCATATCTGGAAGTTTAATGGATCGATTTCGAGTAGAGGTTATTGCCAAAACACCAAATCCTCAGCAGGTGGTCTATGCTGCTCTCCACCAAGATTATACTGAGGCGTTTGTGTTTGACGAGCGGGACTCATGGCCTACAGAGGAGCAATGCGGGGAGATTATTGTTAAGCGCCTTTTAGCGGGCGAAAGGGGACATTATGGGCCATTAGAACATCCACAGATTATATTTAATTGTGGTTATTTTCCTCATAGCGTAATGCAGCAGGCGCGGACTCATCGGGTTGGGGTAAGTTTTGATGTACAATGTCTTGCTGCTGATACCGTAATTACTTTTGTTGATGGCGAGGGAAGTGCTGGCAAGAAAAATTTGAGCAAAACAATTGGAGAACTGCATGACCTTTGGACTAATGGGGAAAAAGCGATTCGTTCTCGGTCTATTCGAGGTCGAAATGGTGAACCACCAGGCGAATATCGTCGTGACTGCAAACGAAGAATTCGTAAAATGCGCTTACGAGTTTTAAACGAACAAACTGGCTTGTTTGAAGTCGGTCATATCAAAGATGTAATGTGTAGTGGTATTCAACCAGTTTATAAAGTTACATTGGAGGATGGCAAGACTTTAGAGTGTACTACCAATCACCGTTTATTTACCGCAAACGGTTGGGAAACAATGAAAGATGCGGTTGGGTTGATAACCAATGCAGATGGTAATGTCGTTGGTATGACCAAAAACTCCTATATTATGTGCAATGGTTTATCGGTAACGGATGATAGACCTTACACGGACAAATTATGGCTTAAAAACCAAATTGCAAAAGGATTAACTATCAAAGAAATTGCTGGTTTATCCGGTTGCTCTATTGCTACAGTTAAAGTATGGATTAATAAGTTTGGATTGTCTTTAAAATGCTCAACTCCACGTTATCTTAACAATCATCAACCTTGGAATTACAATCCTAATGCCCTCTATCGCAACAAGGCTTGGTTGGTGGAGCAACTTAATCAAGGACTGTACGCCGATGAAATAGCAACTTTAGCTAGCTGTTCAATTGAGGCGGTAAAAAAATGGGTCTATGCTTATGGACTGTCTCTAAATAAGCGAAAACCTGGGAGCGATGAACCTTGGAATAAAGGCAAAGGAGGTTATCAACTCAACCTCTCTGAAGACAGTCGCCAAAAACGGATAGAAAATGCAAAAATTTACACGCAAAGAGGTGCTGACTCTCATTTTTGGAAAGGTGGCACTTCTACGGAGCGACAATTGATTGGCGCTTGGACAAGGCAAATTGCACCCCAAGTCCATAAAAAGTTTGATTATATTTGCCAGAAATGTGGCATCAGGGGTGGACTTCTTCATGCTCATCACCTAGTACCAGTTTTTGCAAATCAATCTTTGGCTTATGATTTTGATAATTTAGTGACTTTATGTAAAGAATGTCACGAATACATTCATCAAAACAGTTTGGAGATTGAATTTGCCCAAGTTTATTCGCCAATTTTAGAGCCTAAAGATTGGCAAGTTAAGCCAAAGCCCAAAGGGATAAAATTGCGCTCTCATCCCGTAAAAGTAAAGAGTGTTGAATATGTTGGTGAACAAATGACTTACGACTTAGAAGTGGAGGGTCAATGGCATAACTTCGTTGCCAATGGTTTAGTAGTACATAATTCCCTGCGGTATACAGGCAATCAATTTATTGATGTAGCTGAAGGAAAGAAAAATATAGAAGAGGTTTTTTATCTTCGTCCAGTGGCTGATTACACAGACCGTCAAGGTAAACGATATTATTATTCTCCAGAACAAAGAGAAGAAGATTTAAAGTGGTGTTTAGAAGCGGCGAGGCGATACAAAATTGATGTTGAGGCAGGGATGTCGGAGGAACACGCAAGAGGGAAACTACCTTTTGATTACCGCCAGCATTTTGTAGTCAGCTTTAATTTAAGGTCTTTTCTGCATTTTTGCGACCTGAGAAATAAGAAAAATGCACAACTGGAAATTCAAAAGCTGTGCGAAATGATGTGGCCCCACTTTCAGGATTGGGTGCCAGCAATAGCAGAATGGTATGAAGTTAATCGTCTTGGTAAAGCAAGATTGGCACCGTAAATTTAGAGTTTAATTATGGCGAGGGGACCGAGAATTGAATCGGATAATCTAAGACTCGTGCTAAAAAAACTTACCTAAACCTTGGAAAACACTACCTTTTCTGGTTGATCTTGATATTTACCCTTTCGCTGTTCGTAATTTACAGAACAGACCTCTGATTCAAAAAACAGCAATTGCACGATGCCTTCATTCGCATATATTCGACAATCGGCTGGCGAACTGTTGCTTACCTCCAGGGTCAAATGACCGCGCCAACCAGCTTCAGCAGGAGTTAAATTAGCAATTATACCAGCTCTGGCATAGGAACTTTTTCCAATACAAAGTACAGTCACATTTTCTGGAACTTCAAGGTGTTCTAGGGCAACACCCAGGCCATAGCTATGGCCTGGTAAAATGAAGTATTTTCCATACTCATCGTTATGCAATTTAGTTGGCTCTAGATTTTCGGGATTAAAATGCTTAGGATTAACCACAGTGCCAGGAATATGGCGAAAAATGCGGAACTCTACTGGCGAAAGTCTAAGATCGTAACCATAGCTGCTTAAACCATAAGAAATGACTGGCAATTCCTCACAGCGACGAATTAACTGAGGCTCAAAGGGCGAAATCATACCCTTTTGAGCCATTTGAGCAATCCAAATATCGTTCTTAATCACAGGTTCACAAATCTCAACCGGAATACTAGGATATCTTAAAACTGAGTCAATTTTTCAGGGCCGATCGCTTCTACGCATCTCTGTAATCTGATCGGCGATATCCAAAATCGCTTCTGGCATTTCTGGGCCTGTCAAAATAATATCTACGTGACCGGGGCGTCTTTTGATGACTTCCAGCACTTCCGTTTCTGGGATTAAGCCAAAGGTAATCGCTAAACTGAGTTCATCGAGAACGACTAGAGAATATTTGCCTTCAAATATAGCTTTTTGCGTGTGCTGCCACAGATGTTGTAGCGATCGCATTTCTCCATCATCCAGATGTGGCGTGTCGATACAGCGGGGTAAGTCGCAGCGAACCCAATCTAAATACTCTCCTAAGCGCATCGGACGATCGTATCCCTGATTAATTCCCCCCTTGAGAAATTGCACCACTAAAACTGGGGTTCCTTGTCCGGCAATTCTCAGCGCTTGCGCCATGACGCTGGTAAAAAAGGTGCGGTGAGATGAGGTGAAGACTTGCAGCAGTCCTTCAACTGTGGTGAGTTGGCGACGTTCAGTATTAAGAGTGGGAGTTTCTAGCTGGGCAACCATATATAAACCATTGATGGGTAACGAACAATTTGACAGCACGCAAAATGCTGTCAATTCGGTTCGCTTAACAATATCTAGTGCAATTTTAGATTGGTTTACATAGTAAAACACTATATATATAAGAACGTCAAGAGCCAAAGGAAGTCAAAATCTCTCTGTTTGGGCAGAATTATGGAGGCGCGATCGCTCACAAAAGAGCCTTCGCAGGTTTGATGGTAAGCTTGAGTCGATTCAAGGATTCGACTTGTAGGGGGAGTAGGAGGCTGTGAGACTGGTAATTTTGGGAGGTGCAGGTGCGGGTAAGGGAACCCAAGCACAACGACTGTCAAGCTATTTAAATGTCCCTTCCATATCTACTGGGGATATACTGCGGGGTGCGATCGCATCCGGGACACAATTAGGTATCCAAGCGCAGGCTTATGTGGAAAAGGGTTTACGGCAGTAGTAAAAATACCTAGATTTACCTATACTTATGGCAAGTAAATCTAGGTAACACATCCGACAGACCATAAATATTGGCTTTCCTAGCAGAGCTTAAAAGTGTAGAATATACATAGATTTGAATTGAACCAAAGTCAAAAAATCAAGTGTTCTATCATGGTAACGAATAGACATTATTACTATGATATCTCTAACTGGGATTTTCTGGTCAACCTCGATACTGAGGAAGCGCAAGCGCTAGGAAAGAATGCTTAAGAAACTTATACCGCTGAGTTTATCCAGGTTTACCTAGATTTTTTAAAGCGGCGAATTAGTACCCGATCCGGTTATGATTGAGTTTATGCGTCTGCGGCTGCTGTTATTTGATGTCGCCAACGGTTGGTTACTCGATGGCTATCCGCGCACTGCTTTCCAAGCTGAGGAATTAGATTTTTTGTTAGACGATTTGGGACAACACCTCGACTGGGCTATTTGGTTGGATGTGTCAGAATCGGTATTGATGAGTAGATCTGTGGGGCGTAGTCTTCCCGACGATCGACCGGAAATCTTGCAGCGTCGCATTCAGCTATTCAGAGAACGTACTGCCCTGATTCTTGATTATTACGGACGCCGCCAACGATTGATAAGTAAGCTGCTACGCATTTAATTTGTATGTTTAGCGGGAGTGGGAGAGTGGGGGAGTGGGGGAGTGGGAGAGGAATTGAAGGTTTGATTGCCGGATTAGAAATATCCGAATTAGATGCGTGTTAGCTTATCAATGGCGATCGATCTCCAGAACAAGTGCAGCAAGATATCTTAAAAAAACTTTATCCAGATGCGTAACTCAATCTAAAATGTATCTCGATTGACTATTTGAAGGCAAAACCGATGTCCTGGCAGCGTCCTGATGGCAGACAACCATACCAACTTCGTCCCATTCGTTTTGAGCGAAATTTCACTCGCTTTGCGATCGCATCTGTGCTTACCCATTGCGGTGACACTCAAGTTCTCTGTAATGTGAGTATCCAAGAGAGCGTGCCGAAATTTCTGGAAGGTACGGGAAAGGGTTGGCTAACTGCTGAGTATCGAATGCTCCCAGGCGCAACTCCTCAACGTCAAGAACGGGAATTTATGAAATTATCTGGACGCACTCAGGAAATTCAGCGCTTGATCGGACGCAGTTTAAGAGCGGCTATAGATTTGCAGGCGCTGGGAGAACGCACTATTATTGTCGATGCGGATGTTTTGCAGGCGGATGCCGGTACTCGCACGACTGCTATTACTGGCGGGTTTGTGGCACTCGCCGATGCGATGGAAAAGTTGGTTGAGCAGGGAAAGTTGACGCGATCGCCTATTCGTCACCAAGTCGCCGCTGTTTCCGTAGGACTTTTGCAGGGTGAGCCTTTTTTAGACCTCAACTATCCTGAAGATGTCGCCGCTGAAGTCGATTTCAACGTCGTGATGGATGAAAATCTTGGCATTATCGAAATCCAAGGCACTGCTGAGGATGGTACTTTTAGCCGTTCCCAACTCAACCAACTACTCGATTGTGCCGAAAAAGGTATTCGAGATTTGCTGGAATTGCAGCGTGAAACTCTACGCGCTTCCACCATCTAAATCATCCCTGTCCGCCAGTCCTTGTGTAGCAAGCATTCCAGACTATGAAAAATTGATAATATAACAATATAGCTATTGAGCTATATGAGCGAACAGATTCGCATTATGACATTTACATATTAGCAAAAAAAACAATTAATAGCAATAGGCAAAAAGATTAAATTTTCAAACCAAATTTTACTCTTAAAAATCGTCTCAATTCCGTTTAAATAAAGCATACTCTTCTGCAAAGACTTCCTCCCAAGAAAGAGTGGAGAATTCGCACTGCTTCCCCATTTCATCTTCAGCATCTTTCAACGCTCTATTAAAACATTTATCCCAGATAGATTCAATAAAATTACGATTTAAGCTGGGGACTTCTTCTTGAATATCTGCAATTTCTTGACGAGCAGAACGAATAGTGATAATCCAACTGGAACTCCGAAGTTTGGGTTGACATTTCCACTTGATAACATAAGCCATCAATCTGGTTAGCTGGCTTGTCAGCGCCAATTTTTTCGATTTTCCCATTGATTCAATTAATTCGTAGAGACCTTCCGTGGCTTCCATCCACTTTTCCTCTTGTAAGAGTTGCTGGATTGCTTGTGCAGTTTGATATTCAGAACCGGCTGCTAACCATTCCCAATCTTGTTTAGTTGGCATGATTTTTTCCTTCGATCAATATGTACTCTTCCTCAAACACTTCTGACCAAGAAAGCGAAGTTAATTCGCACTGCTTACCCATTTCAATTTCAGCTTCTTTCACAGCGGCATTAAAACATTTATCCCAGACAGATTCAATAAAATTTCGGTTCAAACTGGGAACTTCCTCTTGAATATCTTCAATTTCTCGACGTGCAGAAAGAATAGTTATAGCCCAACTATAACCCAGGCGTTCCGGTTGGCATTTCCACTTGATAACATGAGCCATCAGTCTAATTAGCTGGCTTTTCAGCGCCAATTTTTTCGATTTTCCCATTGATTCAATTAATTCGTAGAGACCTTCCGTGGCTTCCATCCACTTTTCCTCTTGTAAGAGTTGCTGGATTGCTTGTGCAGTTTGATATTCAGAACCGGCTGCTAACCATTCCCAATCTTGTTTAGTTGGCATGATTTTTTTCTTTGATCAATATGTAGAGGTGGGTTTCGAGAATTGTACATCTTCTTCACAGAGTAGTCCAAAACCGAACCCCACCTCATTTTTAGTTCAATTAGGACTTAGGCAATCGCCCCCCTAGCCCCCCAAATCTGGGGGGAAAAGAGTCTTCCCCCAAATTTGGGGGGTTAGGGTGCGGTCATGGGTAGTTGGTTGGCAGAAAGAGTCCTCCTTGTCCTCCTTGTCCTCCTTGTCCTCCTTGTCCTCCTTGTCCTCCTTGTCCTCCTTGTCCCCCTTGTCCCCCCTATCACCAACTGTTTTTGACCACACCTGGGGGGGTTAGGGGGGTTTTCTGTATTATTGAGCCTGACGGCGAGTTTGACGATTTTGACGCATCTGTTGCATTTGTTGGCGCTGTTCAGGAGTCAAAACAGCTTCCATTCGTTGCTTGGATTCGTCCATAATTCGTTGCATTTGTGTTTTTTGTTCGGGAGTGAGATTCAGCGAAGACCAAATCTGACCGCGTTGACCGCGTTGACCGCGTTGACCTGGTTGACCTGGTTGACCTGGTTGACCTGGTTGACCTGCTTGCGCCCGACGCGCTCTCATCTGTTCCCTGGAGGCGTTCAATTGATTTTTCTGCTCTTGTGTTAAGATACCTTCAATCTGAGTGCGAGTTGATTCGCGAATTTGTTGCATTTGTGCTTTTTGTTCAGGAGTCAGATTCAGGGAAGCCCTTCCTGCCTCAGCCAGAAGCATTGGCTGATCTGAAGAGGTAGATACTGGTTTAGCCTGAGTTGAAATCAGCCAGCCCGTAGAGATAACGAGTGCGGCAGTAGTCCCGATAAGCGCAAACAATTTGGTATTTATCATTGAAACCTAAGCGGTTAAAAACTGTACCTTTAGACCAAGGGGGTTGGGAGAAGGTTCAACGCGATCGCTAAATTCAAGTTATTGACCAAAACCAAAAAGCTCAAACAGCAACCGAACAACCGTCTGGGGGTCAATCCAAAATCCTAGAATCCAAAATTGATTGACTTTTGGTGCAAATTATGTATAGACCGATAACATTAAGATTTATTGCCCTAAAACAACAGAAAAGTTGTTTTAGTTTTAAGCTAAATTCATATCAGCAAAAGCGTTTGAGCGATCGACAGTCGATTAAAATTCACACTAGCAGCTACTCAACAGACATCGATCTAGTGAGAAAATCGGAAACGATTTGATAATCAAGCAATCATTGTCCAGTTCGATCGAACATTATTTTTTCAGAGCAAGGGAGAACAGAATGAAATTGGCTTATTGGATGTATGCAGGCCCTGCCCACATTGGCACTCTCCGCATCGCCACTTCCTTTAAAAACGTCCACGCGATCATGCACGCACCGCTGGGCGATGACTATTTCAACGTGATGCGATCGATGTTAGAGCGGGAGAGGAATTTCACCCCAGTCACAACCAGTATTGTCGATCGGCACGTTCTCGCACGCGGTTCTCAAGAAAGAGTGATAGATAATATCACCCGTAAGGATACTGAAGAACATCCAGACTTGATCGTGCTGACTCCGACTTGCACTTCTAGTATTTTGCAAGAAGATTTGGGAAATTTTGTCGAGCGGGCGCAATTAGATGCTAAAGGCGATGTGATGTTGGCGGATGTGAACCACTATCGCGTCAACGAATTGCAAGCAGCCGATCGCACTTTACATCAAATTGTTCAATACTACATCGAAAAAGCTCGCAAACAAGGCAATCTGCCAGAAGGGAAAACCGAAAAACCTTCCGTCAACATCATCGGTATTACTACCCTTGGTTTCCACAACCAGCACGATTGCACCGAACTTAAACGCCTCATGGCTGACTTGGGAATTGAAGTCAACGAAGTAATTCCCGAAGGTGCATCTGTTCTCAACCTGAAGAATTTGCCAAAAGCTTGGTTTAACCTAGTTCCTTATCGGGAAATCGGGTTAATGGCGGCTAAGTATCTGGAACAAGAATTCGGAACACCTTATATAGATATCACGCCGATGGGTGTGGTGGAAACTGCGCGTTGTATCCGCAAGATTCAGCAGGTAATTAACGAACAAGGCGGTGATGTTGATTACGAAGATTTTATCAACGAGCAAACATTGCACGTTTCTCAAGCTGCTTGGTTTTCCCGTTCCATTGACTGTCAGAATTTGACTGGTAAAAAAGCTGTTGTGTTTGGCGATAGCACTCACGCCGCCGCGATGACCAAAATTCTGGCGCGGGAAATGGGAATCCACGTAGTTTGGGCGGGAACTTATTGCAAATATGATGCTGATTGGTTCCGGGAACAAGTTGGCGAGTACTGCGATGAAGTGATTGTCAGCGAAGATCACGGTTTGATCGGAGATGCGATCGCGCGCGTCGAACCCTCGGCAATTTTCGGCACCCAAATGGAACGCCACGTCGGTAAGCGTTTGGATATTCCCTGCGGTGTAATTGCAGCACCGATTCACATCCAAAACTTCCCAATTGGTTACAAACCTTTCATGGGTTATGAAGGGACGAATCAGTGCGTCGATCTGGTCTACAATTCCTTCACATTGGGAATGGAAGATCACCTGCTGGAAATCTTCGGCGGACATGATACCAAGGAAGTCATTACTAAGGGAATTTCTGCGGATTCCGACCTTGGTTGGACTAAGGAAGGACAAGCAGAATTGAATAAGATTCCTGGTTTTGTGCGCGGTAAAGTGAAGCGGAATACTGAAAAGTTTGCACGCGAAAGGAATATTTCCAAAATTACGGTTGAAGTGATGTACGCCGCTAAGGAATCTGTCGGAGCTTAGGTCAAAAAATAGTAGGGCATCCAAAAGGGATGCCCTAGATCGATTAAAATTAAAATACAATGACGCAGAGTAGCAATATACTATGGATAGGGCGTTCGGTGAACGGTGTATCTATCCGTCTCACTAGGGAGCGGTGGGAGCATATCATTACAGAACACCCTGAGATGCAGACTCAATATAATCGGGTTTTAGAAACTTTGGAGAACCCGGATTTGATTCAACAAGATGAGGCTACAAGTGCGTTGCTGGCGCTGCGCTTCTATCAAGAAATTTCCCCAAATAAATTTGTGGTAGTGGTGTATGTCGAACTTAGTAGCTATGATGGATTTGTAATGACAGCTTATCTCAGAAAACAGCCATCCTCAAGTAAGCGAATTATATGGACAGTTTAAAAATTCTGGAAAATTCTAAAAAAGTTACTGCTTTTTATGATAAAGAAGCAGATGTTCTTTATATATCACTGGGAGAGCCACAAGAGGCTGTAGCTGTGGATGTGGGTGATAGCGCGATCGCACGTTACAATGAGGAGAGCCAAACACTTGTTGGTATTACTTTAATTGGACTAAAACAGCGGGTATTGAAGAAATTAAATCGCCAATTGCACGTCGCACCTCACCAAGATGGGTGGGTGGTAAAAGAGGAAACTGACGTTGCATCTGAAAAAATGTTTCCGACTAAGGAAACAGCGCTTAAATATGCAGTAGGAGTGGCAAAGGCTCAATGGCTTGAAGTAGTAATTTATGATGAAAATGGTAAAATACAGGAGGTTATTAATCCAGCCATAGATGCTGTATTACAGCGCCGACAACAGCAACACGAGTCGGAATTGAATGAATCTGAGTGTTTGAAAAGTTAATAAACGGGATAAAGATGAACTATAAACTACAAGTGTAGTAGCTACTAGAAGTTCTGGAAGAAGTTTGGACTGCTTATGGTGAATTGAGTGCTAAACGACTAGAAGATTTGACACACTCAGAAAAACCTTGGATTAATGCTCGTAAAGGTTTAGCTCCTGCCGAAAAATCATCAAATATTATTTCCCATGAGGATATGAAAGCTTATTACGCCTCTTTTTTGGAGGAGTAGTGGGAAAGTCTCGTATTAAAAAGTTTTCAGCCACAAGTTCGTCAAGCCGAATCCCTGAATCCGCTTTAACTCATCCAACAGGTTCCGAGAATGCACACGAACAACACCCCAGTTTTAAGTTTGAGCATACTGATGAAAACCGTTGGCTTTTATCAGATTGGCAACCATCAGAAATTGATGATTTGATTCGGGGACTTAAAAAAATTGAGAGATATACATGGGCGCAAATAAAAAGCCAAGGCTCGAAACAACGCGGTGGTTCTGTAGGTTGCGGATACAAGCTAATTACCAATCATCCAAAAGTACCTGAAAGTGTCAGCGATGATGTGAAACTTTCAGAAATGTGGGTTGATGAAAGAAAGCGGATTTTTGGTTTTCGCGTAGGTTCGATTTACTATATTGTGTGGTTTGACCGAGACCATAGCGTTTGTCCAGAGTGATTTGGACTATAATCAGTTATGAAGTCTGCAACCCTTGCTTCTTTTTGACTGCTCTACCGGATTTTAGATCCGTCTGGTATCGTAGCTAGCACCGGACAATCAGTATTAACAACCCCTTGCGGGTTAATGTTGTACTTTCTCATAGCAGCTGGAGAAGTAACGTGCCTTTTTGTACCCTGGTCTAAAAGGTATATGCGGTTCTTCAAAGGATGTCCGTTTTCTCCACAACGGACAAGTCTGTTATCATTTGTTATAGCCCACATTCCGCACCCTCAACTGTCACACATCAACAAAAAGCCAATTCAATAGTACATAAGAACTAAGGCCAAACCA
>NZ_JAIQZN010000090.1 GCF_023333585.1 Argonema antarcticum A004/B2
GCAGAATTTTCCTGCTCCTCTGCTCCCCCGCGCCCCCGTTCCCCCGCTCCCCCGCTCTTGATTCCCCCGTCTTCTATAATAATGGGGACTACTAGGTTAGCTTTCACCTCAAATGTACGGAGCAGATCTAAGTGGCACGGATCGAGACCTGATTTTTGAATATTTGCGATCGCTGCGATGCGACCTTGCTGATATAGGGGGACATAGGTGTTGATAAAGCAATTGTCTTTAATCTCAGTTGCCAAAGTAGATGTCCACCCCTCGCCTACCGACTCGACAGCTACAACCCCACTCCAGTCAGGGTTAAAGCGATAAATAATTGTCCGGTCAGTTGACAAAAACTCTCGCACTTCCCGCACAGCAGTTGTTAAGACTTCCTCCAGATTGAGAGAGGAACGAATGCGTTCCAGAATTGCCCCCACGAGCTGCGATCGCTTTAATTGCTGCCGCAAGGCCATTTCTGCCTCCCGACGCACCCGAATTTCTTGTTGCAGCAGTGCATTTTGCTCCGCAAGCTGTTTTTGCAGCTTCTGCAAGCGGAATTGATTTTCGACGCGAGCCAAAACTTCTTCAACTTGAAACGGTTTGGTGATATAGTCTATTCCACCAATGGCAAAAGCTTTCACTTTATCTAGCGCTTCATGCAAAGCACTAATAAAAATAATGGGTATATTGCGAGTTCGTTCATCTGCTTTTAGCCGCTTGCAGACTTCATAGCCATCTATTTCAGGCATCATAATATCTAGCAAAATCAGGTCTGGCGGATACAATCGGATTGTGGACAGAGCCATCGTCCCTTTGGGTACGCATCGCACTCTATATCCTCGATCGGTTAGTATATTTGATAGCAGACGCAAGTTATGCAGGGTATCATCAACAATTATAATATTGTAATTCTTTGACTCGTCTGTCAGGCTGTTCATAGTAACAAAGTGATAATTTACACTGAACTTTTCAAAAATTATATTTTAAATTTAATTATAGCAGTCAACCATTCGGCTATGTCCATCAAATCTCTCAATCGCTTAGTTGCCAAAATTTCTGGAAAAGTCCCCCTCCGCACCGTCCTGATTGTCCCCTTTATGCTGCAAATCTTTGCCGCCGTGGGATTGACGGGATATCTCTCATTTAGAAACGGACAAGAGGCAGTCAGCGATCTGGTCACCAAGTTGCAAAGCGGAATTAATGCTCGTGTTGCAGACAAAATCAAAACTTACCTAGAAGTACCAAATTCGATCAATAAAAGCAATAGTAGAGCTTTCCAGCGCGGTTTTTGGCGTTTCAACGATTTTACTAGCCAGGAACGTCAATTATGGGACGAAACGCAGCTAAGCTCTTGGTCTCCCATGACTATAATCGGATTTGGTACGGCATTAGGAGGACACAGGGCTGTTGAACGTCTTGGCGATGGTACTTTTGTAATTCGAGCAGCGAAAGATGGCGGAGGGCCATATACTACATATACCGTAGACGATCGAGGTAATCCAACGAAAGTCATTAGCATTTCCAATCGTTTTGATTCTCGACAGCGACCCTGGTATCAAGTTGCGGTGCAAGCAAAAGGTTCGGCTTGGACTTCAATCTATCCACACATTTATACGGGAGAGTTGCTGTTAGCTCTCGCGAAACCAATCTATGAGGAAAAGACTGGTAAATTGCTGGGAGTAACGTATGCTATTCGCACTATTGACGAAATAAGTAAATTCCTGAAAAGTATCGAAATAAGTGGTTCAGGACAAGTGTTTATTATGGAGCGTGATGGGTCGCTGGTGGCGAACTCAAACCAAGAAAAAGCTTATATTAAAAGATCTAGCGTTAAAGAGCAAAAACGACTTTTAGCAATAGATAGCAGTAATCAATTAGTCCGATTTACAGCCAAATATTTAAGCTCGCGTTTTGGTAATTTAAATAAAATTCACAGCACACAACAACTTGATTTCTTGCTGGATGGCAAGCGCCAATTTGTGCAAGTTTTGCCATTCCAAGATAGGCGAGGTCTTAATTGGTTGATTGTCGCGATTATCCCAGAATCCGACTTCATGGAGCAAATCAACGCCAACACCAGAACTACAATTCTGCTGTGCCTAGCAGCCTTAATTGTAGCTACATTTGTTGGCGTTATTACGGCTCGCTGGGTAACACAACCAATTCTGCGCTTAAATGCTGCCGCTACAGCTCTGTCTGAGGGAAAATTAGAGGGTACATTAGAGGTAGAACGCAGCGATGAACTGGGAAATATGACTCGCGCTTTTAACCAGATGGCTATTCAGTTAAAAGAGTCGTTTGCAGCTCTAGAAAATGCTAATTCCGAACTAGAAATAAAAGTCCAAAAACGCACTGCCGAGTTACAAAAAGCCAAGTCAGCCGCCGATGCTGCCAACCAAGCGAAAAGCGAATTTTTAGCCAATATGAGCCACGAATTGAGAACGCCGCTTAACGCCATTCTTGGCTTTGCACAATTGATGAACAGGGCGGGAAGCCTGACTCTCGAACAACAGCAAAATATCGGGATTATTAGCCGCAGTGGGGAACACCTGCTTAGGTTGATCAATCAAGTGCTAGAATTATCTAAAATTGAAGCCGGTCGCATTACGCTTAATGAAGAAAATTTTGACCTTTATTGCCTGCTTGAGGATCTAGAAGATATGTTTCGTCTCAAAGCAGAGGATAAGGATTTGCAGTTGATATTCGATCTCTCGCCGACTGTCCCACAATACCTGCGAACCGATGAAGTCAAGTTACGTCAAGTCTTGATTAACCTGCTTAATAATGCGATTAAATTTACTGATTTTGGGGGTGTGTCTTTAAAAGTAAAAAGTCAAAAGGCAGACTTTTTTCTTTTGACTTTTGAAGTGGAAGACACAGGCCCAGGTATCGCGCCGGATGAACTAAACAACCTCTTTGAAGCTTTTGTGCAGACCAAAACCGGCAAAACCAGCCATCAGGGAACTGGTTTGGGGTTGGCGATTAGCCGCCAATTTGTGAAACTGATGGGGGGTGAAATGACTGTCAGCAGTGAGGTGGGCAAAGGTACTATCTTCAAGTTTGACATTGCGATCGCTCCAGTTGATGCCACCGACATCAAAACCAAACAGTCCCCGCGTCGAGTTATTAGCCTAGAACCCAACCAACCCCGCTACCGCATCCTGGTTGTGGATGACCGATGGGAAAATCGCCATCTGCTGTATAAAATGTTGCAGCCGCTTGGCTTTGACCTCCAAGAAGCCAGCAACGGTCTTGAGGCGATCGAAATCTGGTCGAGTTGGCGTCCACATTTAATCTGGATGGACATGAGGATGCCCGTGATGGATGGCTACGAAGCCACCAAGCACATCAAAACCCACACCAAAGGACAGGCTACCGCCATTATTGCCCTAACTGCCAGCGTTTTTGAGGAAGAAAAGGCTGTTGTCCTCTCTGCTGGTTGCGATGATTTTTTACGCAAACCATTCCGGGAAGCAGACATTTTTGAGGCGATGCACAAACATTTAGGCGTAAATTATATTTACGATGAACCCACAGACTCGATCGATTCAACTCAGAAAGAGGGCGGACGCCAAAATGCCCTAACTCCAGCCGCATTTTCTGCTTTGCCGATCGAATTATTGGCAAATTTGGAACAAGCTGCAACTCAAATCGACATGAATATGATTGACATCTATATTAATGAAATTCGTACCTACAATCCTAATCTAAGTGACGGGCTAGCCAGCTTGGCCGCAGGTTTTCAATACGATGATATTTTGACCTTGATTCAAACAGCAAAAAATCATAAAGGAATAGAGAAAAATGTCTGATATTAAAACTACTCATAAAGCCGATATCTTAGTCGTTGATGATACCACTGCAAATTTACAACTTTTAGTCAATATGTTGACTCAAAAAGGATATAAAGTCCGCCCAGCAATTAATGGCAAACTGGCGCTATCATCAGCCCAGACAGCGCCACCGGATCTGATTTTGCTCGATATCATCATGCCTCACATGGATGGATACCAGGTTTGCGAACATCTCAAAGCAGATGAACGAACTCGCGATATACCTATTATTTTTATCAGCGCTATTAATGAAGTCTTAGATAAGGTAAAAGCTTTTACGCTGGGCGGAGTAGATTACATTACCAAACCATTTCAATTTGAAGAAGTTTGGGTGCGGGTCGAAACACACTTAACTTTGCGAAATCTCCAAATAAGCTTTAAGGAAAAAAATGAACTTTTGGAAAAAACTTTACAACAACTCCAAGACGCTCAAAAACATCTAATTCAGTCAGAAAAAATGGCAGCTTTGGGTAACTTGGTTGCTGGTGTAGCTCACGAAATTAACACTCCCGTAGGTATCAGTGTAACGGCAGCATCTACCTTAGCTGAAGACACCAAAGAATTCTCCCGTATTTACAAAAGTAACCAAATGAAACGCACGGATTTGGAGACATTTTTAGATACGGCAATAGAAAGTAGTAGTATGATTTTAGCTAACCTCAGACGTGCCGCCGATCTAATCGTCAGTTTTAAACAAGTAGCCGTGGATCAATCTAGTGATTTCCAACGTCGCTTTAAAGTAAAAGAGTATCTCGAAGAAGTAATACTTTCCTTAACCGGACAACTGAAAAAAAATAAACATACTGTCACAATTGAAGGTGATGAACAGCTTACTTTAGACAGTTATCCCGGCGCTTTATCTCAAATTATAACTAATTTGGTGATGAATTCCCTGACCCACGCTTATGAAAAAGAGAATTCTGGACATATCAAAATCGAATTTCATCGGCTGGGAGATATGGTAATATTTCAGTATACTGATGATGGCAAAGGCATAGCCAGTGAAAATATGAGTAAAATCTTTGAACCCTTCTTTACTACAAACCGCTTTCAAGGTAGTACTGGCTTGGGTTTGTATATTATTTATAATCTGGTTACTCAACAACTCAGGGGGACTGTGGAATGTGAAAGTGAGGTAGGAGTGGGCACTAAGTTCGTTATTCAGTTGCCGATATAGCTAGGGACTAGGGACTAGGGGCTAGGGACTAGGGAAGAGGGAAGAGGGAAAAGCTTACGACTATCAGGGATTATGAACCAGAGGTAAGAGTTGGAGTTGCCCTAACCACCTTGGCGATTGCTATATGATGAAAAAATCAGAGGTAGAAACCCGGTTTCTCAAAGAAACCGGGTTTCTGGACTACTTCAAGAAACCCGGTTTCTTCGAGAAACCGGGTTTCTAGGCTACTTCAAGAAATATAGGTTTATTATTCATGTCAAAAACCAATCAAAATCCCCTTTTACCTGAAGAAGAATCAAACGAAGAGATACTCTTTGCCGAAGAGGATATCGAACAACCACAGATAGAAGAAAGTTGGAAAATCCTGATAGTAGATGATGATCCCGAAGTTCACAGGGTTACTAAACTAGCATTAAAAAATTTTACCTTTGAGGGTAAATCTCTAAGCTTTGTGAGCGCTTACTCAGGTGAACAAGCTAAAGAATTAATCGAAGTTCAGCCTGATATTGCCATGATTTTAGTGGATGTAGTCATGGAAACAGATTATTCTGGTTTGGACTTGATTAATTATATCCGAGAATCGTTAAACAATGACATTGTGCGAATTATTGTCCGCACGGGACAGCCAGGAAAAGCGCCAGAAAGTACGGTGATCCTTAACTATCAAATTGATGATTATAAAACCAAAACCGAACTGACTAAGCCTAAGTTAATGACAGCTGTCGTAACGGCACTGAGAGCTTTTAGTGCGATCGCAAAGCTGGAGCAAGACAAAACGGAGATCCAAAAAATTGCCAAACAAAACGCACATCTATATCAGCAAGAAAAGAAATATGCAGATATTCTAGAAGTGATGGTAGAAGAACGCACGCAAGAATTAAGTAATAAAGAAGCTCGACTTGAAGAAGCACAAAAACTAGCACATTTAGGTAGTTGGGAATATAATGGAGCTACGCAAAAACTTACGTGGAGCGATGAAAAATTTCGGATTTTAGGACTCGATCCAGATAAGAAAGAACATAGTCTTGAGGAGTATCAAAAATACATTTACCCGGATGACTATGAATTTTGGTTACAAACAGTAAGACGGACGCTAGAGTTAGGTCAAAATTATGAGATTGACTATCGGATTGTGCGACCTGATGGTTCGATCAGGTATGTTTTTTGCAAAGGAGAAGCGATCGCAGATGCTGAGGGTAGGGTAATCAAAGTATTTGGCACGATGCAGGATATTAGCGATCGCAAAGAAGCAGAAGCAGCACTGCAACAGGCAGTAGAAGCAGCGGAAGTCGCCAACCGCGCCAAAAGCCAGTTTATCGCCAATATGAGCCACGAACTTCGTACCCCCCTCAATGGCATTCTAGGATACGCGCAAATCCTGCAACGGTACAAAAATAATACTCCCAAAGAACGGCAAGGCATTAACGTTATTTACCAATGCGGTACTCACTTATTGAGCTTAATTAACGATATTTTAGACATTTCTCGAATTGAAGCCCAAAAAATAGAACTCGACCCAATAGATTTTAATTTGACTGCCTTCCTCGCAGAAGTAGTAGAAATCTGCCGCCTCCGTGCGGGACAAAAAGCAATTAATTTTACCTACGAACCAAGTTCAGAACTACCGACAGCTATCAACGCCGATCAGAGACGACTGCAACAAGTCCTGATTAATCTCCTCACTAATGCCATCAAATTTACCGATACTGGAGGCGTTACTTTCAAAGTTGATGTTCTCCCAATAGAAGATGATGAACCTCACCCCCCAACCCCCTCTCCGTCCACGGAGAGGGGGGGTATTTCTCCCCCCTCCTCGTGGACGGGGAGGCGGTTAGGGGGTGGGGTTTCACTGTCCCGGCTTAGACTGGTAGCCGATGATATTCCCAGTACTAGGGAAAATTCCCCAATCCAAAATCCAAAATCCTCTCTTGCGAAGGTGGGCATCGTGACGGGAACCGCCAAGACGCCCACTTCGCGCAAAATCCAAAATTGTCAGATTCGGTTTCAAATTGAAGATACCGGCATTGGCATGACTCCAGAACAATTAGACAAGATATTTTTGCCGTTTGAGCAAGTGGGAGATAGAACGCGCCAAGTAGAGGGACTCGGTTTGGGATTAGCGATCGCAAAACAAATCGTCTTGTTGATGGGAGGTGAAATTTTTGTTGAAAGTACCTTGGGAAAAGGCAGCATTTTTCGCTTCGATCTAGATTTGGAACTCGCCTCACCAGAAATTGATGAAGTTCCCGAAACTACACCCAAAAATATCATTGGTTTTCAAGGAGAACCGCGTAAAATATTGCTCGTTGACGATCTTTGGGAAAATCGCTCGGTTATCACTAATATTTTAGCACCAATCGGCTTTGAAATTATCGAGGCATCTAACGGACAAGAAGGTTTAGAAAAACTGACAAAAGTCCGCCCAGATTTAATTATCACCAACTTGATGATGCCAGTAATGAATGGTTTTGAGATGACGAAACGCCTGCGTTCTTTACCGGAATTCACGGATGCGATCGTGATTGCTTCAAGTGCTAGCGTGTATGAGGTCGATCGCCAAAGAAGTCGGGATTCTGGCTGTAATGATTTCCTCGCAAAACCCGTTCAAATAGAAGAGTTATTTGGCAAGCTAAAAAACTATTTGCATCTGGAATGGATCGCAGAAGATCCTGACGAATCAGTAAACCAAAATGAAGAATTTTCCTCACTAATTGCTCCGTCAAGGTCGGAACTAATCGCCCTTTACAATGCCGCTGAAATTGGCGACATTGCCAGTGTAGAAGTGGAAGCAAACAGCATCCAGCAATTGTCTCCTCAATACGTGCCTTTTGCCACTAAAATACTAGAACTGGCGCAAGAGTTTGAAGAAGAAGAAATCCTGAATTTAATCGAACAATATATTGAAATGGATCGCTATGAAAACAGCTAATTCACCAACTATTTTAATAGTTGACGACCAACCGACTAATCTCAAAATCCTGTTCAATTTTTTGCAAGAAGAGGGTTTTCTGGTCTTGATAGCGAAGTCGGGAGAAAGTGCCTTAAAAAAGCTGGCAAAAATTTTACCAGACTTGATTTTACTAGATGTAATGATGCCGAATATAGACGGATTTGAAATTTGCCGCCGCTTGAAAGCTAAGCCAGAGACTCAAGATATTCCGGTAATTTTTATGACGGCTCTTGCGGATGGGGTGAATAAAGTCAAAGGGTTGAGTGTCGGTGGGGTTGATTATATCACAAAACCTATTTTAAAACAAGAAGTTTTAGCACGTATTAATGTACATTTAAAATTGCGATCGGTGACGCGGCAACTGCAAGAAAAAAATCAATTATTAGAACAGGAGATTGGCGATCGCATTATCGCAGAGACAGCCCTTAGAAAAAGCGAACAACGCTTCCGCCAGATGGCTAACTGCATTAGCGAATGCTTCTGGATCGCAGATATCCAGATGGGCCAGCTTCTTTACGTCAGTCCGGCTTACGAACAAATCTGGGGTCGGAGTTGCCAAAGTGCCTACCAAGAAAGAAATAGCTGGCTCTTGGCTGTCCATCCAGAAGACCAACAGCAGATTCAAAATTCCAGGGAGCGTCTGTTCCAAGGCGAAGGTATCGAGCAGGAATATCGCGTTATCCGTCCCGATGGCTCAATGGTCTGGATACTCGATCGCACCTTTCCCATCTGGAACGAGTCTGGAGAGATATACCGGTTGGCGGGAATCGCCATTAATATTACCCAGCGCAAACAGGCAGAAGAAGCTTTACGAGAAAGCGAACAACGCTTCCGAGCAATCTTCGAGCAAGCAGCT
Source organism: Argonema antarcticum A004/B2 (assembly GCF_023333585.1). Classification (GTDB taxonomy): domain Bacteria; phylum Cyanobacteriota; class Cyanobacteriia; order Cyanobacteriales; family Aerosakkonemataceae; genus Argonema; species Argonema antarcticum. The sequence continues at coordinate 8,802 of NZ_JAIQZN010000090.1, forward strand.
GTGGCGAGTTCGATATCGGCACCATCGGGTCAGCTTCTCCGAGTCAACCAAAAGCTTTGCGACTTTTTGGGATACACCGAGTCAGAACTTTTGTCGAAGACTTTCCAAGAGATCACCCACCCAGACGACCTAGAGATGGATCTCAGATATTATCGTCAAGTGTTAACTGGCAAGATTCAAACTTACTCCCTAGAAAAGCGCTACATTCGCAAAGATCGTCGCCTGCGATGGGGAAATCTAACCGTGTCGGGAGTGCTAGAAGGCGATGGGGGCCTCAGCTATCTCATCACTGCACTTGAGGATATCCAAGAGCGCAAAAGTGCCGAAAAACAACTGCAATATCGACTACTGCTAGAAACAGCCTTGGCGGAGGTATCGAGAGAACTTGCCATCAACGAAGCCGCCGATATCGATCGAGTTATGGGAATTCTAGGAGTTGCAGTTGGTGCCAATCACACCTATGTGACCCGGTTCCGAGGCAACAGCACCATAGCTGATATGGTCTATGAATGGTGCGACAGTCAAACTCAACCCCAGATCCAAAATTTGCAAAATGTAGACTCTTCTCTATTCCCTTGGTGGCTGAAAAAATATCTAAAAAATGAAAATGCAGTGATCTCCGATGTTGATGCGCTCCCAGAAGCAGCCGAACTTGAAAAAAACCTGCTGAAGTCTCTCGGTGTCTGCTCTGTGCTGGCTGTTCCTATCAACACTCAGTCCGGTCAACCCTGGGGAACTATCGGGTTTGAAAATTTTGGAGAAAATCGCAAAGATTGGTCCCAAGAAGATGTTCAACTGCTGCGAATCGTCGGCGAAATGATCTACAGCTACTGTACGCGATCGCAAGCAGTAGCAGAAAAACTCCGCCAAGCCCAGTACCAGCAATTATTAGCATCTCTGACTCTGAAAATCCGCGAGTCGTTGTCAATTGAAGAAATTCTCCAAACAACCGTCACCCAACTTCAAACTACCCTCAATGCCGATCGCGTTTTGTTCTTTCGCCTATTGCCAGAAGCAACGGGAAAAGTTGTCAATGAAGCGGTTTTGACTGGCTTTCCAATCATGCAGGGTCAGGTCATCAAAGATGAGGCTTTATTCGATGAATACCTTGAAAGATATCGGCAGGGGCGCATTCACGTTTGTTTTGATGTTGAGTCGGCTGGCTTCACTTCTTGCTATCTAGAAATTCTCCAGCGGTATCAGATTCGCTCTAACCTAATTCTGCCAATTCTGGTTCGCAATCAAGTGAATCTAGCCCAAAAGCACGACACCCAAGATGCAGAATCGACCGCGAATTCCCAATCTCAAACACCAGTGAACCTGTGGGGTTTGCTCTGCGTTCAGCAATGCGGTGAAACAAGGGAATGGGCGCAATTGGAAATTGAACTTTTGCAACAATTAGCCAACCAGTTAGGGATAGCCTTGTATCAAGCTCAATTACTTGAAAACCAAACCCGCTACTCCCAAGAACTCGCTCGTTCTAATGCCGAACTCGAACAGTTTGCTTATGTCGCTTCCCACGATTTGCAAGCGCCTTTAGGAACTATTGCCAGTTACGCCGAACTTTTGGAAGAACGTTACAAGGATATACTTGATGCCAAAGCCAATAACTATATCGACAAAATCGTGAGCGGAGTCATCCGAATGCAAAGGCTGATTGACGACTTGCTTTTGTATTCGCGGGTTGGTAGGAGTCAGAAGCCTTTTGAGCCTTGTGACTGCAATCTGGTGTTTGAGGAAGCTTGCGCCAATCTCCAAGCAACCATCCGCAAAAGTCAAGCTTCTGTGACAAAGAGCGAACTTCCCGTAGTAATTGCAGATACTTCTCAACTGGTACAACTGTTTCAAAACTTAATCGGTAATGGGATTAAGTACCGTCGGGAGGAACCGCCGCTGATTCGCGTCAGCGCCTTTGCTTTTGAGGGTGCGTGGTTGTTCTCTGTGAGCGATAATGGAATTGGTATCGATCCCAAACAGAGCGATCGCATCTTTCAGATCTTTCAGCGTCTGCATACCCAAAAGGAGTACTCCGGCACTGGCATCGGTTTAGCAATTTGTCAAAAGATTGTTGAACGTCACGGTGGGCGCATCTGGGTAGAATCGGCACTAGGTCAAGGCTCAACTTTTTATTTTACTCTTCCCAATAGCAACTTCTAAGCTCATCCATATTGACAAGTTTGACATTATGTCATATCACTTTATTGATCGGCAAACTTTGTTACCTTTAGAAATTGCCCTTAAAAGGAGAAAACATATATTAAGACAAAAAAATTCACAATAGTGATAGCTAACGATGATGAGAACGCCTGCTTTTTGATGGAGGAAGCGTTGCTAGAAGTTCCCTTAGCTATGAATATCTACTTCGTGGAAGATGGCGAGGAATTGCTAGATTATTTGTACTGTCGCGGTCAATATGCTTCTGCTACGAAGCGTTACCCGCGCCCAGATCTAATTTTGCTAGATCTAAATATGCCCCGCCTTAATGGGCGAGAAGCACTCAAAGAAATCAAGTCCGATCCTAAATTGGGGCACATTCCCATCGTTGTGCTGACAACTTCACAGCAGGAAAAAGACATTTTTAACTGCTATAGCTTGGGCGCAAATTCATTTATAGTCAAACCGCTAACTTTTAAAGAATTGGTTAGGGTAATGACTTGTTTATGTCGCTACTGGTTTGAAATTGTCTCGTTACCATCCGATCCCACTTCATTTTGACAGTAGATGGGAGAGCCGGTAACCTTATGTAATGTTTTTTTAAGATTTGGTAAGTTTTATTAGGTAACATATATAAATATGTAATAATATTAACACAGTGTCAATTGGCAGTAATTACCGTTAATGGTGAGCCACAATTGCAAAATTAAATACCAATACATCACTAAAGTCGTGATGATGCCTGATTCTCCCCTTAGAATTCTTTTGGTAGAAGATGACCCCGCAGATGCCGAACTCATAGAAGAACTCTTGGGGTCATTCGGTAAAACTCAGTTTCGTCTAAAAGCAGCCCACCGTCTGGACGAAGGGCTAAAGTATTTAGTTGAAGATGACTTTGACGTAATTTTATTAGATTTGTCTTTGCCAGACAGCTTTGGACTGGATACTGTAAAGAAGGTGAAAGTACAAGCGCCAACTGTCCCTATTGTAGTCTTGACAGCTTTGAATGATGAAAACATGGCGGTTGAGGCGGTAGGCGCTGGAGCGCAGGATTATCTAGTCAAGCGGGGGTTTCAAAGGGAACTGCTAGTGCGTGCCATGCGCTATGCGATCGCACGTCAGCGGACAGAAGAGGCGCATCGGTTACAGGCAGAACGAGAGCGGGTTTTGGGCCGAATGATAGAGCGCATCCGCTCTTCCATTGACCTAGAAGACATTCTCCAAACAACGGTAACAGAAGTGCGGCAATTTTTGCAGATCGATCGAGTTGTGATTTACCGCTGCCAATCTTCGATCGCAGAATCCCTCTCAGAGGCCGACCGTGCAGTCCTTGTGGAAGCTGTCGGTTCTGAGAATTGTTGTAGCTGGAACCAAGACTTTTATGCTAGCTTAGCCATGCCTTGTCTGTTACTGGGCGACTCCGAATTTATCCATGCAGTGGAAGATGTTAAAACTGCACAATTAGATTCTGAATACATAAAAATTCTAGCAGATTTTCACGTCACAGCTCTTTTGACTTTACCTATCTTTCAAATGGGGGATTGGAGAATGGAAGAGAACAACGAAGAAAAGTCAAAAGTCCAAAGTCAAAAGTTAAAAGAAAAAAGGGACGAGGAGAACTCCGACTCCCAACCAACTAATTATGACCAAGAAATTATTGGTTGCCAGCCCCCGCATTCATCCTTGGGGTCAATCCCAAATGCCAAATTTAACGATCTCATCCAATCCCAAATCCCAAATCCCAAATCCCAAATCCAACTGTGGGGACTGCTAATGGCGCATCATTGTAGCGGAGAGCGTCAGTGGCAGCAGTGGGAGATAGATTTTCTCAAACAACTGGCCGCCCAGGTGGCGATCGCAATTCAACAATCCGAACTTTACCGTCAATTAGAAATAGCCAACCAAAAATTACACCGACTCGCCACCACAGATAGTTTAACTGGAATTGCCAACCGCCGTCGGTTCGATCAAGTTCTCGATATTGAGTGGCGGCGAGCGGCAAGGGAGCAAATACCGCTGTCAATAATTCTGTGCGATATCGACTTTTTCAAACTTTATAACGATAACTACGGTCATCCCGCAGGCGATAGTTGCTTACAACAAATTGCCAAAGTTCTAGTCTCGGCTGGCAAGCGTCCAGCCGATTTAATCGCTCGTTACGGCGGCGAAGAATTTGCTATTATTCTACCTAATACAGATCCTGCCGGTGCCCTCATTGTAGCTAAAGAAATCCGTGCCAAAGTAGAAATGCTCAAGTTCTCCCATCTGAAATCTCCCGTCAGTCAATACGTCACCATCAGCGTAGGTGTTGCTAGTATCGAGTTTTCCGGCACAACCTGGGAACGTTACTCGCAAAAGTCTCCCTACACCTTAATTCAGGATGCCGATCGAGCGCTCTATCAAGCCAAAGCAAAAGGAAGAAATCGCATTTGCCAGACCTTTTACGACCCCCAGGCGTCGCCCTTCCCTTGTTCGTAAAAGTGCCAAAGCAATATTGAAAGGCAACAAAGAAAGCTAGGGCTTCTTTTGCATAATCAGCAAATAAAAACATTATTAAAAATAGCAAAATGAACTCAGTTCTTCAACCCACCGCCAGAAGCAGTTTTAGAATTCTCCTAGTTGAAGATAATCCTGACGAGGCAGAACTAATTGAAGAATTACTATCAAAAAACAGGGGAAAGAGAACTATTTCATTAAGCTGTGTAGATCGCCTTAGCGATGCACAAGAGCTTTTGAAGTCAGAAAAATTTGATGTTATTTTGCTAGATTTGTCTCTGCCCGACAGCCAAGGATTTGAGACGGTCGCCAAGATAAAACAGTCAGGTCAAAACATTCCCATTGTCGTGCTAACAGCCCGCGCTGATGAAGAATTAGCCCTTCAGACAATCTCGGCTGGCGCACAAGATTACTTAGTAAAAAGAACTATCGATAGCGAACTTTTGATTCGTTCACTGCGTTATGCGATCGAACGCCAGCACAATCAAGAAGCTTTGCAGCAAAGCGAAGAAAAATATCGCTCCGTAGTAAATAACGTTAAAGAAGTTATTTACCAAACCGATCCAGAAGGCAATTGGACATTTCTCAATTCTGCTTGGTATGAAATTACGGAATTTTCTGCTTCTGAAAGTTTAGGAACTCCCTTTTTAAATTACATTCATCCCGCCGATCGCCAACATCATCAAAACCAGTTTAGCCGCCTGGTAAAAAGTCAAAAAGAAGATTGCCGCTATGAAATCCGCCTGTGTACTAAATCGGGAGGATTTCGCTGGATTGAAGTACACGCACGTTTAACCAAAACCCCTGACAGCAGGATTTCTGGTACGGCGGGAATGCTAAACGATATCACAGAACAAAAACTAGCAATTCTTGCCCTCCGCCAAAACGAAGCCCGCTTGCGCGAGTACTTCGAGAATTCCCTAGTTGGTATAGCCATTTATGCACCTCCTTTTTCCCAGAGTACGCCGGAGAACGAAGGCTGGATTGAAGTTAACGATGCTTTGTGCAACTTGCTGGGATATTCCAGAGCAGAAATCTGTCAAAAGAATTGGATTGAATGGACTCATCCCGATGACAGAGATGCCGATTTAAACTACTTAGCCCAAGTCTTAGGCGGGGCGTGCGATCGCTACGTGGTAGACAAACGCTTGCTACGCAAAGACGGTGCGATAGTTTATACCAGACTCTCTACAAGCTGCATCCGCCGCGAGGATGGTACGATCGATCACCTCATAGCAGTATTTTTAGACATTAGCGATCGCTACCGCTACGAGGTGCAGCTCAAAGCCTCCGAAGAGTTTTTGAACCACACTCTCAATGCGATCGCCGATCCAATTTTTGTCAAAGACTCTCACCATCGTTTTATCATCTTAAACAATGTCTGCTGTCAGTTTATCGGCAAATCCCGCGAAGAGCTACTTGGCAAAACAGACTATGACTTTTTCCCTAAAGAAGAAGCAGATGTTTTTAGAGAAAAAGACGAACTGGTATTTACTTCAGGTCAAGAAAACGAAAATGAAGAAACCCTGACTGACAGTGCCGGTAAACTTAACATCATCTCCACCAAAAAAACCGTATTTGAGAATGCAGATGGCAGTAAAATCTTAGTTGGCACAATCAGAGATGTTACCAACTACAAGCGCCTCCTCATAGAGCTACAAGAACTAAGTTCCCTCCAGCAAGCGATTTTTAACAGCGCTAATTACGCCATTATTTCTACAGAAGTAGATGGCACTATCGATACATTCAATGCAGCAGCAGAGCGAATGTTGGGATATACGGCATCTGAAGTTGTCGGCAAAACAACCCCCGCTATCATCCACGATCCAGAAGAAGTCGCGCAACGCGCCCAAGAATTATGCCAAGAACTCGGCATTTCCATAGAGCCATCTTTTGAAGTTTTTGTTGCCAAAGCACGGCGGGGAGGGGCAGATGAACGGGAATGGACTTATATCCGCAAAGATGGTTCCCGCTTTCCCGTCTTGCTGTCGGTGACCGCATTGCGGGACGGCTCTGGAAATATCACTGGCTTTGTGGGAATTGCTAGCGACATCACTCAACGCAAACAGGCTGAAATTGCCCTCAAAATCAGCGAACAAAGGTTCCAAAAGTTGGCAGCCAACGTGCCGGGAATGATTTATCAATTCCGACTCTCAACCGATAGGCAAATAACTTTCCCTTATGTCTCTTCCGGTTGCCGCGAACTTTTTGAATTGGAACCAGAAGCGATCGTCCAAAATTTGGCGGCCCCTTTTGCTGGGGTTCATCAAGATGACCGCGATGGCTTATATGAATCAATTGCGCTCTCAGCAGCAACCCTACAACCGTGGCGATATGAATGGCGGAGCATAACACCATCGGGTCAGATGAAGTGGTTGAAAGGGGCATCAAGACCGGAAAAACAAGGTAATGGGGATATTATTTGGGATGGGCTGGTTTTGGATATTACCGAATTAAAACAGACAGAAGAACAACTGCGTCAAAGCGAAGCCACACAAAAAGCGCTGTTGAACGCCATCCCCGACATGATGTTTCGCTGCAAGTCTGATGGCACTTTTGTAGACTTCAAACCTGCCAAAGACATCAAAACATTAGTGCCGCCCAGGGAATTTATCGGGAAAAAAGTGCAGTCGCTTTTGCCGCCCGAACTAGCTGAAAATGTACTGCACGCCTACGATCGGTCCATCAAAACAGGCCAGACCCAAATCATCGAATATCAGCTACCTATCGATGAGCAACTGCACGATTACGAAACTCGGATCGTTAGCAGCGGGTCAGATGAAATTATTGCGATCGTGCGGGACATCACCCAGAGAAAGCGAGCCGCGCAGGAATTAGCCGAACGAGCTAGGCAGTCCGCTTTAAGGTCTGATATTGGCTTGGCTCTCACTCAGGAGGGAGACTTACCCGTCATGCTGCAACGCTGTTGCAGGGCGTTAGTAGAACACTTAGATGCCACCTTTGCCAGGATTTGGACGCTCAACCCAGATGAAAATATGCTCCATTTGCAGGCTTCTGCGGGGATGTACACCCACATCAACAGCCCTGACGCTCGCGTGCCAGTGGGCAGCTTCAAGATCGGTTGGATTGCCGATAAACGCCAACCGCACCTAACGAACGACGTGCAAAACGACCCCAGCATCAGCAATCTGGAATGGGCGCGGCGAGAAGGAATGGTGGCTTTTGCTGGCTATCCCCTGATTGTAGAAGATCGACTGGTAGGCGTAATGGCAATATTCGCCCGTCATCCCCTCAGCCAAAATATGCTGGATGCTCTGGGGTCGGTTGCCGATCAGGTGGCGTTGGGGATAGAGCTACAAAAAGCATCAGAATCTTTGCTAGTGAGCGAAAAACGCTTGCAACTGGCCCTAGAAGGCAGCGCTTTGGGACTGTGGGATTGGCATATCAGCTCTGGAGTTACCTATTTCGACCCGCAGTGGAAAAGAATGCTGGGGTATGAGATAGGAGAAATAGAGAATAATTACCAATCCTTCGAGCGATTGCTACATCCCGAAGACCTGTCCAAGATGCTGGACATCAACAGCGACTATCTTAGAGGTGCGATTCCCGTCTACGAAGTGGAATTTCGGATGCTCTCGAAAGATGGTTCCTGGAAGTGGATTCTCTCCCACGGAAAAGTGACCCAACGGGATGAAAACGGCAACCCCCTGCGGATGACAGGGACGCACAAAGATATTAGCGATCGCAAACAGGCCGAAGCAGCCCTAATCCGGGTCAAGGCAGCTGTGGAAAGCACCAGCGATGCCATTGGAATGGCAGAGATGGACGGTAGTTCGATTTACCACAATCAGGCGTTTATTCAGCGCTATGGCTACACTCCCGACGAACTGAACGCCCTGGGGGGGCCACCGGCTATGTACGTCTCGGCTGAAATAGCCAAAGAACTGTTCCAAACCATTCAAAGTGGGCTTTCTTGGACTGGCGAGGTCGAACTAAAAACCAAGAGTAACCAAATTATCACGACTTGGCTGCGTGCCGACTGTATCCTAGACGACGCGGGCAACCGAATTGGGCTGATTGCATTCATCACCGACATTACAGAACGCAAGCAAGCCGAATGTAATGCGCGAGAATCAGAACAGCGGATTGCGGAACTATTTATGCGGGAACGACTGGTTTCAACGATCGCCCAGCGAGTTCGTTCCTCTCTTAACCTCACTGTGACACTCAGCACCGCTACAGAAGAAGTGCGACAATTGCTCTTTACCGATCGAGTAATTATTTACCGCTTTGCACCCGATAGCACGGGAAATATAGTTGTTGAATCGGTGGGCGAGCCTTGGATGTCGCTTTTGGGACTAGATATTCAAGATCCATGCTTTACAGAGCGTTTTATTTCTCTATATCGGCAAGGTCGAATCCGCGCAATTGAAGATATTTATAAGGCTGATTTGGAGCCCTGTCACGTTAATTTACTCGCACAGTTTCAGATTAAAGCTAACTTAGTAGTTCCCATTATCATAGAAGACGGGGGAATCAAGAGCGGGGGAGCGGGGGAACGGGGGCGCGGGGGAGCAGAGGAGCAGGAAAATTCTGCGATCTCCCCCACTCTCCCACTCTCCCACTCCCCCACTCCCCCACTCTCCCACTCCCCCAGTCAGCACCCAAGACTCTGGGGACTGCTGATTGCCCACGAATGTCGCGGCACAAGGGCTTGGACCCTATCGGAGATCGACTTATTACAGCAGCTTAGCGTGCAACTGGCGATCGCTATTCAGCAATCCACTCTCTTTGAACAAGCACAACAAGCACAAGCAGAAGCACTCGAAGCTTCCCGAATGAAGTCCATGTTCCTAGCTAACATGAGTCATGAAATTCGTACTCCCATGAATGGCGTCTTGGGAATGACGGACTTACTTCTGAAAACTCAACTAAATCCCGAACAACTCGACTTTGTACAGACGCTGAAAATCAGCAGTCAAACCCTACTAACGCTCATCAACGATATTCTCGACTTCTCTAAACTGGAAGCAGGGGAAATGCGACTGGAGCAAGTGGATTTTGACTTGAATGTCTGCCTGGAAGAAGTGCTGGATTTGCTCACCACATCTGCACAAAGCAAAGGCATAGAACTAGCCGCATTAATTGAGAGCAACGTGCCCAGACAAATCAATGGCGACCCCGCCCGTCTGCGTCAAATCTTGATCAATTTGGTGGGTAATGCGCTCAAATTCACCGACGTTGGCGAAGTGGTAATCCACGTAGAAGCGGACGCTAATGAGTCAGCACAATTACCAAATCCCAATTGCTTGAGATTTTCGGTTAATGATACCGGCATTGGCATCAGCCCAGAAAGTCAGAAAAAGCTGTTCCAATCTTTCTCCCAAGTCGATGATTCTACCACGCGCAAATATGGTGGCACTGGCTTGGGATTGGCAATTTGCAAGCAGTTAGTCGAGTTGATGGGAGGCGAAATTGGTGTAAAAAGTACCCTGGGATTTGGTTCGACTTTTTGGTTCACTATGCCCATCCAAAAAACAATCTTACAGACAGCCCCATTCTCGGTGATAACTTCACTTTATGGACTGAAAATGCTGGTAGTAAGTAATAAACCAACAATTCGTAAAGTTGTGAATTCTTTAACAACTTTGTGGGGAATAGAAGTGACGGAAATCGAACGAGCTTGGATGGCAATGATCGCAGTGCGGAATGCCGCCTCGGAGCATCGTCCTTACGATATCGCTCTTATTGATATGCAGCTACCGGAACTAAGCGGTACGATGCTGGAGCGCATGATTTATTCAGATCCTTTGATGCAACAAACCCAATGGGTTCTCCTCACTACGGTGAAACAGCGAGAGGAGGCTAAAAACTTAATAAAGCGAGGGTTAGCTGGTTATTTGATTAAACCTGTGAAAGCCTCCCGCTTATTTGACTGCTTGTTGAATGCCGTAAACACACTCAGCACTAAAGCCGAAACACTCAAGCCGAAGCAGCAAGTGACAGAGGATAACGAACAGCTGACAACCGATCGAAATTTACAAATTTTATTGGTTGAAGATACCCCAATTAACCAGAAGGTAGGGCTGAATCAACTCAAAGTGTTAGGCTATAAGGCGAATTGCGTCAATAACGGTCAAGAGGCACTAGATATTTTGGCATCAGAGCATTATGACATCGTATTAATGGATTGTCAGATGCCTGTGATGGATGGCTATGAAGCGACAAGAGAATTGCGCCGTTTGTGCGGCGATCGCCATATAATAATTGCGATGACGGCAAATGCTTTAGTTGGAGAACGGGAAAAGTGTCTCGGCGCTGGAATGGATGATTATATCAGCAAACCGATCGATCTAAAACAATTGCAAATAATTTTAGAGCGCTGGTCTTCTCAATTGCAAATCAAACGGGAAAGATTAACAATAGAATCAGGTCAGCCTCAAAGTCTTACATACTCAAATTTCAGCTTGATAGGAGAAGCAGAAAATGCCATAAATATAATTGACGATCGGGCCGGGGATTCCTCATCAATACAAGTTGTAGATATTGCACGCCTTTCCGAAATCTCTAAAGGAGACGTTGAGTTTCAACAAGAACTGCTGCAAGCTTTTGTCGAAGATGCGGAAATTTACATCCAAGAAGCCAAACTAGCGATCGTGTCAGGAGATTTTGACATACTCGCTCGTCGCGCTCACCAAATCAAAGGGGGAAGCGCTACAGTGGCTATCCGCTCGATGCCTGAAATTGCACATAAGCTTGAGAGTCAGGCTAAATTAAACAATCTGGAGGGTGCAGATGAAATGATAGCGGAATTAGAAACAATTTTTGATCGTGTTAAGGAGTTTATAGATAATGGGTAAGGGAAATTTTAGATTTTAGATTTCAGATTTTAGATTTAAAATTTTCCATTTATAGCCAAAGTTAAGATACGTTAAGACCAGTAGAAAGCTATCAAAGCAAGGAAAAGAATGTGTTTTTACTCAGCACTCAGCACTCAGCACTCAATATGTGGGAATTTTTCAACCAACTATTGTCGCCAACACAGTATATGCCTCACGGTAACTGCTACCTCTGGGAGACTCCACTGGTTTGGCTGCACGTGCTTTCAGATTTGTTCATTGCGATCGCTTATTTCTCTATTCCAGCGATGCTGATCTACTTCATCTACAAGCGCAATGAGATCCCCTTTTTAGGCGTATTTGGCTTATTTGGAGCCTTCATCATCCTTTGTGGCACGGGTCACTTGCTCGAAATCTGGACGCTCTGGCATCCAGCATACTGGGTATCGGGTGCAGAAAAAGCATTGACCGCCCTAGTCTCCTGCTATACTGCCGTCGAAATGGGAGTGCTGCTGCCTCAATTTTTAGCTCTGAAAACTCCAGAACAACTAGAAGCGGTTAACCGAGAGCTGCAAAATCAGATTGTCGAACGCGAACGGGCAGAAGAAGTTCTACACAATATTGTGGTAGCAACAGCCTCGGTGACGGGTGAAGAATTTTTTCCAGCCGTTGTTCGCCATCTGGCAGAAGCCCTGGGAGTTCGCTACGCTTTTATTGCTGAAATTGTCAGCGAAGAGCCCGACAAATTGCAGACTCTTGCTTTCTGGGCAGATGATAATCTGGAGACAAACTTCGAGTACAACATAGCCGGTACTCCCTGCGCAACAGCGATCGAACAAGCAAAGCTGTGTTACTACCCTTCAGGGGTGCAGGAACTCTTCCCAGAAGCTAAGGGGTTAGCAGTTATGGGTGTAACCTGCTGTCTAGGAGTGCCAGTGCTTGACTCATCGCGACAGCCGATCGGTATTTTGTGCGTTAATCATGACAAACCCCTCTCGGACTTGGAGAGCGCCAAAGCAATTATGAAAATCTTTGCCGCACGAGCTGCTGCCGAAATTCAACGCCAGTGGGCACAGGAAAGTCTGCGCCGCGCTTACGATGGGTTAGAAGTTCGGGTTCAAGAACGCACCGCCGAGTTATCAGAAACGCTCCATACCCTTGAAGCTGAAATTGTCGAACGCAAAAAAGTAGAACTGGCTTTAGAGCAAGAGCGCCAACAATTGCGACAAATTGTTACCAACGCACCTGTAGCGATGGCGATGTTTGATACCGAAATGCGGTATCTCGCCTACAGCGATCGATGGCTGAAGGATTACGACCTGGACGGGCTATACTTGATCGGGCTCAAGCACTATGAAGTTTTACCTGAGATTTCAAAGCAAACAAAAGCAATTTATTCGCGGGCGCTGCAAGGAGAAGTCATCTCCTTACCCGAAGATGCGATCGAGCGTGAAGATGGCACTAAACTCTATCTCCGCTGGGCTGTCCAACCCTGGTGCATTCAAACATCTGACTTAGGGTATACCAACCAAAAGCCTAATAATTTAGAATCTCAAATTTTTAATTCAAAATCTAAAGTTGGTGGCATCATCATCGTGACTCAAGTGATTAACGAATTGGTAGAAGCACGAGAAGCAGCCTTAGAAGCTGCCCGGATGAAATCTATGTTTTTAGCCAACATGAGTCACGAAATCCGCACTCCGATGAACGGCGTGCTGGGAATGACAGACTTACTTTTAAAAACAACCCTGACAAACCACCAGCAAGAATTTATGCAGACTATCAAAATCAGTGCCGAAACCCTGCTAGCACTGATTAATGATATTCTCGATTTCTCCAAATTGGAAGCTGGGAAAATGCGGCTCCAAATGCGGGTATTCGATCTAAATACCACTATAAAAGAGGTGTTAAGCCTGCTACAAGCACAAGCTAATACTAAAGGCATAAGACTGCTTAGCTCAATCGATCCCAACGTACCGCAGCAATTAATCGGAGACCCGCACCGCCTGCACCAAATTCTCACTAATTTGGTAGAAAACGCGATTAAATTCACTGACAAAGGAGAAGTGACGATCGCAGTTGAGCGGCATAAAAAGAACTTAAAAGTCAGCAGTTATGATTCAGAAAAAAACCTGAATTCAGAATTCAATATTTTGTTTGGTGTTCGAGATACTGGAATTGGCATTAAAACCGATCACCAGAAAAAACTGTTTCAATCCTTCTCTCAAGTGGATGGCTCGACCACGAGAGCTTATGGAGGTACGGGTTTGGGTTTGGCAATTTGCAAGCAGCTAGTAGAGTTGATGGAGGGTGAAATTGGCGTAGAGAGTGAGGTGGGTAAAGGGTCGGTATTCTGGTTTACAGTACCTTTGCAAAAAAGTCAAGTGTTAGCAGTAATGGGTAATAAGTCATCGGCGATCGGTAATCGAGAAGAAGCTAATCAATCCGATCGGCTGTGGTGGGATACCCCTGGTTTGCCTATTATTAATTACCCATTATTAACATCAAATCTCAAAATATTGTTGGTTGAAGATATGCCCATCAACCAAAAAGTTGTGCTAAATCAATTAAAAATATTGGGCTATAATGCTGATTGTGCTGCCAATGGTCAAGAAGCGCTCGAACTAATCACAAACACTAGCTACGATTTAGTATTAATGGATTGTCAAATGCCAGTGCTAGATGGCTACGAAACAACAAAGAGAATTCGTATTAGGGAATGTCAGGATCGGCATACCATAGTTATTGCTTTGACTGCTCACGCTATGAGCGGCGATCGCGAAAAGTGTCTGGCAGCTGGAATGGATGACTATATAACTAAACCCATTTCTACCAAACAATTGTCAGAAGTTATAGAGCGATGGATACAAACAAAGGATGAAAGCACAAATATTCTGGATAACCGACAACAAGATATAAATACTGAATCTCAACCTCCAGCAGATAATTCCATGAATTTAGAATCCCCAATCCAGTCCCCAACCGAAGAAATTGTCGATCGCGTCCGTCTCTACGAAATCGCCAGAGGAGACGCCGAATTTCAACTAGAACTACTCCAAGCTTTTATGGAAGATGCTCCAACTTACCTAGAAGAAGCCAGGGAAGCACTGCTTTCAGGAGATTGCAACACCCTCGGTCGTCGCGCTCACCAGCTTAAAGGAGGGAGCGCTACCGTGGCTATTCGATTCATGCCAGACCTCGCCGCAAAGTTACAGAATCAGGCAGAATCAAACCAGCTAGATGGTGCATTGCAAATTATAGCACAATTGGAAAAAATACTGGAGCGGGTCAACACCTTCATTGCTAATTGGTAACAAGCAATGGTAATTTTAGATGGCAAATTTAATATTTTAAATTTCCAATTTGCAATCCAAAATTTTCTCGCTCAATCACCTTTTCCCCTCTCTTCCCCTAGCAAGAAAGCCTAAGAGTGCAGGATGGCGGAAATAACTCACCACTAAAAATTGCCAATGATTGCTCTGGAAATCTTGATTTTTACAACTGACAACTGACAACTGACAACTGACAACTGACGACTGACAACTGACAACTGACAACTGACAACTGACAACTGACAACTGACAACTGACGACTGACAACTGACAACTGACGACTGACAACTGACAACTGACAACTGACAACTGACAACTGACGACTGACAACTGACAACTGACAACTGACAACTGACAACTGACAACTGACCACTTGCACTAGCCCATCACCTTTCCATGTCAAAAATTCTTGTAGTTGAAGATGATTCCGCAACTCGATTACTTCTTAAAAGAGACCTGCAACTAGAAGGCTATGAAGTTGCTGTAGCTAAAAATGGTGAAGAAGGACTAGAAAAAGCATTGAATTTACGTCCGGCTTTAATACTTTGCGATTGGATGATGCCGCTGATGGATGGAGTAGAGGTTTGTCGTCGCCTCAAGGCAACTCCCGATCTAGCTAGCACATTTTTTATTTTGCTGACAGCTCGCGATTCTGTAGCCGATCGAGTTCAAGGTTTAGATGCCGGAGCAGATGATTTTGTCTCTAAACCAATCGAATCAAATGAATTGTTGGCACGGGTACGAGCAGGATTGCGAGTCTATCAATACCAGCAACAATTGAGCGAAACCAATCAGCAACTAAGCCAAACTTTGCAGGAATTACAACAAACTCAGGCTCAACTGGTGCAAAGCGAAAAAATGTCTAGCCTCGGTCAAATGGTGGCAGGAATTGCTCACGCAATTAATAACCCGATCGCTTTTATCAGCGGCAATCTCGCTCATACCAGAAACTCCATCGCTGACCTGCTAAACCTAATCCATCTTTATCAAAGACACTACCATAATCCTGTTTCTGAGATTCAATTGGCATTGGAAAATATCGATTGGGAATTTCTGAGTGAAGACCTCCCAAAAAGCTTGGAATTAATGTCATCAGGAGCAAATCGGATTCGCGATCTTGTGGTAAAGTTAAAGAGTTTTTCTAGGCTGGACGAAGCTGAAATAAAACAGGTTGACATTCACGAAGGTATTGATAATACTCTTTTACTTTTGGAACACAGATTGTCTAAAAATTCTTCAGATAATCTCTCTACTAATGACAGCCTGATTTTAGATTCTGGATTGCCGATTTTGGATGATTCGGAATCTTCGCTACAAACCTCTAATTTCAACGATGGAACAAATCCAAAATCGAATTACGATGCTAAAATTAAAGTTATTAAGGAATACGGCTATCTGCCGATTGTAGAGTGTTATCCCGCTCAGCTGAATCAGGTATTCTTCAATATTCTCAACAACGCAATTGATTACCTTGAGGAGGAGAATGGAGAAGCGCCTACACCCTCGATTTGGATTCGGACTAGGCTTTTGGATGGAAATTGGGTAGAGATTGCGATCGCCAACAACGGATCGGGAATGACGCCAAATATTATACAACAAATATTTAATCCTTTCTTCACCACCAAGCCAGTCGGCAAAGGCACTGGGTTAGGATTGGCAATTGCCTACTCAATTGTTGTTGACAAGCACAAAGGACTGTTAGAATGCAGGTCATCAAAGGGCGAGGGTACAGAGTTTTTGATTAAAATACCAACTCATCAACAAGTTTAATAAAAAAAATGCGTTTAATGGTTTTATAGTAACATTTTTCAAAAAAATATCAAAATTGTAGAAAAACTTAACAAATCTAAAAAATCTGTTTAAACCTTTAGCATAGGTTTGGCCAACTTTATTAAAAGTTATCATTTTTGTATCTAAATATACTGCCCTAGTTAGCTTCGTTGCTGCCTCCGATCGCGAGCGAGAATGTCGGAAGTATAACGCTTGCTACATCAGGTTTTCACACATAAATGAGAATGATAATCATAAATTTTATGGGGCTGGCTGGTATCCCTAAAATTAGGACTTGCTTTTTCCAACTTTTTGTGCAAATATACTGGTTACCTGGTAAGTACAGTAAATCTACTGGTTTACCGTAGATTAAAAAAAACCAGGAAAAATCTGATGTCGATCGCAGACTCAGATCGGTTTTCCTATTGGCTCGCTGGCGACAAAATCAGGGTAAAAAAAGAAGCACGAAAAAAAACTTTAGCTTGGGATTATCGCGCGATGAAGTACAGTGTTTTTTCTCCCACTCTCCCACTCTTTAAAATGCTGTACCTCACTAAAAAACAAAAACGCTGTAACCGGGTTTTTCAGTAGCTCCCGGTCACCAAAAAACTGACATTATCCAAATAAAGATTGCACCGCCTTCGGTACAATCTTTAAATCATTTAGCGAGCATTAAAACAGGAGGAATTCTCGTCAATGTCGTATCGCCGTCTGAGAAAGTGGGCGTTGTTCCCATCATGGAAAAAAATTAGTTTACCAGCTTTTTTTGAGAAGTCAGCAAAGTTGCTCAAATCCTCTTTTTTCAGAGGTTTCATTTTACTCTTTGCTGTAGGATTGGGTTTTACTTGGTTAATTCCTCAACCTGCCCGAAGTCAGCAACCTGGGAACGTCGAACTGACCCTTGTTTCCTTTGCTGTTACCAAATCCGCTTATGACAGGATTATTCCAGGCTTTGTGGCGAAATGGAAAAGAGAACATAACCAGAATGTTAGGTTCAACCAAAGCTACGGCGGGTCTGGTTCGCAAACTCGTGCTGTTATTGATGGTTTGGAAGCTGATATAGTACACTTGGCTCTGGCTTTTGATATCACTCGCATTCAACAAGCTGGTCTCATCCAACCGGGATGGGAGCGAGAAGTACCAAACGGCGGGGTTGTTAGCAAATCTGTTGCGGCTTTGGTGACACGACCCGGTAATCCCAAACGAATACAAAACTGGTCTGATTTAGCTAAAAGTGGTGTCAAGGTGATTACTGCTAATCCCAAAACCTCTGGTGTGGCTCGCTGGAACTTCTTGGCTTTGTGGGGTTCTGTGACTCAAAATGGGGGAAATGACCAAGCAGCCCGTAACTTTGTTGGCCAGGTTTATGCAAACGTGCCGGTTCTTCCCAAGGATGCCCGCGAAGCATCGGATGTGTTCTACAAGCAGGGGCAAGGAGATGTGCTGATCAACTATGAAAACGAAATCCTCTTGGCGAGACAGCAGGGTGAAACAGAACCTTTCATAATACCCCAAGTGAACATTTCTATTGACAACCCTGTAGCTGTGGTCGATAAAAACGTGGACAAACATAGAACTCGTGCGGTAGCACAGGCTTTTGTCCAATATCTTTACACTCCTGAAGCCCAACGAGAATTTGCTAAAGTTGGTTTCCGACCTGTTAACGCGACGGTAGCCGGAGAATTTAGCAGGAACTTTCCCCGGATTGGCAAACTTTTTACGATCTCCCAGCTAGGAGGTTGGGATGGAGCGCAAAGGAGGTTCTTTGCTGATGGGGGGATATTCGATCAAATTCAGGTGGCGCGTAGGTAGTCAGCGGTCACGCTTTTAATTTGACTGTTGGTAAAGGTGTTGGGCGTTGGTACTATTTTTAATAGCCTGAGACTCAACACCCAACAGTTTTTCATCTGAGGTTGATAAAAAAAGCAGGAGTTAACTCCTGCTTTTTTTATTAACCTCAGATGAAAATTTAGGGAGGGTTTTATTCGATCGAATTCGGCATTCCCATTCGCCGTAACCAACGTCCGTGGGAGGTTATCCCAGCCCAGACAGACTTGTGTTCGTTGTACTGCACCCCAAATTCCTGGCAGGTTTCCTCCACCAACTTGGAAATGGCAGGATAATTGACATGGCAAATCTGGGGCAAAAGGTGGTGTTCAACTTGAAAGTTGAGTCCGCCCACGAACCAAGAGACTACAGGGTTGTAGCGGGCAAAGTTCACCGTCGTTTCAGCCTGATGTATCGCCCAAGCGTTATCGATCCTTCCGGTGTCCTCCAGGGGCAGAGGGAACGAAGCTTCTTCAACGACGTGGGCTAATTGAAACACAACGCTGAGAATTATACCCAACGCGATCGCACTCACGCCGTAGAATATGAGGACGACCCAGACAGAGTGAAACAGCAGGGGAATCCCGAAAGCCAAGGTAAAGAAGATCCCTTTCTCCATCAAAAAGATGAACAACTCCCACCCCGTCGGGCGCGGATATGGGCGCTCGCCAATTTGTCCAATCAGGACATTGTGGAAATCATCGTAAAGCTGCCACCGGATCGCCATTAGCCCGTATAGCAGCCAGAGGTAATAGTGTTGCCATTGATGAAACGAAAACCACTGTTGGTGAGGGGTTAGCCGACCGAAAATGCCGATGTCTAGGTCACTGTCATGAGCCTTGATGTTGACATACATATGATGGAACACAGCGTGCTTCCAGTGCCAGTTGTAGGAACTGCCGCCGAGCAGCGCTATGGTCATTCCTGTCAGCTTATTCACCCACGGAATGCTCGAATAAGCCTGATGTCCGCCGTCGTGCTGAATGTTGAAACCGATTCCGGCGGCCACTATACCAAGTAGAATGGAGAGGGGTAGCGCCTGCCACCATGTCTGGGCTTTGAACACTAATAATCCATACAATAGGGCGAAACTCAACAGTAGGATAGCTGTCTTCACATACATCTGCGGACAGTCTCGTTTCTGCCGTCCGGTGAAGAGGAAGAATTCATCAACGCGCCGCTGAAGCTCTACTTGAAAAGCATTGTTCTTTTGGAATTTTAATTTTCTGCCAAATTCTACTGCGCTAGAGGCTAGGCGTTCCTGGCTCTCTTGAATATCTTGCCTCTGGGGCATGGCTTCTCCTTAAAAACTTGTGGAAGTTAAGCTTGATTTTATAGTGATGGGGGAACACCTAGTGCAAGTGGTCAGTGGTCAGTGGTCAGTGGTCAGTGGTCAGTGGTCAGTGGTCAGTGGTCAGTGGTCAGTGGTCAGTGGTC
>NZ_JAIQZN010000091.1 GCF_023333585.1 Argonema antarcticum A004/B2
TTAGTTCCTGAATTGTGGTCAGGAGCAGTAGTCATAATGGATAACTTATCAGCCCATAAACTAGCTTCAATTACAACGATGATTGAATCTGTAGGTGCTAAAATTATTTGTTTATCACCATATTCTCCTGATTTTAACCCGATTGAATTATGGTGGTCTCAACTTAAGTCTTTTTTACGAAGCTTTTCTCCAACTACAACAGAAATGGTTGATACTATAATTGCAGTTGCACTCAAATTAATGAATCCTCAACATTTAAGAAATTGGTTTGCTAATTGCTGCTACTGTACCTCATAACAGCGGGAACCGCTGTAAAGTAGCTGTTGCTAGAAATGTAGCTAAAAATCGAAAACTTTTTGTCATCTTTCTCAACCTCAGATTTATGGGTAAACAGGTGTTAGCAATTTTTTCTCTGTCTTCTTAATCAAAACGTAAGCCCGCTCGCCTTAGTTAATACTGAACTGACCAGTAAGAGCGATTCGAGTCATCTTTTATACCTTATTCCTGGTATGTTAGATCTGTCAGCACTTGTGGGTAGCGGATAAGGGCGGAAAAAGACGGGAGTTTTGTTAAAAATATTTACAAGGGGCGGATTATAGCGGATAATGGCGGATAAAGTAGGATTTAACTCACGGACTATGGACGCAACAGAGGTGTTGAAGTATTTGGACGAACTGGTTTTCGCTCAAACGGGTAAGCATCTCGATAGTTTGCAAAGAGCAATTCTTAAAGGCGTTCTCAACAGTCAGAAATACGCTGATATTGCCAAAGAATATAACTGTACGCGAGGTCACGCTAAAGATGAAGCTTACGCACTTTGGCAGATTCTTTCTGAAGCGTTGGGAAAAGACTTAAACAAGTCAAATTTTCGGGCTTCTGTTGAAAGATTAGGATTTGCAAACTTTCAATCTCCGATTGTTGGAAACCGAGTTAGAGTTCGTGATATTAACGTCTGTTCCAATCCTTCAGAAGCCAATGAAAAATCAGAATTAGAAAATTTTGAATCCATCCTTAAAAACACTCCTACATCTGTTAACGGCAAATATAACAATATTGAAACTGCACGAAAACTAGCTAAACTGGAAACGATACCGCAATTAATAAAAATTGGCTTAACGGCAGAACAAATTGCCCAAGCTTTAGATTTGCCTCTGGAAGAAGTAGAGGAAAGGCTTAACTGATAAAATAATGAGGAAGTACAGCAAGCAATGCGATAAGCAAACATAACTAATCAACTAAGGTGAAGAGGTCGAGAAATATGACACAGGAACTGATAGATTTAAGAATCAGTATTTTAGAGGGACGCTACAGCGATGCTTTGGCGATCGTAGATGATTTAGAAGGAATGAGTAAAAAGGAAATTCTGCGAAAAATTAAGGCATTTTTGAGAGTTTTAGTAATTCACTTGATTAAAAATCAAGTCGAGCAAAGATTAACTAACTCTTGGGCTGCATCAATTCGTAATTCCCTCCGAGAAATTCAAGATGTGAATCAAAAAGAAAACAGAACTTCATATTATGTAAATTCTGACGAATGGGAAGATTTAATTGAGGAAGAGATACTTGAGAACGCGATCGCAGATGCAAGTGAAGAAGTTATGAACGGAAAATATACCCGTTCTCAACTATCGGAAATGTTAGATAAACCTCAACTGCTGCAAATAACAACTAGACTGCTTAACCTGACTTATACCCATTCTGCCAAAGAATTGCCAGCGCTAATTGAGGAGCATTTAGTACAGTTACCTGGTGGTCAAGACTGGATCGATCGCAGAAAATAGAATTTGGATTTAAGAATATTTTATCGGGGGGGTTGCGATCGCAGGCTTTGCCGAAATTCCTTTGCTGCCTCTAGCGGGTTGACATTTCTCACGCATTGTGCCAACATCTCAATATCGAGTTCGGGAAGCAATTCGCTTTTCTGAATTAGCTCGTAACCGCAGGTTTGCACAAATTGAACTGGAGTTTCTTCTCGCAAATAGTAAAGGAAAAAGCGATCGCGCTGCCAGAACCAAACCTCTGGAATATTCAGCCTTCTGTATACCTCCAATTTGTTGATTGTGCCGCTGGTAATAATTACTTCTATTGCTAAATCGGGAAATTCTTTGTCTGTGCCAATACAGTAAGCTTCATCAGGTTCTATACCGCCGCTTTTCTCCTCTTGTCGCAAAGTTGTCGAACCAAAGGGAAAATAGTTGATGTCAGCTTCTAAAAAGTAAATAACGAGAAGATCTCCAATGCGAGTTTTTCCACTTTCATGACGGCGCGAAGGTGACATAATTTCTAAAACTCCATCTAAATACGTAACTCGATATCCCGAACTGTCTCCGATTCGGGCGAGTAGTGCCTCATATTGCTCCCAGTTCGCGCCATCAGTGATATAACGGTCTTCAGGATCTTGGCGTTGGAGTTCTTGTTCGTCAAGTAGCGCGTTAAGCTTGCTCCTCAGCATCAGTATCGCCTCCTTAGAGAATGTCCTAATTTTAGAGCAGCCCAACGCCTTGAGGCGTTAGGCTGGGCTTTGTGGAAAGAGGGAATTTCTCCCATAGCATCTGCCCCTCGGCATCTGCCCATTACCAACCGCTAACAAAATGCTCGATCGCATCTGGGTGCGACGGCAAATCGCTAGTGATTACGTCACAACCAGACTCTGTTACCAGCACATCATCCTCAATCCGAATTCCCCGGACATCAGAGAATTCTGCCAGACGATCCCAATCCACTATCTCCTGATATTTTTCTCGTTTGTCTGGGTAATTCAAAAGCGACGGTACTTGATAGAAACCGGGCTCGATCGATACCAGCATTCCCGCCTTGAGGGGTCGATCCAGACGCAGGTAATTTAAGCCAAAGCGATCGCTCCTAATTCGCCCCAGCTCGTACCCCGCCAAATCCCCCAAATCTTCCATATCGTGGACATCCAAACCGATCGCGTGTCCGATCCCGTGGGGGAAAAATGCCGCGTGAGCATCCAACTCTACCAATTCTTCCGCATCGCCTTTCATAATGCCCAAATCGACCAGCCCTTGGGTGAGGGTAGTTGCCCCCAGCAGATGAATGTCTTTATACTCCACACCAGGACATATCTTGGCAATACAAGCATCGTGAGCGGCCAGAACTACATCGTAAATAGCTCGCTGGGTAGATGAAAACTTCCCAGAAACAGGCCAAGTGCGCGTCACATCAGATGCCCAACCCATCGGGGTTTCCGCACCCACATCCGCAAGTAGCAAGTCTCCCTGTTGCAGCGGGTGATGATACTGCTGGTTATGGAGAACTTCGCCGCGAACGGTGACAATACTGTTATAGGCACAAGTCATGTTTCGAGCAGTGAAGACACTTTCCATCGCCGAACGGACTTCGGCTTCAGTTTTGCAATGTCGCGTCGCCGCCATACCCGATTTATGCGCGTCAACGGTACTAGCAGCCGCTTTTCGCAATTCTGTCAAAGCGCCTGCATCGTGGTTGAGTCGCAGCCTGACGATCGCATAAGCTAGATCCCAGTCGATCGAATTCAGGGAAGAAGCCGAATACAACCATCGATGCAGTATCCCAGACTGTTGGTTGTTAATCATCACGTCCTGCACTGGGATTGTCGCGCAGCCTTGACTTCGCCACCACAGTTCTCCCATCGGGTGATCTGTGTTTGCCCCAATCAGCTCGGCAATCTCCTCTCGCATGGGCTTTTTTCCATGCCACAGTGCATCGTCTGGACTGGGGTCATCCATGAACAGTTCTAGTCTGCCTGCCTCCATCCGAATTGCTGCATTCTCCAGGGGTAATCCAGCAAAATAGAGAAAGTGACTGCTGGCTCGAAACTGCAATTTATTCGCCGGATAATTCCGAGACGGAGCGCATCCTGACCAGAGAACCACGGGGAAATCAATCAGATCGAAAAGTCGCTTCCGCCGCTTGCGGAGTGTGTCTGCCAAGGTTTTGGCTTCACCAAGCTTGTCGGAATGAGCATTTTTTAGCGACGCTGTTAGCGAAGCTATGTCCA
This sequence comes from Argonema antarcticum A004/B2, assembly GCF_023333585.1. Lineage (GTDB taxonomy): Bacteria > Cyanobacteriota > Cyanobacteriia > Cyanobacteriales > Aerosakkonemataceae > Argonema > Argonema antarcticum. The sequence continues at coordinate 4,000 of NZ_JAIQZN010000091.1, forward strand.
AGGCAATAGGCATCTCGGTCGTGACTTGCATCATAGAAACGTACAATCCGGGTGCATCTGACTCTTGCCAGAATACCAAAAGTGTCTAATTTGAGGTAAAAGGGATGTCTCGTCAACTCAACAATCATCCTAGCGCTATCCAACGATATGACTGGCCTCTAGCTCAACTGCCCGGTTTGAGCCACGATAACCAATCCCAACTACTAGAGTGCGGCATTACGACGACTGGGCAGCTAATTCAAAAAGCCAATACTCCCGAAACGAGGCAGGCATTGGCAAATCAGTTGCAGATCCATATTCAGTATGTTAAAAAATGGGTTGCTTTAGCAGATCTCGCTCGCATCCCCAGCGTTGGTTGCCAATATTGCGGACTATTATTACACGCTGGGGTATGTTCTGTAACCCAGCTGGCTCAGATTCCCCCTCACAGATTGCACCAACAAATTTTGCGGTTGCACGTTGCAACCATGCAGCGGCGCGACCTTTGCCCTTCTGTGGAACAAGTATCTCTGTGGATTCAACAAGCGCGATCGATTTTGGATTTTAGATTAAAGAATTGAAAACAATGAGGAATCTGTTTTAAGCCCAAATAGCGCTAATTTTTAGCTAAAACGCCGTTGAGGAAGATGTCGGCGATTCCCTCTGCCATTTCCTTCATCACTTGGGGTGAGGCTTCTGGTTCCATAATGGTGTTGTGGCTAAAACCTGCGATCGCAAACATCCCCACAAATACCTGTGCCACTATCCTTGGACTCATTCGGCGATAAATTCCTCTATCCATCGCTGTTTCAAAGAAAGCTTCCGCCACGTCGGTCATTTTGACAATTACTTCCGACTGAACGCGATCGCGCAATTCCGGGTGAAACTGTGCTTCCATAAAGCAAACTCGCATCATATCCGCATTTTGGTGGAAATTCAGCATCCGCCGCCGCATTACCTGCGCTACAGCTTCATAGCTGCCCATTTCGCTCAGTTCCGTCAGCAGATCCGTCAGGATTTCGACCCATCCCTCCGTTGCCACCTCCACCAAAATCGCCTTTTTGTTGGCAAAATGGCGAAATAGGGTTCCCTCTGCCACCCCAGCCGCCGCCGCAAGATCGCGAGTAGTTGTACCGTCATAACCCTGGCGGGCAAACAACTTTTGCGCTGCCTTGATTATACGGGTGCGCGTTGCGTCTTCTGGCTGAGTAGTTCGGTGAAAAATTCCCATATTAAATCATCGTTCTATACTAATCGAATCTCTACAATACTGTTTTTCATCATCTTAATAGGAATATATCAGTCTAATAAATCATCTGCCGGAATGCTTCGCCCCTACTTTAAATGTACTTTATTACAGCGGTTCCCGCTGTAAAATACTGGGGTTTGTGATATATACTTGGTTATGGAACAGCTTAACAGCAAAAGTGTCAGCGTCTAATTGTAAAATTTGTAGATCAAAACAATTCCCTGTGTCTATGATATCGCGTGCGTGGTTACTTAAGTTGACCGTCCAAATAAAAAACAACTGGTGGCGTCGAACACTTATAACATTAATATGTGTTGTTCTGCTGTGGTGCGGATCTAAACCAGACGCGGCTTTAGCGCTTACTCAAAACTCGATCCCAAACACATTACCCGCGCTACGGGGAGAGGAAAGCAAACTTAAATTTTCATCATCTGAGTCAATTAGGCCATATTTGGATCGGGTGATGCAGCGCGTCACCGAGTTTCGCCTCGATAATGGTATGAAGTTCATAGTGCTGGAACGACACCAAGCACCAATAGTTTCTTTTCTTACTTATGCTGATGTCGGCGGTGCTAATGAGCCAGAAGGCAAAACAGGTGTTGCTCACTTTTTGGAGCATTTGGCTTTCAAAGGAACGACGCGCATAGGTACAAAAAACTACGCAGCGGAAAAGCCATTACTCGATCGCCTAGATACCCTATCAGAACAAATTCAAGCAGCCAAAGCAACGGGTAAAGAAGCAGAAGTTACTAAGTTACAGGCCCAGTTCAAACAGGTTGAAGCGCAAGCTGCGGATCTAGTCAAGCAAAACGAGTTGGGTCAGATCGTTGAGCAAGCTGGAGGAGTCGGTCTTAATGCTACTACTTCCACCGATGCGACTCGCTACTTCTACAGCTTCCCTTCTAACAAGCTAGAACTGTGGATGTCGCTGGAGTCGGAACGGTTTCTAGAGCCAGTGTTCCGAGAATTTTATAAAGAAAAAGATGTAATTTTAGAGGAGCGCAGGTTGCGTGTCGATAACTCGCCCGTTGGTAAGATGCTGGAAGCATTTATCGACACTGCTTACAAGGTGCATCCCTATCTGCGTCCGGTAATTGGCTACGACAAAGACATCAGAAATTTAACCACAAAAGATGTAAAGGAGTTTTTCGATACTCACTACGTTCCCAGTAAGTTGACAATGGCTGTTGTTGGAGATGTCAACGCCGCAGAAGTGAAACGACTGGCCCAGATTTACTTCGGTCGCTATCAAGCAAAATCGGCAGCACCCGATCGATTACCGATCGAACCAACGCAAACAGAAACTAGGGAAGTGACTTTGCAACTTCCCTCCCAGCCTTGGTATTTGGAAGGATACCATCGACCGGGAATGAATCATCCCGATAATGTGGTTTATGAGATGATGGGTAGCATTCTCAGCGATGGTAGAACATCCCGCCTCTACAAATCGCTGGTGGAAAAGCAGCAACTCGCACTCACCGCACAAGGCTTTAACGGTTTTCCAGGAGATAAGTATCCCACGATGATGCTATTTTATGCCCTGACGGCTCCGGGTCATACGGTTGACGAGGTGGCAAAGGCTTTGGGGTCTGAAATTGAGCGGTTGAAAACTGAGCCAGTTTCAGCAGAGGAATTGGATCGGGTCAAAACGCAAGCGCGTGCTGGCTTGTTGGGCTCGCTTGATTCTAATGATGGTATGGCATCTTTGTTAGTGGAATACGAAGTCAAAACAGGTAGCTGGAAAAACTTGTTCAAGGAGTTGGAAGCGATCGCATCTGTCACCCCCGCCGATATCCAGCGCGTTGCACAAGCAACATTCCAGCCATCCAATCGCACCATTGGGCGTCTTCTGTCCAAAGAGGGATGAGCAACACTTATGGAAAATTTGGGACCCATGGGTCCCAAATTTGGGGGTAGAAAAATAAAGGAGTAGGGAAGAGGGCCAAAGGTGACTTTAAATCCAAAATTCAAAATTCAAAATAAGCAGCGGATTGTTAAAGCGCTGACGCTAATGGTGGCGACAATATTGCTGATGATCCTGTTGCGCTTGCCAGCCGTGGCCCAAGCAGCTAGGCATTATACCGAGTTGACCTTTCCAGCGCTGCCAGAAATAAAAGTGCCCGCTTACACCCGGTATAAACTGGACAACGGCATAGTAGTGTATTTGATGGAAGATCGGGAACTTCCCCTGATCGGCGGTACAGCGCTGTTTCGCACAGGCGATCGCTGGGAACCAGCAGAGAAAGTTGGTTTGGCTGGGTTAGTAGGGGAAGTAATGCGGAATGGAGGCACAAAGAAGCACTCCGCCGATGAATTGAATACTATGCTCGAACAACGGGCAGCTTCAGTAGAAACCAGTATAGGGACTTCTTCGGGTAGCGCTAGTTTTAGTAGTCTTAGCGAAGATTTAGAAGAAGTGTTTGCCTTATTTGCGGAGGTGATTCAGGAGCCAGCATTTGCCCAGGATAAAATCGATTTAGGCAAAACGCAAGCGAAGGGCGATATAGCCCGCCGCAACGACAATCCCGGTGGCATTGCCAGCCGAGAATTCCAGAAACTAATCTACGGGGAAAGTAGCCCATACTCCCGCACGGTTGAGTACGCTAATCTGGACAATATTTCTAGGCAAGATTTGGTAAATTTTTACCAGCAATACTTCTATCCCAACAATATGATGCTGGGTATTGTGGGAGATTTTGACAGTAAAAAAATGCGGGAACTGATCCAGGCGAAGTTTGGCAATTGGAAGCCGAATCCGCAACTGAAAGTACCGCCTTTGCCAGCAGTTTCTCAAGCGAAGCAGGGAGGGATATTTTTTGTCGATCGGCCCCAGCTGACTCAGAGTTATGTTCAAATGGGACACTTGGGCGGTCTGTTCAACAGTCCCGACTATGCAGCGCTGGATGTTTTGAATGGAGTGCTGAATGGTTTTGGCGGGCGGCTTTTTAATGAAGTGCGATCGCGCCAAGGTCTAGCTTACAGCGTCTACGGCGCTTGGAGTCCCCGCTATGACTACCCCGGCATCTTCCTTGCGGGAGGACAAACTCGTTCCGAAGCTACAGTGCCATTTATTCAAGCCATCTTCGCCGAAATTAAGCGCATTCAGGCTGAAGCAGTGACACCCCAAGAACTAGCTTTTGCGAAAGAATCAACCATAAATTCTTTTGTCTTCAACTTTCAAGACCCCGGCCAAACCTTATCGCGCTTAATGCGATACGAGTATTATGGCTACCCAGCTGATTTCTTGTTACGTTACCGACGCCAAGTAGAAGCTACCACCATAGCTGACGTGCAGCGGGTTGCCCGTACTTACCTCAAACCAGAGAAAATCACCACCTTGGTTGTAGGTAATTCTGCTGCCATTCAACCTCCCCTGACTGCACTGGCGGCACAAGTAACACCGATCGATATCACAATTCCAGCCCCAAGAACTACAGCCACTTCGCCGCAATAATCCCCACTCTTGGGTACTTAGTTGCGCTTTAGCGCCCAAGCGCAACAACATACCTAAGAATCGCCTGTACCTGGCGATCGATCCAAAACTACATCTGCGTTCATCTGCTTTTATCTGCGGTAAAAAATATCTCAAATTGAATTGTGCGATCGAACTAATTTGTAGGTTGGGTTGAGGTACGAAACCCAACTAATGTGTAGGTTGGGTTGAGGTACGAAACCCAACTAATGTGTAGGTTGGGTTGAGGTACGAAACCCAGCTAATGTGTCGGTTGGGTTGAGGTACGAAACCCAACTAATGTGTCGGTTGGGTTGAGGTACGAAACCCAACTAATTTTCTCTCTTTTTATTATACAATCTAGCTGCGTAGCAGCTTACCGATTTTGATGAACCGATGCCTGAACTTTGGGACGCTTTGGAAGAATGATTTTACTCGATATCCTTACGTTTACTCAGATCTTGCGCCTGCCGTTTTAGCCCGCTCGAAAATCCATAATATTGTTGGCGAATTAATGAGGTTTTAATTCTACACAGAGACAATGGCAACGCTTGCAGCCCGCCTGCGATTCAAATCGCAGGCTAATAGCTAAAGTCCACTTAAGTGGACTAAATACTAATCTTCCAGTCCATTTTAATGGACTTTCGCTATTAGCCTCAGACTTGAGTCTGAGGTGGGCTTGGGCAAGACCAATTATAAAATAAACCCGGTTTGTTGACTATAGCAGCGATAGACTATGGAATCTGTTAGACTTATGTAGAGAAAGGAAAGGGAGCCAAACAAAATGACCACTATCCAATCAATGACAGATGCAATAACATCCCTTTACGAAGAGGATTTTTATCTGTGGTTACAGACAAATATCAATTTATTAAAAGAGGAAAAATTTGCAGAGATAGATTTAGAAAACTTACTAGAGGAACTGGAAAGTATGGGTAAAAGCGATAAAAATGCTTTAAAGAGTAATCTGAGGGTACTTCTCATGCACTTACTTAAATATAAATATCAGCCGGAAAAACGAACAAATAGTTGGCGGTACACCATTATAGAACATCGTCAACGCCTCCGAGATACCTTCAAAACTAGTCCGAGTTTATATGGTTTTTTTGAAGAGATTTTTAATGAATCTTATCAAGATGCCAGGGAACTAGCCGCAGGTGAAACAGGTTTATCTATTAATATATTTCCCCCAGAGTCTCCCTTTACTGTAGAAGAAGTTCTCAATCCTAATTTTTTACCTCCTGAGAGCGATCGGCCCGAAAATATTGAATAATTGAATGAGATATCCTTCTCTCTAATTGCTTTTTTCAACACAAAAAAACCGGGTTTCTGACTTCTCGTTATTTCAAATGATATAATCATTAAACCCTTTACTCTGGTTCTGTCTTAGTTCATCTGTACTATTCCATCCCCTTTTTGTTGATATGTGACAGTTGAGGGTGCGGAATGTGGGATAGATCGGCTTAAAACTTGTCTGCTCCACTTTACATCACTGCGTTTCATCCACCGGATAAAACATAATCAACCAACTGAGATATTCTCTGGCGCAACGTTTCCAAACCGAGACGTTCCCCAGCTGAAATAAACACCGCTTGGGGAAACTCTTCTTGGGCTAGTGCTAGAGTGTCGCCATCTACTTGGTCAATCTTGTTAAAAGCGATCAAAGCTGGGCCTGGGGTAACTGGCATTTCTGTCAAGATAGCCATAACGGAACGAATCTGACTTTGCCACGCCGGATGGGACAGATCCACGACATGAACTAAGGCGTCGGCTTCGGTGACTTCCTCCAAAGTGGCGCGGAAGGCGTCCATCAAAGCGGGAGGGAGTTCGTTAATAAATCCAACCGTGTCTGTGAGGACGATCGCCAGCGGTTCCCCTGTTACGGTGTCGGGAATTACGAGGCGTCGCGTGGTGGGGTCAAGGGTGGCAAACAGTTGGTCAGCTGTATAGACCTCAGCGTTTGTTAGTACATTTAATAATGTAGATTTGCCAGCGTTGGTATAACCCACTAAAGCTACGGAAGGAACTTCTTTGTGCTGTCGGTTCTGGCGCAGGCGAGTTCGATGCGCTTGCAGTTGATCCACTTCCTGTTGCAATCTGGCAATGCGGCGCTGAATGGCTCGACGTTCGGTTTCCAGTTTAGTTTCACCGGGCCCGCGAGTGCCAATACCGCCGCCTAAACGCGACATAGCTTGACCTCTACCTGTCAGTCGCGGCAGCATATATTCTAACTGGGCTAATTCTACTTGCAATTTCCCGGCACCGGATTGAGCGCGTTGGGCAAATATATCTAGAATTACTTCGGTGCGATCGATTACTCGTAGGCCGATTTGGGTTTCTAAGTTGCGAATTTGCGCGGGTGAAAGGTCGCGATCGAATACTATTAAGTTGGCTCCCAGTGTCTGAGCGGTGAGGGCGATTTCTTGCACTTTTCCTTCCCCGACTACTGTTTGGGGATGGAGACGCGATCGCTTTTGTTGTACTGTCTGCAATACTTCTCCCCCAGCAGTATCCACCAATCGCGCCAATTCCTCCAGACTGTTCCGAAATTGTTGAGTCGTCATTTTTTCTGTGATCAACCCAACTAGGAGTACGCGATCGCGATCGCTGTCTACCTCTTGTGCGACAAATTCTCGCTGAAACTCAGCTTCCAGACTGTTAACCAGATCCAGAAAATCCTGCTTGCACAACACATCCAGACTCATTGGCGAGGATACAATCCAACCACTTTGCAAAGATAATGGTTCAGCAACGCCATCTCGCATCTGCACCGGATTTGGTACTAGATGAGCTAGATATGTTTCTTTAACATAACCAAAAGCTCCCCCACCGCGCCGCTCAAACCCAGTCCCGGTGGCGTTCAGCATCACTAGGGCGTCTAACCGCTGGATTGCCATTGCAGTTAAGGCTATTTCATTGGGGATTTCTGGCTTCAGTTGGGTCGCTATGCAGCGAATACCGCTTAGTCGTTCTGCACCGTAGCGGGGTAGTTCCCTGGGTGGAATTTGGGTTTGACGGGGATTTCCCACGCCTACCCGAATCACCTGTCCCCGGCGGTTGATGTAGCAGCAGAGGGGTTGGCTGATTTCGCTGCTAATTTCCGCCAAGCTTTCGGCAAATTCCGGCGTGGTAATGCGATCGCCAGGAAGGCGCTGATGATACAGCTTTTGCAACTGCTTAAGCTGACTGGATTTTAAACCTTGTAGATTGCCGTAAATAGTTTCGATAGTAGTTCTCGATCTTAACTTGAGTTTATCTAGCAGATTGCCGGTTTATGAAGTACACCCCAGAAACCCGGTTTCTTCAAGAAACCGGGTTTCTTCGTACCTCACTTACCTGAAAAGTGCGGTAAGTTCTATTACCCGTCTATTTTAACTAAAAACGTACTTACACCTTCACTCTACGGAATGATTCGGATTAATTTCTCCTGTTGAAAAATACCATCAACCTTTGGATCGGTTTTCTGAATAGGGATTTTTCCTCTATCCCCAATGCCTTGTCATAGCTATGGTATCCTTCTTCGTAGCGTCCCAAGTGAGCTAGAGCTGCACCTCGGAAAGTCCAAGCTTCGCGATCGTCTGGTTGAATTTCTAGAGCCTCGTTACAGCTGGATAGCGCTTCTTCATAGCGCTGGAGATGGATCAGCACAACACCCCGAAATACCCAAGCTGCGTGGTCTTGCGGTTCCAGTTCTAAAGCTTTGTCGAAACTGGCGATCGCTTCTTCATAGCGACCTAAGTTAGCCAGAGCATCACCGCGATCGTACCATAGTTTGTGATTATTGGCGTGAATTCCTAGAGCTTTGTTACAATTAACAACTGTCTCCTGGTAGCGGTTTAGGCTCATCATCGGTTCCCTCGCTCAGGAAGTGGGCATTTGAATTCATTTATTTTAGATGTATTTATACCACAAGATGCGATCGATCTTCGGATATCGTTAAGCTTTTGGGTATTATGCTCCTATTTTACAGGAGAAGGGCGATCGCTTCCGTAAAGATTCAAACTAATCCTGGGATAAAGTTGATGATTTCTGATTTAGCGCGTCAAGCCAATTAGATTTAAGCAGCTTTTCAATATCTGACTCAATTTTTGAAATCCTAATTTTGTTAGTATAGTATTGAGCATTTGCTTTACCTGCTCTTTTTATTGAGCTTGAATGAAGTCTCGGAAAGCTTGATAATCCTCTTCTGGGTCTGCTGGTAAATCTTTATCCCAATCGCTAAGTTATTCAGGACTTACGCACCCCGTCAGAGGTGTAGGGGCGGGTTTAGCCGATAAATTAAGGATTTCACAGATAACCCCAGTTCAAAACCCGCCCCTACAATCCTTGATTTTTCGTGATTTTGCGTAAGTCCTATTATTGCTTCATTATGTTTTAAAATGTGCTAAATTATCTTAAAATCCTTTAGTTATTTTAAGTAAAGGATCGACATCGTACCAACATTTAATATCTCCTTGAGCATCTTAGCACCGATGCAAGAGGTAAAGTAACCTTAAAAGGTTAGTCAGCATCACAAAAAAGGATTAACTTATGACACAAGCCAATGAACTCGCGCAGCAAATATATGACCTTGACGAAGATGTACTGGTAGCAAAACTCGGTACGCTCTCTGAAGAAATGGGCGGAGATTTAACAGGAGAAAGTGCGCCCAGGGGTGTTTCTCTCGATTCAATTGATGTTGAATTTGAAACGAGAGCGCCAATTTCCCAAGCAGCGATACAAGCTGGTCAAAAAGTGTTCGATCGAGTGAATGCGGAAGCTTACCAAATTTTGTGTACTCCTTTAGGCGATCTAAGTAGCCAAGAAGCCCTGGATAAGGCATTAGAAGAAAACTATACCAAAGCGGCTGGAATGTTAGCACCAGTTTTGGTATCTAGTTTAGGATTAGCTCCCGCTGTCGCTGCGATCGTTGCTTCATTAATTATCAAAAAGATTTCCAAAGATATTGCTGGAGGAATTTGTTCTACATGGGCAAAGAATTTAAATGTTTCTGAAATTCCAACTGGAAAAGAGGAGGGCGATCGCACTTCTTGAATACGTAGCTAAACTGATTCATTCAGGACTTACGCAAAGCCTCTATCTGTAGGGTGTGTTAGCGATAGCGTAACGCACCATCCACCATATTTAGCGTCCCTGCGTAAGTCCTGTCATTGATAGGGGCGATCGCCTTTTTAATTATTTGCGATTGGGGAAAGGGCGATCGCTTCCATGTTCACCCATAGGAATAGAATAAAACATCGCCGATCCTAATCACTTCTTTTAACTTAAAACTCTGTAGGGGCGGGTTTAGCAGTGAAGAAAGCGTCGAAACACAATAATCATCAACAAAACCCGCCCCTACAACTCAAAACTTTCCCTAGCCCCGTTCGGCCTTCGGCTTGAGCGCTCAGTCGAACGCTGAGCGCTCACGTCGAAGCCTGAGCGCTCGCCGAACGTCTCACGTCGAAGCCTAGTCCCTAGCTATACAGGACTTACGCAGGGACGCTAAATATGGTGGCTCGTGCGTTACGCTATCGCTAACGCACCCTACAGATAGAGGCTTTGCGTAAGTCCTGTATATTGACCATCTGGACTAAAAGCTATAGAAAGAATTGACAACCATGCTGATAGGTACGAAGGCTTCAAGCTATTAATTTGCGTGTTTTATCCCCCACAATTCCGTCGCCTACCAAATTATTTTTCTGTTGAAATTCCTTAACAGCTTTGTCTGTCCCAGGGCCAAAAACCCCATCGACTGAAACTGCCATCCCAGCGTTTTTAAAGTACTCCTGAAGCTTTTTAACATCAGATCCTTCCATCGTTGGTCGGCATAGACGTAAGACTCTAGGTCGATCATCCCAAGGTGCATGAGCAAAGCCAGTTGACGGCGATCGATTTAAGGCTTTTTCTGTTTGTCCTCCCGCAGCATAAATGCCATCCTCGCCAATCTTTTCATTCGGATTATTTTTGTTCCAAAGTTTTTGGAAGGCTAAAATTGTTTGTTTACGAAGATCCTTAAAGCCTTGTCCTTTATAATCAATATGTGGTGGATCGCCTGCTAAAGGTTGCCAACCATAAGGTTTTAAAAAGGGTAGCCAGCCTTGACGGTCATTAATATCCAGCGCCAAACCACTCTGGTGATTACTTGAGCCTGGTTTTGCTACAGGATTGCTGTTACTACCTCTCCAGTTATACAGCAGCATTTGTTGAGCAATCGTGCGATAGGCTGAATTAACAACAAGCTTAATCCCACGGGATTGAATTGCTTTTTGTAGTGCTTGTTTAGCTGGAGGCTGCAAAAATGGAAAAGCGGCGTCTGCGAGATCGACATCTAGATCGTCAAAACTTACTAAAGCATCTGGAACGATTAGATCGATCTGATATATTAGTTGCTGAGATAGTCCATTAACGATGGAAGTCGATACATTTTTCGGAGCATCTTTGAGCAAACCATTAAATCCCGCTCTCGCCTCAATTGCATCTAGTTCATTAATTTCTAGACAAGATTCAATGATCGTGTCATCTGCCTGTTCAACTGAAGAATCGATTGAGTCACTCATATTAACCTCTTAATTTTTCTAATTTCCAACACTGGTGAATAAAATGCAGATTCAAGTTTTCGTTGATTGAAATTAACTTCACAAACCAAGTTTAGCTAAGGTTTGTGCGCCAACAATCCCATCAGCAGTTAGACCTTGCTTTTTTTGAAACTCCTTCACTGCTTTATCGGTTCCTGCGCCAAAAAATCCATCAGCTTGAACATTGAATCCAGCTTTAATTAATGCTTGCTGAAGTTTACGCACATTATCCCCTTGCTGGAGCGGTTGACCGGGTTGAGCAAGCTGCATAACTTGAGTTGGTTTCCAGTCTAAAGCTGTTGACCAAGGCTGGCTTAAAAATAAGGCTTGTTCTGCTCTCCTCCGTCGAGATAAACCTAGAAATACTTGTCCGCCTGCTTTATCCCATCGCAAAAATTCATTGGCAGCTTCCTGAATTTTCCCTTGGTTTAAGAACTTTAAAAGGGTTGATTCAAATAGGGCACGGGCACCTACATTATAACTAAAACAAACTAAAGCCGAGTATTGATTGTCGTTAATCTCTATTTTCACGGCATTAGCTACCGCTGTCTCAAATTTTGCCATTTGTTTTTTGAGCATTTCTTCGGCTTGAGCGATGGTAATTTTCATTCCCATCTTGACTCCTTCTGTGCAGCCCCAACCTATAGTTGGTATGTTCACGGGATCGAGATATGCCTCTACGTATGTTCCCGCAGGGCTTTGTTTTAATTCATGCAAACCTTCAAAGGATTTGATTAATTTTAATCCTTCTTCGTTAATTTTTCTAAAGGCTGCTCTCGATTCAATAACTTCGGGTGGGACTGCGTTATCTGATGCGATCGCAAATGTTTCGGCTTGGGTGAATTGCAAAGCTTCAATTAGCAATTTCACTTGCCCTTCAGTTTTTGTAGCCTTTACTGCATCTTCACCTTCTACTTCATATAAACTACCGTCTTTGAAGATTTTGATCTGGTTTTCCATGATTAAATTCACCACTTGTGATGATTAGGTTCCCTAGAAAGGGAGTTTTCCCATCCAAAGAATAAGCAGTTTGTCAATGAGTAAATCTACTCAGGTTTTGCGGTAAGTAGACTCTTCATCTAAGCTTAATGCTTTGGGTCAAGGCAACTTGCCTTTAATTAATTCCTTAAATCTATACTGACACCAGCTATCCATCAACTATTCTGTATTATAAATAAATAATGTTGTCTGCATATGTTAAAATATGTAATAAACTTATTGTTAGTTACATTGATATAAAATTTTACAATCCCGGATTCGATCGCAGATGTTTATAGATTTCTCCATTCTGTTTTTCTTTTTCAGTCAAAAGCGAATTCATGAATAGCCCAGCAAGAAAGAAGAAAAGAATCCTGTTTTTGGCAGCCAACCCCAAGAACTCCACTCCTTTACGCTTAGGTCAAGAGGTTCAGGAAATCGGAGATGGGTTGCAACGCTCTAAAAAGCGCGACAAGTTCCAATTAGAACAAGAATGGGCAGTAACGCCTACGGATATGCGACGGGCAGTATTAGATTATAATCCCCAGATCGTTCACTTCTCCGGGCATGGTGCAGGAGAGGATGGTTTAGCCTTAGAAGATGAAAACGGGCAGATTAAGTTGGTAAGCGCCAAAGCGTTAGCAGCCTTATTTGAATTATTTATGGATCAGGTTGAATGCGTGGTGCTTAATGCCTGTTATTCAGAAGTGCAAGCAAATGCGATCGCACATTATATACCATACGTTATTGGTATGAACAAAGCCGTTGGCGATAATGCTGCACGGGAATTCGCCGTAGGTTTTTACGACGCATTAGGCGCTGGTAAAACTATAGAATTTGCCTATAAACTTGGCTGTGTCAGTATCAGCATGGCAGGTATTTCAGAAGAACTGACGCCAGTACTGAGAAAGAAATCAGATTTTTCTAGCTCTAATCCAGTAATTCAGCCGATAGAACCTACAAAGCCGGAAATTCCGCCAGTTTCAGTAGGAAATATGCGATCGCCTGCCGCGCCGACCGTTTCTCCCATCAATTTAGATAACCCAGAAGGTTCTGTTAGTTTAGATTCACCCCTATATATCGATCGTCCTCCCATCGAATCAGACTGCTACCAAGCTATTGCCAAACCTGGAGCTTTGATCCGAATTAAATCACCCCGTCAAATGGGGAAAACTTCTTTATTACAGCACATTTTATACCAAGCAAGAGAACAAGGCCATCAAACTGCTTATTTAAACTTTCAATCTGCGGATGGCAGTTTTCTGACCAATCTCGAACAGTTGTTGCAATGGTTTTGTGGTGAGATTACCAATGAATTAAATTTAGAAGACCGGGTAGCAGACTACTGGAAACAAGGCATGGGTAGCAAACAAAAATGCGGTAACTATTTTCAGCGCTACCTGTTAACAACAATTACCACACCATTAACATTAGGATTAGATGAAGTCGATCGAGTTTTTCAATATCCCCAAGTAGCGCAGGAATTCTTTGGTTTACTGCGGGCGTGGCACGAAAAAGGGAAAAACGAACCAGCTTGGAAAAAGCTGCGTTTAGTAATTTCCCATTCCAAAGAAGTTTATATTCCCCTCAATATCAACCAGTCGCCGTTTAATGTAGGTTTACCAATTGAGTTACCGGAATTTAACCATCAACAAATTGTTGAGTTAGTCCAAAAACATCAACTGAATTGGTCTGTAACTCAGATAGAACAACTGATTGGAATGGTAGACGGACATCCTTACCTATTAAGAAAAGCCCTCTATGAAATTGCTCGCGGTTATTTAACCTTAGAAGAATTTTTACAAATTGCACCTACTGAAGAAGGAATTTACGGCGATCATTTACGCCATCATTTAATTAACCTTACTGCCGATCCAAATTTGGAAGCAGCAATGAAACAAGTAATTGCTAGTTCCACTCCGGTTAGATTAGAAGCAAATCTAGCATTTAAGCTTCGCAGTATGGGTTTAGTGGAGTTGCGAGGTAATGATGTGATTCCTCTGTGCAATCTTTATCTCCTATATTTTAAAGACCGCTTGGGAGTCCGTTAATGAGACTTGCAAATCAAACATTTCTAGGTACGTTGTTGGGCTTACGCGCCAGATCTCGCGCTAAAGCGCAACAACATACTTTGTTTAAATAATTTAATTTTTAGGAGTTCGTTAATGAATGATAAACCCGCCTCAAATTATGAATATCAAGTCGGTGGTAGCTTACCTATTGATGCGCCTACTTATGTTAAGAGACAAGCTGACCGAGATTTTTATGATGGATTAAAAGCAGGAGAGTTTTGTTACGTCCTCAACTCGCGACAGATGGGAAAATCTAGCTTGCGGGTGCAGACAATGGCGAGATTGCAGCAAGAAGGATTTGCCTGTGCTGCTGTTGATATCACGTCAATTGGCACGTCAGATATTACTCCTCAAGAGTGGTATTTTGGAATTATTGACTCCCTGGTGAATAGTTTTGAACTTTACAATCATTTTGATTCTTATGAATGGTGGACAAGTAATGAATTAGTGTCTCCTGTTCAACGCTTCAGCAAGTTTATCAGAGAGGTATTGCTGGAATTCATCGATAAATCTATCGTGATATTTATTGATGAAATTGATAGTGTATTGGCTTTGCCATTTGATATTGATGATTTTTTTGCAGTTATTCGCGATTGTTTTAACCAGCGTGCAGATAAACCAGAATATAATTGCCTAACCTTTGCTTTGATTGGAGTAGCAACACCTTCCGATCTAATTAGTAATCACCTTCGTACTCCGTTTAATATTGGACGGGCTATTGAGTTAACGGGTTTTCAATTAGCAGAAGCGCAACCTTTGGCAGTCGGGTTAGAAACTCAAGCAGAAAATTCTCAAGCTTTCCTGGAAGCAGTATTATCTTGGACTGGTGGACAGCCATTTTTAACGCAGAAAGTTTGTAAATTACTTCTCAATTATGCCGACTCTGCATCAATCATAAATCATGCTGAACGGGTAGAAAATATAGTCAGAGAAAAGGTGATTGAAAATTGGGAAGCACAGGATGAACCAGAACATTTAAAGACGATCCGAGATCGCATTTTACGCAGCGAACAACGGGCAAGTCGGTTGTTGGGAATATATCAGCAAATTTTGCAACATGATGAGATTGCGGCTGATGATAGTCCCGAACAAATGGAACTCCGCTTAACAGGGTTGGTAGTTAAGCAATCTGGTAAACTTAAAGTTTATAACCAAGTTTATCAATCTGTTTTTAATTTGGATTGGGTAGAGAAAGCTTTAGCTAAGCTCCGTCCTTATAACGAAAGCTTTCGGGCTTGGGTAAATTCTAATTATCAAGATGAATCGCGTCTTTTGCGAGGTCAGGCTTTGCAAGATGCTCAAATTTGGGCAGCAGGTAAAAGTTTGAGCAATTTGGATTATCAGTTTTTAAATGCCAGTCGGGAAGTAC
Organism: Argonema antarcticum A004/B2; assembly: GCF_023333585.1. Classification (GTDB taxonomy): domain Bacteria; phylum Cyanobacteriota; class Cyanobacteriia; order Cyanobacteriales; family Aerosakkonemataceae; genus Argonema; species Argonema antarcticum. The sequence continues at coordinate 19,655 of NZ_JAIQZN010000091.1, forward strand.
AACAACGGGAATTTGAACGGAAATTTGAAGCTGAAAAACAGGCTAATCAAATTTTGACTGAAGCGAATCAGACGCTAACCAAGGCACAGCAAAAGGCACGCTGGATTACAATTGGAACGTCGGTTTTTGCTGGGGCGGCTATGTTAATTGCAACTGGGGCAACTGTTTTTGCCGGGAAGCAAGTCACTCAAGCTAATAATTTATCAAATACCATCCAGGAAAGTGCTTTTTCCAATGAAATTTTTCGTTCAGGGCAGACATTTCAAGCACTGTTGGAAGCATTGAAAGCCGGAACAACCTTAAAAAAACTAGATGCTTCAGCCGACACGACAAAAGACATCAAAGGACAAGTGATGGGTGCGCTGCAACAAGCAGTTTCCGAAGTAAAAGAGCGCAATAGTTTGGAAGGGCATAGCAGTTCGGTCTATCGCGTAGCCTTTAGTCCCGATGGCAAGACATTGGCTTCTGCTAGCCTTGACAAGACCATCAAATTGTGGGATCTGCAAACCCAAAAACTGATCGCTACCCTCTCCGGGCATAGCGAGTCGGTCAGAAGCGTAGCCTTTAGTCCCGATGGCAAGACATTGGCTTCTGCTAGCGCCGACAAGACGATCAAACTGTGGAACCTGCAAACCCAAAAACTGATCGCTACCCTCTCCGGGCATAGCGAGTCGGTCAGAAGCGTCGCCTTTAGTCCAGATGGCAAGACATTGGCTTCTGCTGGCGATGACAAAACCATCAAATTGTGGAACCCGCAAACCCACAAACTGATCGCTACCCTCTCCGGGCATAGCAAAGAGGTCTATAGCGTCGCCTTTAGTCCCGATGGCAAGACGTTGGCTTCTGCTAGCGATGACAACACCATCAAACTGTGGAACCTGCAAACCCAAAAACTGATCGCTACCCTCATTGAGCATCGCAATTGGGTCACTAGCGTCGCCTTTAGTCCAGATGGCAAGAGTTTGGCTTCTGCTAGCGCCGACAAAACCATCAAACTGTGGAACCTGCAAACCCACAAACTGATCGCTACCCTCACCGGGCATAGCAATTCGGTCAGTAGCGTCGCCTTTAGTCCAGATGGCAAGACTTTGGCTTCTGCAAGCTATGACAACACCATCAAACTGTGGAACCTGCAAACGAGATCCACCCTCACCGGGCATAGCAAAGAGGTCAATAGCGTCGCCTTTAGTCCAGATGGCAAGACTTTGGCTTCTGCTAGCGCTGACGGTACCATCAAACTGTGGGACGTACAAACCCGAAAAGCGATCGCCATCCTCACCGGGCATAGCAAAGAGGTCAATAGCGTCGCCTTTAGTCTAGATGGCAAGACTTTGGCTTCTGCTAGCGATGACGGTACCATCAAACTGTGGAACCTGCAAACCCACAAACTGATCGCTACCCTCACCGGGCATAGCAGTTCGGTCTATAGCGTCGCCTTTAGTCCAGATGACAAGACTTTGGCTTCTGCTAGCGCCCACAAAACCATCAAACTGTGGAACCTGCAAACCCACAAACTGATCGCTACCCTCACCGGGCATAGCAATTCGGTCTATAGCGTCGCCTTTAGTCCAGATGGCAAGAGTTTGGCTTCTGCTAGCGCCGACAAAACCATCAAACTGTGGAACCTGCAAACCCACAAACTGATCGCTACCCTCACCGGGCATAGCAAAGAGGTCAATAGCGTCGCCTTTAGTCCAGATGGCAAGATTTTGGCTTCTGCTAGCGATGACGGTACCATCAAACTGTGGAACCCGCCAACCCAAAAACTCATCGCTACCCTCACCGGGCATAGCGATTGGGTTTATAGCGTCGCCTTTAGTCCAGATGGCAAGACTTTGGCTTCTGCTAGCGCTGACGGTACCATCAAACTGTGGGACGTACAAACCCGAAAAGCGATCGCCATCCTCACCGGGCATCGCAATTGGGTCTATAGCGTCGCCTTTAGTCCAGATGGCAAGACTTTGGCTTCTGCTAGCTATGACAACACCATCAAACTGTGGACTTCAATGTCTTGGGATTTTGATAAACTGATGGCATTAGGCTGCAACTGGATCGGCGATTATCTTAGCACCAACCCAGAAGTGACAGAAAAGGATAAACAGATGTGTTCTGATTACCTCAAACGCAAGTAAATCAAACTGATTACCTCCCCCAAAAGTAGAATTTTTTTTATTAAAATATCTATAACCCCGCCGCTACTGTATTCTCTCCAGTCATAAACTACTATAAAAGATTAGGCAACATCACAAAAAAGGATTAACTCATGACACAAGCCAATGAACTCGCGCAGCAAATATATGACCTTGACGAAGATGTACTGGTAGCAAACACTCGGTACGCTCTCTAAGGAAATGGGCGGAGATTTAACAGGAAAAAGTGCGCCCAGAGGTGTTTCTCTCGATGCGATCGATCTTGAATTTGAAACGAGAGCGCCAATTTCCCAAGCAGCGATCCAAGCTGGTCAAAAAGTGTTCGATAAAGTTAATGCCGAAGCTTACCAAATTTTGTGTACTCCTCTAGGAGATAAAAATACTCAATAAACGCTGGATAAAGCATTGGAAGAAAACTATACCAAAGCGGCGGGAATTTTAGCACCTGTTTTGGTATCTAGTTTAGGATTAGCTCCAACTATTGCAGCACTTGTTGCTTCAATAATTATTAAAAAGATTTCCAAAGATGTAGCGGGAGGAATTTGTTCGACATGGGCAAAAAGTTTAAATATCTCCGAAAATTCAACTGTCAATCAGGGAAGTAATACCGCTTCTTAAACACATACATGATTTATGCAACTAGCACATTAAAAAAGGTACGTTGTTGCGCTTCAGCGCTAAAACACAATAACGTACCTCTTTTAAATGTTCTACTTGTGTAAGTTCTGGAAAAATAGGTTCTTTAAACCTTTCGTCCTTCCTAAATCAAACTACACTCTTTTTCACCACCACTTCCACCTTTTCCGTCGTCCATTCCTCACTCGCATCAGTCACCACCCTAATATTGCGCTGCGGGTTATCTTCATCCACCACTGCTGACAATAATTCTCCCAACGCAGTAGTAGGATTTTTATCACCAATTCCTGGACGAGGTTGGTCTAAGGGTGGCAACTCTAATAACTCAAAATTCGTTGCATCCACTGTCGCAAATACTTTAATGACATCTACCCCTTCCTGATAATTTTCTGGTAAATCCATGTGAAACGTATAGTCTTTGGATGATTCGGGGTCTACAGGTTCACCACCAAGACTTTTAGGGTAGAATTTGACAATACCTAAATCGGCCTGGAGCATCAAAGCCGAAATATTTAAAACTTGCTTAGATTCATTGTGCATTCGCAGGGTAATTTTTTCACCTGATTCCAACACCGGCACCTGACCATCAGCATTCAAAACTACCTCTTGTCGTTTGACTGATTTAATCACTTCAACCTTAAGTTTGCCATTAACATTAAAATCAGCAGAAGCATCCTCATTATCTAGCTCCAAAATACTCTCATATCTGGCAATATGAATTAAGCGATTAATGAGCCTTTTTGTGGCTTCAGGTTCATCAACTTTGATGGGAAATAGAAGGTTTTTAACAAGTTCTTTATTCTCCTCCAAAATCCAATATTCCCCTTCTGAATTCAGGGAAACAAAATAATCCACATTCTCATCTTTTTCATCTTCCGAACAGAATTCTATCCAGCGATGACCTTCAACTTGCTCTTTTTTTGCTTTGAGGATATCTGGGAGCATTTCCACATTTACACCAGAAATTTGCGGTAACGGGTCAGGCAGAAGAACGCGAACTTTGCGAATTTGTTTCAACCCTGGACTCAAAGAGACCGTAGGGGAACCAATTTCAATCATTCCTTCTGCTAATTTATTATTGATTGTTCTGAAACCAAATAGCTGTGTTACTTCTGCCCAACAGTCGGATGCGCCCAATTCTACTACTTTAACCGTAGCAATTCGCTGTTCGCTGTCCTCATTTTTCCGCGTCCCGAATCGAAAAATATCGAATTCTGCTCCTTTTTTAAGACCGCTCGATTCCCCCATTTGTATTTGGACTCTGTTTTTGGTAATATCTACTTTCATCACCGGAGCATTACGATTAGCAACGACAGATTTACTGCCCAAAAAAGAGCGATTTATCTCGCCAATCAACATCGGTGTTTGTCGTTTAAAGTCATTGTGAACTAGATTAGAAATGCGATCGTACAAGTCTTTAACAGGAATCTCTGTCCCGTATTCTCGCAAAGCTTTTAGTAAATAATAAGTTAAAACGCCGTTGCGTTCCGTCCCTTCAAAAACCTTTTCATAAGCGAATTCCTGATCCTGACAAGCTGCTATTAATGTATAACCTTTCGGTTCTGGTAACAAACCATTGACGACGGTAATATTGCGGCTATTTTCTGTTGAAGCTTGCCAGTTTTGTGCTAATTCCTGAAGCGGTGCGACTAAACTATCTGTAGGTCGAAGAGTCATATCAATAAAACCTTCACCGCGAATCCGGTCATCTCCGCTCATTTCTCTGGTTGCGCCACCGGAATGACAGCTATCGAGTACGAGGGTTACAACTAACTCTTTTGCCACCATTTCTTCCAGGAGTTTGGCAAATTCCAAATCGCGTAAATAGCGTGAGTTTGGTTGACCGATATCCGTGGGAACCAAAGCTTCATCTAGAGCACCAAAACCCTTGAGGCTTTCAAAAATTGTTTTCGCCCGTCCGCCGTGACCGGAGTAGTGAATATATACTCGGTCTTGAGGTTGGGCTTTGGCGGTTAGTTCTTTAAATTTGGCGACGATATTTTCATAAGTTGGTAAGAGTTCTGGGCGTTCTTGGGGTTGGTCGGGATTGTCGGAAGCAGTCGCGGTGAGTTTAATAATTTGGTCGGGTGTGAGGTTGAAGGTGTCTTTTAAATAGGTTTCGACGTGGTTGATATCTTGGACGCATCCCCGCAGGTTTTTGTAGTAGTTACCTTCTGGTAAGCGATGGGGGAAGTAGAAATTGATACCGATGAGGAGGGCGTAGAAGTTGGGGGTTTGGTTGGTCATGGTTGTTGGTGGGTAAGTTAAGGGGTTTTGGGAAAGGTTTTATTTTTATATGGGAATGATACCAAATCCGGTTTAGCTGCTAGGGTAAGAGCATCTCAATTAGGCTTGAGACAAGGAATCAAAAGAATCTAATGTATGAGCAATGAAAGAACAACTGAGAACCAGAACTATATAATAGTTATCCATAGTAGTGCGTTATTTTGAACCATTACCAAGGATTTTCCTGTTTAGCGTCATTCTACTCATAGTATAGACGATCGGTAAGGTTAAGATCCATGCCTTCGATCGCACTTCTCCATTGCTTAACATTTCTTTGCAATTCATCTGATAACCAATGATCGTACTGCGGATAAACTGGCAAACGCGCTACCAATTCCCACCCCGCAGGCAATAAAATTTCTTGCAATTTCTGATGTTGCAGATGTGGATAATCGGGATTCACTTCATCTTTTGGCCCGATGCCTCCCAAATCTCTCGCACCCGCATCTAAACAAGCTAATAACCAACTTGGTTCTTTGACCAAATTGGGCGGAATTTGGATAGTAATATCTGATGGCAATATCTGACGAGCTTTTGCTATTACTTCGGGTAATTGATGCGGATCGAAAGCTGGCGCATCCAAAGTTTGTAGACTGCCGGGACTGTGAGGTTGTAAAATCACTTCTTGGATGTTATTATAGCGTTGGTGAATTTGGCAAATTGCCTCCAAAGTTTCCCACCAATCCGCCTCGCTTTCCCCAATTCCGAATAACAAGCCAGTGGTAAATGGAATGCCCAACTCTCCCGCCCATTTTAACTGTTGCAGGCGAAGTGCGGGTAATTTGCTGGGAGCGTACTTGTGAACGGTATCTAATAACTTAGGTGTTAGCTGTTCTAACATTAACCCCATCGAAACATTAACATTCTTGAGTTTTGCCATTTCCTCAAAACCGATCGGCCCAGCATTGGTATGGGGTAAAAATCCCATTGACAGCGCTAGTTCGCATAAATTGTAGATATGTTGAAACCAAGCTTGTCGCCGTGACGAGTGGGGATGTACCTCGCCGCTGAGAATGAGAATTTCGCAAATCCCTTTATCATGAAGGGATTTCAGCACTTTTTCAGCATCCGTCAATGTCAGCCAGGGACTTTTACCGGGATCTGTTCTAAAATTGCAGTACGAACATCGATTAAAGCATTCATAAGTAGGAACTAGGGTGTAGGCTGGGCTGTAGGTGATGGAGCGGGAAAAGGATAATGTCATCTGCTGGTAGAAAGAACACGAAATATCAAAATTTTAACAAATCTAAGATTTTAGAGATTGGATTACAATTTTAATCCAAAATCCAAAATCGATTTGCCCAGCCAAGTTTTTGCAACTAATCAAGAGACTTCCCTTATTTCTTTTACTTGACTCCAACGTTTTTTGGCATAGATGTTTTTGACGTGGGTTTTCACTGTGTTAAGAGTGATTTGTAATGTTTTGGCGATGTCTTGGTAGCTGTAGTCCTGACGCAGCAGCGACCAGATTTCCATTTCGCGATCGGTTAGGTGGTATTTTTGCTGTTCAAACTGTATTTCTTCTTGCAAGAGTTGGTTGCGGTTTTCCAAGAACACCAAGATGTATTGGCTGGTGGCGTCACCTAACCCCAAGTTTAGCCAACTGGCGCGGATGCGAATAGTCTCTTCCTCAGCAGTTTCGCACTCTACCATTAAAGGTGTAGTGTCGGAGTTGCCATTTCTGATTAAGCGATGGCAAATTTCCGAAATCACGGCAGGGATACTCCCACTGTAGCGATCCATAATAGCCAATTTTTGGCAGATTCCCTTGGCTTGCTGGTTCAGGTACATCGGTTTGGTGTTGCGGGAAATCACCATGACCCCTTCCCGCAATGACTCAGCCAAGGCTATCCAGGGTGAATCGAATAGTGTCGCAACGCCGTTAGCTTCTAATTTATCCGGCTTTGGTTGCGAAACGGGTTCGGTTGCAAAGCGATGATTTGTCCTTGAACTTAGCGTGGGGATCTCTTGGGAAGCAGTTAAGGTGAGTGAATTAGCTTTCATTTGTCATCGTCCTCAAATCTAAGGCTATTGTCATCGCCTTAAAAATGAAGCTGCAATGAGTAAGCCGCATACATCTCCAGACTGTCGAAGTTAAACCGGAGATGCTGAAGGGGGAGGAATCGACCTGAAGTAAGGTGAAGTTTTTTTTGGGAGTAAACTAAAAGCAGATGCTTCGATCTAAATTTTCGGCCAGGTTGCCGTGAAACAGTTCACCCGTTGGGGTGCTTCTTGATACCGTTACTAAAAGTGCGATCGTATGAAACCCGAATACTTAGACAAGTGGTTTCCCCTTGAGCAACAGCACAGCTATGTTTCCAGGCTTTTCAAGCAGGCTGGACTTACCCGCCGTCGGGCGGAGTGCTTTGTCCGGTTGTGGGCGTATTTACTGCTCAAGCAGCAGCACGAACGAGGAAAGCGCCTGGTGCAACCGTTGACTCAACTGGATATGCCGCAAGGTGCGGTTTCCTGTACCCATAGAGAGGCTGCGGAGTTATTTTACGCTGACAAAGAGCGAGGGAGCGATCGCGCGGCTGGGATGATGATAGACCAACTAGCTGCGATCGGTTTGCTCGAAAAAGAATTCGACGGCCAAACTATTTGTATCGAAATTCGGCCTTTACCCGAACTGGCTAACTCCCTGAAGCCAGCAGAACCCGTACAAATCGAGATAGACAACTTCAACCCCGAAACAGACGGCGTTCCCATTGCCAATTTGATCGCTCACTACTATAACCGATTGGCAAAAGATAGCTCTACTACTCCTCACAAGCTGGTCAGAGTACTGCGTACTTGGGCTGGGCAATACTCCACAGGTATGCGGGTGCTGCGTCGTTGCGACAATCAAAATCCCGTCGGCATCTACATTCTCTACCCCACAGCCAGCGAATCGGAGGCGAACTTCTTTCTCCCGCCTCACAAAACGCGCTTCATAACTTCAGATATCCAGACCGATAGCTTCAAAATGGCTCATCCAGGAGATCTAGATTGCACTTGTGTTTACGTAAGGGCTTGGATTATCGATAACCCTTACATACAGCAAGCTACTGTTTGTCAATTTGCGGAGGATGTACAGAAGACTTTGGTGCAGATGCAGGCTGACTTCCCCAATCTTTGCGATTTTTATACCATATCGCTCAATCCTGTCTATGAAGAAATGCGGCGGGCTATAGGATTTCAAAAAACCTGCCAGGATACCCAAAGGACTATTCACTGGGTTTATCTGCCAATGAAGCGATTTTTGGCCTTGGATATGAAGCAAGCCCTCTCAGGTATTAAGTTTGGGACTATCTCTGCGGTTTGACTTCAAGAGTTGCCGAACCTGGTATAAGCTCCCTTAATCACACTCATAAAGCTAAACAATCAAAACAAATGTCAATAACCCCTTTACAAAACTAAACAAGTAGCTTAATCTATAAACAGGTAGAAAAAACACTACCTCGCACCTCGAAAAATACATAGCAATCATAAACAGATGACCACCACCATTCAACAGCGCTCCAGCGCCAACGTCTGGTCACGGTTCTGCGAGTGGGTCACCAGCACCGAAAACCGCCTCTACATAGGCTGGTTCGGCGTCCTGATGATCCCCACCCTCCTAACCGCCACCACCGCCTACATCATCGCCTTCATCGCCGCTCCTCCCGTAGACATCGATGGCATCCGCGAACCAGTCGCAGGTTCCTTACTCTACGGAAACAACATCATCTCAGGAGCAGTAGTTCCTTCCTCTAACGCCATCGGCTTGCACTTCTACCCAATTTGGGAAGCAGCCAGCTTAGACGAATGGCTCTACAACGGTGGCCCATACCAGCTAGTGATATTCCACTTCCTGATCGGCATCTTCTGCTACATG
>NZ_JAIQZN010000092.1 GCF_023333585.1 Argonema antarcticum A004/B2
GAGAAGAAAGAATAAAGTGCGATCGCACTTTCCTACCGACAGAGCTAAGACATCGTGGCTATCGTCCAGTACTAATTCAAAATATCTTATTCCAAAGAGATAATATTTTATATCGGTTAGAACGCTTATATTGTGAAAGTACAAAAACTCTGTATGAAGCCGATCTACCTACAGAACTAGAGGGGCAACGCTATGGGAGCGAATTGAGGGCATTCGTAATCATGCTTTATTTCGAGCTACGAGTGCCACAAGAGAAAATACTCAAATTGCTCCAGTCCCAAGGGATAGTAATTTCAGCCGGAGAGATATCGAATATCTTAGTACACAAGCACTTGGAGCAGTTTAAAGTTGAACATCAGGCTGTATTAAAAGCAGGTTTAGCTAGTACATCTTACCAACATATTGATGATACTTCGATGCGGGTTAATGGTGAAAACCATTATGTGATGACTTTATGCAATCCTTACTATACCAGCTTTTTTACCAATAAACGAAAAAATCGAGAAACGGTAAGCCTTCTTCTCTCACAGCTAGAGGAGCCCAGACAATCTATTGCTGGAGCAGAAGCACAAGCAGACATAATTAATCAGGATTTAGGAGATTACATCAAAATTTTAGTGAGTGATAATGCAGGTCAATTTAGTCAATTAACTACCCATCGAGCGCTATGCTGGATACATGAAGGCCGACTTTACGAAAAGCTAACTCCTTACCTGAAATCTCATCGCCGGATGGGAGAAAAATTTTTGACGGACTTTTGGGAATTTTATCAAAAGTTAAAATTATATCAGCGACAGCCGACCAGAGAATTTAAAAGTATTCTCAATCATGAATTTGACCGATTGTTTTCACAGCGGCCAACATATCAAGCTTTAGCTGATAGAATTGCTCTGACCAAACAGAAAAAGCAAGAACTGCTATTAGTTTTAGATTATCCAGTGGTGCCACTGGATAATAATGAGGCTGAACGAGCGTTACGAGAGTATGTAATCAAACGCAAGATCTCTAATGGCACGCGCACTGCCGAGGGAACTCGTGCTTGGGAGATATTTTTATCTTTGGTGGACACTTGTCGGAAGAATAGCGTCAATTTTTATCGCTACGTTTTAGACCGAATTAAACAATCCTTTCAATTGCCACCTTTGGCTGCTGTGATCTTAGAAACTGCCAGGGTAGCTCTGGAAAACCAACCTATTTATAGTGACCGTCATTTTGAAGAAGTAAAACTAATTTTTTGAGTAGGTCTTATTACAAATGTCGAGTAATTTTTGCTTCTAATTTTTTCATCTCTATAGTTTGGAATAATGCCTGTTATTTTAATTCTAAGAGGTACTATTTTACCCTCTCACTGTCTTGTCTCTAATTCTTCTTTTCTTGTTTGGCCTATCCGACCCACCGTGCGCTCGCTTGAAAGAGCGATTGCGCTCCGCGCAATCGCACCCACCCTTCTGAGCAAGTTCGTTTGAGTCGCCTTCCCAAGGGATGTTGGCTTTGAATTTAGCACCAACGGTGATGTCGTCGATTACTACATGACCCAAATTGCTTTCGGTTAAAGCACGACGCGCCGCTTCTTGAATAAAGGCTGTGGAACCTGGGGTATATTGCTCTATGCCTTGGAGGTTGAATATTGCTAGTTGTCCTTGATAGGAACCGCCATCTAATAGATAATCGAAGCTAAGTGTTCCTGTCGTACCGACTGTAAATATTCCCGCATCAAAACCGCTCATAAGTTACCTTTTTTTGCACCCAGTTAAAAAAAAATTGCTGGCGGCTATAAAGCAAGTCGGACAAAACATATCGATAGATGTAAAAACAAGCGCGATATGTTTGGCCGTCTGCCCTTTTGAGCAAATGATAATAATAAAGAAAACTTTAAAACGGCGAGCTAGTCAGCACAATTGTTAGATTTACGGAAATTGTGTAAAAGTTTGGTAAAGTGAATTTTTGGTGTCGGTAGGTACTTAGATAAAAAATTGGGGTTTCTGGCGTTAATGAGCTGGCTTTAAGAGAAATCACGGAGTTTTCATCCTTAAATGCGCCAATGACTTAGTATTCGCTGTAATTTCCAGGTGGCTATAAATCTGTCAAAAGGTAGATAGAAAAGAAGATTTGATGTGAATTTACTGCTGTTAATTGCCAAAATTTTAATATTTATAAATAACATCTATCTTTAGATAGATGTTTTATTAACTAAAAAGGTTTGACTGTACTGACAGTATTTACTTGTTAGAGCGGAACTGTTTAACTGTGGGACGAAAGGAACACCCATCTGCACGACACAATGGGCCATGTGCGTCAAGCGCCTTTCTTAGTTGTGCTTTTTGTCGAGCAATATCTTTCGCGATCGCAGGTGCTACCCTGGTCTAATCCTCAACCCATGTAACCACCCTAAACCATTTTCCCATTTCTATCGGCTAAAACACCCGGTCAACTCTTAAATTACAGCGGCTTGCAGCCGAGTCATGGTACAATAAAATGATTTTCTTTCAGGTCGCGACATTTGGGGCGGGTTTAGCAGATAATTTGGGTCAAAAAAATATCAAGTCATATCCTCGATTAATTCTGCCATGTTTCATCCAAATTAAAATCACAAACTTTCTTGAGAATAAAGTTATTTTTTTCCTTGATTAAATCACCCGTACAAACGATAGGTAAATGCTCTTGATAAGCTTTGATCGCTAGAATATATTCGTGATTTGCTAGTTCGGTTTGTATTTTCCGCAGTCGATCCACAACTACCCCAAGTAATGCAATCTCTCCACTTACTTTGTCAGCATTAGGTGTGTAAATTTGCATGACAACTCCTTGAATAGTGGTATTGGGAAGCGAGGTAATTAGGTTAGCCAATATTTCAATTTGAGAGCGATTTTCGGCAATTTCTAGTGTTGACATGACTTCGTACATCCGCAGGGCAAAACCGCTGATTTCTGGCTGGAGAGGTAACAAAATTTCGTATTCTTCGCCAGCTTCATTTTTACGAGTCCAAATAGATGATTTTTCACCGTCTCGACTTTGTTCTTGCCATCCGTGTGATTTTAAGTAAGCAGCAACTTGAGGCGGTTCTAAGGTTTTGATAATCTTGGGGTCACGGAGTGTTACTATCATCTGAGTTCTCCTGAATCAATGCGCTGCATGAGAGTTTTTAAAGCGTCTTTGTTAAAAATATTTTGAGTGGGTATTTGAACGGTAACAGTGTTTTGATTTTGAGTGGGCGGTAGCCCCCGCAGTGATACCCAATAACCGCAATAGCGAAGACACAGTTCTTGTTGAGACTGGCGCAACCAATCATCTTGGCTGTCTGGTACTAAGACAACAATAAGAATGCGAGGAACGAAAGGATTTTCTAGCCTTAATTCTTCATAGTTTTTCACTTCTAAGGGATATCTAATAACTTCTTTATCCAGTAAATCTCTGGAGGTGCATTTTACTTGGACATCTAGGCGGGGGCGGCGGGTTGAATTTGACGCTCCCAAACCTGTAATAATTACATCGACTCCTTCTGCATCTAAGGGGCGCGGGGCTATCTGGAATGAGTATCCGGCGGCTGCTGCTACCCCATAGACATAAGCATAGCTAAATTCTTCTTTTTGGGTGTTGATGTCCATCAAACTGCTGCTTTGGCTTGCCAATAGGATAATCATCTAAAACTGTTAGCGAATCGATGGCTGTATTCCTGTAAACACAGCCATCTCTAAATAGACAGTTGCTCGAATTAGAGGAAATAACGGGAGCGCTTTAGGTCAATCACAAGCTAAGTAATTGCTATTCACCCAGCCTTCCAAACCATTTACCGATCGGTTTGGCCCTTGGATGACGCGGACGTACAGCCACGGGTCTGGCCCTGTTCTGATTGGTCTGACTTGATTTCCATTATCCAATCCGGCTCTGGTTCTACCATTAGGGGTGAATCGAAGTGCCAGTTGTCCGCTTTGAATTCCTACCACGTTGCAAGCCCTTGATGTATTTTGGTTGCTGCCTCCACTACAAGACAAGTAGTTGGAATTGACCCAGCCTTCCAAACCATTCACCCTGGCGTTTGGCCTTGCGAGAACGCGGACGTACACCCAAGGGGCTGACCCTCGCCTGACTAGGGCAACGGTATCGCCGTTATCTAGACCCGCTCTGGAATTACCGTTGGGAGCGGAACGGAGTGCTAGTTGTCCGGTTTGAATGTTGATGACGGCGCAAGTGGTTTGTTGAGCAACTTGGTGTGTTTGAGATGCTTGAGTGTTTTTGGGTGTCAGGGTGGTGGCGTTAGCCACTGGTGGCAAGTTTAGACCTACTACCGAAAGGGATAGGAGGGGAATGGTGACGAGGGAATTGGTGAAGTTGTTTATCTTGTTCGTGTTCATAGTCAGTTTACGTTAGGTGTGGAAAATAGTAGGATGCGATCGCAAAGCGTGGCGTCAGCCATATCGCGCTCACAGTACTTATTTTATTCTGGTCACAAACTTAATTCGCTTTCTCTCACAAAAACTATCGCAAACAATCACTTTTTACCAACTAATTCAATCACCAACTCCATTGGGAATTTACTCGATATTAAAGATATAGAGTTCGAGTGACAAAGATGCTGTAAGGTAAACCTTCTCCCCACCGCTGTTTCTGAATTATTCGCACAAGCCGCTACCTCTGGAATTTTAACACGCTCGCTACGGATTGATGGCAGCACTTTTAGATGAATCGCTCGGCCATGAAGAACGTAGCGCGATCGACCGCTTACTGCGTGCTGTTTGTAAGGGAAGAGTCAAGGTTGTGGAGCAACTATCGGTAGTGATGTAAACACTCTTGTTAAATAGCAATTGACTCGAACTCAGAAAGAATTCCCTCTCGCTCCTCCTAGCCAAGAAGCTGGGATTTTTTTAGTGCGATCGCTTATTCACTTGCTACAGTATAGCTGTAACCTCGCTTATCAACCGATGTCCGACCCTGATTTGCATTCCCTTCTTGTCCAGTGGACGACACTCGAACCCCAACGCTGTCGCCACCTAGATGATCACCACTTCGAGGTATTGTACTTGGGTCATTGGCTTAGCACCACTGACCAACCTGCTAGCCACGGAAATATTATCGCAGCGGTACTCGCTGGTTGTCAGGACAATCAAATTTATGGCAATATCGACTATACACCGCGCTATGAAAATGAAAAAGCTACGGTAGAAGTTGGTTGTATCCCCAAGATGTTTCGCTATCGAGAAGGTGATGAGGTAATCTCATTTATTCCCATGTTGCTGTTAATGGAATATTTGGAAAGGTTAGAAGAAAAAATAGCTAAGATAACAGATGAATAAATTTTCAGGAGCATTATCTCTCCTCGATATTTTCATAGGACAAAAAATGGAGGAGTATCATACTCCCGGCTTAGCTATTGCTATTACAGATCGAGAACAACTGCTGCATCTTTCTACCTATGGCAAAGCCGACATCGTTGCTAATATTCCCGTCACTCCCGAAACTTTATTTCCCATCGCTTCAGTTAGTAAATCATTTACCAGCATCGCCTTACTTCAATTACACGAAGCGGGACAATTAGACTTACACGCACCCGTTACTGAATATCTACCCTGGTTTAAAGTAAAATCTGCTTACGAACCGATTACCGTTCATCATTTACTTTCCCATACGGCGGGTATTATTACAGGTAGAGATTTTACACCTAGTTCTCGCTATGAAGCTGTCGCTTTAGCAGAAACAGAAGCTACTTCACCACGGGGAGAATATTTTCATTATTCTAATGTGGGTTATAAATTACTTGGCTGTCTTTTAGAAGATTTAATCGGTAAAAATTACGGAGATATTTTGCGCCAACGCATTCTCCAACCTTTAGGTATGATAAATACCGAACCAGTAATTACGCACGAAACGCGAAACCGATTAGCAGTAGGCTATCAACGTTTCTATGATGACCGTCCTTTCTCGCGCAATTACCCGCTTGTACCTGCGACTTGGTTAGAATATGGTGCTGGTGATGGTAGCATTGCTTCTACACCTGCGGATATGGCAGTTTACTTGCGAATGTTATTAAATAAAGGACGTACACCATCAGGGCAAATTATTTCAAAAGACAGTTTTAATTTAATAATTCAGCAACTAATTAAAATCGATGAATTGGTAGATAATTATTATGGATATGGTTTAGCGATCGGTAAGTTTAATAACCGCAATTATATCTTCCACGACGGGGAAATGAGCGGTCATCTTTCCAATATTACGATCGATTTGGATAATGGGTTGGGAGTCCTTGTCTTGTGCAACAGACCGGGTAATCCTTTTGAAATATCTAAACAAGCACTGCAATTAGTTGAATCTGCATTTAACGAAAGAGAATTACCTTCATTACCTGCGATTAATAATCCTATAGAGATTGATAATGCTGCTGATTATGCGGGTAGTTATTTGGGAGATAACAAAGAGCTTACCTTGTTAGCTGAAAATCAACATTTAATTTTAGATTATAAGGGCAATCGCATTATTTTAGAACGGCGTTATGGGGATAGCTTTTATGCCAATCATCCCGATTTTGCCCTTTTCCTTTTAACTTTTAAGCGGTCGGATAATCAAGTAGTAGAAGTGTTTTATAGGTCTGAGTGGTATACGAGCGATCGCTATACTGGGCCAAGAAGTTTTAATTATCCTTCCGAATGGCTAGCTTATACAGGACATTATCGTTCTCATAATCCCTGGTACTCTAATTTTCGGATTATTTTACGTAAGGATAAGTTGTGGATAATTTACCCAGTTTGGGGAGATGGAGAAGTATTAGTACCGATGGGAAATGGTGTTTTCCGAATTGGAGAAGATGAGCGATCGCCTGAACGAATAAAATTTGATACTATGATAAACGAGCGAGCGTTACGTGCTAATATTTCCGGTTGTGATTATTATCGTACTTTTAATGCGGACTGACTGGCGATAAATATCTTTGCTTTTCTTACCAAATAGGTTTAAATAGAAAATATAAGCTAGCAATAAATTGCTTGAAAATGATAACAGCAGATTGGAAACCCCAGAGAAGTTGGCTTTTTGCGGTCGGAATTTTAGAATGGGAAAATTCTGATGTTTGGCCCGGTTTTCCCGATGCTGTAGAAGGACGTTTTGACGAAAAATTAGTAAAATTTTTCCAGGTGGCGGGACTCCCAGAGGAACAAATTATCTATTTGCAAGATAGCGAAGCCACTATAGAAGCAATTCAAGACAGTTTAACAGAACTGTTAGCCAACACCGGAGAAGATGACTTATTTATTTTATATTTTGCAGGTCACGGTGATTGGGATAGCGATACGGGGGAACATTACTTTATTAATTATGATGCTAATGGAGAAGACCGCGATAATTATTGGTTTATCTCTAGCATTTTTGATGACATTGAGGATAATTTTAATGGTTCAAAAGTGTTGCTTTTAGCTGATTGTTGCTATTCAGGCGGGTTAATTGACGAATTGAAACGGCGAGATAGCGAGATTTCTTATGCTTGTATTAGTTCCGCCTATACTCATAATACTTCGACGGGTGATTGGACTTTTACAGAATCTTTGTATAAAGGTTTGTTGGGCGACCCAGTAGTAGATTTGGATAAGGATGGAGTAATTACGCTGTACGATTTAGCACGTTACGCTGAATTGGAAATGGCATTTATTGAGGAGCAAAAATCGATGTTTCTCACTACTAACGATTTCGATAGCCAAATGGTTTTTGCCAGCGTTTCGGATGAGATAGAACCGATTGAAGGTAAGCGAGTAGAGGTAAAATATTCAGGTGATTGGTATAAAGCTAAAACGTTAGAAAATAACAGTTCAGAAGTAAGAGTTTTATATATTGATGACCAATCAGAGGAATGGGTAGAACCGGAACGCATTCGTCTTTATTCGCCTGATATGTTTGCAGTTGGTGATGAAGTAGAAGCTCAATCTGATGCAGAATGGTATCCAGCAAAGGTGAAAAAAGCTTGGTATGGTTTGCATTTAGTTAGTTATGATGATTACCCGGATATTTGGGATGAGTGGGTAGGGTCTGATTACATTCGACTTCGCCAGTAAGTATGTAATTCAAAATTCAAAATTCAAAATTCAAAATGAAAGAACGATCGCTACTGATTTTACTATGGCAGTTTATGGTAATTATTGTTATATATTTTAGCATCACCGTTCTAATAATATACTTTCCGAAGCTCGCTTTGATAATTGAAGTTGTTGATTCCAACTCTCTGTCGAAGGTAAAACTCTAAAAGAATTTGGCAAAACTTTTGAAATTTCAGCAGCTATTTCATTTTCAGCAACGCTTTTACCAACAGCTACAATTACTTCTGGTATCTGTTGTAACCATCTAGAGGGTAAGCAGCGCACGTCATCCACAGCTAAATAAATTGTTTTCTCTTCTTGCTGTTTAGATAATGTTACCATAGAAAGCACTTCAATCGAGTCAGTTACAATTACTGCTTTTTTTATTAATTCGCTTTCTCTTCCACCCGTTCCTACCCAAAAGCAACCTCTTCTCCGATGAGTACCGGGAACAATTTCCATGCTACCATCACTTCTCATACAAGCTGCACCAGTAATAGTATCACTTTCATCAAAATCGCGATACAATAAAATAGCATTGGCATGGCGATCGGCATAAATAATGCCTTTTTCATGTAGCGAATTCACAATTTCAGAAGACAGCTTTTTGGTTTTAGTCAAATATGAATATACTCGCTGCCATTGACTATCATCCTGTACAGGTTGCACAAACTGAAAGGAAATTTCTTTCTCAAGAATAGCTGAGGTTTTTGTTTGAGCATATTGCGCCGCCGCTGACAAGATTTCGCTTTGTTCAAACCGTTCTTGCATCCATGCTACTGTTTGCTCGAAATTGTACTTATTAGCTTGCATTACCAGCTCGATCGCACCATCACCTCCTCGCTTTTCCTCACTCAAATAAAACCGATTCTCCTCAATCTTGATAATGCTTTTACCTCGTCTCCAAATACCTGTTTTTCCTAACACCGAATCAAAACCCAATTCCCAAGCTACTGCTTCTAAAGACGGTTCTCGTTCAACTAGAAGACGGCGTTCTAATTTTTGTCGTTCTCGTTCGCTGGATATCGCTTTTGAGCGTTCTTTCTCATTTTCTTGAAACAACCACTGACGATGAACTAACTGGTGATTGATGATATCTAAATGGGGTGTTAGGAGTGCGATCGCTTTTTCCCTATAACTAGCAGCATTTTCACCTGCTACTGGTAAAGGTAACAACTTTTCTAAGTTTATTTCTAAAGAATCTTGATTAGCAGCTTGGTAATATTTCTTAATTTTAGTATGTTTAGCTTTAGATCCTTTAATCCCTCGTTCTATCCCCAACTTAGCAACAGCAGCAGCATAGCTATCTTGAATTTTAGATAAGTTGCTTCTACCACCGCCAAATTCTGTTTGATAATAACTCAGTTTTCCATCTTCTGTCAAAGGTATCCATAAACAATGGATGTGGGGAGAAGCTTCATCCAAGTGCAAAGTCGTTTGGAGAATGCGATTTTGAAGTCTTTCCTTTAACCATTGATTACTAACTTCCTGCCAAGCTTCTAAGCGTTGAATATCCCACTCACCATAAGAGTGAGGAGAATTAGGACGAAAGTATTCAGGTGAAACTCCTAAAACAATCTCTACCGCAACAACCGCATTTTTCCTAAGTTTTTGATTGCCAACTTTCTCTAAAGCTAAATTCACCGTACCATCACTCGTTCCCTCGCCAGCAAGCAGAACTACCTTACGCGAAGGATCGGCATTAGGTGTATTAAAACTTCTGATGTCGTGACTCGCTGCTACGCCAAGCGACTTCCAACTTTTCAGCTTTTTAATTCTGAGTGTTGCTTGCGGTATCATGGTTGGATAACTATTAGTTAACCTGTAGCACTGTTACTATTATTTATCAGCTACTCCTTCTATATTGACAGTGGTTACTTCTCCATTTTTACCTTTGATTAAGTAGGTAAACGTTTGGCGATCGCATTTATTATTAGCACAGGTAACTTTGTCAGGTTGCTTTGTTGACTTAATGGTAATTGTCTGAAAAATATTATGTAAACGGGAATAATTGGATTGACCGCTAATTATGAAATACATAACTACAATAGTTGGCGTAAAAATATACGCCATAGTAGTCAATAAGCTAGAAAAATAACCGATGAGAGAGGGAAGTTTGGAGGGTTGTGCTTTTAAATTAGACTGCACCAAATTTGTTACTTCTGTTTCTAGTGCAGTTTGGTCTGGAAACCTATTAAAGATTAAATCCAGTTCCGTTCCTAAATAACTTGGCAATATTTCAATCGGTTTCCATTCACTACTGACAGGAAATCCTTTTGTACCCAGTTCTTCAATAACTTTTCGTAACTCCGTTCCTTTCTCTTCATCTGGAATGAAGTGAATACTGTATTCCGTTCCTTTGTAGCTTTCTCTTAACTGAAATATCGGCATAAAATCCGGGTTTCGACCTTTGGCTTCTTCGTAGCGATCGAGAACAGCTTCCCACAAAGCTTTCAATGAATGTTCGTCACCATTTGTCCAGGTTAAATCTTTAATATCTGTCATAGCTTAAACAATTGAATTACTAACGACTTAGCCCAATTAGCTGCAACTATTTATTCCATCCTGTCAAATTACCGTAGTTTTAGCCCTGCGCTTTAAGGCAGATTCTACTAGATTTTTATTACTTGCTTTACGTATGTTAAAAGATGGAAACCCTTTCTATCTGACGGCGTAGAGATAAATTAAAAACGGTTGTTGTCAAATGAATAAACCTGATTTCGGGCGAAAATCCCCTGATATTCGCTCTACTGGAGAAAATTACCGAAAAGTATCCAAATTTTTTAAAGTAGCTGGCGAGAATACAGGATTAATGGTCAAACGGTAAAATCCGCCTGGTGAAAGACGATGCCAGGTAAAAGCAGGGGATACTTTGGGAAAGTAGTGGGAAAAAGCTAGAAATTTGAAATTAAGGAGGTGTTTGATGTCAAAAGAAACCTTGATAACGCCAGATGCAATGCTGGCTTTAGATACCGGAGGCGAAGGTAGTAAATTCATTTACTCTTCAATCTCTGGGAAAGCTCATAGCGGATTTATGGAGCCAGAAGTAATCGAAATTACCCAATCTTCTCAATCAGAATTTCAAACCTTAAAACTGTCAGTAGCCGAACCAGAAGATACTTGCTGGGTAGGCTGCAACGGGCAGTATCACGCTGTCGGATATTTAGCAAAAACTCAATTTTTAGCTAACGACAGATTGGCAGAATCTAAAGTAGAAGCTGCTACCTACAAAGCACTGGCAGCTATTTGGGTGATGGCTTTAAAGTTGAAATTGAAAGAGCGATTTAAACTAGCAGTCAAAGTAGTGCTACCTCCGGGCGAGTTTGCAGATCGCGAAACGTTCCAAACAAAACTCTTATCCCAGGCAAAAAACTTCTCCACCCCTTCTGGGAAAATATCTGCGGAAATCGTCCACTTTCAATGCTTACCGGAAGGTGCGGGAATATATCTCAATTATTTGGATGCTAACGAAAACGCACTCAAGCGCAAAACTATTGCTATTGTCATGTTAGGACATCGCAACGCTTCGGTGCTGATATCTCGACGCGGTGTACTTAAAGAAGGTTTAACCAGCAATTTAGGTTTCCAGCAGTTGGTACGTTCAGTTCAATACCGCTGTTCCAATCAAACTAGCGATCGCCTGACACCTGCCATAGCTCGTGCTGGCTGGGAAATCGACCTAACTAAATTATACCCCTTGGCACTTTCTTCTAGCGAACGAGAACGGGTTAAAGAAGTGGAACAAATTGAAGAAGCCATTAAAAAAGCTCAACCTGAATATTTCAACGCCTTGCAATCTTGGTTGATTAATACAGTGCCCTTTGATACAGAAGAAATTATATTTTGCGGCGGTACTGCCGATTACTTGAAACCAAAACTATCTCTGGCATTTAATCGGTTTGATTTAACTTGGCACGCTAATACTAAAATACCACCAGAGTTAGACAGTTGCAATTTGGGGTCGCGACTGTGCGATGTCTACGGATTGTATCGGTATTTGAAGCTTTTTACTAACAGCCAGATGACAGCAACAACAGTTAAACCAACAGGAGGACGTGATGAGTAATTTAAAAGATTACAAGTTAAGATTTCGTTTGCTGGTAGATAGTAAAGACGATCTAGTGATGCGCTGGTTATGGAAGTACGGCATTCGCGATCGCTACAAAGAATTCTTAATGCCTTGCTTGAAAGCCTGTTGGTTGCCTCGCGCCCTCATAGAAACTCAGGCAACAAATAAGGAAATCCAAACTGCTGCCGCTGATGGGGTGCTGTGGTTAGAGCATCAAATTGATTATCTACGAAAATTGGGAGGACTGCCAGACCGCAACGCGCCACCAGTAGTGGTGATGGGAAAACTCGAAAGCAAGACCACAACAACGGAAACAGCAACCATACCTGAAAATCCTCCAGATATATCAGATATTGAAACCCGATTGGGAGCATGGGGTTGAAATAGGTATGGGTAACAGTTAGTGGTTAACAGTTAGTAGTTAGTAAAAATTGAGCCAAGCTGCTGATAACCAGAACAACTAATACTTCCCACTTTATTCCCTACCAAATTTATTAACAACTTGAAAAAGGAGAATTTACTCGATATGCCAAGAACCAAAAAATTGAAATCAGCGGAGCCAAAGCAACTGGAAGATAACAAGGCAGACAGTGATAATCAGGCGCAAGGAGGTTTGCAAAAGTTGTTTTCACAACCCAGCGCAGAACTAACTGCGACTGAGGAAGTTATAATTCCCAAATCCAGTGCTGAAGAAACACCTGCAATTGTAAATGAAGACGAATTTAAAGAAACAACGGAGTTGGAATTATCTGATGATACTTTACGAGAAGATTCAAGTCCCTCATCAACAATAGTTTCTAATTCTGTTGATGACGAGAAACCAGATGCTACTGCTTTCGCTCGCTTGGGAAAAAACTCTTATTCAGATCCCATTCAAAAACTACTTACTTACATCCACTTCTGGGGAGGAGAACGCGGCGGTGCAGGTAAGTCCACCGGGGGACGGGCGATGCTGCATTTCTTGCTGGAAATAATCAAAGATGGTACATTTTATCTGGTAGAAACCGATCGCTCTAGACCAGACGTAAAAGCATACTATGGCGATCGCTTGACAAATCGCTGCGTTGATGCTTTCTTCAGCGAAGCCGAGTTTAAAAGCAATTCGGCAGATAAAATCTTCGAGCTAGCCTTACAAGCAAACGTAGTAGTCAACTTACCCGCTCAGATTGCCGTTCCCTTTGATGAATGGGTCGATCGCAATTGCTTGTCGGAAATGACTGCTGAGAAAAACATCTTGATGGTGATGTGGTTTGTCTGTTCCGGTGAAGAGGATAGCGTCGATTTGTTCTTCAAGTCCTTGGAAAAGTATGGTTCTTGGATGCAGCACGTTTTTGTCAGGAACGAAGGTGTATGTCCCGACGAAGGGGTGTGGGAACGAATCGCTCAAATGCCCAAGATGAAACAAGTGAAGGAACAATACAATTTTCCGGTGATTAGCCTTCCCAAATTCTACATGGCTGACAGAGATGCTCTGAAGGCCAACCCCATTCCGTTCGAGGAAGCCCTGAAGCGAAATGACATCTTCACCGAACTCGGTAAAAAACGCACCCGCAAGTTCTTGGAAAAGGCTGCTTGCGAGTTTAATAAGACGGGCTTATTCAACGACAGCAATTGATTATGAATTCGTATAAAGGCTTGCATATAGTGGGCGGGGAACTGCCGGGTGTGGGCAAGTCGGTGGTAGCTAAGGCGCTGGTTGATTTTTGCCGTACTCAGGAATGGCAGGTGGTAGCGGTGGATGCTGATTTGTATCGTCAGGATACTGCTAAGTTTTGCGACAATGCGATCGCACTTCCATTTTCTCAGCTAGATGGGGAGTTTGAGCGTGCTGATATTTTATTCGAGTTGGCGAAGAGTGCGATCGCGATCGTCAATCTCCCCCCTCGCTCAAAAAAAGAGTTGGAGTATTGGCTCGATGTTAACAGCGTTTTGGATGCTGCGGACGAGCGGGGTATTCCGGTGACCCATTGGTTTGTTAGCAACGGTGAAACTGAGAGTTTGGAGAGGATACGAGAATTTGTAGCTAAGTACGGCGATAATATGACCCACGTACTGGTGCGGAATGCTTACTTTTGCTCGTTTGTTCCTGCTGAAAGTTATCGTCGCTGGCAAAATAGGTGGGTAGAATTTTCCCAGATGCCTTGGGTGGAGGAAGCATTGAAATTGGGAGCGCTGCGGTTAGTGGAGTTTCCCAAACTTTACTCCGTGGATATGAAACGGTTGCAGAAAGCTGGAATGCTTTTTTCGCAAGCAATTCACGACCTTAAGTTTCCCGTGATGACGCGATCGCGCTATTTCCGATTTGTCGCTGCTTACACCAAGGCATTTTACTCGACGGGTTTGTTTGGGGAACCACCGCCATCGTCAAAGCGGGTCGCTTCCGATTGAGTGCTGATGGCGCAAGCAGTCTTCTAGCTGAACTAAGTTGGATTATGGACAACCCGATCGCCCAACCAAAAATGTATAGATGACATCTGTACGCTCGCACCCGTAAATTCCAACTCAACTACCCTTATCTGTCAGACTCTTCCACTTACTAGACCCCATCTGTGCTAACAAAAGGAGCAACAGGTCGGTTTGGATTACTCAGCAACCGAAGAAACGCCTGCTGCTGATGATGTTCATCCAACCAAGCATGATACGTCTCAATATGTATCGCCACCGAATGTCCCATCTGAGACGCCGCCAGCGATACCTCCAACCCATACTCCATACTCCTAATTGCCCAAGCATGGCGCAAATCGTAAGGACGAAAGGATACACCCTGTCGCCGGAAATATTGCGACACCCTTTGCCCCAACTCCTTATTATTCCTTCCCGTACAAGAAGGCACTAAAACATCCAACAGCGACCAAGACGAGACCCATTCTGGATGCAAAGGCCAAATTCTCCTTTCCCCAGTCTTTCCTTCCAGTACCCTCACAATCCCCGTCCCTTGCTTCCAATCCTTCAAATCCAGATGAAACACTTCATGGGGTCGCAGTCCGTAAGTCGCCAACATCCCAAAACACCACCGCCATGCTGGATGCGAAATTTTTTCGTGCCAAATTGCTATAGCTTCATCGCTAGGTAGCTCTCGTTTACTTACCTTAGTCGGAGAATAATTTCCGCTAAACCTTTTGGCATCAAAATCAAAGTTAGCTATTTCCACTAATTTAGCCAACGCCAAACTTGTTTTCTGACGCATTCTCGTATCTGGTTGTGTCCCCTTAATAGCCTGCATCAGTATCTCTTTTGAAAGTAATTCTTCTTTAGGCAACCTCACAAAAACTTCCTGATAATTAGTTTGCCAAGTAGAAAGCGATTGAGGAGTTTTAGCCCGCCGCATAAAATAATCTTTTTCTAACTCTTCCACCCAATCGCCAATCTTTTTATTCTCTTGACCAATCGCCCGATGACGTAAATAAGGCAACCAATCAAACTCCCCTACTGCTAGCAATCCTCCCACTTTCCTCGCTTCTTTCTCCGCCGTTCTTATTCCTTCAATTGTTGCTTCAATTCCCAAAGCTATTTCTTGTTGATGCGGATGATTTTTAAGAGCCAAAGGACGGGGTGGCAAGGTTCCTCGTAAATATAACCGATTTCCTTTTTGTAAAATAGTTACGCCAATTTTAAGAGCCTTCAGCCTTTGGTTAACTACACTTAATTGAGGTAATTGAGGAGTTAATTTTGTTAGCGACATTTGACAACCACTTTCCTTTCTAGTATAATATCAGACAAATAGCTTTTTAAGCAGCCCACAAATGGGTGCGTGAGCGCCGCGTGCCTAACGGCATATCGCTTCTTTCTGGAGCTAGCCCGAAGTATTGGCTGTAGATGGTTCTTGTCAAAATGAATACCTGTTGACTACTACAGAAACACATATTTTTTGGTCAAGGTTATTAATCACTAAAGAATCCTTATATATAAAGTCTAAGACAGTTGAGCTTTTCTGAATCGCCCAAGCAGTTCTGGAACCACTTCACTAAGTTTTTCCCTAAAACGGCTGTGTCGTTAAACCTACGTGCCAATGTAAATATTGTATAAATTTATACTTATATAAATGAGGGTTTTTCTATTTTCCAACTCAAAAAATAAGTTCCTTTTCTCAAAAAAAGCTCGAAATAAAAAATTGAGATTTTAGGTTTGAAGAGAGAACAACCTCTTCACGGCTAGACTTTCTAATTGGCGCTAGTAAGAACGTAAAAACAATACTAAAACACGAGAGCATACTCAAACTTTATACCTGGGGTTTACTCCAAAAAGTTAAGTTAAGTTCTGTGATCTTTAAGTAGCTGTTACTGGTAACTTTTGAGACACCTATGAAAGCTAAAGCTCAAACTTTTTTTCTGGGTGTACAAGGTCTGACTGGATCTCAGTCATTTGTCGTTTTATCAGTTTCTCAATCCGTTCCTCTATCGCTCCTTCCAACGCCTTTAATCTTTTATCTATACTATCTATACGATAATCTATATTATTGGTTGTTCCGTCTGGGGAAATTCTGGAGATTTTGTCAGGCGGTCTATCTAGACATTGCTCAATGTAGTCAACTAATAAGGCTGAAGCATTTGTACCGCTGCGTTTTGCCCACTCCTGAAAGGCTTGCCATTCATCAGGATTGATGCGAAATGTTGCCAATTTTTTCTTCTTCATTGTCTATATATCTATCACTTTTTGGGCTGACAATTTATCCACCGTATAGAGTAACGTAATATATAGACATTTTGGCAAACTTTAGCTAAAAAAGCTAGATTTTAGCTAGATAAAATCTATACTTAATTTCCCAGGCGATCTGGGTTCGCAGACAAGCTGAGAATTATAGCAGACTAGGTGAAAATTTTTCGCAGACTAAATGAAAAACGTAACCGTTCAGGGGGGGTAAAATAGCTTCAAGTGTATGCTCTATATCCCTTTCAGCTTTTTAAGCTTAAAATCTGATTATCAATAAAATTTCTAAAAAGTACCTTATTGACATTAGAAGTTATTGAAAAATTACAAAACAAACTACAGGTAGCGTTCTCTGATTAGTTTAAACGCTACATATACCCCGTGAACGGTTACTGAAAAAATGACACTTGGCACTCGCTAACAACACTATTTTCTTGGGTTTAAGGGCATTTCCTTCAGGGGTGACAACTATGTCCGAAAGCTTTACAGGACAGGGTTTTAAAGCCAAACTGAAAACTCACCTACTGGGTCGAAAAATTCCCATTTTGTGAAAGATATTTTTGTGTAATTACAACAAATATTTTATAATATTATAGAATCGCCAAAGCGTTAATTTGTGATTAAAATAAAACGCACATAAAGCGGATATGCCTATAGAGGATTAGGGCTAGTTGATTCTTTATAGCAAATGGTTTAGCACTACCTGCAAAGACATCGGATGACTGGCATAAAGAGGATGGGCTATGAAGTTATCTACTACCACGAGCGACCATGACCGGATTCAAGAGTACGTCAAGAAGCTACGTCAGGGAAATTTTTTAGAAACTTTGGCTTTGAATGTAGCAATGGGGATTCATGCCGAAATTACTAAAAGGGATGAAACATTAGAAGGCTTTAGTCCTAAGTGTGTTGATGAACTCGAAAAATTTCTCGGACAGCAGATAGTTGATGATGATTTTTACTCTTCAACAGCAGAGGAGATATTGAATCATCTGACCGACTGGCTTCAGACAGGTAGAACTGAGGAAAGTTTATGGAAAAAGGTGGCCGTTGATTCAGCTTTAACTTTTCTAGAGCCACTAGATTTATCCAATCGTACAATAGATGAGCTAACCGCGATGCTGGGGCTAGCTTCAAAAACAGTTCCAGCAACAGAACCTCAGCTATTTATCAGCAACACAATCACTCAACTGCTTACTTCAGCCCCTCCTAGAACGGCTTGTAAATCATTACTACGAATCTGGAATTGGCAGGAAGATGCCCATAAAAATGTGTTTTTTTGGGATCATTACAGCACGGGTTTTGTGAAGTTAGCTTTAAAAGATAAAGACCCAGTTAATAAAGAGTATTTTTACTTTACAGGCAAGGCAGCCTGGGGAATTATTGAAGAATTTGGCAGTTTGGGTAAAGATACCGCTAAACTGCACTGTTTACTGTCTGCCTATATTTTTCAACAAGCTGTGCCTTGGAGAAATGAAATTAAGTTAGCTGGAACCGGGAAAAATGGCGGTACTAACTTAATAGACTTAATGGGTTGGGGTGAGCGGAAAGATATGACCACTTCCCAGAAGCTACTCAGAATAGAGCAATGTTTGAAGCTTTTGAGAAGGTTGGATGCAACTATTAAGTGGAATGTGGGGAAGCTGGGCTGCGATATGAATTCCCTGATTTGGGATATTGCTGTAGAGCGCTATGGGCTGCGTAACATTTTTACGGATGAAATTGAAGAACCAATAGAAATAGTAGCTTTCATCCGAGCAGGGAGGTGGGCTGAATTTTTCTTTAATAAGCAAGGCAAGAATGCCAATCCTCCAATTGCCTTATATGAGTTTGGCTGGATTTCCGAATCAACGCTCAAAATGAACCCATATCATGATGAGCTAGCGTTCTTAATTGCCATCAATATAACAACAGAAAGCGCTATCCATACGAGTGGAAAATACACTGTTAAGACCGTGCTAGAGATGGTGATGCCAAAAAATGAGATTGAATTAGCTCGGTCTATTAAATACAAAGCTCAAGATTTAAAGGAGCGGTGGGATAAAGCCTTAATGCGATTGATTGAGTTAGATTGGCAGATTATATATGACTCTGAAACCTACCCAGAATGGTTGCGACCTGAAAGTACAACAGGTAAACCCAAAGATTGCAAAAAAAGAATTATTGATTTACTGCTAGAAGCTGGCATTACTATCAAGCCTCCGGGTAAAATTCCAGCCCTGATAGCTGCTAAAAAATCAGAATCTTTGCCCCGAAAACGGAAATCAGCATCTTCCGATCCGTTAGAGTGGGAACCGATACAGAAGGCTTGTGAAGCAAAGGGTTGGACGAAGCAAACAGTCATCGCTGAAAAGCTAGGGATCTCCCAGCAGCTAGTCTCACAGCTTCAGCGCGGCAAGGCAATCAGTCCCAAAACCGCTGCCAAACTTAAGAAAATCTTGCCTAAAGTACTACCGGAACTGTCGATCTAGCTTTCCATTACCCTAACCCTAAACCCCAGCCCCAAACGTAGTAAGGCTGGGGTTTTGCGTAGTAAGGAAAAAATGACCTGAAAATCACATTCAAATCCTTACCAGGGAAGGCTTACGACTTTACTACGAACACACCCGGATCTAGCTACCAAAACACCCGGATCTAGCTACCAAAACACCCGGATCTAGCTACCTTTCAATTTTGAAACCCTTAATCCGCAAGCTTTCCAGCACTTTACTACGCTCTGATCAGTCTAATTAGACTGATCGGCGTGCAAGCAGGGATTTTCAGAACATGAGAAAAAGAACGGTTATTCCCATACAAGGAATAGCCCGATGAAGATTTCGATCGAATTAACGAGTATTGGGGTGAGCAATGGTAACGCCAGCGCTACCCCTCAATGAATGGCTCAACAGCGGCGTAGACCCCCAGGTCTACGCCCTCAACGTCCGCGTCCTCACAGGGGACGCCCCCTACGCCTACCTCCTCTACGAAATTAACGCCGCCTCCGGCCTCGTCCACCCCGACGCTCAATGGGGATGGGCCCGAAAAAAATACAGCCACATCGAAGCTGGCGGCTGGTGGTGTTCGGGACTCGACCCCCTCAACAACTGGCAACCCATGTTGTGGGGCAGCTTCAAACCCAACCAGCCACGCCTTGCCTTTAACCCCAAAGACAAGCTCAAACCCATCAAATACGAGCATCCACCCAAAACTCCCACCAGAGCCTTCTTCCTGCAAGTCCCAGACCGCATTTGGGAGAAAGTCTCCCAACGCTATGGCGTCCCCATCAACTTTCAAGACCGACAACACGGCTTCTGGTACTGGGTGTGGGCCAAAAACATTCCCGTTATCATCGTCGAAGGCGCTAAAAAAGCAGGCTGTCTGCTAACCTTGGGCTACGTCGCCATTGCCATCCCCGGCGTCACAATGGGCGTCAGAACTAAGAACGAGTTAGGACACAAATGCAACCCTTATCTCATCCCGGAACTGCAACACTTCGCCACACCAGGACGAGAAATCTACATCTGCTTCGACCATGACACCAAACGCCAAACCATCCAGAACGTCAACCGGGAAATTGACAAGCTGGGCCAGTGCTTCCATGCTGCCAAATGCCAGGTGAAAGTCATCAGCCTGCCTGGGCCAGAGAAAGGCGTCGATGATTTCGTAGTAGCCCGTGAAAGAAGCTCCGGAGCAGGGGAGCAGGGGAGCAGGGGAGCAGGGGAGCAGGGGGGCAGAGGGGCAGGGGGGCAGAGGGGCAGGGGAGAAAATACCATTAATTCTTTCCCACCTTCCCCATCTCTCCCATCTGGGGATGAAGATGCTTTCAGTGACCTCTATGAGGCCACGAACTTTACGAGCCAATGGAACCAGTCTCTCCCATCTGGGGGTGAAGATGCTTTCAGTGACCTCTACGAGGCCGCACCAGCATTCTCATTTTGGCAAACTAGGCAATCATGGCAACTAACCTATCCGGTGGCTTTACGACTCTGCCAGCGCTATCTGGGAGAAATACCCTATCCGGAGTCGGGGTTAGTGGGCATCAAATCGCCCAAAGGCACTGGTAAAACCCAAGGTTTGATTGAGCTTGTCTCAGATGCCCTTGACACAGGCTCCCGTCGCGTGTTGATAATTACCCACAGGATTCAACTGGGCAGAGCCATCTGCGATGCTTTGGGAGTCAACTACATCGACGAAACCAGAGACTCACCAGTAGGTAAACTGTTCGGATACGGCCTGTGCATCGATAGCCTGCATCCCCGATCGGCGGCAAAGTTCAATCCAGAAAACTGGGAAGGAGCGATCGTGATCATCGATGAGTGCGAACAAGTCATCTGGCACGCCCTGAACTCTAGCACCTGCTACCAGAACCGGGTGGCTATCTTGCAAACCTTCCAAGAACTGATCCACAACGTCTTGACCAGTGGTGGCTTAGTCGTTGCCCAAGATGCCGACTTATCCGATTTGTCGATCGACTACCTAAAATCTTTAGCAGGCATCCAGATCGAGCCTTGGATTGCGGTTAACGAATGGAAACCAACCAAGGGACGGGACGTAACTTTCTTCGCCACTAGCGACCCGGCTCCAGTGTTCACCCAGATGGAAAGAATTTTATCTCTTGAGGTCAGTTGTTGCGATATCGACAGCCGCGCCGAATGCTGCCCCATTCAGCGACATAGCACTCCCATCATGGTGGTAGAAGATTCCCAAAAAGTCAAGGGAAAATGGTCTTGTACCAACTTGGAAATCCAACTGAAAAAACGATTTCCTTCTAAAACAATTCTCAGAATTGATAGCGAGTCAGTAGCCAACCCAAACCATCCAGCTTATGGCTGCGTGGAGAAAATTAATACCATCATCCAAAACTACGACATTATCATTGCCAGTCCGACTATTGGCACCGGGGTTAGTATCAACATTCAAGGTTATTTTGCCGCCGTTTTCGGTATTTTTAAAGGAGCAATCGCGGTTAACGATGCTTTGCAAGCTTTAGCGCGTGTCCGAGATGAAAATGTGCCTTGGTTTGTTTGGACTAAACAATTTGGCTTGGGTAAAATTGGCAACGGTAGCGCTAGTTATCGAGCGATTCTCAAATCTCAACATAAAGTCATCAAAACCAATCTCCGTTTGTTGCACGATGTAGACTTTGATATTGATTCTGCCTACGATCCAGTTCACTTGCGAACTTGGGCAAAGATGGGGGCGAGAATTAATGCCGGAATGTGGGATTATCGAAAGATTATTTGGGAGCTTTTGAAAGCTGAAGGTCATCAAGTGCATCTGTGCCGCGAGAATCAATTGCAGCAACAGATTAGTTTTTTGCAAACGCTAGAAATAGCGGCTCATAATGCCGATGATTACGAACAAAAGGAGGAATTATCCGAGCAGCTAGTCAAATTACAAGAAGAGTTAGAACAACTAGAAACCGCAGCTGCTTGTGTTAGCGAAGAAGCCAAAGTTATCAGACAAGAAAGCCGGGTTAATTCGGCAGAAGCGGTTACGGGTGTTAAGAATATTAATAAGTCTGAATACCTTTTGTTGAAAGACAAACGTTCTAAAACGCCGGAGGAATTAAACGCTGTTCGCAAATATCAACTAGAGGAAACTTATGGGGTGACCGTTACGCCGGAATTGGTACTAAAGGACGAGGACGGCTGGCTGTCCAAGATCCGCCTCCATTATTACCTGACTCACGATTCGGAATTTGTCAAGAATAGGGATAAAAATCACTTAACAGGACATCGGGAAAGGGGCAATGGGAAAGTTTGTCCGCAGGACTTGCGATTTATTACGGCACAGGTAGAAGCGCTTAAGAAATTGGGAATAACTTATTTCTTCACACCTGAAGTTGAGTTTAAAGGAATTGACTCAAAGGTGATAGAGTTTAGCAATCTCGTTAAGCGGTGCAGTCAGGATGTCAAGGACTTTTTGGGGATAAATATCAATCCCAATGCTCCGCCAATGGAGGTGGTGCAATATATGCTGGGTGTAAAGTTAGGGTTTACTCTCAAACGCATTGGTTTTGAACGGATAGAGGAACGCGACGCCTCTTTTAGAAGGAAGCGGGTGAGGGTTTATCAGTTCCAATTCCCTAATGATGGCAGAGAGGCGATTTTTTCGGCTTGGTATCAGCGGGATGTTGAAGCTGTGGAAAGGTTTGCTGAGGCGGCGGCGAGTGAATGTGGTAGTAAGGGGTTGGATCATTCTATAGGGATATCAGGGGGTGTACCACCAGATACTGTTGACCTAGCTATTAGTGGATCGGGGTCGGATACATATATAAGTATTTCAGGGGGTGTACCACCAGATACTGTTGACCTAGCTATTAGTGGATCGGGGTCGGATACATATATAAGTATTTCAGGGGGTGTACCACCAGATACTGTTGACCTAGCTATTAGTGGATCGGGGTCGGATAATTCTATAGAGATATCAGGGGGTGTGCCACAAGAAACTGTTGACCTTGAAGATGGTGGTGAGGGGTCTGATAACTATATAGATATCTCTGGGGGTGTACCACAAGAAACTGTTGACCCTGCTATTAGTGGATCGGGGTCTGATAAATATATAGGGATATCTAGGGGTGTACCACAGGAGAGCTTACGACCAGCTCTTGAGGCCCAAGTACAGGGCGTGGAAGATGAACCATTGGAAGCGACACCACCAACAGAAGGACAGGGAGAGTCGGAAGCGATCGCTGCCCCAACTGCACCGGAAACTGCACTCCTATGGCTGAAAGTTGGCTCGGTGGTGAGGTTCGGTGGTGAGGTTGAGAAATATGTGGTAAAAGCTGTCTCAGGTACTCAGGTGATGGTGCGATCGCTCTTTTCTGGACTATTTACCCATACTTACGCACACCGATTGGAACTGGCTGATGGGGGGACGGGATGACGAGTGGCGATGCCTTCAGGGGGCGCTTGTCGCCCCCTGAAGTTCGGGAGAGCGGATCGATGGGAAAGTCTGGCATCCGCACATTAGCATATTTAGGCAGCATCGCCCCAGATGCCATAGAACGAGCATCAGCCAGAGCCGAATTCTGGTATCAAGTCACTAGCAACCTAGATCAACTAGCGCGATCTGTTCAGCTAACAGAAGAAGAACTTGCCAAACTCACAAGAGCGATCGCACAAAAAGTGCAGCCAGTAGAAGCTAAATTTTTGCTATCGAGCCAAGAACGTAAAATTTTGGGCAGAATAAATTTGGTTTGACTAAAGAAGAGTCGCGATCAACTGCATTTTGCAATACTTGTTCATCGCGACTCTTCCCCTTAAGTTGATTATGGCGTTCTGACAACTGATGGTGTTGATTATGTTCGTCATCGGTTATTTGAATCAGTCGAACAACTAGAGGAATTGCTACATCAATTATTACAGCGCTTTGCGCTGTTATGAGGTACAATAAAATATCATTTTGTAGCCAAAGGTAATGAAAGCGTATTCGGTTGAGTTTCGCAAAAGAATAGTGATAGCCCATTTGGTAGAAAAGATGTCAATCAGGAAAGTAGCTACCCAATTTGCTGTCAGTACAAGTTTAGTCCAAAAGTTGGTGAATCTTCAACGAACAGAAGGAAATTTACAGCCCAAACAAACGGGAAAACCACAATTTAGCCACCTGACCAATGCGGAACCAGAAATCAAAGCATTAGTAGCAGAACATCCAGATGCAACATTAGCAGAATTATGTGAATTATTTGCTTCTAAAACCGGAAATTGGGTGAGTCAGTCGGCCATGTGCCGCTATTTACAAAAATTAGGCTTAAATCGCAAAAAAAAACCTGGTACAGCAGCCAAGCGGTGACAGAAAGAGTCCGAAAATTGAGAGTTGAGTATTGGGAAAAAATCAAACATATTCAGCCAGAAAATCTCGTATTTTTGGATGAAACTGGCATTCTACTAGGGTTGACCAGAACTCATGCTCGTTCCTATCCAGGCACAAGAGTAACCGAACTAAAACCATTTTATCGGGCTGCTAAAGTGACAGCTATTGGCGCAATTAGTATTAATAAAGTGCTGGCATTAATGACAATGAATGACTCAATGGATGGCAAAGCATTTGCTGTATTTATTGAAAAGTTTTTATGTCCTCAGTTATGGCCCGGAGCGGTAGTAGTCATGGATAATTTACCCGCCCATAAACTAGCATCTATTGAGCCTATGATTCAAGCTGTAGGTGCAAGTGTTATTTGTTTATCTCCCTACTCTCCAGATTTTAATCCCATTGAACTCTGGTGGTCACAACTCAAATCTTTTTTGCGTAAATTCGCTCCCACTAACACCTTGATGGTTGACAGAATCATCAAGGTAGCTCTCCATTTAATCAATCCTCAACATTTGAGAAATTGGTTCGCTCGTTGCTGCTACTGTACCTCATAACAGCGCAAAGCGCTGTAAATGAAGGAGGACTCGTAATTAAATGGGAGCGAAAAATTAAAAATAAAGGGAATGCTGTTTGTTCGGTTTAGCTGCGTAGCTGCTTAGAACTTGACGCAATCCACATCCACCACCCGAAAATCACTTTTATAACTCTGAGGAGTCAGAGCATCGATAATATCATCGTGTCGCAACAGTTCACCCCGTCCATGCCCTAAAATCTGCGCTAAGTACAGTTCGTTATCAGTATCGTTGTTATTAAATACTTGATTGCAGACCGACGCATAGATTGCCCTCAGTCCCTTATAGGTAAAAAACTCATGCTCTATTTCCCATTTCTTCTTCAAAACTTTCACAAAATCGCTTAAATCCCCACTGTAGCGACGGTTAGCTGCATCCGGGGTATCAACCACCTTACTATTATCTTTCAGCCATTGGTGAGCTTTTACAACCAAAGAAGCATCAATCAACACTGGTATCTCATAGCTGGGATTTTTCTCGAAATAAAAAGCCGCATCACCTTTGGCTTTTAATTGCCCGGTAAAGGCAACGTGAGACTTATCAACATATTCAAACTTAGTAGCACGGCGATGAATTTCAGCTAACCTTCTGCCAGTCACAATTGCTAAACTAACCGATACCCGTTTCCAGTCACGCGGTTTTAATTGCTCGATTTTAGTAAGAGTAGCGGTTGCTAATTCATAAAGCGGTTTAAAACTAACAGTCTCTTTTTCTTTTTTCCGTTGTGCTACCCGACGCTCTTGCAGTCCTTTCTTTTGATTAGCAATATCGGCAATTTGAATTTTTATTTGCCGTTTGAGCATTTCCAAACATGATTCTAATTGCTTGAAATAAACCGCCGTTTTCTCGGTTTCTACCAATTCCGTTAATATGTTAACAATGTGGGTGCGGTATCTCAGCTTGGTGAGAAAACTTAATCCTCCATCACCCTGTTCTCCAGGTTGCGTATTCAGCCAATGGATAACCCGATAAGCCAAACCAGCTATATCGCCGTGTATCGCCTCATCCCAACTGCCATCAGAATGCCATCTGGACTGGACTAATGCTCGGAATTCTCGATATAAGCCATGAGTCCAGCTAACTAAATCTTCGTTGTTGAGTTTTTCTACTTTAACATTGGCGTAAGCACTATTCGCCTCTATCACTTCTAAAGGTACATCAGGCATTAAAGCGATCGCTACCCGAAGAGCTTTGGTGGCAGTGACTAACTCATCAATTAGCTGACCTTTCCGCATTCTGGAGGCATTTGGAACCACACTTGATGCCAGTTTTCTCAAGCCGTCTAGGGTGAAGTATTCCAATTCTTCCCTTGAATATTTGCAGATTCGCTCTCTCTTCTCTGCTTGTAATGCTGCTGTCATATTTATCGCCACATTACCTGTATTTAACTCCTGTATTAAGTCAATTATACTTCCTCTCTTTGAGTCTTGTCTAGAGATATTAGCAGTCGCTAAGGCGATTAGGACAAAGATTCCAAAGCCAATTGTCATACCAAATCCGGGGAACGCTACCTCCTTTTTGTCGTAGACAAGGCAGTCCCGATCACCGATGTACCTCCGGTAGGCGTAGCCAACGCTCACTAGCAACAATCGAAGTGGTACTTTCAAGTCAGAGGGCAGAAGCCAGAAGCCAAAAGGAAAAAAAGACTTATACCCAAAAGGAGGTTATCAAGGCGGATTTAGTATCAATCCCAGGTTTTGAAATGTCCTATGTTGTGGCCGTTGCTATATTAACTCCCCTTATCTATATACCAGATATCTATCTCGGCATATATCCTTATCCAAATAGTCTTGTAATTATATTGCTCACCGACTAATCTATAGATATGACGATTAGAGAGGGCAAACCAATGAACTGGCAACAGATAGGTAAGGAACTGGTAGAGGGATTAGAGGGGATAGAGGATGAAGAAACTATCAGATTGGCTTGCGCGGAAGTAGTTCAAAAAATCTGCTCGACTTACAGCAATCCTCCTAGTAGAAGAAACCCGCTTACTGATGTAAGGAAGGAAATTCAAAAATGCTATCCAGCTACAGGAAAACAAACTGCTCCTTACCAATATTTCACCGATAGCGGTAAGGGAAAAATCAAACGATGGGAGCATTTAGCACTTAAACACCTCACTCTTTCTAAACAAGATTGGGATGAGCTTAGAGGCGGTTCTACCCAAGATGAACGGCTTTTAGAAACGGAAATTCCAAAACAGACTAAGGAATTCAGGATCGAAGATATGAATATCAAGCAATTAGAATTAGACCCGGAAACTGAAACAATGGTAAAGCAAGCGCTGGCACAATCTGAGATGAATTTAGCGGACTTTATTCAAAAAGCTTGCCAAGTTTACGCTAAGACTATCACGGGAAAAACTAGGAAACATAATGAAGACCTAGCAACAGTAGCGACTGAAAAACTACTTAATGATGTTTCCTATAGTACACACCCAGGTAGGGCTCTTGAACTTACTAAAAGAGCTATCCGGGCAATTGAAATTTATAACGATGAAATAGCACCAGCTAACAAAGACAGATGGTGTATTACTCAGACTGCCATCGCCGAGTTAACAGGTTCTAGAGCA
Organism: Argonema antarcticum A004/B2; assembly: GCF_023333585.1. GTDB lineage: Bacteria > Cyanobacteriota > Cyanobacteriia > Cyanobacteriales > Aerosakkonemataceae > Argonema > Argonema antarcticum. The sequence continues at coordinate 27,715 of NZ_JAIQZN010000092.1, forward strand.
GCAACGGTGAAGGAAGTATTGGCTGATTTCAAACAACTCATTGACGACCATAACGCCAAATACGAACTAAATCCATACAGCAATCGGAAACGGGGAACTTCAATTACGGAGGCAATTAAGCTAGCTTTCTTAGTGTCAGATGGGATAATAGATTAAGCATTAAAAACCTAGAAGTGGGGCTAGCGGTGTAATCTTGCTTGGACTATAGCTCTAGCCTGGAAGTTGAGGGATCTCAATGAAGTTGCAAAGGTGATCTACCGCCGCTTATCTCAGTCATTGGGCGAGAGAGTCCAGCCCAGAGGCAAACTTATCCTCTGCCAGCAGACACATAACTTTACGCCATGCAGCCTCGCCTTCCGGTTCGACAATTTCAAACACCCGTGCAAAACGTTGTCGTTGATCGCCGGATAACTGATTCTCCAAACACAAGCCTTGTTGTGTAAGGGTCAATCGCTTGATCCGGCGATCCGTTGTGTCTGGAGTGGACTCGATTAGTCCCAATTGGGTTAGTTGCCGTAATGGAACGTTCAAAGACTGTTTGCTGATGCTAAGGATGAGATTGGCGATCGCACTCAAGGAGATCAGGTCGAATACCCAAACGACGATCTCAAAGCAACACAATTGCCTTTTGGTGAATGGGCTTTAACGCACAAAGATGGTCGCGCTTATTAATGATACCGCCACGCCAACCGCGCTGGGTTCTTACGCAGATTTGGTGAAAGGGTTAAAAAGGCTAGAGAGCAGGCGTCGAGGATTGAGCCAATAATGTCTAGATTGATGTAAGCTATGGCGTAATCAGGG
>NZ_JAIQZN010000093.1 GCF_023333585.1 Argonema antarcticum A004/B2
CCCCTTGTCCCCCTTGTCCCCCTTGTCCCCCTTGTCCCCCTTGTCCCCCTTGTCCCCCTTGTCCCCCTTGTCCTCCTGCTCCCAGACTTAGTATTTCTGCCTTGCGGACTATAATCTTGACATAGAAAACTTTTATCTATCGATCTCCAATGGGCAAGGTTCTAGTGTTAAATGCCTCCTACGAACCGCTCAACATTACCAGCTGGCGGCGAGCGGTCATTCTACTGATTAAGGGTAAGGCTGAGCGGGTCGAACACAACGGCAAATTTCTCTATTCCGATTTTCCCCTTCCAACGGTGATTAGGCTACGTCATTACGTCCGGGTTCCCTATAAAGAAATTCCCCTTACCCGCCGTAATATACTGCACCGTGACGGCCATAGTTGTCAATACTGCGGTTACACTGGTGAAGATTTAACTTTAGACCACGTGCTACCCCGATCGCGCGGCGGTGGCGATACCTGGGAAAATATGGTAACCGCTTGTGTCCGCTGCAACATCAAAAAAGGCAGCCGAACGCCTACAGAAGCGAACATGATTTTGCGGAATACCCCCCGTAAACCCTATAGCAGTCTATACTTTGAAGTTGCTAAACACCTAAAGAGTGGGACGCATCAAGAGTGGCGAAAATATGTCATCGGTATATAACAAACCTGCACCAGTCTCGCGTGCAGGTTTTTTTGTCAGGAATGGGTTTGACTTTGTTTCGGGACTTCTACCTAGAGAAATGTCCCATTGGAGGGTATGTAGAATCCGGATTTTTTTGCGAAGATCTTAAGTAGTAGCAATTTACTCTCAACTGACTGGCTACTGCCCCAAGCAAGCATAGCCACAAAACCTGGATTTACTTGATTAACACACCATTCGCATCTTCCGATATGAAATCTCGTTCGCTCCAGCCGCTTGACCCTTTGACTTTAGCAGCAGAGCCGCGACCTACAGAGGCCAATGCGGACACAGCCTCTGTAGAATCTCCCGCGATGAAGCGTCCGGTAACGCCCCTGATCGAAGCTGTAAGCGAACAGACTAAGCGTTCCCTCAATCCGTTCGGTCAAAAGGTCGAAGCTTTGCGGCAAACCCTGGAGCGACACCGGAACGAACACCAGCTCATTATCGTACAAGACTTCCCAGACCCCGATGGCTTATCCTCTGCTTGGACGTATAAGTTAATTGCCCAGCAATACGATATTCACTGCGAAATAGTTTATGGTGGCACCCTGAGTCACCAAGAAAATATCGCGCTGGTCAAACTGACAAATTTACCAGCAGAACGCTGGACACCTCAGACAATCAAGACAAAAAATTTGTCGGTGTATGGGGGTTTGGTTTTGGTTGATAATCAAGGCAATACCAGCCAGTTGACGCCTTTCTTACAGCAGGCTGGTATACCGATAACGGTAGTGATCGACCATCACAAACTGCAAGGGAATCTTGAGGCTGAGTTTGTCGATATTCGGCCTTCTGTGCGAGCAACTGCCACGATTTTGACTCAATACTTACAAGCAGGGTTACTCAACCTGGACAGCAGTGTGAGCGAACACATCAAGTGTGCCACGTCTCTGATGCACGGTTTGCGATCGGATACTAACGCCCTCAGACAGGCACAGGAAGATGATTTTCTCGCAGCAGCCTATCTGAGCCGATTCTATGACGCTCAGTTGCTTGAGGCTATCCTACAGACGAATCGCTCTAAGCGAGTTATGGACGCGATCGAGCGCAGTCTCAAAAACCGCACCGTCCAAAACAACTTTTCCATTGCTGGCGTCGGCTATCTGCGCTACGACAACCGAGATGCCATCCCCCAAGCAGCTGACTTCTTAGTGACGGAAGAAAACGTCCATACGGCAGTCGTATACGGTATTGTTCACAACGAAGATGAAGAAATAGAATTGGTGATAGGGTCCCTGCGAACCACCAAGCTTACCCTTGACCCCGATGAATTCCTCAAAGAAGCGTTTGGTCAAGATAAGCAAGGACGCTTTTTTGGCGGCGGACGTATGATGGCTGGTGGCTTTGAAATCCCGATCGGTTTCTTGGGCGGCGGCAACGAGAACTCGGATTACGCCAAGCTGAAGTGGGAAGTCTTCGATACCCAAATTAAGCAAAAGCTCCTAAAGTTGATTAATCCTACCCACGATCCGATCCAAAGCGAATAACAAAGGAAATTGGCTCTACTATGCTATTTGAGCAGAGGGGAGGGGGTAAGAGGCGCAGAGGAGTAGAGGAATAAAAATGTTATTTTTTTGAACAAAAGCATAGCAACTCCTCATAGCCGAAAAATCTAGTGCCGCTACGCAAAAGTCAAAAGTCAAAAGAAGGATTCTTCCCTCTTCCCCTAGCCCCTAGCCCCTAACCCCTAGCCTCTTCTTCCCCTAGCCCCTCTTGAAAAATGGTAGAACTGTACTTAATCCGTCACGGCATAGCTGCTGAACCAGAAGAATATTCCAATGACGCCGATCGCCCGCTGACAGATGAAGGCAAGCGGAAAACTCGCAAAGTAGCTGCCAGACTCTCCGAGTTAAATCTCCGTTTCGATCTTATTCTTACCAGTCCTTTGGTACGCGCTCGTCAAACCGCCGATATTCTCCAAACAGCCAAGCTGAGCGATCGACTCGAAGAATCACTCGACCTCGCTTTTGATGGCGATATGGAAGCTTGGCTAAGCTGGTTTGAGCAATGGCGACAAAAAGGTGACTCGTCGCTAGCATTGGTCGGTCATCAACCAAATTTGGGAAATTGGGCAGAAATATTGATTTGGGGAGAGGCTTGCGGGCGTTTGGTCGTCAAAAAAGCTGGTGCGATCGGTTTAACCCTTCCCGGAACTGGTTCGCCAGTGGGTCGCAGCCAGCTATTTTGGCTGGCATCCCCCAAGTTCCTGTTCGTACCTTAATATTAAGGAAATTTTACAATACCTTGGTGGTGGACTTTCTTATAGCAACCGATGAAAGTCAGTTAAAACGTTCTTAAATTCCTGAAACCCTAGCCCCTAGCTATATAGCTAGGGACTAGGGGCTAGGGGCTAGGGGCTAGGGAAGAGGGAAGAGGGAAGAGGGAAGAGGTTACTCCGTAAGGGATTATGGACTTCATGTAACAGTTGGAGTTGGCTTAATCGCCCTGGCGGTTGCTATATATGGTTCTGTAAAAGATTTTTGTGCAGTCTGCAACAGCACGCAAGTTTCTGGTAAGTTAGCCTGATAGATATTTCACATAGCGCTAACGGTAAAGTTATGACTCTCTGCGAGTATAAGCCAGGTCTAGAAGGCATTCCTGCTGCCCAATCCAGCGTTAGCTACGTCGATGGACAGCTAGGTATCTTGGAATATCGGGGAATCCGCATCGAAGAACTCGCAGAAAAAAGTACCTTTCTGGAAACCTCGTATCTCTTAATTTGGGGTGTACTTCCTACCAAAGAAGAACTCGAAGCCTTTGAGCATGAAATTCGCTACCATCGACGGATAAAATATCGCATTCGGGACATGATGAAATGCTTTCCCGAAAGCGGACATCCGATGGACGCCCTGCAAGCCTCAGCAGCCGCATTAGGCTTGTTCTATTCCCGAAGAGACCTACATAACCCGGCTTATATCCGAGGAGCCGTGGTGCGCCTGTTGGCTAAGATTCCCACGATGGTGGCAGCTTTCCAACTGATGCGTAAGGGTAATGACCCAGTGCAGCCCCGCGATGATTTGGGCTACTCGGCTAATTTTCTGTATATGCTGAACGAGCAGGAACCAGATCCGCTCACAGCTCGGATTTTCGATATTTGCCTAACGCTCCATGCAGAACATACGATGAATGCTTCCACATTCTCATCAAGGGTGACTGCTTCGACTTTGACAGACCCTTACGCAGTGATGGCTTCAGCTGTAGGCACTTTGGGTGGCCCGCTGCATGGTGGGGCAAATGAAGAAGTCATCTCGATGTTGGAAGAAATCGGTTCGGTGGAAAATGTCCGCCCTTTCTTGGACGATCGCCTGGAACGCAAAGCCAAAATTATGGGTTTTGGGCACCGAGTCTACAAGGTGAAAGATCCACGGGCGACTATCCTCCAGTATCTAGTGCAGCAGTTGTTTGAAAGCTTCGGGCATGATAAGTACTACGACATTGCGGTGGAGTTGGAAAAGGCTGTAGAAGAGAAACTGGGTCAAAAAGGGATTTACCCGAATGTAGATTTCTATTCTGGTCTGGTTTACAGAAAGATGGGCATTCCCATCGATTTGTTTACGCCAATTTTTGCGATCGCTCGTGTCGCCGGTTGGTTAGCCCACTGGAAAGAACAAATCGAAGAAAACCGCATCTACCGTCCCACTCAAGTCTATACCGGACTGCACGAAGCCTCTTATATACCGATCGAGCAACGCTAGTACAGTTATTTGTCCAGTCGGATAAATCCGACTTTCGCTATTAGTCGGGGAATTAATTCCCCGACGAGTGATGACGATTGGCGCTAGATATGAGTAAAGATAAACATGATTGCAGTACTCATGCCAGAGCAAGAGGCTCTTATTCCATTTTATCGAGAAAAGTAGCGAGACATAGCCCTTTCGACCGAACCAATCGATCGTCAAACAGCCTCTGAAGCAGTGAGAGCAGTTTATGAGCTAATTGGCGAAAAAGAGCCATTAATTCTTTTTTTTTGATAGCCCTTATTCGGCTTTAATCCATAAGGAAAGTCTGCTAATAAAACAAGTCGGTAAAAAACTGAAGAGTAAAGTAATTAACAAATTGTGGAAACCATTAGAGATTCAACTAAGCGAAGCTGCTACGCAGGTATTGTAAAACTTTATTAAGGCTATAAGCAGCAGTAAGCAATAGTAGTATCATATAGTCAGGAGGGCAAAATGAAACTACCCGATTACGCAAAAGCACTCTTGCATCAGTTATACAACAGCTTGGCGGTGGTGGAAGACTGGCAAGCTACCACATCCGGCACGGCAAACAGAAAGCGGTTTAATCATAGTTGACTATTCGCCACAAAAACCACGCTCGGAATTGAAACAAAATCGAGTTGTAATTTACAGCCAAGTCTCGTATAGCTGAAAACAAGGGAAATCTCAACCGCCAAGCACTTCGATTAACCGAATATGCGATAGCAAACGGTTATCAAATCGTCAGAAATGTCAAAGAAATTGGCAGCGGATTAAACGACAATAGAAAACAATTAGAAGCTTTACTCCAACAGGATGACTACAATATTCTTTTAGTTGAGCACAAAGACCGTCTAGCCAGATTTGGAACACATTATTTAGACGTACTTTTATTAAGATTAGGAGTTAAGCTAGAAATTGTCAATTTAGCCGATAATGGGCGAGATGAATTAATGCAAGACTTAGTGGCTGTAGTGACAAGTTTTGCTGCTCGACTTTACGGACAACGCCGTGCAGCACGAAAAACCGAGAGAATCATTGCGGAGTTAAAAAATGGAGAGTCTGAATGCAATTAGCAGAGAGACACATCATTAAATCCACTGAATATCGTTTTGCCCCGCTCGATAAACTAGCCTTTCAATCAAAAAATCTCTACAATGCTGCCAACTACGTCATCCGCCAAAACTTTGTATACGGATGGGGGTATCTCAATTACAACAAAATGGCTCAGTTAATGAAATCTCATGCAGCATATAAGGCGTTACCAGCCAAGGTAAGTCAACAAATATTGATGATATTGGACAAGAATTGGAAATCTTTTTTTGAAGCCGTTAAAGCTTACAGTATTGAGCCAACAAAATTTACTGGTCGCCCAAAGTTCCCCAAGTACAAAGATAAAGTCAAAGGGCGAAACATTGTCGTTTATACGATTCAGGCGATTAGTACCAAGCAATTGAAGAAAGGAATTATCCAGCTTTCAGGTACTAATATCTTGATTAAGACTAAGGTAAAACCTTTTCAAGTTTGTCAAGTTAGGTTAGTTCCTAAGTGTGATTCCTATGTAATTGAGGTGATTTATGATGCTTGTACTGAGCCGGAGTCCACCCTTGATGAAAACCCCAAAAAATTAGTAGCTAGTATTGATTTAGGGCTAAATAATTTAGTGGCGCTAACTTCAAATCAGCCGGGGTTTATCCCTTTACTGATTAATGGGCGACCATTAAAATCAATTAATCAGTTTTACAACAAGCGTAAAGCCCATCTGCAATCTCAACTAAAAGGTCTGCGTAAAACATCATCTCGACTTTGGCGCCTCACTCGTTGCCGCAATCAAAAAGTCGATAATTACTTGCATCACACCAGTCGGTTTATCATCAATCTTCTAAGAGAACGAAAGATCGGGACGCTAGTGATTGGAAAAAATGTACAATGGAAAAACGAGATTAACTTAGGGAAGCAGACAAATCAGAACTTCGTAACTGTTCCTCATGCTCGATTAATTGAGATGTTGGAATATAAAGCTGAATTGGTCGGAATAAAAGTGATTGTACAGGAAGAGTCATATACCTCTCAATCAAATTTCCTAAATCTAGACCCGCTCCCGGTTTATGGGAATAGTGATGCCCAGAAAGTGGTGTTTAGTGGCAAACGAATTAAGAGAGGATTGTACCAAACGTCGGAGGGTCGATTGATAAATGCCGACGTTAATGGGTCTTACAATATTGTGCGAAAAGCAATCCCAAATGTGTTCAGCAATGGGATAGGGAGCTGCGTAGTTCAGCCAAGGCGGGTCAATCCGCTCGAAGTAAAAAAGAAAGGGGAGGGACCTAATGCCTCCCATGTCATGCAATAAATGACTATACTTTTACAAGCTATATCGCGTTCCCCTTCGAGAAACGAGGCTATCCAGTCAAACCATGTCTGGGCTAGCCTGGAGTTCCCCTCGGCTCTTTCATTAGATTTTCCTATAGAAATCATAGACTTTCATCTTCAGTCACTTCCCAGACTGAAGACATAGAGTTGAGTTCCTGTACTTAGAGCTCAGCAGCACCAAGCCACAGGAGATCCTCACATTGAGTGAGTCATAAGCAGAAATTTTCATTTGTTGCCCAAGGCTGGATTCCGTGCAACGATATACTATCGAGTGGAGCCGTAAAAAAATCTTCACAAACTCATAGACCGATTAGACACGGTTGGTTGAGTTCTGCCTCAATAAATACTCGTATCGGCAAACATGAACTCAGGAATTGACCTGCAAGGAATCTTTATTAAATCCCTCATGGATTTGGGCCTCCCACCCGGTGCCGCCAAGGCAATTTGGTTGCCCCTACCAATGTTCCTGATGATTATTGGCGCAACGGTAGGAGTCCTGGTAACAGTCTGGCTGGAACGAAAAATTTCGGCAGCCGCACAGCAGCGGATTGGCCCTGAATACATGGGGCCTTTTGGGGTGCTGGCACCTGTAGCCGATGGTATGAAGCTCGTCTTTAAAGAAGATATCCTGCCAGCACAGTCGGATAGACTTCTCTTCACCCTCGGCCCGGTTCTCGTCGTCATCCCAGTGTTTCTGTCCTACTTGATTGTGCCTTTCGGACAGAACCTGGTAATTACAGACATCGGCACAGGCATATTTTTGTGGGTGGCCCTATCCAGCATTGCCCCAATTGGCCTGCTGATGGCAGGTTATTCCTCTAACAACAAGTACTCCTTGTTGGGCGGCTTGCGGGCTGCTGCACAGTCGATCAGTTATGAAATTCCCCTGTCGCTGTCGGTGCTGGCGATCGTGATGATGTCAAATAGCCTCAGCACGATCGACATCGTACAACAGCAATCAGGAGCCGGTATTCTCAGCTGGAACATCTGGCGTCAGCCATTTGGATTGATCGTATTCTGGATTTGCGCCCTGGCAGAATGCGAACGGCTACCCTTTGACTTGCCAGAAGCCGAAGAAGAGATCGTCGCAGGCTATCAGACCGAGTATTCCGGCATGAAATTCGCTCTCTTCTACCTGAGTTCCTACGTCAACCTCGTTCTTTCTGCCCTACTCTTCTCCGTACTGTACCTGGGCGGCTGGAATTTCCCCATTCCCATCGATTTGTTAGCCAACTTGTTGGGGGTAAGTGAAACAGACCCCTGGTTGCAGATTATCACCGCCTCTCTAGGCATCATCATGACCCTTCTCAAAGCTTACTTCCTCGTCTTTCTAGCTGTTCTCCTGCGCTGGACAGTACCTCGCGTCAGGATTGACCAGTTGCTAGATTTAGGGTGGAAGTTCCTGCTACCAGTCTCTTTGGCGAACCTGCTGCTAACCGCTGCCCTTAAGCTGGTATTTCCCTTTGCTTTCGGCGGCTAAATCAATTTTAGATTTTAGATTTGAGATGGAAAACAAAATCTAAAATCTAAAATCTACAATTTCCAATCTGAGTGAGACACGATGCTAAAGTTCCTCAAACAAGTTGGCGATTACGCCAAAGAAGCTGTACAAGCCGGTAAATATATCGGTCAAGGTTTATCTGTTACCTTTGACCATATGCGCCGTCGTCCCATTACGGTGCAGTATCCCTACGAAAAACTCATCCCCTCCGAGCGTTTTAGGGGGCGCATTCACTTTGAGTTTGATAAGTGCATCTCCTGCGAAGTTTGCGTCCGGGTTTGCCCGATCAATCTGCCAGTAGTAGATTGGGAATTCAACAAAGAAACTAAAAAGAAACAGCTCAAGCACTACAGTATTGACTTCGGAGTTTGTATCTTTTGCGGCAATTGCGTGGAATTTTGTCCCACGAACTGTCTGTCTATGACAGAAGAGTATGAGCTTTCCACCTACGAACGTCACGAATTGAACTATGACAACGTGGCGCTGGGGCGTTTGCCGTATAAAGTCACGAATGACCCGATGGTGTCGCCACTGCGCGAACTGGTTTACCTGCCGAAGGGCGTCATGGACCCTCACGGAGTACCGGACACCGATCGTCGGGCCGGTCAGCTGCCAGAGGAAATTCTGGAAAAATCGGAAAAATAGCGATCGTTGGTCATTGGGAAATTTCAGATTTCAGATTTCAGGTTTAAAATTGTCAATTCAAGCAGGAATTTGAAATCTGCAATTCTTCAATTTTAAATTTCCCAATGACTAATGACTAATGACTAATGACTAAGGACAAAAAACTGTGGATCTAGCGCAAGGGGTTCAGATTGTTTCGTTTGCCTTGCTGAGTTTGATGATGATTGCAGCCGCCTTGGGTGTCGTGCTGCTCAGTAACATTGTCTACTCAGCTTTCTTGTTGGGGGGGGTGTTTATCAGCATCTCTGGATTGTATATTCTGCTTAATGCTGACTTTGTGGCAGCCGCGCAGGTGTTGATTTATGTTGGAGCGGTAAACGTTTTGATTTTGTTTGCCATCATGCTGGTGAACAAGCGCGAAGATTTTACGCCTCTTTCCAGTGCTGGGCTTCGTAAGGGGGCAACAGCATTAGTCTGTGCTGGTTTGTTTGTGCTATTAAGCACGATGGTTTTAGCAACTCCCTGGTCTGCTTCAACCGCAAGCGTTCCTACCACAGAAAGTTCAATTGTGCGAATTGGGCAGCATTTCTTTACTGACTTTTTGCTACCTTTTGAGTTGGCATCGGTGCTGTTGTTGATCGCAATGGTGGGTGCGATTATTTTGGCGCGACGCGAATACTTGCCGGAAGTATTGCAGACACCGAAGGTACAGCAACAAGTGTTGACTTTGCCGGAGCGTCCCAGAGAATTGGTGCCCGCAATCAGCGACTCATCTACTCTGACTAGCACTAAGGGCGATCGCAACTAGAGGGGCTAGAAAAGTCAAAAGTTAGTAGGGGCGGGTTTTGTAAAATATTCTGTTGGTAATGAGATGTGTGGGCTAAACCCGCCCGTACAAAAGGGATTGGGGATTGACAACTGACAACTGACGACTGACAACTGACGACTGACGACTGACGACTGACTAATTCGCTAACAAGAGGGTTCATGCAACTGCAACTTGAATATTTCCTACTATTAGGAGCCGCCCTATTCTGCATCGGCATTTACGGTTTGATTACCAGCCGCAATGCAGTTCGGGTACTGATGTCTATTGAACTGCTGCTGAATGCAGTAAATCTTAATTTCATGGGGTTTTCCAATTTTCTAGACCCACAAGAAATCAAAGGCCAAGTGTTTACGGTGTTTGTAATCACTGTAGCTGCGGCTGAAGCAGCAGTAGGTTTGGCAATTGTGCTTTCGATTTACCGCAATCGCGATACGGTAGATATGGAGCAATTTAATTTACTGAAGTGGTGAATTTTAGCAAGTGCTAATGGCTAATTGTTAAAATGAACCAATTAGAATTAGTCATTAGCTTTGTTTGAGTAAGTAGGTCGGCGCAAATAAATCTTTTTGGTACGTAGTTGCGCTTTAGCGCTAAAGCGCAACTACGTACCAAATCCAGAAGTTTTACGTTCGTTATATAGGTTGGGTTTTTATTGCTGACCTACTTAATACAGCTAAAAAATAGGTAATATCAATATTAGGAGCGACAATATATTTTAGTTTTATCGCGATTTGAGAGCTTAATATCTAGCTGAATAATATTAGGAAGGAAGTGGAGCTAAAACAGGTTATTATTGCACACAAGGCAGGCGATTCCCAAAGCAAAGTCTGGGCAGAAAGATGTGCTAAGGAACTCGAACAGCGCAATTGTAAGGTTTTGATGGGGCCGAGCGGGCCGAAGGATAACCCTTACCCGGTTTTTTTGGCGTCATCTACACAATCGATCGATCTGGCGCTGGTACTGGGGGGTGATGGTACGGCTCTATCAGCTGCACGAAATTTGGCTCCTGATGGCATTCCTATTTTGGCAGTGAATGTGGGGGGGCATCTAGGGTTTTTGACCCAGCCTTTTGAGGAATTTAAAGAAACCCAAAAGATTTGGGATCGGCTTCTGGAAGATCGCTACGCCGTTCAGCGGCGAATGATGTTGCAGGCGGGGGTATTTGAGGGAAATCATACGAATTTGGAGCCAGCGAGCGATCGCTTCCTCGCCCTCAATGAAATGTGCGTTAAACCTGCTTCAGCCGATCGAATGCTCACCTCCATCTTAGAGATGGAAATTGACGGGGAGGTGGTCGATCAGTATCAGGGAGATGGCTTAATTGTGGCGACACCTACGGGGTCTACGTGCTACACCGTTTCGGCTAACGGCCCGATTATCCACGATGGAATGCAGGCGATCGCAGTTACGCCCATCTGCCCCTTGAGTTTGTCCAGTCGTCCAATTATATTACCGTCTGGGTCAGTAGTTAGCATCTGGCCTTTGAGCGATTATGAACTCAGCACTAAACTCTGGATGGATGGCGTGATGGCAACCTCTATTTGGCCGGGACAGCGGGTGGATGTCACAATGGCCGATTGTCAAGCTAAGTTTATTATCTTGCGGGATAACTATTCTTATTACCAAACCCTACGAGAAAAGCTGATGTGGGCAGGTACTAGAATTCACTATAACAACAATCACCGCAACTGAAATGGGGGCATGGGGATTCAGTTTTGAGTTTAAAAATTGGCTTCTCCCCCACTCTCCCACTCTCCCACTCCCCCGCTCCCCCGCTCTCCCGCTCCCCCGCTCTCCCGCTCTCCCGCTCCTACGCTAGGGGTAAAGAGTTTTTGGCTTCCAGGGCTACTTGCTCTACCTCATCATCAGCCATTTTTTCCAGAATAACGAGGGCTTCTGGGCTACCCAAGTGTTTGAGGGCTTGGACTAACCGATAGCGGATCTGCCAATCTGGATGTGTGGCGTAGGGAGCAAGCAATGGAACGGCACGCAAATCTCCCAATTCCCCAAAGGAACTGATAGCGGCGGTTTGAACTAGATCGATGCTAGAACCGAGTGCTTCAGCGAGTAAGTCGAACGATCGCGGATCGCCCATTTCTCCCAAAGCAGCGACGATGCTCAGCTGGAGAAGCCATTCGGAAGAAGTTTGGTAAGCTTGTCGCAAATCTTCAAAAGCTTCTCCTAACTTTAGCGCCCCGATGGCATCTGCCGCTGCTGCTTGCACGTCTATTTCGGAGTCGTGTAGGAGGCATGAGCGCAAAATTGACAAAGCTTTTTCTAAATCCTGCTTACCCAGGGTATCCATTTGGCTAACGGCAGAATATCGAACGCGAGCATTCTTGTCCTTAATAGCGGGTTGAAGCAGCTCAAAAGCGATCGCAGGTTCCAACTGACGCAGTTGGTTAAGTCCTCGCAAGCGATCGCTCACTTCCTCCGAACTTAACAATTTTTTAACAGACTCAGGAGTAATGGTCATTGGTCATTGGTTATTGCTTATTGTTCATTGTCCATTGTTCATTGGTCATTGGTCATTGCGATCGACAATGAACGATTGACAGAAAGCTAATCTTGACTGGCTGCCATTTCCCGGATAATGTCTCCACGGGTGAGGATGCCAATGACATGACTGGCATCATCTATTACTGGCAAGCGGCGAACATTTCGCTCGTGCATTAGTTGTGCAGCTTCCCGCAAGGACTTATCGGGATGGACAGTTGCTAGAGATTCCCCGGTCATCAATTCCCCAACCGTTAGTCCTAAAGCTTTGTGGAGGTCGCGATCGTAACGACCGGGATTTTCTAAGTAAATCACGGTATCGAGAATCATGATGTAAGCCGGAGGGGTCGCCCCGGTTTCCTGCCACAACAAATCGCTCTCGGAAATAACACCCACTAACTTGCCATCCCCATCAACCACAGGCAAACCGCTGATGCGGCGTTGGGCCAAAATCTTGATCGCCTCCTTAAGAGACGTTTCGGGCCGAACCGTGACGGGATCGCGGCTCATCACATCGGCAACTGTTTTGGGCATGATCGACTGCTATCTCTGATTAATTCCCGGCTTCACTATTATTGTAGAAAATCATCGGTATCGACGGATGCAGTTTAGATATTGTTAATTTTTTGTCAAAAGCGACTGACTAATGACTAATCGCTAAATTCCGTTTCGCAGTAAGCTTGCAGTAGATGGAAGCAGTTGGCGATCGCGCCCAAATGGGCAATCTCGTAACCGTGGGTATTTTGGGTAGGGAAACTCAAACAAGCCGCACGCGCCACATGACCGAACTTCATAGCAATTGACGCATCGGAGCCAAATCCGCTTATTGTTGCCAATTGTAAGGGAATCCCCAGTCGTTTTGCCACCATTTGGATGTTGCCGTTAAGCGTTTCGTCGTAGATCCCGTAGCCATCTTGGGAAAGCAGTACCGGCGCGTCCCCGTCTTCGATGGGATATTCGGTTGACAAAGGACAGATTTCCAGGGCGATCAAAGCTTCTAGACGCTGATTTTGGGTAAAGTACAAAGCGCCGATCGCACCCACTTCTTCTTTCGCCGAAGCTACCAGATAGGTATCGATCGCAGGCTGCTTTAAATTCTGGGCCAGTTCTAACAAAATTGCCACGGAAGCTTTGTTATCCAGGGTGTAACTGGCAATATAGTCTTTGATCCGGATCGGTCGTTTGCGATGCTTACCCACCACTACGCGGGTTCCTGGCCTAATCCCAGCGGCTTCTAGTTCTTGGGCTGTGCATTTCGTTTCCACCCAAGCATCTTCCCAGCGCAACGGTTTCTCTTCCTGATGAGCTTTTTGGGGAGACTCGTGGGAGACGTGGCGCGATCCGAATGAGAGAATGCCGCTAATCGTTTGGTTGTCTCCCAAGAGATCCACGACCCCTTCCCCGTAAACCCAGGGAAACGCACCGCCCAGTTTTCGGACTTGCACTCGTCCAAAAGATTCTATGCTCTTGACAATTGCGCCAATTTCATCTTTGTGGGCAGTTATGGCTAGAGCCCTTGTAGAATCTTTACCCGGAATTAGAGCTAGAGCATTCCCCGCCGCATCCAGCCAAGCTTTCACTCCCAGCGCGTTAAATCGACTCATCAACAGCCGATCGATCTCGGCTTCAACACCGCTAGGAGAATGGTGCAGCACTAACTCTTCAATCGTATTGAACAGGCGATCGTAATTTAATAAATCCATTTGCAACTCAATATAGCAAGGGGCTAGGGGCTAGGGTCATATCATGTCCTTACGCATCGGTTATCTAAAAAATTCCTGTTCTTATTCTTATCTGTGTTCATCTGTGTTCATCTGTCTTCATCTGTGGTAAAAATTTAACCCTCGATGACAACAGACAATTTGACGATATCACTCATGTACTAACGATGCAACCGGACATGATATCAGAAGGGGCTAGGCAAAAAAGGGTTTGGTGGAATTAAGAAAGTCCTTACTGACTTTCATCGCTTGCTATAACATTTTAAATTTTAGATTTTAGGTTTCAAATTCGTTTTTAATTCACGATTTAAAATCTGAAATCTAAAATCTCCGGCGATGATGTTTCACATCAATGAAACGGCACAGTTATCAGAGGCAGTAACACAAAAAGCAACCAAATCCAAGATTGCCAGGTGGTTGATGGGGGCGACAGTGGCGCTGATAGGAGCGCTTCTACCCTTTCATTTAAACGATTTGGAGGTGCAACCGCACTGAGCGCCGCACAGAAACTTTCAGATGGTACAGGCAGAACGCTAACTACCATTAGCAGAGATTCAGCCAACAGTAGGGGGTCTACTTGTTGAGCTGCTTTAGCATCAGCACGCAGTTCTCGCAAGATCAACAACTCTTGCCACAAAGCTTCTGTATTTGGTAACCAAGCTGTTATCTGGCTTACCCAACCCAACCAAAAAAACCAAAATGTGTCTCGATAATAATAGTGTGCTTGTTCGTGGGCTAGGACAGCTTCAAGATGAGCGACATCTAGTTTCTGCAAAAGACCCTCGCTGATCGCCAATTCGGGCTGCCAAAAACCTATCTGCGCTGTAAATAGAGCATCTATGTTGAGAATACGAACCTGTATGCCTTTAATTTTACGCTTATGATATGTACGGGTTTTTCGTAGAGTCTTCCATCCTTTACTTGCTAGCTGGAAGCATAAAACTCCAGACCACACTAAAAAACCGAAGCAAAGCGAATAGCTGAACCATCCTAGCAGGATCTCTACAATTCGTTCCAGCGGTCCCATGTAAAGCACGGCTATCGCTGTCATCATCAGTAGTAGGGGGGGAAATAGAAATAAGAATATTGCTCGTTCCCAGCGCTCTAACCAGTTTCCCCTTGGCCCAGACCATTGCGATCGCACAAACCAAGCCAGAGAAATTGCCATCAGAATCATTACTAGGTGCATCATTCCTTCTCCCTCGCACGGCGTGCGGCTTCAATACGTTGGGCGATCGCTTCTAATTGCTCTAAACTGGTATGGTCGAGGCTGTCTGCGAACGCTGCCACGATATCTGGGTTGCTCACTTCCAGAAATTTGTGTAACTGCTCGTAAGCCTTAAGAACCTGTGCCTCAGAGCGCGAAACTAAGGGTCGCCAAGAGAATATGCGCTCTGTTTTATCGCACGCCAGCCAACCTTTCTGAGTGAGGCGATTTAGCACTGTTGTTACTGAACTATAAGTCAATTCCCGCTCTGGGTCAGCTAGAATGCGATCGTGTACATCTTTGACTGTGGCACAACCAAATTCCCAAATTATATTTAAAATCTCAGTTTCCAAAGGCCCTAATGAAATTTGCTTAGGGCGGTAGTTGGGTAGAGCTGCCATGACACCTTCACTTTGTGCTAGTTGCAATATATTTTTTGCATCGTATTCCACTTAATCTTAGGTCTAGTCCTAAGTAGTTGCTTGGAAATAAGTATCCTACTTATCCTACTTATCCTACTTATTCTCTCTATTACCAAACTATTGAAAGTCGGTTACTCTGACAGGACTAAAGCCAAGTGTCACACTTAAATCAACTTGTAGGGTGCGTCAGACGAAGTTATAGATTGATAGAATAAGGTTTTTGGCCTCTGACGCACCCCACCATAATGTGCTAAAAAAGTTAGCTATTGTCTGCGCTATCATGTTTTCTGCTCCTCAGTTAGTGATATAATATTTGAATATTGCTATTCTGGAAGGATAGCTATACATAATAACACTTAGGACTTCTTAAGCCATGCCTCTACAAGAAGAAATTGACAAAACAAGGCAAGAAATTCGCACAGATGGATACTCAATGTCTATTGGCGAGTGGATCAGTCTTTATGAAAACAAAGAGATTGACATTCATCCTGAGTTTCAAAGATTTTTTCGCTGGTCAGACCATCAAAAATCAACTTTTATAGAATCAATTCTTTTAGGCATACCGATTCCCCCAGTTTTTGTTAGTCAAAGAAATGATGGTATTTGGGATGTGATCGATGGTTTACAGAGATTATCAACCATATATGAATTTGTAGGTCTTTTAAAACCAGATAATGAAGAGCAACAAGAGGATAATGAAGAGCAACAAGAGCAAGATAAATCTTTTGTCGCTTTACAAGAAACCACATACTTGCCTTCCTTAAAAGGTAAAAAGTGGGACGATCCAGACGATAAAGATAACTCTTTAACTCAAACACAACGTTTATTGATAAAGCGAGCCAAAATAGCAGTCAATATTGTTGAAAAAGAAAGTGATGAAATGATTAAGTATGAGCTATTTCAGAGACTAAATACAGGAGGCTCAATTGCGACACCACAAGAAGTAAGAAATTGCATTCTTTTAATGTTGAATAAAGATTTATATAATTTGATGCGTTCACTTGCCGATCGTGAGTCATTTAAAAGCTGTATTGCTTTGAGCGATAGACTCTATGAAGAACAGTATGATATGGAATTAGTATTGCGTTTTATTCTTCTATTCGATCAAGATGATGAAAGTATTAAAACTTTGGGTGGTGATGTGAGCGAGTTCCTAACTGCTAGAATGCGTGAAATGGCGCTTAACAAAAATTTGGATTACAGCCATATAGAGAATGCGTTTGATGTCACCTTCAATATTCTTAATCAAGCTATGGGAGATAATAGCTTCAAGCGATATAAATCGGAAGGTGACAGATTTCTTGGCGGCTTTCTATTATCTGCCTATGAAGTAGTAGCACTAGGAATTGGATATAACTATCAAAATCTAGTTCCAACAGACAAAATATCTAATTGCATAAAAAGTATTTGGTCAAATCAAATTTATCAAAAGTGGTCGGGAGCTGGGGTGAATGCTGCAAGACGTTTACCCCATCTTATTAAGCTTGGTAGAGAGGTATTTTCCTCTTTATGAGCATCCGAACTGTTGAACAATTAAGTGATAAGCTGTCTGCTGATCTTGCTTGGCGAAAGAAAGAACTTTCAGAAATTAAATCTTTGGTAGAAGCAAAAAATGTTTCTGACCAAAGACATAAAGTATTAGTTAGGAGTGGAGTATGTATTCTCTATTCCCATTGGGAAGGTTTTGTCAAATTAGCAGCCAACTCTTATTTAGAATATGTTAGGTTGAGAAGGCTTACCTATAACCAGCTTTCTAGTAATTTTTTAGCTTTGGCGATGAAAGAAAAACTGAAGGAGGCAAAAGAGACAAATAAGCCATCATTGTATATCCCTGTTTGTGACTTCTTTCTTTCCGAATTAGATCAAAGATGTATCTTACCTAAAGATGCAATATCTACTGCATCGAACCTCTCTTCTGAAATTTTAAAAGAAATAACTGATATTCTGGGAATAGATTTTTCATTGTACTCTACCAAGTCGCAATTAATCGATACTAAGCTGTTAAAGACAAGGAACGAAATTGCACATGGTAATTATTTGGTTTTTGATCGAGAGGAATATATAGAGTTACATAGAGAAGTTATAGCAATGCTTGATATATTTCGTGACCAGATAGCAAATGCAGCTATCGAGAAAAAATTTATGCGGAACTCACCTTAAAATTGAATGTTGCGTGCTACGGAGGTGTCAGAGTTAGGCGTGCTTTTCTATTAGCTTCCACTACAGTCTGTTCCCAAGTCCAGGGTTGATATTGAATCTTTCGCCAGGGTTCAATCATATTATCATAGTTTGGATGGAAGGCATGACCGGACTGGCCTGGAGTGTGGATAGTGAGAGAGTTTTGCAGGTTACGTCAGTTTAATTTATGAAAAAAGAGCCATGACCATCTATTTTGAAGTTCTCCCTAAATTAGGTAATACAAATAGCTCAAAGAATTAAACTTAGAAGGTGTGACAGTTCAAGGACGCTAACCGATTTGTGATTTTGGATTATTAGTTTTTAGTTAGTACAGTGGTCGGGCGAAGCATTGCGGAATTAATCTTAACTCAAAACCGAAACGTTAATTCCGCAATGCTAATGCCTACGGCACGCACTCGCGTTCGCCCCTACATAATCTTGTAGCCCGAAAGGAGTCAGCGCTACGAAGACACCAGCTGAGGTTGGTCGAACAATTGAGCCAGACGATGCACCGATCGATCGCGCCAGTTACCTTTGCCATAAGCATAGCCAGCAATCAACGGCAACGCTACCGTCGCTTCCGAAAACACCATTTGTTCGACATTCTTGTTGACTTTTCCCCATGAATGTGCTTCTCTCAAAGTGGAACCAGATAATGCGCCGTCGCGTTCATCTGCTACCGTCACTTGAATGGTATATTTGTGCATTGTTGCGTCAAATCCCAACATTTCGGCAGCAACAACCGTGTCTTGGGCAAAGTTCTTGGGTACACCGCCACCGATCATTACCAATCCGGTATATTTAGAGGCAAGTTTGCACTGAGTCAACTCGCGGAAATCGCTCACCGAGTCTATGGTAAGATAAGATTCCGGTGAATTCCACTGGTGATGTACCAAACCAAAGCCCGCCGAACAATCACTGAAAGCAGGTACGAAAATCGGCACTTGATGTTGATAAGCAGCTAGTACAACCGATGGCGTATGTGTTTGGCGTTTTTCCAGGTATGCACCCATTTCGCGAATGAATTCCCGCGAAGAATAGGGGCGCTTTTCCAGGGAATTGGCAATTTCGGCGATCGTCATATCGCACACCCGCAGTTGATCTTCATCAATGTAGGTGTCGTAAATGCGATCGATCCGTTCCTGGCGCAGTATTTCGTCATCTGCTAAAGGATCTCCCACATAGTGACGAAAACCTAACGCTTCAAAGAAATCCTGATCTACGATATTTGCACCAGTGGAAACGATCGCATCCACCATATTATGCGTAATCAGGTCATGCACCACATTTTTCAATCCAGCGCTAAACAAAGAACCTGCTAAACATAGGATAATCGCACAATCGGGATCTTGGAGCATTTCATCGTAAATTTTCGCCGCCCTTCCCAAGTTGCGTGCTTGAAATGCCATGTGACTCATGGACTCTACTAAGCCCACAACATCAAAAGCTTTAATGTCAATTGGGCGCACAATTTCTTGCAATAAATCCTGCCGATTCATTACTTTCTCCTGAATCTAATTAAAGTACAAAACACAAACTACGAAACGCACATTGACTAGCGGTCGATTAAGCTAGTAGCCCCGTACTAGGCGCTTCGCAGTGGTCGTACCAAGAAATAGCAGGATCGGATTGCCGTCGCTTGCTTAAGCGAATATGGAGATCCCAAACTTCAGTATAAATGATGGATGGATTCGCCAATTTAGCTTTTTTACACCTCGCATAAGTCCGCTTTTTCAACATAGCAGATTAGTTTTTAATGGCAATCCCCTTGGAGGGGATAATCGGAATTTTGGCCGGGGAAAGGCTGAATGGAATCGAGCTTGACTCTGGTGTTCCAATCGTGTTAGATTGAGATTTATGAAATAAAGTGATAACCAGTTGCCAAAAATGAAGATTGTTTGCAGCTAGCTCCCCAGGAGAAAAAGGCTGGCAAGCGTCCTAATCAAAGGTCGGCAACTTTGTAGGTCTTCGCACCCGACCGGGGCAAATGATAGAACAGTTAACACCCGTGATTCCCAAACAAGTAAGACTCCTCGCCCAGGTTGAGTGGGCGACAGGTTTCACTCATCTGATTTGACCTGCGCCTTTGGGCTAAAAAGTTTTTGATTTTGCTAATTATAGCGATCGATCTGGAGAACAGAGATTCTCCGGCATATATCTTGTGCGATCGCGAAGCATCTTATCAAAGAAAATCGCTCTGCCGTAAGGTAGAACTGATTTTTACGCAAGTAATGAACTATTAACTGATAGTTCGTAGTTGGGCTTGAGCTTCATTCACTCACAATTTAGGAGAATTATGCAAACGATCGTTCCTGCTTCCATTTCATCAACTCCTGTGGTTCTGGATGCCCAACACCACATTGACCTGGAAACCATTTATGGTGCTGACAATTACCATCCATTGGATGTAGTCATCACCAAGGGGCAGGGAGTCTGGGTGTGGGATACTGAAGGTAAAAAATATCTCGACTGTTTGAGTGCTTATTCTGCTTTGAATCAAGGGCATTGTCACCAGCGAATTTTGCTGGCGATGGTAGAACAAGCCAGTAAAGTGACGCTGACTTCTCGCGCTTTTCGTAATGACCAGTTGGGCAAGTTTTATCAAAAGCTCTCTCAGATTTCTGGATTGCCGAAAGTCTTGCCAATGAATTCCGGTGCAGAAGCAGTAGAAACAGCAATTAAGGCAATTCGCAAGTGGGCATATACGGTGAAAGGCGTACCCGCCAATCAAGCTGAAATTATCGTATGTAGCAACAACTTTGCCGGACGTACTATTAGTATTGTCAGCTTTTCGACAGAAGAACAATATCAATATGGTTTTGCACCATTCACTCCAGGGTTTAAGGTCGTTCCCTATGGGGACGCGGCGGCTTTGTCAGCGGCTATTACACCCAATACAGCCGCCTTTTTCCTAGAACCAATTCAAGGCGAAGGGGGCATTATGATTCCCCCTGATGGCTTTTTGAAGCAAGCAGAGTCTATTTGCCGCCAGAACAATGTGCTGTTGGTATTTGATGAAATTCAAACAGGGTTGGGACGCACGGGTAAGATGTTTGCGTTTGAGTATGAAGGTGTGAAACCGGATGGAATTACGATCGGTAAAGCGCTATCAGGTGGTTTCTATCCCATATCTGCGTTTTTGAGTACCAATGAAGTGATGGATGTGTTTAATCCGGGCGATCATGGTAGTACGTTTGGGGGAAATCCTTTAGCGGCGGCGATCGCGATCGCCGCACTAGATGTAATTGTAGATGAACAGTTGCCCGAACGAGCGGCTGAATTGGGCGATTACTTTATTTCCCAATTGCAGGGAATCGCCAGTCCCCATATCGAAGAAGTCCGGGGACGGGGATTGCTGATAGGCGTGGAGTTGAAACCGGAAGCCGGCGGTGCAAGGAGGTTTTGCAAGGCGCTGATGAAGGAAGGCATTCTCGCCAAAGAAACCCGTGAGGATATTATCCGATTTGCACCGCCGTTGGTGATTACGCGATCAGAATTAGATTGGGCATTAGAGCGAATTGAACGGGTTTTAATGGCGAGTTAGTTAGCCGTTGAGATCAACCCGGTTTCTTGGAGAAACTGGGTTTCTCAACTTCGGATTGGCAATTCTATATGACTAATAACAAAAGAGTATTGATTTTAGGGGGAACGGGAGAAGCGGCGGCAATAGCCGCTAAAATTGAGGAAATTCCGGGTGTGGATGCGATCGCGTCTTTTGCCGGTCGGACTCAGCAACCTGTTACTCTCAGAAACCCGGTTTCTTTGAGAAACCGGGTTTCTATCCGCACCGGCGGTTTTGGGGGTGCAGCGGGGTTAGCAGACTATCTGCGCGAGGAACGAATCGATTTTTTAATTGATGCCACCCATCCCTTTGCCGCGCAAATTTCTTTTAATGCCGCTAAAGCTGCCGATGAATCTAATATTCCTCGATTAATGTTAGTTCGTCCGGCTTGGGAAAAAGTGCCGGGAGATAATTGGATTGAGGTGGAAAGTAATCAAGCAGCGGCGAATGTTTTACCTGGGTTAGCGGAACGGATATTTCTCACCATTGGTCGGCAAGAACTCTCAATTTATACACATTTAAAAGATATCTGGTTTTTGATGCGGATGATCGATCCACCAGCACCAGATGTGCCAGTACCACCGGGAAAATTACTGTTGGAACGGGGGCCTTTTTCCTTGGAGTCAGAGCGATCGCTTTTGCAAGAGTATAAAATTGGTGCGATCGTCAGTAAAAATAGTGGTGGTGATGCCACATATCCCAAAATGATCGCCGCAAGAGAGTTAGGAATTCCAGTGGTGATGGTGCAACGTCCATCTGTTCCTGAAGGGGAAAAAGTGGCTGATTTTAAAAGTGTCGTAGAGTGGTTGGAGAAAAAGTTATAAGTATTCAGAAACCCGGTTTCTTTGAGAAACCGGGTTTCTAGCTTTGTAGGTTGGGTTGAGGCACGAAACTAGGGCAAATGCGTTGGGTTTCGCTCGCGCAAGGGCCCAACAAAGCAAAGAAATGGCGAAGGTATTGATTCAGAAACCCGGTTTCTTTGAGAAACCGGGTTTCTAGCATACGATTATGGCTTCACCACAGTCCACTGCGTTACTGGAGCCATTGCTTTCCAGCCTAAAAACTTGCCCACAGGTTCGGCTCTTTGAATGCCAATGCGGATCAGTTCTCCACCTAATTTATTATGCCACTGAAATAACATCAATTCGCTTTCCACTGTCACAGCATTGGCAACAAGACGACCGCCCGATCGCAGTGCTGACCAACAGGTTTCAAATAAGTCTGGTACAGTGATACCACCACCAATAAAAATAGCATCGGGTTGAGGTAAATCTTTGAGGGCGATCGGTGCTTTTCCGGCTACGATTTCGAGATGGGGAGTTCCCAAGGCAGTGGCATTATTGGCAATGTATTGTAATCTAGTCGGATGATGTTCGATCGCCATACCCCGGCAACGGCGATCGCTCCGCATCCACTCAATACCGATTGAACCACAACCTGCCCCCACATCCCACAACAGTTGTCCGGGTAAAGGAGCCAATGCAGTGAGAGTAATAGCACGAACTTCTCTTTTTGTCAACTGTCCGTCGTGGTGATAGGCAATATCGGGAAGTCCGGGGAGGCGAGGCGCGAGGGTGAGGGGTGAAGAGGAAATGCAGGTAATGGCGATCGCATTCAAATCTGCGACATCTGTGGCATTCCAAGATGAGGCGATACCTTCAATTTGGCGTTCTCGCGTTCCCCCTAGACGTTCTAAAACGATGATGCGACTATCGCCAAAGCCCTGAGCGGTGAGAATTTGGGCTGCGATCGCCGGAGTCTGTGCATCGGCACTCAATACTAACAATTTAGCACCCGGATAAAGCACCGCATTCAACAAAGCCGGAGGGCGACCGCATAAACTTAGAGTTTCCACCTCTGTCAGCGACCACCCCAAACGACTACAGGCAAGACTGAAAGTAGAAGGAGATGGAATAATCGTAATTTCGGTAATAGGAATGTGACGAGTGAGGGTAACGCCAATGCCATAGCACATAGGATCGCCACTGGCCAAAACACAGACAGCTTGACCGCGACAGCGAATAATCTCATTAACTGAGTCATGTATGGGAGAAGTCCAGAAGAGTTTTTCTCGCCGATCCTCTGGGGGTAACATCGCCAAATGACGTTCACCGCCGACAATAACAGATGCGAGAGATAGGAGACTTCGCCCCACCGAACTTAACCCATCTAACCCATCCTCGCCAATTCCTACAATCGATAGCCATTTCTCCATGAAACCCTTATCCGCCGAAAATTGAGATTAAGTAGGGTGCGTCAGAACCTTGAAATTAGCACTCCTCACCTAAAATTATCGTGTCTGACGCACCCCACAGACCAAAGAAAGTTTGAAAATTGAGTTTGTGCCACATCACTTGTGCTATACTGCTTGAGCTTGCCATTGGGAAAGTCCGGTGCGATTCCGGTACTGTGCCGCAGCTGTAATCGAGTCAAAAGCAAAAAGCAAAAAGCAAAATTCTTTCTTTTGCATTCTACCTTTTACCTTGTTAGTCAGAATGCCAACTGCAAGCTTTTTAAGAGTAGATAGAAACCTTGTTTCTCACTACTTCTCTGCGTCGCATGGAGAAAAAACAACTGTGAATTGGTTAGTTAAACCGAATGTTTGTCCGGGGTTATTTTACGGAACCCCTGCCCAAGATGGGTTTTTAATTCGCATCCGCACCCCTGGTGGATGGCTCAATTCTCAACAGGGAAAAGCGATCGCTACTTTGCTCGAACAGTGGAATAGTAAACTACAAGTTACTAATCGGGCAAATCTGCAAATTCGTGCCGTTCAAAAATCACCCACTTTAGAAGACTTTCAAACCTTACAAAAATTAGGTTTAGCCGCCTCTAATCCCCGGATCGATCACCTGCGTAACATCATGTGCAGTCCCACCGCCGGAATTGACTGCCAAGAATTAATCGATCCTCGCCTATTAGTACAAAAATTGGATAATTTTATTCAAAATCATCCGTCAATTGCCGAACTTAGTCCTAAATTTAGCATTGGGATTGATAGTGGTGGTGCAGTAGGAATTGGGAGTCGTTCGACTATAGCCTGGGAACACCGCTATAACGAAATTCAGCTATCAGCAATTGCCCTGGAAAATCAGCCAAATTTAACTTCTGGGATTTACTTCCGATTGGCACTCGGAGGCGATAAACAATTGTATGATACCAACCTGGTAATCGAGCCGGAAAATTGTTTATCTGTGGTGGCAGCCCTAGTAACGGTTTATCTGGATTATGTCAAACAAAACCCATCTGTAAATGGGAAAAAAACCCGCATGAAACACTTGCTAAAAGATTGGGGAATAGAAAAATATCTCGAACAAGTTAACTGGCAATTAGAGCATCCTGCCCAAAAATCCGGTTTCTCTGAAATAAACCGGGTTTCTACTCCTTTACCAACATTAACAACTCAACCCTATTCTCATCTGGGGATTCATGCTCAAAAGCAAGCAGGATTATCTTATATTGGCTTAGGGTTAAGATTAGGACAATTGACTGCGGCTCAACTATTGGGATTAGTGCAACTGTCTGAAACTTTTGGTAGCAGTCAGTTGCGATTAACTCCTTGGCAGACTATTTTACTCCCGGATATCCAGAATGAAAAAGTGTCAGATTTGTTGCCAAAATTGACATCATTAGGATTATCGATCTCTAGTCGATCAGATGCGGCGATTGTTGCCTGTGCTGGCAAACCAGGGTGTGCAGCAGCGGCAACTCAAACTCAAATTCATGCTTTAATATTGGCAGATTATCTGAACGATCGCTTAACCTTGAAGTCTCCTGTCAATATTCATTTGACAGGTTGTGCTAAATCCTGCGCTCAAGCGAGTCCGGCAGAAATTACGCTTTTGGGAACTACAATTGAGCAAAATGGCGAAAGAGTTGAAGGCTATCAAGTCTATGTTGGCGACGAGAAAGAGTCGTTAAAATATCAAATTTTCGAGGGAAGTTTTGCGGATATTCCATTCATGATAGAACAATTTTTGCGTCAGCCTAATGGGGTTGAGAATCCATCAATAAATCTTGGAAGAAGGCAATTGATATGAGCGAATACATTCGTAATGGCGACGAGATTTATCGGAAATCTTTTGCGATTATTCGCGCCGAAACTAACTTAGAAAATCTATCCGATGATTTAGCTCATATTGCGGTTCGTCTAATTCACTCCTGTGGCATGACAGATATTGTACAAGAGTTAGAAGCGTCAGCCGATGCGGTGAAAGCCGGACGAAATGCCCTCTCTGAGGGTGCATCAATTCTCTGTGATTCTCAGATGGTAGCTAATGGGATTACCAAGGCTCGTTTGCCCAAAAATAATCACATTATTTGTACTCTGAATAATCCAGAAGTTCCAGAGATCGCACGTCAAATTAATAATACACGATCGGCGGCTGCTTTGGCATTATGGCGACCCGATTTAGAAGGAGCAGTAGTAGCAATTGGCAATGCACCTACAGCACTTTTTCGTTTACTAGAATTGCTAGATGAAAGTGTACCAAAACCCGCACTGATTCTAGGCTTTCCCGTTGGATTTGTGGGGGCAGCAGAATCAAAAATAGAATTAGCGTCAAATAGTCGCGGAGTACCATTTATCACCCTGCACGGGCATAGGGGTGGAAGTGCGATCGCGGCAGCAGCAGTAAATGCGTTAGCAAAAGAGAATGAATTATGACTCAATTAGGAAAACTTTACGGATTAGGAATTGGCCCTGGCGATCCCGAATTGCTGACGCTAAAAGCACACCGGATTTTGACAACTGTTCCGGTGATTGCTTATCCCACCTTAGAAAATGGCAAAGTTTTCGCACGGGCGATCGTCGCTGAGTTTATTCTTCCGCATCAGATTGAAATTCCGATGCCATTACCTTTTAGTGTAGAGCGAAGTTCTCAACCCTATTACGATATTGCCGCAGAAAATATTGCCGAACATCTGAGTGCAGGGCGAGATGTGGCGGTTTTGTGTGTAGGCGATCCGATGCTGTATGGCACTTTTATGTACATCTTTAATCGCTTATCTGAGCGGTTTTTGATTGAAGTAGTACCGGGAATTTCTTCGGTGATGGCAAGTGCGGCTATGCTGGGCGTTCCTATTACTTATCGTAATGATGTATTCAGCATCATGCCTGCTACATTAGAGGCTGAAATATTGCGCGATCGCCTTGCCGTTGTCGATGCTGCGGCGATTATTAAATTAGGCAGACATTTCGCCAAAGTTCGCCAGATTCTTGATGAATTAGGGTTGTTGGATCGCGCCCTTTACATCGAACGCGCCACCTTGCCCAATCAACAGATTATTCCCATTACCGAAGTCGATCCAGCAGCGGCTACCTACTGGGCATTAATTCTGATTCCTAGCAAAACTCAGCCCCAATGAAACCACCAGTCATTGTTATTTTGACAGAAACCAGTATTCCCGTTGCTCGTCAAATTCAAATTGCACTCCCGGAAGCAGCATTGTATGGCTTAGAGAGTCGCACCCAGTCGGCTGATTTTACTTATGCTAATTTTGGCGAAACGGTGCGAGAATTTTTCCAGACAGGAACGCCAATTATTGGGATTTGTGCGGCGGGAATTTTGATTCGCACTTTAGCACCTTTATTAACAAATAAGTGGCAGGAACCCCCTGTCTTGGCGATCGCGGAAGATGGAAGTGCCGTGGTGCCTTTATTGGGAGGTTTACAAGGTGTTAACGATCTCGCTCGTCAAATTGCCGAACTGTTGCAAGTTTCCCCGGCTATTACAACCACTGGCGATATTAGATTTAGAACTGCCTTATTATCGCCGCCATCGGGTTATCAGTTAGTTAATCCTGATGATGCCAAGACATTTATTTCTGATTTGTTAGCAGGGGCAAAGGTTAAATTAATTGGTGAAGCTGATTGGTTGCAAAATAGTCAGTTAGCGATTTCACCAGAGGGAAACCTGACGATTGAGATTATCGAAAAAAATAACCTAGAATTGGCGAAACCTAGTCCAGATCGTTTGGTTTATCAGTTTGATGGGAGAAACCTGGTTTCTGTCGGCGACTTGGAAACCAGGTTTCTGAGTCAAGGTAAATTAGCAATTGTGGGGACGGGACCAGGAGCAATTAATTGGATGTCTCCCGAAGTCCGAGAATTGCTGGAAAAAGCAACCGATTGGGTGGGTTATAAAACTTATTTAGATTTGGTAGAATCGCTGCGGAAACCGGAGATTGTTCGCCATGAATCTGATAATCGGGTGGAACTCGATCGCGCTGAAATGGCTTTAGATTTAGCCGCGCAGGGGCGATCTGTTGTGTTAGTGTCTTCTGGCGATCCGGGAATTTATGCAATGGCATCGGCAGTGTTTGAGGTATTGGAAAAAAAGGCAAAACCGGAATGGGAAGCGATCGATATTCAAGTATGTCCGGGGATTTCGGCGATGCAAGCGGCAGCGGCGAGTGTTGGCGCACCTTTAGGACATGATTTTTGTGCGATTTCGCTATCAGATATTCTCAAGTCTTGGGAAGTGATTTCCCAGCGGATTGAGTTGGCAGCTAAAGCAGATTTGGCGATCGCTTTCTACAATCCTGTTTCTAAACAACGGACTTGGCAACTGGAGAAGGCAAAAGAGATTTTGTTACAATGGCGATCGCCCCAAACTCCTGTTATTCTAGCGCATAATTTAGGGCGGAAAGGGCAAACGGTGACAGTGAAATTGCTAGAACAATTGGCAGTTGAAGATGCTGATATGCGAACCGTCATTTTGATTGGATCGAGTAAAACTCGGATTATTCAGCAAGGTGAGAAAAAGCAATGGGTTTATACCCCACGTCACTACTGATGCACGAAAGGACGGCTCTTCCGTACTTAGTGTGCTAAAATGTTATGAAAATGCCATAAAAGTAAAGCCCGTATTTCAAAATTATTAAAATTTCTAAATCCAAATCCACAACGTTTTAACAATTTTAATTTATTATTAATTCCTTC
>NZ_JAIQZN010000094.1 GCF_023333585.1 Argonema antarcticum A004/B2
AGTGGGGGAGTGGGAGAGGAATTGAAGGTTTGATTGCCGGATTAGAAATATCCGAATTAGATGCGTGTTAGCTTACCTATATTCCTGTCTCTGAATATCCCGCAAACGAGCTTCCTTACGCTTAAATCGGTCAATTTGCGCTTCAAAAAAGGCGCGATTAGCTTCTAGATGCTTCGGATTAGTATCGTCCAAAGGATAAAGCAACGCCTGCCGCAATGCTTGAATTACAGCTGAGGTAACGTTGTACATCGAGCGCTGAAAACTAATCCCCAATTGGATTAACATATCATCTTCACCTCGGCAGTGTTTGCTATAGTAATCCACCAGGTATGGTGGCAAGAAGTGAAGCATATCCTGCATCAACAATGTCGGGGGAATACCAGCCGTACCTACTGGGAAAACATCGGCATAAAGAATACCGTAATGGAAATCTTTCTGCTCATCGGGAACTTGTTTAGCTTGAGCGTTGTAAGACTTAGTACCCCGGAATGGAGCGGTGCGATAGAAAACAGCTTCTACATAAGGTAATGCGGCTTCGTATAGCCACATGAAACCCTTTGATTTGGGGATAATTTCGTATATTTCGCCACGAATGTAGACGTGGTGATAAATGGGACGACCCGCTACTGCAAATATGCCATTTACGAGAAAATTCATCGCATCGGGGACATTTTTGATATCTCCAGAATCGTAGCGATCGCTCATTTCAAAGAAAACCGGAGCCATCACTTCCCAGAACAATCCCAGATTGCTATAGTAAGACAATTGCCGCACCTGTTCCAAAAACATATCTGGAAACAGTTTATAGAGTCCCAACATCGCTGGGTTGCCTTGGAAATAAGCCTTAATTGCTCGATCTGCATTAGCTTTATATTCATCGCTATCTAAGTAGGGGTCAAATTTTCCGCCCATACCTCTATGCCAAAGCATCGCACGCATACAAGCTTCGGCAAATTCCATGTTGATGCGATCGTGCCACAAGTGATGAAATAACTTCGGCATTTTGAAAGTTTCGCCCTTCTCCATAAACGCCAAAAGTTCAGGATGGGCAGTAGCAGCACCTTTTTGCCAAATCCGCAAATCGGCATCATCTCCGGCGTAATGATTGTGTAGCTCTAAATACTCCTTCGGGAGGAAGTATTTAAAGAAAGGAAACGGATTTAAAAATTCGCGCTCAGCAATATAAAGTAAGTCGCGCCAGTAGAAATCCATCGGTACAGCATAAGCTTTATAAAGACCGATGATTTGCATGAGATTTTCCGGCGTATCCGGTAGCATCGCGCCACCTGCTTCTAGACGATGAATTACGCCAGAAAATTCATGGGTAGAAGGAGGTAATTTTGTTTCGGATTTAATTGGAGTTTGTACCATTTTCAGTTCCTTTAATTACTCAATTCACGACGTATTTGCAAAGCATGGAAGATACTTAAAACATCATGCGTCCAGGTTGGCAACAGCAGCGTCATAGCAATTTCTTCCAGACTGTGGATGGTGCCAACAATACAACTCAGCCATAAAGCTATTCCGGCGTAATCAAAACCGAATAAAGCAACAACGGTAACGAAAAGTGTTATTCCCCAAAATTTAGCCGAGTAGGTGTGATAACTAGCGGGTTTGCCATATTTCACCAAATTTACCACCAACCACACCAACTGAGCAAAAACAACCATCAACAACGGTATTTTGTAAGCGATTAAAACATCTCGATATGCCAACCACGCACTAGCAGCTATACAAGCATAAAGGGAAACATCAGCCCAACTATCTGCTTGACGCAGTTTGGCATTGCTGACACCCAGGCGTCGCGCAATTACTCCATCGAAAATATCGGATAGAAATGCGGCAATATAGCCAACAATGAACCAAACTGTCGTCTTGCCATCAAACGCATCCCAGATTAGGAAAGGAGAAATCAGAAAGCGACTCACTACAAGCATAGATGGGATAAATTTCATCCAGCTATGATTTTGTTGTTCTTGCTCTAGTTGGGGTGAAGGAGTCATGAGAAGTACTGAGTGCTGAGTAAGAATTGTCGGTTGGGTTTCTTCAACCTACTTTGTTTCCGAATCCTGAGAGAGGGAAGCGATTTGATAGCTATGAGCCGGAAAAGAAGCAACGATCGCATTTATAGTCGGTTCGCTCCAGCGCAGTAACCAAGTAGGCTGTATTCCCAAGCATAAGATCAGGGCTGCTAAGATTAGAGCGGGTGTGCGCTCCTGCCATTGAACTTTGGGATAGTAGGCGGTATTGTTGTCCAGTTTACCAAAACAGGTGCGGTTGATCAAAATGACAAAATAAACTGCGGTTAAGCCGCTACAAATCACACAGATAAGTGTTGGGATTGGAAAGGCTGAAAAACTGCCTTGCAGGACTAAATATTCAGCGATAAATCCCACTAAGCCAGGGATGCCAGCACTTGCCATTCCCCCAAGAACTAATAAGCCACTGGTTAGGGGTAAACCGCGCATGGGACTCATCAAACCGTTAAGAAGATCTAGATCGCGAGTGCCAACTTTTGTTTCGATTACTCCTACTAAATGGAAGAGAATTGCGAGGATTAAACTGTGTGCAACCATTTGACTGACTGCGCCGACTAAACTTAGAGGTGTGGCGGCGGCACAAGCTAAAAGTATATAGCCCATGTGACCGATCGAACTATAGGCAACCATGCGTTTGATGTCTTTTTGGGCGATCGCGCTCAATGCCCCGTAAACCGCACTCACAGCCCCCAAAATCGCTAACCCAGGTGCCGCAGTTGCCCAAGCATCCGGGAACAGCGCCAAACCAAAACGCACCAAGCCATAAGTTCCCAATTTGGCGAGTACGCCACCGAGAAGAATCGCTACACCTGGAGAAGCTTCTGTGTAAGCATCAGGCAACCAAGTATGCAAAGGAACCAAGGGAATTTTGATGCTGAAGCCTACCACTATAGCTGTTAGCAGAATTAGCTGCGTATTTAAAGGTAATTTTTGGGTGGTCAGCGATTCGTAAGCGAAAGTTGGTGTTTCGCTCAACCATGCCATACCCAAGAAAGCACCTAGAATTAGAAATCCAGAAATTGCCGTAAAAAGTAGAAACTTCATCGCCGCGTATTCGCGCTTTTTTCCTCCCCAAACAGCAATTAACAGATAGAAAGGAATCAGTTCTATCTCGTAAAACAGGAAGAACAGCAGCAAATTTTGAGATAGGAAAGCGCCTGCAACACCAGCATTAACCAACAAAATCAAGGCATAGTAAAACTGTGGTCGCGTTAGCTGGGTACTGCCACTGTAAATCACCAACCAAGTTAGCAAACTGTTGATAAATAACAGCGGTAAAGATAAACCATCGACACCGAGTCGGTAATTTAATTTCAAAGGTTCAATCCAGGGTATGAATTCAGTAAACTGCATACCCGGATTGCTGATGTCAAATTGGCTAAGCAGCCAAAATGTCCAGAGAAGAGTAATGCTGGCAACCGCGATCGCGATCGATCGCGATCGCGCCGGTGTTCCTCCTGGCCAGAATCCTACTAAAGCTGCACCTAAAACAGGTATCCAGAACAATGGACTGAGCATAGTACAAATTAATTCTGCTTGTTCAGAAAAGTTGTTATTTCAACAGTGGAATAAGGGAGGAAAGCGACTAACTAACCATACTGACTGAGCCAGAATCAAAATCGAAATAACCGCCTACAACTTTCAGTTTCCCTTCCTTAATTAACTGCGATATTACTGGGGATTTTTTCAACGTTTCAACTTGAACCAAAACATTGGCTTTAGTTGTGCTTTCTAGCCGATCGTTATCAAAACTTCTCGACATTTGCAAAGCAGGTTTAATCGCCTCTAGCAAACTGCCTATTTGACCGGGAACTTGTGCGCCTTTTATTGTTGCATCTACGGCACCGCATCTTTTATGGCCCATTACCATTATCACCTTGGCTCCTAATACTAAGGTGCCAAATTCAAGGCTGCCTATTTCCTCTGATGTAGCAACATTACCAGCCACACGGCACATAAATAAATCTCCAAATCCCTGGTCAAAGAGAATCTCAGCCGGAATCCGCGAATCCGCACAGCTTAGAAGAGCAGCAAACGGCTTTTGAGTTTGGGAAACTTGTCTGAGGCGAGCCAAGCTTCGGTTAGGATTTATAGGTTTTCCCGCGATAAAGCGTTGGTTACCATCCATTAATCTTTGCAGAGCCTGATCTGGGTTAATGTCACTTTGGGCTGCTGCTGGTTCGGGGGTGAACAACTGGGAACCAACTTTAGCCACTACGCCTGTCCCTAGCGCGGCAGCGCCAAATTTGAGTAAATTTCTCCTGGAGAAACCGGACTGTCTATTTTTTCTGTTCATCAAATTCTTCCTGAATTTCAAAGGTTTAATTAGATTACCAAAAATTGTGAGTTCTATCTAGTCAGTATCGAGGACTGAGGCGGTGTTTTAGGCAATATTTTTGGTTCAGCCCTCCTAGCCCTCCAGATTTGGGGGGTTGGGGGGCTAGGGCGTAAGTCCTCTTCACTTCGTTTCGCTAACGCACCCTACGGACTAAGGACTAGCGAAAGACGAATCAACAGTGGCCAAGTCATCGTAATTACCAGCAAAATTACACCGAATAGGATTGTGAGCGCGTAAAACTGCGTCTGTCCAGAAACGTTGTACTTTAAGCTTTGGCCGCTAAACATTGTGGCTAAACCGACAAAGTTGACGATGCCATCTACTAAGTAGCGATCGATCGCAGAAATGATGTTAGACACTAAGCCAACTACAAAAACAATCGTGACCCGGTAAAGTTGGGGAGTATAAAAGTCGTATGCAAATAAGTCTTGGAGTGGTTGGTAACCCAACTTTACTGGTTTTGGCCAATTGTTATTGAGATAAATTAAACTGCCAACACCACAACCAATTACGCTCGACGAAACCAGAAAAACCGCTGCGGTTATATTTAAAGTTGTCCAATCTGGTAACAGTTGCCATTGCCAAAGTAGCAATGGAACGTGCAGGGTTAAGCCCATTAAAATTATCATGGGCAATGCCATCGGCCAGTGAACTTCTGGCGCTCGCTGTGACATGGCCTTGCTTTTACCAGCGAAAATCGAACCAAATTCGCGAGTTACGCTAAATGCGGTTAAACCGTTAACTATTAGCACAACCCAAAATAACCAAGATTCATTTGTCCAAAGACGATCTGCTAATTGCAGCAAAGCCCAAAAGCAACCGAAAGGCGGTACAGCTAACAATCCGAAAGCGCCGACAATATAAGATAGTGCCGATACGGGTCTGCGCGACCAAAGACCGCCAAGTTGGGTGAGATCCTGGGTGATACCGTTCCAAACGATCGCGCCAGTACTCATCACCAATAGGGCCATCGCCAAAGCGTAGGTTAACAGCAACATCAGCGCCACTTCAGCTTGCTGGGTGCCAACTGCAATGAAGACTAAACCCATGTAGGCGCTGACGGTGTAAGATAAGGAGCGTTTGATGTCAATTTGTGCGATCGCAATTAAACTCGCGCCAATTGCTGTCACCGCACCGACCAACACCGTAACTGACGTCACTAACGGCGAAAGCGCTAAAACTGGTTGCAATTTCACCAACACCCAAGCACCAGTCGCCACCACAACCGAGTTCCGCAAAATTGTAGAGGGAACTGGTCCTTCCATTGCTTCATCCAACCACAAATGCAGCGGAAATTGAGCGCATTTACCCATCGGTCCAGCAATTAAAGCCAATCCCAACAAAGCCGCAGTTGTTGGCGAAATATGGGCAGTTTTTGCCCATTCTGCTAATTCGGAAAAGTTCCAAGTTCCTGCTATAGGCAACAGCGCCAGCACTCCCATCAGCAGCAATAAATCTCCCACCCGTTTTGTTAAGAAAGCGTCTCTGGCACCCGTCACCACCAAAGGTTGACTAAACCATAACCCAACGAGTAAGTAGGTTCCCAAAGTGAGTACTTCCAGAATCATGTAACTGAAAAATAATGAATTGCAGAGAGCAAGACTGCACATTCCGGCTTCAAACAGTGCCAGCAAGGAATAAAATCTTGCCCATCCCCAGTCCATCTCCATGTAGCCGATCGCATAAATCTGCGCTAACAGATTCAAAAAAGTTACTAAAACTGTGACACCGACGGTAATAGAAGAGATTTCCAAAGGTATAGATAATTCCAACCCGGCTACGTTCACCCAGGGAATTACTAACTGTTGCGCTGGCAGATCCCAAGTGGCTCTTAAGGCAAGTAAGCCATGTATAAAAGCCGTTAATGTCATCAACAAGTTGATGTAACCAGCCGGTCTTGGGCCAGTATAACGAATAATTCCTGGGGACCAAGGTATTGACAAAATCACCCCCGTAAGGGCATAACATGGTATTAACCAAACGGTCTGAAGCAGAACGTGAGACATCTAGATTACCTCGAAAGTTTCACCCAAAACTCAACCCCTATCAATGAGGCTGAGTTTATTCACCTCGCTCAAAACGATTCAGATTGTGCTGTTTAATTTTTTTTTAATCTTTGTTGTTTAGAGTTTAATGTTCAGCGGATTAAAAATAAATAGCGAAAACATAAAATTTAACGATGGTAAAGATAGATTGGATTCTATGGCAAAGTGCTGAGTGTTGAGTGGGTAATTCTCCTCTGCCCCCCTGCCCCGTTCGGCTGAGCGCGACTCGACTGAGCGCTCGCCGAACGTCTCACGTCGAAGCCTCTGCCCCTCTGCCCCTTACTTGTACGGACGAATAGGAATTTCAATAATGAACTCTGACCCCTGCCCAGGATCTGAAATACACTTCAGCTGACCGCCGTGTTTTTCAGCGACAATCTGGTAGCTAATCGATAGCCCCAAACCAGTTCCTTTGCCTACGGGCTTTGTGGTAAAAAATGGATCGAAGAGGCGTTTCCTGACATCCGGGGTCATTCCCGGCCCATTATCGCCAATTCCGATCGCAACGAATTGGACGTAGGGCGTTGGGTGTTGGGCATTGGGGATACAGTTATCTTCCGGGGACTGGTTTTCTTGCCGATCGCCCCGTCGCCCCATTTCGGTGCGGATAGTGATTATTCTGGGTGGAATTTGGTTTTCCAGGGCGTCGATCGCATTACTGAGGACGTTCATAAACACCTGGTTGAGCTGTCCGGCATAGCACTCCACCAGGGGCAAATCGCCGTATTCTTTAATTAGTTGAATCTCCGGCCTGTTACCCGTACCCTTGAAGCGATTTTGCAAAATCAGTAACGTGCTGTCAATACCTTCGTGGATGTTGACGGGTTTCATTTCTGCCTCATCGAGGCGGGAGAAGTTCCGCAGCGACAGCACAATTTGACGAATCCGTTCTGTTCCCACCTGCATCGAGGTTAGCAATTTGGGTAGGTCATCTTTGAGAAATTCTAGATCGATCGCCTCAGTTTTCTGGTTAATTTCTGCTGCCGGGTTGGGGTAATTTTGTTGATACAAGCCCAGGAGTTGCAGCAGATCTCCGATGTAGTCGCTGGCATAAGAAAGGTTGCCATAGATAAAATTGATGGGATTGTTAATCTCGTGAGCAATGCCTGCCACCATTTGACCGAGACTGGACATTTTTTCAGTTTGTACCAGTTGAGCTTCGGTATGTTTTAAATGTTTCAAAGCTCCCTCCAGCTGTTGCGCCTGGGATTGGGCGGCGTTTGCGGCGGCGCGGGTTTGGGCAAAAAGTTCGGCTTGATCGATCGCGATCGCCAATTGATCTACAACTGCTTTGAGCAGCTCCACTTCGCTGTCGCTCCAAGGCCGAGGGCCGCTACAATGGCTGCATACGACAGCTCCCAGCTGACCGGAGCGAGTTGCCAAAGGTATTAGCAATTGCGAGGTAACGCCCAAAGTGCTTAGGAGTACTTGCTCTTGGTTATCGAGATTGGCAAGGTTGCTAATATCATCTATGCGAATTGTCTCTAAATTGACGATTTTTTTTACCAGAACGGTAACTTTCTCGGTTGGGTAGTCTGCTAACAAGCTGGCTAGGTTGGGATTGCACGCTTCGTGAGTTACAGTCAGGCTGGGGTGTTGCGGATCGGGCCAGCACCACAGAAAGTGACAGCGATCGATTTGCAATAAACTGCGAATCTCATTGACAGCAGTACCCAAAATAGTATCCAGATCTAGAGAATTCCTGATTTGGCTAGCTAGGCGGAACAGCAAGCTTTCTCGACGGGACAGCAGTTCCGATCGCGCCCAAGAACGGTCAATAGCTACAGCAATGGCGTTGGCTACCCACTCCAACATACTGTGTCCTTCTTCGCTCAAGGGTTGACGGCTGAAAAGCGCCATGACGCCAACCAATCGCTCTTCTACAATCAAGGGATAGCCTGCAAAAGCTTTTACTTGTTTGCCGCTATGGGGTTTTACTCGTTCCAACCATGCAGTTACACCGAGACGATCGCGATCGCGAAGGTCGTTCGTTAAGTAAGCTTGATGAGTTAAAGCGATCTTCTCAGCGATGCTACTGTCTGGGCGAATAAAATCACATACAGCTGCTGTGTGACTTTGGCCGAATTCGCACCCAGCGTCGCATTTAGCCTTTGAAGAGGCGACATCAGGGTCATCCCTTCCATCTGTAGCAAAGGCTAGAGCCTGAAGTTCCAGTTGGTCTGACCCTTGCTTAACTGTCCAGATGCTTGCATTAACAGCATCTAAATGCTCTATCATAATCTGGGTACAACGGTTAAGGATTTCTGATATCGTTCCACCTTGTGCCAGGGCGATACCTACTTGGGCACCGAAACCTGAAAGGCGCGATCGATCCATCAGCATCGCCTCTGACTGCTTCCTCGCCGTCACATCCCGGAAATAAACCGACAAACCGCCCTGATAAGGATTTGCTCTTACCTCCAACCAAATACCCAATGGTGGATAAAACTCTTCAAAATGAACTGTGACCCCCCTAGATATTGCTCTAGTAAATTCTTTCTCAAACGTTGAACCGATCGCCTCTGGTAATTCATCCCATATACACTTACCGATTAACTCTTTCTTGCTTCCCAGCAACGGTTCCGCCCGTGAGTTTAAGTAGGTGAACCGCCATTCGCGATCCAGTACAAAAAAAGCATCTGTAATGCTTTCAAAGATCTCGACAATATTCCACGGTATTTCTGGCGGCATTTCCCTCACTTTTATTACCTTGCGCCCTTGGTGGCTTCCCTCCTGTAGCAACCGTTGCGTAACCACTTGGCGACTTATCGTTTTAAGTGCCTGACACTGCTCGCTGCTCAAATCTCGTGGCACGTAATCCATTACACTTAGCGTACCCACAACCAGTCCCTCAGTTGTCACTAAAGGTACACCAGCGTAAAACCGAATTTTCGGATGGTCGGTTACTGCTGGATTTTTGGCAAACCGTTCATCAGCTAACGCATCCAGCACTATCAACATCTCGGAACTGCGGATCGCATGAGCGCAGAAACTCTGGCACTGATATGCTTGGTGAGTTCCTAACCCAACTTTTGATTCGATCGACAGTTCGCCTGAGTCAATTAGGCACAGTAAAGCCACCTTAGTCTGGCAAACGTATGCAGCTAAGCGAGTCAGACCCTCGAAATCTTCTTGAGGAGAAGTATTGAGAATTTGGCTCTTTAGTCGGCCATTAAACTGGAACGCAGCGTGATCCGGTAATGATGCTGTCATTTCTTATGAGTGCCTCTCCCTTTTTGGAACTTGGCCCTAAATAATTAAATCTTAAATAATATCTAAATCTTTTAAGTATACCATCTCTCCTATTGTGTATTGATTAATACTTTTTTTGACAACCGCTATCCAACCTATTGTATTGCCAGTAGATTCTTATATGGTTTAAATACAGCACCTGTCTCAACTGGTCAGTCTTGGCCAGTTGAGACAGGTGCTTGCATCCATAATCTTCGATAGTAGCTTCTTTTATACCCACTTGCAAATTAAACTCCGTAATTTTACTTTAGAGACGACTCTGGTATTGCACCACAGATCGAGGAGTGGAAATAGGTTTATATTTTTCCCTTGGTAGATGCCCCATACCCCTTTGTCCCCTAACCTGCCCCACGGTCGAATTACGATTGAGATTGCCGGTTGGTTTTAATATTTATTTTAATTTGTTTAACTAATTATTACAATTCTTTTTTAATTATTCTTTAACTGATTTAACATAATTAAATATAATCATGTTGGGACAGTAGTCGCTATTGATGAGGATGCAAATGAGTCAATAAAAGCGCTAGATGTTTTGGCTGAGTGCTGACTTTAGATAAAAAATTTCGCCCACTTAATCTCTTGGGCATCTCCCAGTGTGTTGTGCTATGAGAACAAGTTAAAGTTGTGTTAGTACAGTAGACTAAAAGACTGGAGCGAAAAATATGTCTTCAAATTTAAATCATATGCCCACAATCCTAGCGGTAGATGATAGTGTCGTCACGCAAGAAATGGTCAAACGTGCTTTGGCGGCAGACTATCGGGTTTTAGTGGCAGGAAATGCTGTAGACGCCTTGGCAATGATTTACCACGAAAAAATTGCCGTGTTATTGCTGGATGTTTCCATGCCCGGTATTGATGGTTTGGAGTTTTGTCGCACCGTGCGTAACTTACCTCAGTTTCGCGAACTGCCGATTATTATGCTGACGGCAAGAGACAAATTGTTTGACAAAGTGCAAGGGCGTCTAGCAGGTGCTACAGAATATTTAACTAAGCCGTTTGATACCAATCAATTGCGTCAGGTTGTTGGCAAGTTTGTCAGTGTTAATGTGCCTTCAGAAGTTCAGGGCGAAGCATAATCAATTTTAGATTTTACATTTTAGATTGGGGGATTTACGGATCTTCCGTATTTACTATGCTATTTGAGTATGGGAGCAGAAAAGCAGCGGAATAAAAATGTTATTTTTTGAACGAAAGCATGACAACTCCGAAAGAGACGGTAAAATTCCTAGTGAATCAACTCAGTTTGATATAAATTTTATTATAAAGTTAAACTTATTGAGTTTAAGAGGGTAGGAACCCTCTCCTGTCTCTATCGCTGCTGAATAAATTCGCGAATGGCACGCAACGCAGAGGGATTGGGCAGAGAATTAGAATGGACTTGTTTAAGCCAGTTAGCTGCTTCCCAAAGTTCCATTTTGTGGTATCGACACAAGTAAGCAATACAGACCGTGGGCGATCGCTCAATCCCTGCGAGACAATGGACATAAGTTGGCACCAACTTTTCCATATTTTCGCGAACTACAGCTACTGCTTCAGCTAGCTGCTCTACTCTTAACTCAGTTGTGTAAAATCGATCTGGTAAAACCAGACGCAAACATTGAAAATTATGAGTGATATCCTCTGGTAAACTTCCCTCTGACTCCGCACACAGAGAAAATACAAATTTAATGTTGGCTTTCAAGAGTGCAGCACCGTCACCCGCTTGGGGTAATCTTCCCACAGCTAGCTTTTCCGGAAGCACCCAGTCGATGGGAAGTTCGGTTTTGGGGGAAGTTGATTTGGGTTCGATTCCCAGGAGTCGTTTGAATTGGTCGAGCATTTGGCGCAGAAACCGCGTTAGGTTTTGCTTTGTCTGAGCAGTAGCACATATAGGCTGTGCTTTTTTAAGCTATAGCATACTTTGGATAGATGCGATCGCTTTTAATGTATCGCCCACCCCCGTAGCTGTTTGGCAATTAGAGTGAAAGCGATCGCTTTCAGGACAACCTTTGGCACAATTATAATTATCGACGAAAGTTCGTTGCCCGGTGAGCTAATCCCCAAAATAAGCGCATGACTCAAGTTACACTAGCAGAAATAGCACGGTTTCGTTCTCAATTTGCCGATTATCCCACAGCTTTACAAGCCCTGCAAGCGATCGAAGATTGCGAAGGGGATTTGGAAGACGCCGCTATAGCTTTGGCAATCCGCGCCGGACAGCAACCGGAGATCGCCAATTCCGATTGGTTGGGCATTCTCGCCCGCAAATGCCGTTCTGTTATCTGTCGCAGCGAATTTCGCGATGATTTGTTAAAGGGAAATTTTGCCGAAATAGTGCCCTACTTGGCAGCAACCAGTCTTTGTCCTCCACTGTTGGCAACTCCAGTGATTATGTATGTGGTTCTAGAGGGAATCAACGATTTTTGTCACCCGCTCGATCCTCTACTGTAAAGTTTGGCGGCGATCGAGGCAACCCAATACAGAGGATTGCCAATTCCAGGCTTTGTTAGTTCATCAAGCAGTCTTCTGATTTTCTCTTTGTGATTTCCGATGGGCTGCTTCATCACTTTTTAAAGTATGATGGCTGTGTATAAAATCTTCAAACAACTCAAAAAAACTATCCAAAGCATCTCTTTCGTCTTCAGAATAAAACAGAATGATGCGAGCCCATGATTGAGTAGAAGGCTGGTTGAATCGTTGCTCTATCCACTCTTGAAAATTCTCAAATTCTCGCTCTTCTTCTGTCAGTGGTACGCCTAGTTGGCGTCGAGCAAAAGTGTATCCATCTAAAAAAACTTGAAGATGATTTATTGAGCGATTTCCCAAATACAAAGAAGGTCTTTGTTTAATTTTTTGCAGAAGGTCATAAAAACTAATCATAGACCATCATGGTATAGCAACCGCCAGGGCGATTAAGCCAACTCCAACTCTTACTTCTTATCCAAATCCCTTACGCAGTAACCTTTTCCCTCTTCCCTCTTCCCTAGCCCCTAGCCCCTAGCCCCTAGCCCCTAGCTATAAATGTTACCATATTTACCCTTAGATTTTCCTGTGTACAATTTAATCTGTTTTCCAGGAATTCCTCTTTGGGTTAAAAACTCCTTGATAGCCTGAGCGCAAGTATAACATTCAAACAGCCTGAAGCGACTTGCCACTTTTGTAATTTCTTGACGAAGCTGTTCATCAGACGGCGATCTATCCATCGACTATCCTAGTGCTTCGTCTACAGTTTAGGAAAATTTTCCTTTACAAGTAATCCAAAAACTGCTCTGAGGTTTATTGCTTAATGGGGTCGTAGCCTTGGGAGATGAAAATGCGTTCATCATTTTTGATCGCCCCCAAAGCTAGCACCCGAATTTCACCTTCTTTTAACATTGTTTTCGTTAGTTATCATCGTAATCAGAAGGAGATTCGCGTTTTTCTGGAATTGGCCAATCTTCATTTTTGCCACCTATGAGCAATCTTTCAATGTTAACAAATTCCTTGCTCAACTGTTTGAGGGCGTTGATCAGGATGTCGAGTGCGATCGCATCGGTGGTGCCCAAATCAATCCAGCAACGCCCCCAGGTTCCCTCATATTCAAAATCGGCCATATTGTGCATCAACGCCATCAGGCTACTTTCAGCTGCATCTTCGTCATAATCCATATAGCTGAGTTCCAAACCAGTTTCCTGAACTTGGAGATTTTCAGCATTAAATCCCCCCAGTTTGCCCAAGAAAAACCAGGAATCGAAAACCTCTTCCACATACTGTTTTTCGGCTGGTGAAGGAACTGTACTGAACTCCAGCCAGATCCACAGATCGAACTGATTATACTCGCGGAACTCTACCTGCATTGAACTCTACCATCTAATCTAAATTTGGCAATTGACTAACGATCGGGCCCCATTTACCATTAATTTGTCTGACCCGCTCTCGCATAGCGCTGCAATTGCGCTCTTTTCGATCGATCTTACTTTGATTTCGGCATTGTTCGCGCACAAGTTGTGCAACCAAGTCTTTCGGGAGTTGAGCAGATTTTGTCGCAGCATTTTGGAAATGCGCTTTAGCTTCTTGGTTTCTATCCATGCCAACCAAGATTTGCGCTTTTAAGTATTGTAACTCTGGATTGTTAGGCGTATTTTTGATAGCAATATCGACATATTGCAGCGCCTTGTCATACTTTTTGAGATCGCGGTATCCAACGGCCATTCCCCGGTAAGCTAGATAAGCAGGAGCTGCTTTTTCCAAACGTTCGATCGCCTGCTGTGAGTCGGAAAAAGGCAAATTGACCGCAATCAGCAAATCCATCCACCCTTTGAGCAGATTGAGTTCTGGATCGTTCGGTGCGATTTTCTCAGCAGCGTCCAGTTCCCCATACACCTGTTGCAACTTGCTCAAAGCTTGGGTAGCACCTTTGAGTGTGCCATTCTCTCCCA
Source organism: Argonema antarcticum A004/B2 (assembly GCF_023333585.1). GTDB lineage: Bacteria > Cyanobacteriota > Cyanobacteriia > Cyanobacteriales > Aerosakkonemataceae > Argonema > Argonema antarcticum. Next base: position 14,072 of record NZ_JAIQZN010000094.1, read on the forward strand.
GAATAGCAGCAGCCTCTAAACCATGACTGACAGCCTTGTAGAGATTGCCGCGCAAAGGATCGGTTGCTTCAAGCTGTGCCGCAGTTTCGCGCGTTTTAACAGCGTAGGATTTTAAGGACGCCAACAAAGCCTTATTCTCCCGATCGCCCTGCCAGTCCGTGTAAACTAAGGATGCCCTCATAGCATAGACTAGAGGCTCAGAAGGCTCTTTGGATTCAGCTTCTGGTAGATAACGTTCTGCCGCCTCCTTATAGTTGCCATTTTTAAACAAGGCGTTGAAAGCAGCTTCAGTGGCATCTCCAATTGGTTTGGGGTTGCTGGTGCGAAAGGGATCTCTAGCTAAAAGGGGGTTTGCCCAGAGGCAAAAAGCGATCGCACCAGCACCGACGAGATGCCATCTGGCACGCCCTGCGGGGTGCTTGCGGTACGCTGAAGTCAAGGCAGAAACAATCAATTTGGTACTGGGAAACAAATCCATAATCGCTTCTTTGCTAAAATGTCCCTTCTGATGATGCCAAAGATTATGGCAGTTAGCTACGACGCCAAGACAGATTATCCGTTCCAGGTTATCGCACTCGCCAATAACTGTGTTTGTATAGCTAGGGACTAGGGGCTTTCTTGCTAGGGACTAGGGGAAGAAGGGCCGTGTTTCAAGGGTTTGGTGGAATTAAGAACGTCGTAACTGCCGAGAAGATTGCTATACTCAGCACTCAGCACTCAGCACTCAGCACTTTGCTATACCGCCAAACTCGACAAGTCTGCCACAATGTGGAAAGTATGGTTCGTCTTTTTTACTGAATGCTTTATTTACGAAATTTAAGTTATCACCCCCCAGCCACTCCAACGGCGATCTTGAAATCCATTAACCTGGAATTAGCACCGCAGGAAATGGGACTTGTGATCGGCCCCAGCGGTTCTGGCAAAAGTACCTTATTAGAAATATTAGCTGGGTTGAGTGAAAGCACGTCTGGCAAGGTATTCTGGCGAGAACAAGAACTCATCGCCGAACAACTGCAACAGATCGGTGGATTGGTCTTTCAGTTTCCCGAACGGCATTTCTGCGGCAGCACTATTTTGGAAGAACTGCGCTTAGGACATCCAGAATTAGGTTCCCAGCGGGTCAAAGACGCTTTAACCGAAGTCGGACTCGATCGTTTATCGCTGAACACTTCACCCCACTCATTAAGCGGCGGTCAACAGCGACGCCTTGCCCTAGCAGTACAGCTAATTCGTCAACCCCATTTGCTATTGTTAGATGAACCCACCGCCGGACTGGACTGGTCTATGCGGCGTCAGTTGGTAAATCTATTAGCCAAACTTAAAAATCACTGGAGTCTATTTGTCGTGACTCACGATGCAGGCGATTTGCTAAGTATAGCAGATAAATGCTGGATAATCGATCGCGGCGAAGTACAATCAGTTGACCCAGCTACACTCAAAGCAAAAGCAGAACAACCGCAGTCAGTTGCTTGAAAATGAATTCTGACTTAACCGAAAACTCAACACTCAACACTCAAAATGATTCTCTGCTGCCAGAGATGGTTTCAGTGTGGCAAGAAACGCTTTCTTGGCAGCCAAATGTCGAACAGCAACAGTTATTTCAGCGTCTTCACGAATTGATTTTGCTGGGAAATCAGCAGCTGAATTTGACTCGCATCACCGGGCCGATCGAATTTTGGGAAAAACATCTCTGGGATTCGCTGCGAGGGATTGCACCGTTTCTGGGAAATTCAGCACTCACTACTCAGCACTCAGCACTCAGCACTGACTCAGCACTGACTCAGCACTCAGCACTCAGCACTCAGCACTCAGCACTGAACTGTATTGATATTGGCACGGGTGCGGGATTTCCGGGGTTGCCAGTTGCGATCGCCCAACCGAATTGGCATATCACCCTCCTAGATTCCACCCGCAAAAAAATCGCTTTTCTGGAAACTCTCCTAATCGAATTGGGAATTAAAAACACTACTACTTTGACTGGTAGATCTGAAGAAGTAGGAAAACAACGGCAACACCGAGAATACTACGACATAGCTTTAATTCGAGCAGTTGGTTCGGCATCAATCTGTGCAGAATATGCACTACCATTGCTGAAAGTTGGTGGTTTGGCAATCCTTTATCGCGGCAACTGGACAGCCGAAGAAAACTCTTCCCTACAACCAACACTTGAATGGCTGGGTGGCACAATTGAATCGACAGAACAGTTTACAACTCCCTTGAGCAAAAGCGTGCGTCACTGTTTGTACTTGCGTAAAATTGAGTCCTCAAACAAAATAAAAAATGTAAAATTAAAGATAAAATAACTTTTTCAATCAGATTATGGCAAACACAACCGTTAAGGCGACAACTTTATTGTTCGCTTTCTTACTAAGTAGCAGCATAGTTTACCCAGTCCTAGCGGAGACGGATTATCAACGCTGGTTGCGAATGGCTGAAACTGCCAGAAAAAGAGGCGATTACGATACAGCTTTGACTAATTATCAACGAGCGGCAGATGCCAGTCCCAATGGCCCTAACGATAGCGATATCAATACAGCTATCAGTCGCGTTTTGGAACAAAGACTGCAAAGCTTACAACGCATTGCCCCTAATTATGCCAGATACGTTAGAGTGGCAGACCAAGCTTACTTTAACGGCGAATATGACACAGCCATTGCTAATTACAGAAGGGCGCTAAACGAACGGCGTGGCGATCGCTATGCTACTGTGAGAATTCAGCAAGCAGAATGTATCAAAAAGAATAGACCTGCTACGGGTGCCCAGTTTAGAACATTTGGCTGTCCCAGCTTTTAAAGCTGATATTAGGTACGTAGTTGCGCTTTAGCGCTCTTATCCCAGTTGTAATAAGAGCGCTAAAGCGCAACAACATACCCTGAAGGCTTTGAATGAGTTACTTTACTTTCAAGCATTTCCTTGCTGTAAGCGTTTGTTGATTTCATCCCAGTTGAGAACATTCCACCAGGCATTTAAATAATCAGCGCGGCGATTTTGATATTTGAGATAATAAGCGTGTTCCCAGACATCGTTGCCCATGATAGGATAGTTACCGTCGATTAGCGGACTATCTTGGTTGGCTGTACTAATTACCTGGAGTTTGCCGTCTTTGCTGCGAACCAGCCAAGCCCAGCCGCTACCGAAACGCTTAGCCCCAGCATCGTTAAACTGTTGTTTGAAGGCGGCGAAACTGCCAAAATTAGTTTTAATGGCGTCTGCGATCGGGCCTGTCGGTTCCCCACCCCCATTCGGCTTCATGATTCTCCAGAACATACTGTGGTTGAGGTGACCGCCGCCATTGTTGCGAACCGTGGTGCGAATATCCTCCGGGACGGTATTGAGGTTTTGCAGTAATTCTTCGACAGTTTTGCCTTTGAGTTGGGGATGTTTTGCGATCGCATCATTCAAGTTTTTCACATAAGCCGCATGGTGCTTATCGTGATGAAACTCCATCGTTCTAGCATCAATATGCGGCTCCAGAGCATTGTAGGCATAGGGTAAAGGCGGCAACTCAAACCCACCTGTATTTTGTGCAACATTTGTCGTACTCCCTGGGGTAGATTTATCTGAGGTTGCCGATATATTGTCCCCAGATGCGCTACAAGCACCCATACTGACTGCACTGACACTGGCTCCCAGTAAAAATATGAAATTGCGGCGTGTAAGAGTCATAAGCAACACCAGATAATCAATTAATCGAGTTAGTTATCAATTTTATCTTCTTATAGCGTTCGACTTCATTAATTTTTTTTGTTAGATTATAGCAGCTTGCGAGTGGGTGAAGTACAGGCAACCTGTAGGGGCGGGTTTGGCAGATAATTTCTGGTTTTCAGACAAGAATAATGGCAAAACCGTTCGGCAGAGCTCACGGCGAAGCCCGCCCCTACTTCCACCCTGTCAGGGCGATCTATGCTATTGGTAGCAGATGTTACCTTAAAAATAAAAAATCCAAAACTAAACTTATGAGATATATACATTATGTCGCGTTTGGGCTTCTGTTTTTGTTCCTGCTCTTCGCTGGACTGACCATCTGGCAATGGAAAACGATATCCCGCTTCCTTGAAGTTGCGATCGAAACTTCAAAAGACGGAGAGCGGACATCTCCATTAAAAACACCTGAAGATTTCTTAGAATACATTGTCGCTCATCCCCAAAATGTTTCATTGGTTGCTTATGAAATTAGCAATCCAGAACAGGGGATTTTTTATCGTGCCGACGAAAAGCACCCCTTAGCTTCTACCATTAAAATTCTCATCCTGGCAGAATACGCCCGACAAGTCGAACAAGGGATAATTTCACCTGATGAGAAAATCGATCTAAATTCCGTAGATGTTTATTACCTGCCTAACAAAGATGGCGGTGCCCATCCTCAAGCGCTCAAAGAATTCCAAGATAAAAAATATGTGAATGCAGCAAATCAAATAGACCTGCGGCATATTGCTTGGGCGATGATTCGATACAGCAGTAACGCCGCCACCGACTATTTAATCGAGCGATTGGGGCGAGAAAATATAGAGAAATTGCCATCAAGATTAGGTTTACCAAATCAGGATGTGCCACTCCCGATTATCGGTCAGTTTTTAAGTTGGGACGATTCTGAAATATCACCTTTGCCAGCAGAACGCCTAAAAATTTACCAAGCAATGAGCCAAACGGAATACGCCAATTTAGTCTATAACTTAATGTCAAAGTGGAGAAATGATGCTGCTTTTCGCGATCGCAAAATCAAACACCTAATAGAATTTATCGGCATAGAAGACCAACAAGCAATGGCTCAAGCTTTAAATCCAGGCGGAACGGCAAAAGGATACGCACAAATAATGGAGCGAATTTACACCAACTCTTTGATTTCGCCAGCCGTATCCCAAATAATGCGAGAGTATTTAGAATGGCCGATGAAAAATGAACCTGTTCGGGAAAAATTTGATGCCCTTAGTGCAAAAGGTGGCAGCTTACCCGGTATCGTAACAGAAACTATGTATGCAAAGCGCAAAAATGGCGAACGGGGGAGAGTAGTAGCGCTATTTTTTGAAAATATTCCTACTGGTGTGTGGTTGCAGCTGATGCAAACTTACGCCCAACAAGAATTTGAACTCAAACTTCTGACAGACAAGCAGTTTTTTGAGACAGTTAGGCAGAAGTTATCAGTAGTAGCGCGTCTAGTTTAAGTGTGTAAGTACTCAACACTGAGAAACTAGATAAATCAAGCATCCGGGAATTGCTCAACCCAATATTTTAGCCTGCACGAGCTAGTAGATTGGGTTGAACGATAGTGAAACCCAACCTACTATGACTGTTGCTTCAAACGAAAAGAAAATCAGCAGATATCAGCTCGCTATTTGTCTGTGTAATAGCCACCGCATTACCATCAACACTTAGATCGGGGTCGTAACCCAAAAATCGCCCACCACTCGTAGTATAGACAAAGAAAGCTGGAGTGAGGGTAGTAGGGCTACCGTTCTGCGTATCCAATGCCGTATCCACCTCACCAACATTAGCAAACGTAATACTCGAATCGAATATAATCAAACTCTTGCCACTAATGTCAGTACCACTAGGGCTACCGCCCTTAACAGTAACAGTTCCGGATGTGAGACTGGAGATATTACCGAAGTTTGCCGGGGTGAACTTGAATTGGTCTTTAGTGGGACTAAAGTCGGTGACGTTATCTATAACACCACCTGTTGGACGCTGATCCCAAAACACGATATCACTACCACCACTGGTAGTGATCGTATCAACGCCATTATCGTCGCCGTGCATTTTGTCGCTACCTCCTCCTCCTTTGAGGGTGCTGGGGCCAGACGATCCGTCCCCATCATTATCCATGATTGTCCATGTACCTACAGTGGGTGTACCCAAGACATAACCTTGATCTGCGCCTGTGAGGGTCAATTTCATCGTCTCGTCCACTTCGCCAGTTAAAAAATCATCGATCTGTACAATAGTAATATCCGCTTGGCTCTGACCTGCTGGAATAATCACCGTACCGTTTGTCGTGGAGAAGGTAGCGGCACCACTTTGAGTGTAATCAGCATTAAAAGTAGCGGTTCCTCCCACATTGAAACTCACAGTAACACCTCCCGTCGGTGCAGGAGAGTTGAGATTGACTGTAAATAGGCGGTTGTTGCCAGGTCCAGCATTTTCCGATGTAGATTGAGGTTCCTTGATCGAAACTGTCGGAGGAATCACCGTGCCTTTAATTTGGAAATCAAAGGGATTTTCTACCCCGTCACCCCCATCACCATCATTGTTCTCAAATTTTAGAGGTCCAGTGAAAGTATTAATACTTTTGCTATCCAGTTGGACATTAAAAGTAGCTGAACCTCCAGGTGCTATAGTAGTGGGAGTAATCCCCACGAAACTGAAACCAGTTGGCAATTCCCAATTACTCATGGAAAGATTCGCATTGCCCGTGTTGATGACAATGAACGGTTTCGATATTGGTGAGTTTAATGGGGTAGAGCCAATGTCTGTTGGAGTTGTGGTTCCATCCACAATGTTGGGAGTTAAACTGCTAGCATCAAGAACTACGATTTCGGGAGCAGGTACAGTTTGCACCGTCCCTGCGATCGGGAAATAGAAGGGATTTTCTACCCCGTCACCGCCATCAGCATCATTGTTAGGAAACAAAATTGTGCCGGTGTAATTCCCCGCACTCTTGGCATCGAGTTGTACGGTAAAGGTTGTCGATGTATTAGGTGCTATAGTCGTACTGCCAAAAGGTGTTACCACACTGAAACCAGTGGGCAAATTTAGCTTACCAAGAGTGAGATCGTCAGTACCAGTATTTTTGATAGTGAAGGTTTGATTAACGCTTGTGCCAACTGGGGTAGTGCCAAAATTTATTGCCGTTTCGGTGCCGCTATCAATGTTACTATTTGTGCCATCCAATACATCAATTTCTGGGTTTGGTGGCGGTAAAGGTAATACAGTACCAGCAATAGCGAAATCGAATGGATTTTCTACACCATCTCCGCCATCGCCGTCATTATTGCCTATTTCTAGAGAGCCATTGTAATTTCCACCACTAGCCGCATCTAATCTGACCTGGAAAGTACTTAAACCTCCTGGATCTATGGAGCCAGGTATGTTTCCCAGCAAACTAAAACCATTTGGCAATTTCCACCCACTCAAATTCAGTACTCCAGTGCCAGTATTTTTGACCGTGAAGTTTTTAGTAATTCCTACTCCCAGATTTGTTGTCCCAAAGTTAATCGCCGTGACACTACCATCAGCAATGTTGTTATTTTGCGGATCTAGAACTTGAATTTCTGCATCTGATGTGGGTAGCGTACCGTTTACCGTAGCGGCAATGGCGAAATCAAAGGGATTTTCATCAGCGTCGTTGTTCCCAATCAATATAGTTCCGTTGGGATTGCCAGCAGCAGTTGTATCCACTTTGACGGTGAAATTAGCTGTACCACCGGCGGCGACAGTTCCGGGGATAGTGTCCACCAAACTGAAACCTTTCGGCAAAGTCCAACTATTTAAGTTGAGAACATCGGTGGCGCTGGTATTGTTGATGGTGAAGGTTTTAGTAAGGTTTGCACCCACATTAGCCGTGCCGAAGTTGATCGGTGTTGTGGTGCCATCAACGATGTTCGTACCGCCATCTTTGACTTCAATTTCTGGATTTGATTTTCCTACACCGCTTACCGTTCCGGCAATAGTAAAATTGAACGGATTTTCATCAGCGTCGTTGTTACCAATTTCCAAGTCGCCTTGGGAAGTTCCAGCAGCGATCGCATCCAATCTGACATCGAATTGAGACACTCCTCCTGGTATTATAATTCCCGGAACAGCGCCGACAAAACTGAATCCTGTTGGCAATTTCCAACCTATTAAATTAAGCTGATCTGTGCCAGTATTTTTGACTGTAAAGGTTTTGGTAATCGGCGTTCCTGTAGTAGTTGTGCCGAAATTCAATGCTGTTGTTGTCCCATCAACAATGTCCGTACCTCCATTCAAAACTTCAATTTCTGCTTTTGATGTCGGTGTACCGCTTACGGTAGCGGCGATCGCGAAATCGAAGGGACTTTCATTGCTGTCGTTGTTGCCAACCGTTAGAGTACCTTGGGTAGTTCCCGCCTTACCCGCATCAAATTTGACTTGGAAAGTATTTGAACCGCCACTGCCTATAATTCCAGGTAACGTGCCGATAAAACTAAACCCATTTGGCACACTCCAATTACTCAAATTGAGTGCCGCACCACCAGAATTTTTGACAGTGAAAGTTTTGGTAATTGGTACACCCAGAGGGGTCGTGCCAAAATTAAGCGCCGTTGTGGTGCCATCAACGATGTCAGTATTTACATCCAAAACTTGAATTTCTGGTTCTGTTGGCGGTACGGGAATTACTGTCCCACCAATGGCAAAGTCGAAAGGATTTTCATCGCTGTCATTGTTGCCAATTGCTAGATTTCCTTGAAAATTACCACCAGAATTTGCTTCTAATCTGAGGTCGAAAGTAGCTGAACTGCCTACGTCTAGACTTCCAGGGATGGTTCCCACAATACTGAATCCGGTTGGCAATTTCCAACCATTCAAGTTAAGCGCACTATTACCCAGGTTTTTGACAGTGAAGGTTCTGGTAATGGGTATACCAACAGTGGTCGTGCCAAAGTTAATCGGTGTTGTGGTGCCATCAACAATGTCGGTACTTCCATCAAGTACTTGAATTTCTGTATTTGTTGTAGGTGCGTTGACAATGCCGCTGATGTTGAAGTTGTAAGGATTTTCATCGCCATCGTTATTGGCAAAGGAAATAATCCCGTTATAACTACCAATGTTAGTAGCATCGAGTTTTACATCAAAGCTTGTGATGCTATTCGGAGTTATAGTTGTGGTAGCGAACGGATTAACCAGAGTGAAACCTGTTGGCAAACTGTTAATTGCACCGAGTGTCAGGTTAGCGTTACCTAGATTCTTGACGGTGAAGCTTTTAGTTACGGAGTTGCCAACGGTAGTTGTACCGAAATTAGCGTTTCCCGTATCATCTGGAACTGTCGTCGATCCATAGACTACATCAATTTCTGGGTTATTTATTGTGGGGGTTGAATCGTCATTTTTAATTGTGTAAGTCGCTGTTTGCTGGGTTCCTAGAGTTGCGCCGCCAATGGCATTAACTAATTTTAAGTTAATTGTTTCATCGGATTCAACATTCAAATCTCCAACGATGGGAATGCTGACATTTCTAAATGTTTCGCCTTTTTCAAAGGTGACTGTAATAGGTGAAATATTGATGTAATCGCTGCCGTCAGTAGCGCTGCCTGGGGGATTATCTATTTGCACTTGAACGCTGACTGGGCCGTCGCTACCGTCTGTACGTTGGATGTTGGCAACGATTTTGTTGGGGGTGCTGCCGTTACCTTCATTGTCGCTATAACTAGCGGCAGTAAATGATATAGTACCCCCTTTGCCTGTGCCAGATCCCTGCGTAAAATCGTTATCTACAATGGTGAGGATAGCGTTATTTTGTGACCCAATTGTTGCGCCGCCGGTGGGGTCGCTTAAGATTAAGTTAACGGTTTCGTTGCCTTCAACAGTTGTATCGTCGAGAACGGGAATGATGATAATTTTGGTGGTGGTATCTCCATCTGCCCAGTTGACTGGGATGGGGTTATTGCTGTAGTCTGCGGGTGATGCTAAGGTTGGGCTGCCGATCGCACTACCACTGTTGGCTATCACTTTCGCACTCACCGCACCTTTACTGCCGCCAGTGCGAGTTACTGTTATTAATGAGAAGGGTGTGCCATCTTCACTAACACCGTAGAGAGGGTTAGTAAACTGAAGGGTGCCTGCGTTAGATAGCGATGTACTGTTACTATCTACAATTGTGACATCCGCTACCTTGGGCGATGCGACGGTGGCACCGTTGCTGGGAAAACCCAAGGCTATGTTAAATGTCTCATCGCCTTCTGGAATAGAATCGCTGACAATGGGAATAATTAAGGTTTTTGCTGTTTCTCCAGCCGCAAAATTAACCTGGATAGGAGTGGCGTTGTAGTCATTTGGGGATTTGGCAGTGCCGTCGGTTAAAAAAGCGATCGCACTTACTGCTTCTTCAAGACTGCCTGTGCGAGTTACTGTTACTAATGTTTCCGGTCTGCCGTCTTCTCTTACCCGGTATGTCGGCTGGCTAAATTGTAAGTAGCTGTTTATTCTGATCGTAGAGTAGGTAAAGTTAGCCTTAGTAATGGTGCTGCTATTTACCCCTTTCAAATTCACCAAAAACTCTCCGGTGCCTTTGTCCTGAATTAGGGTATTGTTCGCATTTTCACCGCTTCCTTGAAATATATTTAGATCGTCAAAGGTGAGTCCGCCAGTTAAGCCAATTAAATCTAAACCATCGCCAAAGTCTTCGATATAGTCAGCATCATTAATGCTGAGGCCACCCGTAGTGCGAAAACCAGGTACGTCATCGCGTCTGCCGATAACAAATACATCGTCGCCGCTACCGCCGCTGAGGCTATCTGCACCTAAATCTCCCCAGAGAACGTCGTTGCCTTGGTCACCATAAAGTAGGTCGTTGCCTTGACCTCCCCAAATGGTATCTTTACCCTGTCCGCCGCGAATTATGTCTTGACCTTCATTCCCATAAAGTAAATCTGAGTTTTCGTTGCCGTTGATGATGTCATCGCCGCCTAAACCGCAGATAGTGTCGTTACCTTGTCCGCCAAAGAGAACGTCGTTGCCATCAAGGCTAGAGTCAGTGCCTATATTTCGATCGCCAAATAGTAAGTCGTCACCTTCGCCACCGATGGCGGTGTCATCACCTAAATCGCCATAAACGGTGTCGTTACCTTTGTCGCCAAATAACAAGTCGTTGTTCTGACCGCCGCGCACAAGATCGTCGTTTTGACCGCCACAAACTGTGTCGTTGCCTTCGTTGCCGTTGATAATATCTGCGTCTTGGTTGCCATATAAGAAGTCGTCGCCACCTAGACCAATTATTTCGTCGTTGCCTTCTTCGCCATATAAAACGTCGTTGCCATCGAGGCTAAAATCTGTATTTATTCCTTCATCGCCAACTAATAGGTCATCTCCCACGCCGCCATAGCCCGTGTCATTCCCTAAATCGCCATAAACGGTGTCGTTACCTTTGTCGCCAAATAACAAGTCGTTGTTCTGACCGCCGCGCACAAGATCGTCGTTTTGACCGCCACAAACTGTGTCGTTGCCTTCGTTGCCGTTGATAATATCTGCGTCTTGGTTGCCATATAAGAAGTCGTCGCCACCTAGACCAATTATTTCGTCGTTGCCTTCTTCGCCATATAAAACGTCGTTGCCATCGAGGCTAAAATCTGTGCCTATATTTCGATCGCCAACTAATAGGTCATCTCCCACGCCGCCATAGCCGGTGTCATTCCCTAAGTCGCCATAAACGGTGTCCTTACCTTTGTCGCCATAGAGAAGGTCGTCATCTTTTCCTCCCCGCACAAGATCCTCTTCTTGCCCTCCACGAACTAGGTCTTTGCCTCTGTTGCCGTTGAGGATGTCTGAGTTCTCGTTGCCGTTGATAATGTCATCCCCTTCCATGCCAAAAACGATGTCATCTCCTTCCATCGCAAAAATGCTGTCAGCCTGGGATGAGCCATCTATACTGTTCTTGCCAAAAGTTGTGTTAAAAGCGACCAATTTTTTCGAGCCTCACAGGTAGATACACTAAAAGAAAATATTTTTTCACTAGCGATTACGATTTAAATTTCCATGCTAATTGGTATGAATCGCATTTTGATTTTAATGTAGATACTGTCTAGATCCCTGATATGTGTAATTTTACCATGTACTCTACTATCGTTACCATATCTTCTTTGAAAATTTATAAAAAATTTATATTTCACATATTTTAGGCAAAAAAATAATAGGCTGTATTCTGTGCTTAATTAGAAACAGCTTTAACCATATCCAATTGGTTTTTTAGAAGTAAGGCGGTTGTGGGGAACTCAGAAAATTTTTCCCCTGCATTGGGTTTGCAGTTTTGACGCAAACATAAGCGATATGAGCAGACGATCGCCCGCTATCATAATCAAGTATTTCGTCAAAGTAGCAGGTTTATTGTCGTTTCATAAGTAAAACTACCGACTATTATTATTCGTATTTTAGCTTACCTCACTTAAGTAGTTGAACTATCATTTTCCGAGATTTTACGCCTAATGGCAGATTTTTCGGAACTTTTTGTTTAAATTTGCCACAAGTGTGTTATACTAATAAGTTTAGAGAACGTCGCGCCGGTAGCACGCTGTATAGAAGGATAAAGAACACCAACTGTACTGCTTTTAACTTACCCACCCAAGAGGCCGATCGTATCAGTAAGAAAATTTTAGGTTTAGTCGGTAGTCATTAGTCATTGGTCATTGGGTATTTGTAAGCAATACTTAACGCGAGTTTTTAACTAATGACTACTGACTACTGACTACTGACGACCAGATTAGGAAATCTCGCGGACGCTGGGCTGACCATCTTTGACTTCGCCTACCAGCACCAAATTAGTGACGCCTACGAATAAGCCATTTTCCAAAACACCGGGAATGTTATTGAGCGTTTTTTCCAGTTCGGCTGGGTTGTCAATAGTGTCAAATTTGACATCAATTACCATGTTGCCTTGGTCGGTAATTACCGGGCCTGCTTTTTTGACGCCCATACGCAATTCTGGCTTACCGCCCAGTTTTTGAATGGCACGCATTACGGGTGCGTATGCCATCGGGATCACTTCCACTGGTAGCTTGAAGGTAGATCCGAGTTTGTCTACCAGTTTGGAACTGTCCACCACTACAATAAACAGGTCAGCGAGGGAATCCACGATTTTTTCGCGGGTGTGGGCGGCACCGCCACCTTTGATTAAATTGAGTTGGGGGTCAACTTCATCAGCGCCATCGATCGCAATATCAATATGATCGATCGCATCCAGTGTCGTTAGTGGAATCCCGTACTGTTTAGCCAGCACTTCCGCCTGAAACGAGGTGGGGACGCCTATGATATCTTTTAGTTCCCCAGATTTGAGGCGATCGCCCAAAAACTGGATCGCGTAAGCTGTAGTAGATCCCGTCCCCAGTCCCACTATAGAACCTGACTGTACGCGGTCTGCGGCGGCTTTGCCAACTTGCTGTTTCATCAACGTAGTCGCGTCTATTTCTGCACTCATCACGAAAACTCCTTTTTAGTCATTGGTCATTAGTCATTGGTCATTAGTCATTGGTCATTAGTCATTAGTCATTAGACCTCTCCAAAAAACATTGTAGAGACGTTTCATGAAACGTCTCTACAAGGGTTCTAGGCGACGCACCTTT
>NZ_JAIQZN010000095.1 GCF_023333585.1 Argonema antarcticum A004/B2
TTTGGGCTGACGATGGATGCTTCTCTATATACTCTCTCAGTTGGCTCATTTTTGGCAAGGTAAAACTCCATTTTACCCTATGCGATCGCAATTTAGTTTATATGTTGGAGATGTCTAATCAATAATGCTAGTAGCGACTTGTTTATTCCAGCGTGTAGCGATTGCTGGAGTTTCATTGTTCTTTCCCCGTTAGGGGTTTATTCGTTGTCACAGATGGGAATTGGCAAAATTAAATCATCAAGGTTTTGGGCGGTTATCTTATGTAACGCTGCTTTTACTCTATGCCCCCTAATCGTTACATAAGATATTTGGGCTGGGCTTCGGTTTTATATGAGTTTTAGTTGCAGCACTTTAAGGAAATCGAAGCAATCTTATGTAACGCGACACTACTTCTAGCGTTACATAAGATTCGATGGTAATTCTTTCCCAACATAAAAACTAACTACTCTTCCATTACTTCGTTGGTAGCCGTACCAATATGGGCCATGCGGACAGCGATGGCAATTTTCTTTTCCGCAGCGAACTTTTTCGAGGCGGTAGACAATCGAGTTGAAGCGACGCACACTGAGTACAATTCGTCCCGACTTAACGGGTGGTAACTCAAACTCTTGTGCTAAAGATTCTAGTTGTTCGCATCGAACAACTAGCCAGCTTTGAAGCTGTTTTAGGTCATCGGAGTTCCAACGCTCTAAAAGCTGAATTACTTTTTCAAATGGCGTGAGTTTCATTTGTTTGCTTAACCTCCGCGCCTAAGAGTCAGTATGCTATCCGCCAAAATCCCCAAAAAAAGCAGGTCAAAGATTTTCTAGCTCATTTAAGCACTATTGTAGCATTACCGCACTATTGGTGCGGTAATAAGTTGTGATAAGCTTTAAGTAAAGCGAAGCGTAAAAGCCTCAAAAATAGGGAGTGGAATGGCTAGACGAGTTCTGTTGCTTGGAAAATGGAATCTGGCAGCGATTATGGCTGACAGGAGAATAAGCGATGAAGAGTTAGCCACAAGACTTGGGGAACTGACTGGTAGAGCGCCGCACCCGAAAACCGTTTACAAGTGGAAGACAGCAACCTCGCGCCCTAATATTCGTCTCGACCATTGGGATGCCCTGCCACTTGTCCTCAACTGTAGCCATGCAGATTTGATCGGAAAGGAAGAAAACTGAATTCAAGCAGTGCGATCGCATAAGATGTTGCTCCCAATCGTTGAAAATTTACGATTATATGCACCTTTTTCTGTCTTATTTAACGCTGAACTTAATGTAAGCGTTACATAAGACTTAATTCCAGCCAAATAAAGCCATTAAATAAGGCATAGTCAACAGGTTTAATTATCTTATGTAACGTTGGCTGTTTTTTTATGCCCAAAAATCGTTAGATAAGACCAAAAAGAAGATGGTAGTAAAGTTTACATTTGGCGTGAGCAATATGACTATATCAATACAAAATAGATGTCAATCTTTCTCCAAACTTTTACTTTTTGACTGCAAATTATTGCCATTCAATTGAGCAAAACTTTGTTTTTCAGCCTCATCAAAATTGCAAATAAGAGCCGGACAACCTTTATTAGCTTTGTACAGAGTACCTCGGTTATAAATATCATCCACAACTCGCAAAGTTTCCGTAGGCGCGTGCAGAATTACTCTATACTTGCTACCCTCTCCAAAAGTAGCAGTTTGAATCTCTTCATCAACATTTATCGGATTAGCTTTCAAACTTTTGATAGCTGATGTAAGCATCTTCTTTTCCCATTCCTCCCTCACGGGTACTGACGGCTGCTGCGATGCGTCAGCAACCTGCACTACTTCAGGAGTACATCGCTTAAACCCATCCTGCTGTTCTAAACGATATCCCTTTTCTGCTAAAAATGCCGCAACCAATTTATCAGTTCCTGGTGCATCTCCTACCACAAACGATGCACCCGCTGCTACTCCTTTTTCTAACAACGGAACGTAATGCTGCTGAAATGTTTGCTCGATTTTCTCATCCGTTACCCCACGCCAAGGGCCAGAACCAGATACCATAATAATATCATTTTTTGAATAAACCCCCGTATTCGCACGCTCTCCCCAAGCTTGTTGATAATTGCGGGTAGAAGATGGCCTTCCCGGCGAAGCAGCAGAAAAGC
This sequence comes from Argonema antarcticum A004/B2, assembly GCF_023333585.1. Lineage (GTDB taxonomy): Bacteria > Cyanobacteriota > Cyanobacteriia > Cyanobacteriales > Aerosakkonemataceae > Argonema > Argonema antarcticum. Next base: position 2,123 of record NZ_JAIQZN010000095.1, read on the forward strand.
CAATAAATTGAGTTGCCATTTCAGCCATCGCCACATCTTTTTGGAAATGAACTGCTACTTTTTCATTTAATGGTGCTAGATTTGCTAAAGGATTAGTAGGTTCTACGTTAAGCAAAGATTGTACTTGTGCTGACTCAGTTTTTTCTGGAACAGCAGATATATTTATTTCTCCGCTGTTCTGCACTTTAGAAGCAGCAGTATTTAACAATGATTGCATCTGATCAAGCGGTACAGCAATTAATTTAGTATGCTGTCCCCCTTGTATCTGTTCGTATTCTAAAGGAAAATTAAAAGCAGCAATCAACCGAGATGCAGTCTTTGATTCTGACTTATCAGTTGGCAGTAAAATCCCAAAATACAATTCTTCTCCTTCCCCCTTATCAGCAATTGCCACAAAACTACTAACACCAAATTTACGATCGATTTCCTTAGCCAACGTAGAAATTAACCCAATTTCCTTATCTTTCGTTCGCATAAAACTTTCAACTTCATCACCAGGAATAAGATAAGCTTTAAAATCAGCAGCATCATCGTGCATCAAAGCAGTAGTTTTTTCTGGATACCGTTCTCTCAGTAAAGGCTTTAACGCATCCGTCAAACTCAATCTCTTAGGCTTAACTAACGGTTCTTCCTTCGTCCACACTTCTGGATATTTGACAGTAGCAGAATCTACTTTAATATGAGCAATCGTAGCAGGTGCAGATTCCAGATTAGCCTTAAACTGAAACCCTTGCACCGATATGCCTTTTTCCGATAGCTTTTCAGTTAATTCAGCCAAAGATTCCTTATCGATAACACCCAGCGGCTTCCCATCAACCAGGGCAATCGCACTTTTGCTATTCTGTACTTGGATAGTCACCGTTCCCGCTTCCCCATCCCACTCGCGTTCGGGAAAGGCATACTTTTTCAACTGTCCCACCTTCAATTGATTACCCTTACTGCTGGTAACGATAACGCTAGCCCCTGGTGGTGACTCGATAGTAGCTTCAAACTGAGTACCAATCGGCAATTGGGCAGATTCGCTGCGAAATACACCCAGCTTCTTCCCTTCTGCAACTAACCATCGCTTATTCTGAGTAGGATTAGCAGGGTCAGGCGCTTGGATAATCTCGCAACTGACTTTCTCACCCACCCAGCGCCGTCCCAGGTGTTCGTTACTCGCTTTATGCGTACCCACTACTGCAAAATCGGTAAACTGTAATTCGTGCAGTCTTTCCCTTATCTCATCCCCAAACATCGCAAATGCAGCGGATGATTTTTTAGTGGCATTTTCATCCTTACCACTGGTGGATAGTTCCCACATCGCCGCCGCTATGATTTCTTTTTGAGAGTTGGGTATATTTCCTCTAGCAGTATTGGCAAAATCTCTAGCTTGTTTGAAAGCAGCTTTCACTTGCGATTGGGTTAGTCCGGGTAAAATTTCAACAGTTAACCCTTTAAGTTCTGACCATTGCTTCATCCGTTCGGGATATTTAGCCGTACTTTCTGTTGAAATATATCCCAGTTTCTTATACTTTGGTTTGCCATCCTTCAATTGCGGTTTACCATCTTCACCAAATATAGGTGCGAGTGCTACCCATTTATTCTTAACTTTACCATGAGGATTGCTGTTCTCAACAATTTTGATATCCAGTTTTCTGTTAGTATCGAAAGCATTGGGGTGATGGCATTCAGCTAAACCGATAATTTCGATAGAATTACCTCTAGCACTGGTAGCGATAAGTCTTGGCCCTGGTGCTTCTGCTACTTCTCTAGTAATCTCGATCGCGCGATTGATTAAAGTATCGTAAGTTTTCTTCAATTCGGCAGCTTTCTCTTTGTGTTGAGGAGTAAATTCAATTCTTTTAAATAAATCCTGAAATTGCTGGGTAGAACGCGCCACTAATGCACTCTCTTCAAATGCTTCATTAGTCGGACGAATCATCATGTCAATTGCACCATGACCCTGAGAATTCATGGTTCTAGATAAATACACTTCATCGACTTTCTTTTCCTCCACCCAAGGTGCGATATCGAAGCTTTTGATGATGGCAGTGCAAGCATTGACGATTTGAGGGTCGGAACGATTGGCACTCTTACCTCTATCTACTTCAATTTGTAATTGACCGCCCAATATACCAACAACATCGTGATAAAAATGATGAGATTTTTCTAGAAATTGTTGGACATTATCGGGTGAAATATTCGGTAAATCGACTTGATTATCTTGGATGCCAAAGTTATAATGGTCAAGACTGTCGTATACTTCTATATTCACCCCTTTGCTTAATGCTTGTTGCCAAACCTCAGCTAATTCTACAATTTGCTTTCTTATTTCTGGGGGATACGTAACAGGTTTCTTTAAATCATTTTCTGCTGCTAACATACTCCCAGCGCCGATAGAAATATCTCTCATCAGTTTAAAAGCTTCTTCTGTTGGCACTCCGCTACATTCATTTTCTAGTGCAATCCCTTTCATACAGAGATTGGCGATGATACCAACTTTGTTTTCCATCGCATCTAAGGCAATTTGCTCGAAACTGCCTTGATATGCCTTTTTATCGAGTTTAATAATCTCACTATAACGATTTTCTGCTTGCTGGCGTTGTTTGATTTCGACGGTTGTATGGGGGAATTCTTCTGCTAGAATATAAGCCATGCGATCGCCATCACAATCCGATAGAGAATGTTTCAATCCAGCAGGCGACATCTTGATAGTACCGATGTCGTGCGGTTCATTGGCTAAATGTTTGTTAACGTAGACATCAACCGTATTAGAATTAGCGGTAGGGCCACGATAGACAATTACTTCTACACCATCTGGATAATTAGGGATACTAACTTCATTTTCAGCTAAATCGTGACAAGTTTGTGCCATTGCCGAATCGAATTTAATAAATCTACCAGTGGCACAATCGAGGTATTGTTCCCGCCAGTGTTCTTGCAGCTTATCGATGATTTTAGGTAATTCTAACACTTGACAGTGACCGGATAAATCTGCTTTCAGGATGCGATAAATCAACTCTCGATCGCTGTTACCAAACGCTTTATCGATTATCTTATCTAAACTATCTAAATCTAAGTTATCGAAATCTATATCTTGTTCTGAAATAGCATCATCTGACAGGCGATATTTGTTTCTCTCATCCATCACTTTCAGATAATCTCTGGCAATCTGACGGGGGTCGGATGCCATTTCTTTGAGATCCTCCAGCCGCTTTTCCAAACGAGGAAGCACATCATTCTGCACGCCAACAGGAAAAGAATTCCAAAATTGTGGCCCAGTGGAAGTAATACCCAGATAAGCATCGGTTTTATTGCCGATGCCTATAGTCATTGTATACTCACCTGGTTTGATTTCATTGCCAACTTTAAGAGGTTTTCCATCCTCTCCTAAAATGCCAAGTTTGTTTTCCTGATTCTTGCGTCCTTTCAATTGGTCTGTGCTAATAATTAAATCGTACCCATTGCCTATCCCAGAAAGGTCGCGGGGTGCGAATGTCCCTTTACCTAACTGCCATGTTCCGTTGACTGGCGTACTTTCATCTGGGTCTAATCCTACTTGTCTTGCTTTAATACCAAATCGAGTTTGGAATGGTGTATTGGAGGCATTTCCTAACGATTCATGTAGCCTTTTATCGATTTTACCATCACCATCACCTATTAATTTAATAGCTTCCTCTTTTGTTAGAATATCGCCATTTTCACCCGTACTAGCATCTACTACTAAAACTTTTAACTTTTCTCGTTCCTCAAAGCTTTTACAGGGGGTGAACATATTCGACCCATAAGCTGCACCAAAGTGTGGTTGGTCGAATATATTCGAGCGCAATTCTTTATCCATAAAGTAAAAGCGATCGTCAGAAGCAAATTGCAGAGTTAATCCTTGTTCATTGAACTTTTGCAGATCTGCTTCTGTGGTAACACTGGAATAGACTGCACCTATTTTAAAAGTGGCATTAGGTGCCAAATATTCGGCTAAGCAGTGTTCTATTATCTCGGTAACTGCTTGACCGTCAACGACAATGGGTTTGCCAGTTTTTGTGCAAAAGTGTTCGAGTGTAATTGCCATAGTACTAGCCCTATTTTTATACTTTTTAATTTAGATTGCCGAGGAGTTAGCATGACTAATCCTTTGGGATGAGGTTGAGCTATCGCTTTAGTGATAAAAATATTTGGCGGGTTAAATTCTTGGTTTTTGCTAAAATAAAAGCTATAATTAAAAGGATATATATGCGTTGGCTGGGGAGATAAGGATGAGTGAAACAAATGCAGAAAAAAGAATAGTGTTGCCCGTTTCTCGTTGGCATTCCGATCACCTGGGTGACTTGTTGGCAGATGGTAGTGTAGATATTGATGATGTGTGCGATCAGGCCGTCAAAGCCGAACAAAGAAGAGAGGCGTGGGAGAAGTCAGAAAGGGAGTTTGAAGAGTGGTTAGCTGCCAACGAACCTCTCCCGTCAGCTTCTAATTCTGATGAAAATGACTTTTGAATCTCTTCAAATTTTCAGAAAAGATATGCCAACTTCTTTGTCAAGAAGCTGGCCTTAAATAGTTACCTATTTTGTGTATTTGTCTTGTTCCTTTTGATATCCTAGTAAGTAGAAGGGATTTTGGCATCGTTTGTTAATTCCCAAGTCTCCATCTCTTTGTCCTTGGTGGTAGAAGTACCAATCAATACCTTGCCAAAGATTTTGATTTTTTATTCGTTCATCTGTCGGTGCAATCTCTCTTTCAACTGGTTCTGAGTCTTTAGTGATGTAGTGGAAACCTTCGTAATACTCTGGATACATCATGGAGAGGAATTAGCGTAACATTCCCTCTCCTGAAAGCGTAAGCTGAACAAAGATAGAGTTTTTTTACTCTACACTTCCGGCAAAATTAACTTTCTTATACAGTTGATTTAAAGTAATTTCCCCGTTTAATGAACGCAGAGTTAATAAATCATCAACGGATGAGTACTCGCTCAAAATCCATTGATTTTCCGAACTTTTTACATACTGCATTACATGATATTCTGTTTGTTCGATCAGAAGATATTCTTGATACTCTGGAATCGAACGATAATACATAAATTAGACGGTTTACCGAATTAAAGAGTGATACAAACCCTACTCGTGAGGTTTATATACTCCTATGCTAATATATGATTAATCGGATATAAGATAAGTAATATAAACAATCTGATTCCCAGGAGGCAATAGGATGACTGTACAAACTCAAACGCTCCGAACCGTTGCCGGAATCATCAATAGCGTTGAAACTTTAGAAGGGGCTGGATTCCTGGTACGCCGTCCCTTTCCTAAAAGCAGCTTCTCACAGTTTGACCCCTTTCTCCTCCTCGATGAATTGGGTCCCGTTAACCTCAAACCGGGTCAGGCAAAAGGCGCACCAGATCATCCCCATCGCGGCTTTGAAACCGTTAGCTATATGTTGGATGGACGGTTAGAACATAAGGATTCTGAGGGACATACGGGGGTGTTAAATCCGGGCGACGTGCAGTGGATGACCGCAGGGGCTGGGGTAGTGCATTCAGAAATGCCTGAATCAGAGTTTACTCGCACTGGTGGACGACTACATGGGATTCAACTTTGGGTCAACCTGCCGCAACGGGACAAAATGATTGCTCCTCGCTATCAGGAAATTGGAGCGGCTCAAATCCCTGTGGTTCAAAGCTCAGATGGGTCTGTAACGGTGCGAGCGATCGCTGGAGAAGCATTAGGGGCAAAGGCGGTAATTGAAACCCGCACGTCGATTATTTATCTGCACTTCACGCTGCAACCAGGCGCATCCGTTGTCCAAAGAGTACCGAAAGAATACAATGCCTTTGCCTATCTGCTGGATGGTTCTGGTTTGTTTGGGGCAGAACAGGAGCGCGGTAATGATGGGCAAATGGTGATGTTTGCTCACGATGGGGATGAGGTTGCGATCGCCAATCCTGCTGATGCTCAACAACCGCTCGATTTCCTCCTAATTGCCGGAGTGCCGTTGAATGAACCTGTGGTGCGCTATGGGCCGTTTGTGATGAACACCGAAGTTGAAATTATGCAGGCTCTAGAAGACTATCAAAATGGAAGGATGGGACGGATTCATGTTTAATACGCTTCAACATCGGATTAATCAGCATCAACTTTTGAGCGAGTTACGAATTAAACTGCTGAGCTTGCACAAAATATTGTTGAATACTGAGCGTGTCACCTATGAGCAAGTGCGGGGAAATGTTTCTAGTGGGGAACTGCTACAACTGGCGATTAATCACGAGCGATTCGCCTGGTTACATCAACTCTCTCAACTGATTTTACAAATTGACGATCTGCTCGATGCTGATGAGCCTGTTACCTCCGAAGCGATCGCTACTCTCGTTAGCGATGTTCGTACTTTGCTTACGCCAGACGAATGGGGAAATGATTTTGCGATGAAGTATGATGCAGCATTGCAACGCAATCCCGATGTGGTGTTAGCTCATGCCGATGTTGTAATGGTGCTAGCGTCAGACTTTCAGCAATAAACCGATTCTGTTTGTCCAAGTTGAATGCAATTTGGACAAACTGTACTATTTCCGTGAAAGTTTCAATAAAAAATTCACGCAATTAATGTTGAACAAATAAATTAGTTGCACTTTTAATCAAACAATCCTTTAGGAAGCCGAAAGCATTATTTAGTAATACTTTCGGCTTCATATTATTGTTTTCTAATAAGGAATCTCATCCTCATCAACAGCAGTAGCAGTTGCCTCAATAGTTTGAGGTGCAACTGACACCATATTCTGCACGGCTTCTTCATTCCCAGATTTCAGTAGCTTATTGCTAAAGGCTGCTGCTTCTCCAGCTAAAGCCCACAGTTCCGTTTGTTTATCCAACGCCAAAAACTCACCAATAGGATGTTGTTCGTCGGGACTAGCCACTAATTCTGGGATAGCTACCCATGACTTCTTATCACCATTAGGAGGTTCCAAAGAAGGTTTAAAAGTAGGATTAAACACAGCCAAACAGTGGAATTTATCATTCAAGCTGCGATATCCAGTTGCCATTGCTTTAGCATAAGCAATTTCCATTTTCACCTTAAACTGGTTGTACGCTTCCCCAAATCGCGCTGCGGCTACTCCATGTAACGATAGCACCAGGGGTACGGTATGCAAAGAAACGTTGTTTTTATCTACTAAATAGATAACGTAGAACGAACGTAAAGTAGTAGGTTTCTTAGGGTCAGCATTAATCTCTTCATACTTCGTCCGACCTTCTAAAGTTTCATAGCTACCGATAATTTCACCCGTTTCTCGTAATTGTATGTAACGGTCGGATTTAGCTAGAATATGCAAGCGGGGAGAATTAAACAGAACTCCTTTTTCAACTGTGCCAGAAGAAAAAGTATGTTCGTAATTTGCTTCACCACCTCGCCAATCAATTAAAGCTAGATTTTTCTCTTTAATAAAAAGTCCTACGGAATTAGGAGACTTTTCATTAAGGATTTGGCAAATCGCAAGCGTCGTCAGATTCCCGCTAAACTCAGTACTGCTAAACTGCTGTAACCGAGGGTCAATTGCTACTTCATCAACTGGATTGGATTGTGTTTCAGTTTCTGGATTTATCGTAGTTTCAGGAGATTTGCTGTTTTTGGCTGGCATGATTTTAAGTATGATGAGAGTATCCCATAGCTTGTCGCGTAAGCGAGATAGTAAATGGGGAGTAGGGAGTAAGGAGCGGGGATAGAGAGTGAATAAAGCTATGATTTGTGAATGGGCATTTGCAGAACGATAGGGAGTAAGAATTAAGAAATGGAACGAAGCTTTATCAACTATGGAGATACATAAATCATTCGCTTCTTTCCTATTTCCTATTCCCTACTCCCTACACCCTCAACTAGAAGGTATCGTTATCTGCTACCAACGTCACTGCTTTACCATTATGATTTTGAAGGGCATGAATTTGACATTGTAACTTTTCTAAGTTGGCTTGCTGTAAATCAGCTTCTAATTGTTGCAAGGCTGCCACCAAATCACGTAAAATCGGCAGATTTTCGGGCAGCAATTGAATGATAATTGACTCGTTGTTGCCAGCTATAAACAGGTTAGCCGTACCATTATTATGATTAATGCTGGAACTGACGTAACTGTTGCCAGTAATAGCAATAGATGTCGTGCGAGTAACGTTCATCTCTTTTTCCTTGTAATATGTTTGAATCTCACGTGCTTTTCTGTCAGGATTTCAGCAAAAGAACTGACATCTTCTCCCGCTTTATGAGCCGCCAAAATTTCTTTATTAGCAGAGGAGACTTTTACCGATTGAAATTGAGATGGTAATTGTTCTGCTTCTACTAAAAGAACGACAGAAGGAGGATTGTTTTGAAAATCAATGCGGCGTTCCGTACCAACAACTTGTTCTGGTATTAGCCCTAACTTATACAACCGCAATAGGTAGGATTTAAAACTATCTAATTGATTGCGCCGCCGTTGAATGATATCCTGGTACAGGGCGGTAATTTTTGAGAGCCTATCTGACCACATTTCCAAGTCTAGTTTAAGCTGGTCGGCTACATAAGCAATTGCATCAACCTTGGCTTCTGTTGCATTTTGAATGTCGAGCAATTGGGCGTAGGTATCAGCTAATTTCACACCTTCAGGACAGTTTTCAATGCTGTCCCATAGTTCGGCAGCCGTCACCGATAATTGGGCTAAGCTAGCGCGATTGATGTTGATATCGGTTGTCAGATTTGTTGCTATCATGGTCAATGCTTAAATGGTTCACATTATCACAGCCTATTTTTTGCTAATTAGGCTGTGATTTTACCCGGCAATTAGATTCGATCTGCATACAAATATTGGTCATGGTAGGACTCTTGTTCAGCTGACCAATTCGCTTCCATTGCAGCTAATTGTTGGAACTCTGGTGATGCACTGTCATTAATAGCAGTTAGCCATTTTTCATCTAATTGGTTATACCATTGATTTAAGTCAGCTTCTTGTTCAGAGGTTAATTGTGGGAGTGCTATTTGTGGTACGGTGGAAATGCTTGGGGATGCCATAAGGATTTTCGAGAAAGAATACTTCACTTTTCTTTCTCGCGTGAGCGCTTTTTTCTATACTCTCGTTCGAGATATTTCTCCCAACTACATCTACCGCGTCCTGGTACAACTTCTAATTGATTGCGTTTGTAAGAAAGAATGAGAGGATGATTGGGGATTAACCCTGTTTGGCCTTTAAAATAGACTGAATATTCACCGCTTTTTGGGGAATATGAATCAACAACACCCACTGCACCTGTCAAGTCCTTATAATGATAGCTATCGTAGCCGCTTACACTAACTTTTGTACGCTTTTTAAGTACGGAAAAGTCAAAGGCTAATTGAGTATATTTCGTTTTCGTTTGTTTCATAAGGGAAATAGTCAAAATAATTTCCCCTTTATTACCACGTAAGTGGTGATTTTATCGAAGTATAGCTAAACTGAAATGTAGAATACCTGCTCAAAGCAGCGTAGTTAATCTTGCTATCTTTGGTGTCAACCACATTGTTAGTAGATACCCGAGTTCTCTAAAAAGTCGGGTGTCTTGCCTTAACTAGGCAGCAATCGCTGGGAATTTAAGCAGTGTGCAGCTTTTTCCGAGCTCGACCTGGTGCGGCGGGCTTTTTGTTGCGGGTGGGTTTGGATGGTGTCTGGGACTTTGCCCGGTTACTGCGACGTTGATTTGATCGCTGAGGCTTCGGTTGCTCTGCCTTAGATTGGACAATTGATGTTGGCTCGTATCCTGGAATCACAGATGAGGCAAGGGTTTTATTGAGTAACCGTTCGATGTCCTTCAGAAGCGGATATTCATCGCTACAAACCAGGGAAACCGCTCGTCCAACGTTTCCAGCGCGACCTGTGCGACCAATGCGATGCACGTAGTCTTCTGGGACATGGGGGAGTTCAAAGTTCACCACATGGGGAAGCTGATCGATATCTAGTCCTCGTGATGCTACGTCGGTAGCCACTAATACCCGCACTTTCCCTTGCTTAAAGTCTTGCAGCGCACGGGTGCGGGCTGCCTGAGTTTTGTTGCCATGAATTGCGGTGCTTTTCAGCCCATCTTTAGCAAGCTGCTCGGCGAGACGGTTGGCTCCGTGTTTCGTGCGGGTGAACACTAGTACCTGTTTCCAATTGTGGAACCCGATCATATAAGAAAGCAGTTCTCGCTTGCGATCGCGATCGACAGGATGAACCACCTGTTCCACCTGTTCGGCGGCGGTATTGCGGGGAGCCACTTCGATCTGAGTCGGAGACTTTAGCAGGGTGCTGGCAAGCTGCTGAATCTCTTTAGAGAAAGTGGCAGAAAACATCAGCGTTTGCCGCGATGCGGGCAATTTAGCCAAAATTTTGCGGATGTCGTGGATGAAGCCCATGTCTAACATCCGATCGCATTCATCCAGCACCAGTATCTCTATCTGGGAAAGATCTACGGTCTTTTGCCCAACGTGGTCGAGCAACCGACCGGGCGTAGCGACTAGAATATCAACTCCCCGACGCAGCGAAAGAATTTGCGGCCCAATTCCCACCCCGCCATAGACCACAGCCGATCGCAGGGATAGGTATTTCCCATAGGTTTGGACGCTATCCTTGACCTGATCTGCCAATTCGCGAGTGGGGGTGAGGATGAGGGCGCGAGGCTTGCGATGCCCGTTGTTGGGGTTGGTAGTGTCCAGGAGTTGCAGTAGAGGCAGGGTAAAGCCAGCCGTCTTGCCCGTTCCAGTTTGGGCGCTGGCAAAAACGTCTTGCTTTTTGAGAATGGCGGGAATTGCTTGCTGCTGAATGGGAGTTGGTTCGGTGTAGCCAGAGTCAGCAACAGCACGAAGCAGGTCGGTCGAAAGACCGAGGTTACGAAATGTCATGGATGCGATCGCTCCTAGTAATGCCCCTATCCCAAATCAAATACCTGGGGCCAGTCTAAGAGCAGGAAATTTATGTGTCAGTTGGATGGCTTGAATCAGCTTTTCTCCAATGCGCCAGCAACAGACCGGAATGTAGTGGCAGATATTGATTCTAACAGAAATTATAATTCTTTTGAAAGTACTATTTCGACTTTCGTTTCGATTTAGGTGGTGTTCGGTGTGCGCCGAAGTATTTTTCACGCTCGGTAACGCAACCACACCCGTAACTGCTGCGGAATCTGGTCTTTTTCTTCTTTAGTCAGGGTGTTATAAAGGACTAATGCTCGCTCTCTTTCTCCCCGACAGGCAGCATTATTATGAGCTAAGCGATCGCAAATTAAAACTCTGCGAGTCAAAGTGGTCGATGAATAAATGGTATAAAGAAGATCTCGCTTACATTCACCATATTGGTTTCAGAAGTTACGTTCTGCAAGCAATGCCAGGAATTCTCACAATTCTGAACCAGCATGGTATTCAGGATGGGCTAATTGTAGATTTAGGCTGCGGTAGAGATAATGAAGTTCATTCTCTGCGATTATATCCAGCCGAAGAAATCGCCACAATGCTGCACCAGCTTGGTTTTCAGGTGGAAGCTGCAAATTCCTACGGTCAGTTTCCTTTACCTGATGCTCATGTCGCTTTTGTTGCAAAAAAGCCTCTAACGAGAAATTAGAGCATTTCTAGAAGAACGGGTTTTGTGGAAGGTGGAAAAGCAGCATCTAAGGTAGCCAATTCATCAGCACTCAATTTCAAATTTAAAGCTGCAAAATTCTGTTCTATATGGTCAATCCGACTAGATTTAGGAATCACAATTACATTTTCTTGATGTAACACCCAGGCTAAAGCTATTTGAGCGGCATATCGAAACTTGATGCTAAATAGCGATCGCTCAACCCCAGAAACCACTGAAAAGATGAATAGTCAATAAATATCCGAGTATCGACTATTGCCGTGTGGTTCCAGGAAAGCCTGGGAAGCTTACAAGCCAATTTCGATAATTGAATATTTTTTGACTATCGAGTATTCAGCCTGAGTTAAAGAAGCCGGATGCTAGGCAGAATATGGATTATAGGAATCCAATGCCGCTAAATAATAGATTGACCCTAAAGAAATCCGATTAGGAGCAAAGGTAGCCCATTTGCTAGAACATACACCAGGCTGATACTTGGGAGACTGCTTACTCCACTCATCCCATAACCAAAGAAGTGCAGGCGAAAATGAATAAAGTGCCATGCCTACGCGAATCCACTCATGATAATCATCAGCACGCCAAGGGGCAATTTGAGCTAGCTTTTGTGCAATTCTATCGCTTGTGAGGTGATGCTCAAGCTGTGGGTCTTCCGTACTTAGTGTGCTAATTTGTTGGAAAAGATGCCGAAAACCCTTGTGAGGTAAGATTTATTAGCATTATCCAAGTTAAATAGAGCTTTTTTTTAAGCCAGTTCAGGCATAATTTGCTTTTTGACTACTTAAACTAATATTTTGGCACACTAAGTACGGAAGACCCAAACTTTTGGAGGATATGTTAAATCATAATACCCAAGATAAATAAATTATTTTGAGAGTTTTTGAAGATGTCTATTTTGAAAAATGTTTTTACCGCCTTTGGCGGAAGGGTAAAGAAAAAAGGGTAAAAGGCAAGAGTATTCTGAAATCTGAAATCTGAAATTTGCAATCAGTTTACCACCATTTGCGGATATTAAAAAACCATCCAGTCTGTTTGGGTAAAGTTGGCAGAGGTAAACCTCCACGCAAAATTGTCCAGGTTATGGGATCTACTATACCGTTATCCTTTAACTTATGTCTTTGTTGAAAGGCAATTACTGCCTGTTTGGTATTGATACAAAAAATGCTGGTTCTGGGAACGTTATAGCCTTGGATTTGTAACAAGCCTTGGAGTTCGCGCACATCGCCACCTGTATGTCCTCGTCTGAGGAGGCGAGTTCCTGGCTGAATGGTTGTTTTTAAGGCTGTCCATGTGTTTGAATCGACAACTCCATTAATTCTCAAACCTTGTTGCTTTTGGAATGCTTTGACGGCTGCTTCTGTCCGACTACCAAAGTCTCCATCTAACTTTACGTCAAAGCCGTGGGCGCGTAATAGTTCTTGCAATTGTGCTACAGCAGATCCGAAATCCCAGGGGTATAAATCTGGATCTGCTGGAGCAGGATTGGTAGAGGCATTCGCCAATTCCCGATCGCTATTCATCGTCCCGCCTTGCCTTATACTAAGCTGCGTTCAATTGTATAGCGATTTTCAGTTGCATGAAGTAAACCCTTCCCGCCACAAGATTATGTAGGGGCGAACGCGAGTGCGTGCCGGGTGTGGTCAAAACCCGTTGGTGATGTAGGGGACAAGGAGGACAAGGGGGACAAGGGGGACAAGGGGGACAAGGGGGACAAGGAGGACAAGGGGGACAAGGCCCAGAAGAAAAGCTTTTCGTTTCAACCAACTACTTATGACCACACCCCTCACCTGAAAAGCGGATATACCAGTTCGGATTGATTAAGCTATTACGCATCTAAATCGAATACAAAGACGGGCAGGATGCCCATCCCACAAGAAGTTCAGAAAAACTGACGGTCATTTTAGATGCGTAGCAGCTTAGTAGGTTAAGGCCGTTTGTTGTTTGAGAGTTGAGTAGTCGGTATATCCAATAGCGGTTCCGCCGTAAAAGGTTGAGCGATCGGGCTCGTTCAACGGTGCTTTGAGGGCGAAACGCTCTGGTAAATCAGGATTAGCAATAAATAGCCTACCGTAGGCAACTAAATCTGCATCACCAGCAGCCAAGACGGCATTTCCTTCTTCCCGATCGTATCCACCTGCTGCGATCAGAGTACCATTGAAAATGGGACGGAAGTATCGCACTCCCAAATTAGAGCTATTTTCAACGGTGCTATTTCCTTCAATCCTGGGTTCGATAATGTGGAGATAAGCAAGATCGAAGCGGTTGAGGGCGGAAGCTACATAGGTAAACAATGCTTCGGGGTTTGATTCGTGCATACTGTTGAATGTCCCGCTGGGGGAGAGGCGCACGCCAACGCGATCGCCACCCCAAACGCTCACAACTGCTTCGGTTACTTCTAATAAAAGACGAGCGCGATTCTCAATTGAACCGCCATATTTGTCCGTGCGTTTGTTTGTACCATCTTGCAGAAATTGGTCGAGCAGATAACCGTTGGCGCTGTGGATTTCTACGCCATCAAATCCGGCTGCAAGTGCGTTTTCCGCTCCTTTACGGTATTGTTCGACAATATCTGGAATTTCTTCTGTTGCCAATGCACGGGGCGTTACAAAAGGTTTTTGCCCATCGTATGTAGTTATTTGTCCTTCTGGTGCGATCGCGCTTGGTGCGACTGGTAGTTCTCCCCCCGGTTGTATCGATGGATGGGAGATGCGCCCGACGTGCCAAAGTTGCAAGAAAATCCGCCCTCTGCGATCGCGCACTGCATCCGTTACGAGTCGCCATCCAGCAACTTGTTCTGGTGAATAAATACCTGGAGTGTTTGGATATCCAGCACCTTGAGGCGAAACTTGAGTCGCTTCGGCAATAATCAACCCCGCTGACGCTCTTTGTTCGTAATAAGTAGCATTAAAAGAGGTTGGCACATTTCCCGCAGCAGCACGCATCCGCGTTAAGGGAGCCATTACAATTCGGTTTGGCAATTCGTAACGACCGAGTTTAACAGGTGAAAGAAGATGTACGCTGGTATTCATTGAGATCGTCTCCATTTTTGGTCAGTGGTCAGTGGTCAGTTGTCAGTTGTCGTTAGAGATGGAAAGAAGAAAAAAGGTTACTCCCCCACCTCCCCATCCCCCCATCTCCCCATCTCCCCACTTGACCTCACAAAGGTCATTAGTCATTGGTCATTTCTTTAAAGCCAATGACTAATGACGGTTCTTTTGGGTCAAATATGCTGTAGTTGAAGTAAGTTGTTGAGTTTTTCAGCCAGCACTTCCTTTGGAATTACACCGACCATTTGCTCTACAACCAAACCATCGTTGAAAAGAAGCAAAGTTGGAATAGCTTGGATTTTGTATCGCTTAGCAATTCCTTCATGCTGGTCAACATTCAATTTGGCAACTTTGGCTCGATTGTCAAAATCAGCAGCCAGTTCTTCAATCGATGGGCTGAGCAATCGGCATGGCCCACACCAAGAAGCCCAAAAATCTACGAGAACCGGAACCGAACTGACAATGACTTCGCTCTCAAAATTGTCGTTGGTTAATGTGATGTATGGGGAGTTATTTGACACAGGTAAAAGCCTCCTTAGTTGTTTCTAAAGCGATGTGCTTATGGCAGGCTACGCCAACGCAAGGCTGTGGAGAATGCGGCTAGATCTCACTCTTCGTAGATCGATCGCTCTCGCAAAGTCGCCAGTCTGGGCTGAATCCAGCCCTTAGTTCAGTGGTTAAGTAACCATTTAACTATAATAGTAAAAGAGTTTTTCAGCAAAGTCAAGTGGTTATTTAACTATTTCAGTAATGGGCGGGCAGACGTAAGATAGAGATAAACGGTATAGTGCTGAAAATGAACAACAACGAAGGCTTTCAGACGACCTCTGCGTCTCGAACTGCCAAAAATGAGACAGAACAACGAGCTAAAATCTTTGCGGCGCTGTCCGATCCTACGCGGTTGCGGATTGTGGAGTTGCTGGCGCTAGGTGGGGAGATCAGCGGTTCGGAGATAGCGAATCAGGTGGGGATTAGTCTAGCTCTGTTCTGCCACCATTCTAGGACGCTGATTGAGGCTGGGTTACTTCAGACGCGAAAAGATGGTCAAACTAAGTATAACTCGCTGAATCGCGAGTTATTGGTTGATTGCTTGGGGAGTTTGAAAGGACTTGCGGATAATATGCAAGAAGTCGATTAGCGATCGCGCGATCGCTTATTTTAAACTGGAGACTGAAGCAGGAGTGAAATCGATCGCATGAGCAGATTGGTCAAATTATTCACCGTTACTCTGTTAGTAGTTTTATTTTTTGCGTGTCAGAAGTCTGACACCGTACCGAATGCTGGGAGTGAAGTAAAAAACACAACCAGAGTTAATGCAGAAACACCCGCCAAACCGAGTCCAGCGCCACAACCAAAAATTACTTCGTCTCCAAAAGTAGATAATGCACAACTGGTTGATATTGGCACTATCAATCGCCAAATTGTGCAAGACATCCGTTATGCAACCGAAAATAATTTCACGAAAAGAAAACTGTACCCGGTAGCGCGATGTCTGCTGAGGGGGGAAGTGGCGCTAAAACTGTCACAAGTTCAAGAAGATTTGCAGAAACAGGGACTGGGACTGAAAGTTTATGATTGCTACAGACCGCTATCAGTTCAAAAGCTCATGTGGAAAATTCCGGCAGCTCGTCCCTATGTCGCCAATCCGGCCAAAGGCTCAAAGCACAATCGCGGCGCGGCGGTAGACATAACGCTGGTGGATAGCAATGGACAAGAACTGGAAATGCCGACCGAATTCGATAATTTTACAGCACGAGCCCATCGAAAATACAGAGGTGCCAGCGCCGAAGCTAAGAAAAACCGTTCTTTATTGGAGGAGGCGATGAAAAAAGGGGGTTTTATACCACTGTCGAAAGAATGGTGGCATTTTGATGCGGTTGGTTGGCAAAAGTACGAAATTCTTGATGTACCTTTACAATCTATTCCATAGGAATTCGCCCTATCGTCTGTATTTCAATCTTTTGATATTTGGTTGGTAGAAGATCGTGAATAGGTTTTCTATTTTTAGGGCTGTTCATGTAGCTGGAAACGATATAACTGCACCTCTGTTTACAAAACCATTAAGTCTATACCTTAAATCAGCTAAATTGAAGCAAAAGCTTAGTAATTATTAACAAGGCATTTTGGGATAGCTATAATTATTGTAAACTACCTCTTAAACACTTAGCCGATCGCATAAATAATCTTCATAATAGCTAATCACAAAAAAAATTAATCAATCTGCTCTTATAATAAGGTTTATATCGTTCTTAAGATAGAGGAAAATTATGTTTTTAAGTAATATCATTTAGACTAATGAGAGTCCAGCCGAAACAGAAAAGGTATTGTGCAGTCCTATACGTGGAGAGGCTTGTTGTCTCGAACGTTAGGTATTCGATCTGAAATTTAACAAGGGCTGCTGTTGGGTTAGCAGCGTTATATTCGCAAGCGACTCTCTCCAAATGATCGTTCATTGGAGTTATATGTGAAACGAGTAGCGATCGCGTTCGGTCTTTTTAGTTTGGTCAGCAGCGCTCTTGCCAGTTGCGCGGCACCTCCCCAGAACACTCAAAGCAGCAACAAGCGGGAAACAAAAGTTTCATCAGTTGCTGTAACTGTCCGTGACCTCGGCAACCCCTTCTTTGTGCAAGTTGGTAAGGGGGCCCAAGCCGAAGCCAAGAAACTTGGCGGTAAGGACGTGAGGACAATAGTCGTTTCCAGTGGGGACGACTTAAATCTGCAATTCAACCAAATTGAAAACTTCATTGCCTCAAAGGTAAGCATGATTGTACTCAATGCTGCCGACACCAAAGGGATTTTTGCAGCTGTAGAAAAAGCTAAGCAAGCAGGAATTCCGATCGTTGCAGTTGATACCGCCGCTGAAGGAGGTGTTGATGCCACTGTTACCTCAAATAACGTGCAAGCTGGTGAGGTAAGTTGTAAATACATTGCAAGTCGCTTGAAGGGTAAAGGCAGTGTTGTAATTATCAACGGGCCACCCGTCGCTTCAGTAGTTGAGCGAGTTCAGGGGTGTCTGAGCGTATTCTCCAAATATCCTGGTATCAAGATTCTTTCCAAAGATCAGAATGCAGAAGGTAGCCGTGATGGTGGGTTGAGAGTAATGAGCGATTTGCTCACCTCCTTCCCAAAAATCGATGCCGTTTTTGCAATTAATGACCCTTGTGGCATCGGTGCAGAGCTAGCTGCTAAACAGGCCCAACGAGACGAGTTCTTTATTGTTGGCGTCGATGGCGCACCAGAGGCTCTAGATGCGCTTAAGCAGAACAATAGCCTATTTGTTGCTACTGCGGCTCAAGACCCATTTCGCATGGCAGCCAAGGCAGTTCAAGTCGGGAACGACATTCTGAAAGGGAAAAAACCTGCCAATCCAAACATTCTCATTCCAGTCTCGCTCATCACTCGTGAAAACGTGAATAAGCATAAAGGCTGGACAAGTGAATAAACACGGTTCTGTCGTTAATTCCACAAATTAATGGATTTACAATCTGTCCAATTTTGAATCGTACTTACATAAAAAGCACAGGGATTTCTGATGGTAAGTAGCACTCAAGCCTCAATAAAAAATAAGCCTGTCCTCGAAATGCAAGACATTACAAAAACCTTTCACGGTTTTACGGCCTTGCATGATGTAAACCTAACAATTTACCCTGGGGAAGTTCATGCCCTCATGGGTGAAAATGGTGCAGGCAAGAGTACGCTGATGAAAATTCTTGCTGGAGCCTATATAGCCGATGGAGGTGAAATTAGAATTGACGGTCAAGCTGTTAAGATGACAGACCCCGGCCAAGCCAGAGATTTGGGCATAGCCATTATTTATCAAGAACTGAATCTCGCCCCCAATCTGACGGTTGCTGAAAACATTTTTATGGGAAGTGAGCTTACGAAAGGAGGTAATCTCATCGACCAAGACGGAATGCGGCGTAAGGCAACTGAGGTACTGGAAAATCTCAACGCCAGTTTTGATGCTGAAGACCTTGTTTCGACACTCTCCATTGCCGAACAGCAGCAAGTTGAAATAGCCAGGGCGCTCAAAGACAAGAGCCGCATTCTCGTGATGGATGAGCCAACAGCAGCGCTTTCAGACCGCGAGACAGAGAAACTTTTCGAGGTTGTTCGCCGCTTGCGAAATGAGGGAATTGCCATTATTTATATTAGCCATCGGATGGAAGAAATTTATGCCCTTGCCGATCGCGTTAGTGTGATCCGAGATGGTGGGTACATTGGCTCTCTGGAAAAGAGCGAAATTTCCGCTGCACGCCTAGTGGAAATGATGGTGGGTCGTTCCTTACAGGATTTATACGAACATAAGCGTCAAACAACTCCTGGCCCAGTTGTCCTTGAGGTCACGAATTTAAGTGATGGGCGCAAGGTAAAGCCTGCGAGTTTTCGACTCCATGCTGGCGAGATTGTTGGTTTAGCGGGTTTGGTTGGCGCAGGTAGAACGGAGCTTGCTCGTCTTATTTTTGGTGCTGACAAAAAGACTAGCGGTGAAATCAAACTGGAAGGCCGTCGTCTCAATATCTCCGAGCCAAGTAATGCAATTGAATCGGGAATTGCTTATGTACCAGAAGATATCAAAGAAAAACGTCCATTGAACATCTTGACGCCAGATGATGCCATTGAAGCCGGAATTGCTTATGTGCCAGAAGATCGCAAAAATCTAGGTTTATTTCTAGACATGAGTTCTGGTGAAAATATCACTTTAAATGTTCTGGATCGAGAGACAAAAGCTGGCATTATCAATTCAAAAAACCTGGCAAAAGTTGTGACTGATGCCATTAAAGACTTAGGGATTCGTCTTGCCAGTCCAAGCATCAGGGCAATGGATCTATCTGGGGGAAATCAGCAGAAGTTATTGCTAGCACGTTGGTTGGCAATTAACCCGAAGGTACTTTTGCTAGATGAACCAACGCGGGGTGTGGACATTGGGGCAAAAAGCGAAATTTATCGAATTATTAGCGATTTGGCAACAAACGGTGTAGCCATTTTGATGATTTCCAGCGAGCTGCCGGAAATTGTGGGAATGAGCGATCGCGTTTTAGTGATGCGTGCGGGACACCTCGTTGGTGAAGTAGGCGGCTCAACTGGGGAAGCAATTACGCAAGAGAACATCATGGCTTATGCAACTGGAGCAAGGGAGGTAGCAAGATCGTGAGTCAAACAGAAGTAAAAACTACCAGAAATGGCAGGACCGATCGCCAGAAAGCAAGTAAACTTCAAGCTTGGCGAAATTTCATTCAGATTGCCGGTATATTACCGATTTTGGTGGCAATTTGTATAATTTTTTCGATAGTCACGCCAAGCTTTCTTTCCGCAGGAAATCTGATTAATGTTATTCGACAGGCATCCATCAATATTGTGCTAGCTACCGGGATGACGTTTGTCATTTTGACGGGAGGAATTGACCTTTCAGTGGGGTCAATTTTGGGCGTGACGGCAGTAGTCGGGGTGATTGTCTCATTAATTCCAGGTATGGGTTTGCTCGCTATACCAGCCGCCCTATTAGCCGGATTAGGTTTGGGCTTACTTAACGGGTCGTTGATTGCCTATTTAGGTTTGCCACCTTTTATCGTTACGCTTGGTTCCTATACGGCTTTGCGGGGTGTTGCTTATTTAGTCGCCAATGGCACTACAGTTCTGAATCGAAATCTAAATTTTGCTTGGATAGGCAACAATTATCTCGGCCCAATTCCCTGGCTAGTTGTCATTGCTTTGCTGACAGTCATAGTCAGTTGGTTTGTCTTAAGACGAACAGTCCTGGGGAGACATATTTACGCTGTGGGGGGGAATGCACGGGCAGCAAGACTGACAGGAATTAAAGTGAGTCGGGTGCTGTTATTTGTCTACGGCGTGAGTGGGTTACTGTCTGGTTTAGGCGGTATTATGAGCGCCTCGCGCCTCTACAGTGCGACTGGGATGTTGGGCCAGGGCTACGAACTCGATGCGATCGCAGCTGTAATATTGGGCGGAACGAGCTTCACGGGTGGAATCGGCACCATCTGGGGAACCCTACTCGGTGCTTTAATTATTGCGCTACTCAACAATGGATTAACGTTGATGAATGTGTCATTTTTCTGGCAGCTAGTTGTTAAAGGTCTGGTGATTATTATCGCCGTGACTATTGACAAAGTTCGCACTCGTTCTAGCGCTGCTTGAGGGTGAAAAAAGGAAATTGTCGAGTTTGAAAATAAATGCGATCGCTTTCAATTCTGTTCTGGTTACTAGAGTTTAGACTAACCGCGCCTTAAAGCGCGGTTAGTCTAAACTCTAGTTTATAAATGATCGGAGTATTTTGCCAGATAATTACGAATTGGAAAGAGAAGCTAAACAGATTGCTAACGAGATTTACGATGACATCGCTCTGGCGCAAAGAACAATTGCCGTAGGGCGAGTCCAGGGGTCAAGATAAAAAGTTGTAGCAAATTCTTTTGGGGAGTTTAAAAGCTACGAAGAAGCTTTAATACAAAGTCACGGATATACTGTAAATAAGGAACGAAGAGAAAAGCCAAACAGATAGTAAGAGAAGAGAAAATAACAAAATGAACTTGCACTTTTTTGATATTTCTGGTTTAGAAAAAGAACTGAGACAACTTCCTCCTCTCCATAGAGTAGCTTTTGCAGCTTCTATTTGCGAGAGAATACTTCCCAACTACAACGCCTTTTCCCGAATGGAGAATTGGGGCGACCCTTCCGTACCTAGAAAGGCGCTAGACGAGATTTGGCAGATTTTGGCAGGAAAACCAGCAGATGTCGCAAAAGTTCGCCAATTAAGAGAAGATTGTAGTTGCGAAGATGTCCTTCCAGATTCGGATGAGTTTTACGATTCCTACTACATTCTTGAGGCTCAAGAAGCTATTTTTGCGATTTGCTCTACCTTGCTAGCTTATATAGATTCAGATTTACGAAATATTATTTGGGTTGTTAAAAACGCTAGATTCAACACTATTGAACTATTTATATGTGCGAGAGACAAACTTTTCAATGCTAGTCAATATAAAGATGATAAAGATAAATTAGTGGCAATTGCCAATCATCCACTGGCAGTTCGAGAAATGACAAAAGAAAATGAAGATTTGGAACGATTAAAAGAAATGAAGACGCTAGATCGTGACTTTCTGGAATGGCTTCGCACTTCGTTTGACAATGACGGAAAAAGTATAATTGATGTAAGCTGAACTTTATAGTCAAATGCCCATGATTCCAATTCCTGCCTTTGAAGAACTCACTTTTCCAAAGCCTTCCTAGCAGAGCAAATACTTAAAACCTAGCCCCTAGCTGTAACTACTCCACCTTCAAAGTACGTCGCGCCAACTTCACATAAGTTTTCACCGTTTCATAAGGCATATCCAAATCTGTAGCAATATCCTGCAATGACTCCCCAAACTCGCGCCTACCCAGAATAGTTGCCCAAGTTTCGGCAATTTCAGCAGTGCGATTTCCACCAGTGTGCTTGCGTTGTGCGGTGAAAATTTCCGTTAATTCTGCAATCCTATTAGCCAAAATATCCTCCATTGAAGATGCCGCAGATGTACCGCTATCCACTATCCATCCCTTACAAGTTTGTCCTAACCCAAAAGTCGTTTTATGTCCCGTACCGCAATAAATTGCCAGTTCGCCTAAAGCATAAAATAACTGGACAAACTGAGAATTTTCTTTTGCTTTACTCGACAAACCCAATTCTAAAGCACCAGTAAAACCTGTCACCGAACCCTTTTTCCCTGCTTGCACCTTACAGGATGACAGTTGGTGACGGTGAATGATCGATCCTTCATCCACCCATTCTAGAAACGCATCTTGTTCAAATGGCATCCCCGCAAAATCATTCCAGCGCCGCAAATAGCTGTGAAACAAATTTATCGGCATAGGTAAAGGAAAATGATGTCCTTTGCGACGGAAGCTAGTCGGCGAAACAAAGCTGAGAATGAGAGTTTTTTCAATTTCTGTTGATAGTAACTTGGCGTAAGTAGTAGGCGGTTGGGCAACCTGACAAGAGATAATTTTTAACGGCAAATCTCGCAAATTCACCTCAGCAGGTAACGATTGCATCCACTTAGCCAACCATTTCACCACCCGCTGAGAAAGTGCGGTTATGTACCAGCGATAAACCCGATCTGCTGCAACTTGTAACTGCCTACCTTGAGGAATCAAAACACCATTCAAACCAGAGATAGTAAAAGCTTTTTCCGATTCGCCATCGTGGAGATAAGCAGACAAATCTGGATCGATCTGTCGCACTCGATCCAAAAACCAAGCATGAAGTCCCACCGCATACTGAAGTGGCAAAAGTCCGCCAGTGCTGGATGACAGTTCAAACACTAATCCCACTAACTCGGTATCGTCTGACCAAGTGGGAATAGAATTATAAGAGGCACTTTGAGTACGCTTGCGAGTGCGTCTGAGAGTTTGAGTCATAAGCTGTTCCGCATCTAAATTGTATTTTTTGGGCGGGCGGGACGCCCACCCCACAAGAATTTCATCAAACTTGACTTAAAAATTTAAATGCGCCTCAGCTTAGCAGGGATGAGTTACGCTGGTTCCATCCCCATGAGGGGATAAATTAGATTATAGCTGTTTCTACAATGAACGATCGATACAGTAACAATCGCAAAATAAGCCAATATGAATAGGAGTTACGCGATCGGCTAAGTTTAAGAGGCCAAATTTGGAGTTATAATAAAGAATTCAGAAGTTAAAAAGGTCATTTACGCTATAAGGTTTAGATTTGAGCCTTAATTTCGCTAATTTGGCTTTAAATGCAGATTATGGCTGATAAATCTCAATTATGACCTCTATTTTTAGCGATCGCATCCATTCTTGTCTAGTTCCTAATAAAATCTAGGTAAGGTTTAATCAAATACACCCATTCCTGTAGTAGCCTAAAAGCCTATAAATCTGCTTTTAGGAATCCAAATAGTGCGGATATCTCTACCTGTATAAGACCAGATCTCCGTATTTAATTGCCTTGCAAATTTGTAAATTATTGCCTAAATTTCATCTCAGGTGATAGTTCTTAAGCAGGATGCGAAACTAGAAAAGACTCCGTAGGATATAAATCAGCCTCATCATCAGGAAAAAGTTTAGCACCTGCGTACTATTAGGAGGTTTGTAATGAGAATTGCCCAAATTGCCCCGCTGTGGGAGCGAGTTCCACCCCCGGCTTATGGTGGTATTGAGCTAGTTGTCGGACTGCTTACCGATGAATTAGTCCGGCGGGGTCATGAAGTCACTTTGTTTGCAAGTGGTGATTCTATTACTCTAGCTAAATTAGAGTCCGTTCACCCGCGAGCCATACGTTTAGACCCCACAGTCAAGGAATATGGCATTTATGAAATGCTGGAACTAAGTTGGGTATACGAACGGGCATCGGAGTTTGATATCATTCACTCTCACATGGGTTGCGCCGCTTTGCCTTATGCAAGTTTAGTAAAAACGCCCACTGTCCACACGCTGCACGGTGTTTTTACCCCCGATAACGAGAAGATGTTTATGCACGCTCGCCGTCAGCCTTATGTGAGTATCTCCAATGCACAGCGAGAAGCAAGACTGAATTTGAACTGCGTAGCTACAGTCTACAACGGCATTGACGTAAGCACTTACGAGTTTCGCGAAAGACCGGATAATCCCCCTTACTTGGCTTTTTTAGGAAGACTTTCTCCTGAAAAAGGGCCACATTTAGCGATCGAAATTGCCAAGCGTTCTGGCTGGCATTTGAAGATGGCAGGCAAGGTGGATCTAGTCGATCGCGAATATTTTGAGCGGGAAATTAAGCCCCACATTGATGGCAAACAAATTGAATATTTGGGCGAAGCAAACCACGCTCAAAAGTCTGTCTTGATGGGAGGGGCAGTTGCAACTTTATTTCCAATTACTTGGCGCGAACCGTTTGGTTTGGTGATGATTGAGTCGATGGCAACGGGTACGCCAGTGATTGCTATGAAGATGGGGTCTACGCCGGAAATAATTGCCCACGGTAAGAGCGGCTTTTTGTGTGAAACTGTGGAAGAGTGCGTAGCTGCTCTAGCAAAAATAGGTGAATTAGACCGCTACGCTTGTAGAGAACACGTAATAGCTAATTTCAGCGCCCAAAAAATGACTGATGGTTACGAGGAGGTTTATCAACAACTTGTGGCAGAACGCTTCTCGCACAAAGGTCACGTCCGCAATCAACCTGTCTTGGTAAGCGATCTAATTGCTAGCTAAAAGTCAAAAGTCAAAAAAATAATTAATGACAACTGACAACTGACAACTGACAACTGACAACTGACAACTGACAACTGACAACTGACAACT
>NZ_JAIQZN010000096.1 GCF_023333585.1 Argonema antarcticum A004/B2
GCACGGGCGTTAGAAGAAGGAGTCAAAGCTATCGCTGAAATTCTCGTCAACATAGAGGCACAAGTATCTTATTCAGATCAAACTAAAAGCCAGTAATCCCCAGTGGAAACATATCGATAAGGCAGAAGTAGAGCAATTACTTGCAGCTTTATTTATAGGTTAATTGCTATGAATAAAGCTGCTGAAAATGACGCCTTAGTTATGAAGCATGACATGAAAGGAAACAAAAAGTATGACAGACTTACCGTGTTGGTTAAAAGGAAAAGCGATAGCTGTAGCGGAAGTGCTGGTTGCCGATGGATTTTGTTACTGCGGCAAAGAAGAAGAATTCTGCGTTAACCAACACCTAGAATTGGTGGGCGATTGGTTAATAGGTAATTGGGAATGCGTCATCGATGCTATTACCGATGGGGCTTTGTTCTCTAAGGACTACAACGACAGTGAAAACTACGATAGCGATAAGGAAATAGAGCGTATTAAGCAACTAATCGCCAAAGCAGAGTTAGATTGGGAATCTTGCCTAAATGAAGGTCAATTAAGCTTATTTTAAGCATATTTGATGGCAGAGTTTCTAGCCAAACCAGAAAATAGCCGAATCCTGCAATAAAGCAAGAGTCTGCCGCCACTTGAGTTATAGCAAACGCTGTCGTAGGTTAAGCCATTCGGAACATTGCTGAAACACTTGCCAACAAAGGCTGATTCCCAAGCTGATTGCTGATAGCTGAATGTTGATTGCTATAAATACCAAATTCCCCCCCTTGGTTAACGCCTGGGGCATTATTATAGTCGAGAACTACCATGCCCAAACTCCTCAAAAATCCCGACCCGATTCATCCCAGAGAATTCAAACAAAAACATGGAATGTCACTAGAAGAACTACACGAAATCAGCCAAATCCCTATCGATACACTGAGTTACTACTTAGCCAAACCAACCAGTGCTAGATACGTAGAACCTAAGCCACACATTTGCCAACACTTCGGCGAAATAGACGAGAGGATTTTCCGCCAAAAAAAAGCTAACTAAACGTCAATCAGACATAGCAATAAATCGGAATTTTATTTATTTTTAAGAAGTGATTCGGAACGCCCAGAACGTTCGGAACACGCAGAACACTCAGAACAGCCAGAACAAGAAAGCTAAAAAGCCCAGTTATGAGGATAGTCAGAATGAAGAACTATCCACTCAGATGAGTAGCCAATATGCAGAGATTGCCCAGCAATTAGTAGAAGCAGACAAGTCAGCTACCGAAGCGCGAATTAAGGCTGGTATTGTCAAAGGGATGAAAGAAATAGCTGACATTAATGCAGGCGTACAAATCGGTTATGCGCTTGGTTTGAAACAGGGAACAGTCCAGTCTACCAAGAAGATAATTGAAGATTTGGACAAACTGCGGAATTTTTCTTACGGTCAAATTGACTTAGAAGGGATTTTGAGCAACTTTTTACCTGAAGTTGTCGAAAAAAAACCTCCATTGTTGATGGTAGAAGTGGAGACGATAGGCTTACTACCATCGCAGATGAACTTCGGGATATTCGAGAACTAGAAATTAGCATTCTCAAGGAAATCCAAGTTCTCAGAAAAGAACTATCAACCCAGCAATTCAGTCAGGGAGAACAACAACTAATGTGGCGAAAACTGGTAAATCTATTTAACCAACTGAAAAATTTACCTGAAACCTCTGATTGCTGGGATTTTCCTTACCTTTCTATGCCATGAAAGAGGCAGGGGTGCAGGGGTGCAGGGGTGCAGGGGAGAAAGATATAGCAACTGCCAAGGCTATTAGGACATTATGAAGGGCTAGAGTCCTTACTTCATTGCTTTTTCTTTCTGACTTGTGACTTCCGCTATAAATTAAAAGCTTGAAGTGGATTGATAGAAAATGAAACAAGAGCTAACTGGTCAGCAAATTGCCAAAATCTTGAACGAAACTAAGTACAAAAACAGTAGCGGTTGGGTATTTGTAAAATTCATAACTCCAATGAAATCAAAAAAATACCAAACTATGATTTTAACGTTCATCAAGCAGCCGATGCTGCTTTCCGTTATCTGTAAATACACCAGCGCGTAGCGCTATAACTTTTGACCGATGACCAATGACTAATGACCAATAGCCATCCACCAAGATCAGAAGCCTGCTACTTCCATCCTTATGCCATGCCATGAAGCAATTAATTACCAAGATAGCAATAGGAGCAATCTCCGGTGGGATAACAATGTTTCTAACCTTAACCTTTCTCCCCCCTAGCGAAACCAAAGATGTCGATTGGAGAAGAGCAACGCTATTAGGAGTACAGATTGGTCTAGTATCCACAAGCGTATCAGAAGCCCTCAGCTTATCCAAAGCTTTTCGGAATCAGAAAAAGCCCCAAATACTCACTCCCTCTCAAGCAATAACCGCTCTGCTCAACCGCCCAGACCTATCCCTTGACCTCGCCGTTCGACTAACCGAACAACTAGAGAGAATGCGCTCACTACCCACCATACCACCAGAAGACAACAGCTACACCGATTGACACGCCAAGGCTTTACCACCTAAGCACAAATACTCACTACCCACCAACACCAAACAGAGGCCACCATGTATGACAACCGGGTCTTCCGTACTTAGTGTGCCAAACGATTAGTTTTTTTGTGTCCTACGCGCAAAGCTTGGCAGGGATTTCAAGGTGATTGCCCATCCGCAGCAAGTTGCCATAACCAAGCTTTGGGTGTAAATAACTCAACGCCTTACGTAGCAAAGCCTTGAGGATAAATTTAAGTTAACTTAGCACACTAAGTACGGAAGAGCCACAACTTTGAACCCGCGTTAACATCCCAGCAATCCTAACCAACATATTTAATCCGCTTACGGGAGCCACCAACTTTATACAGATTTTCTTTCAGATGATACCAGTCTAGGACTTCTTGCCGTTGTTCCGTTGTAGCAATTTCCTTAAATAAATTCACGCGCACCATCGTGACCATCTCCTAAACAGATTACAGGATTAGTTAGCGGCTGACTATTTACCCAATCAGTGAGGCTGAAGTTATCGCACAAGAAAGCGCCATAATAAAGGTCTTGCAAGCGCACTGCCTTATAATCATGCCACTGACAGGGAAGTCCTCGCTTTGTTCGCAGTCGAACTTTACCGCAATCTATGCTCAGTTGTGCGCTCGCCAGTTTGGCTTGAGAATAGGAAAATTCTCAAGCCAAACAAGTCTGTGTTGACTGCTATGGCTGACCTTAACCCCCGTGAGATCAAACGTTTACAAAATTCTTGAACTTAGTATTCAAACTTCTACATTCTCAATCTTTTTATCAGATTGGGAAGTAGGTTGAGCCAAATGAGACAAAAGTGAAGGTGGTGGCAGATACAAGGGTTGCTTAACCCAAGAAGTACTCAATAAAGCCGAGACCTGAGTCGGATTAAGTCCAGCGATACCCAATAATTCAGCAGTCCAAGCCGGGGCGGGCATATCAATCAGTTGACTGGCAAGCGCTATACATCCATCTAATACTGGAGTCTGTACTCCTGCGATCCGCGCTAATGTTTGAAGAGGAACTGCACCGTAAGGGACATCTTCTGTTAAGTAACGATCATCAAGAGTATCCATAAACGAGTGCTGATACGCGCTCGTCTGCTGAAGATTTTCGTAGATTGATAAGCCAGACGTATGGTATTGAGCTTGATGCCAACTAACCCAATCACGGAGTTTTAGACCGTAAGCTTGTCCGATCTTCAGACGCTCATTGTCTAGAGCCACAATCAAACCAACAGTACGAGGTCCTACTTCGTGGTAAAATAAATGTGGTTCTCCCTTTTCCAAGGTTCGTGCTGAAGTTAACATGAGAGGAATATGAGTGATATCATTTTCTTTCTCCAAAGCCACCTCCAAGGACGAGCCTGCAATCTTTAAATTACTGAACCAGGGCTGCAAAGCATTGAATATCCGTTCTGTCAGAGTTGGTGTTTGGGCACTGATACAGACTTTGCCTTTCTTTGCCTTAATCTCAACTGTGCTGTCTGATTGTAGGCAACAACAAAAAGGGCTGGTTGTAGCACTCGCAACGGCTGGCATCTGGGATTCTAAAACACCACTTGAAAGTAACTGTTGGCGGAATACCCAGTCATCCAACCGACTCCCACAGAACAATACAATGTTCATTTCTGAATAAACGTACCGGGATATGATGCGAGCGTACTCCACTAAATCGTTGCCTCGGCAGCAAATGATTACTGTCGAAGGTAGCTGTCCCAACTGTGCGGCGATCGCTTGCATTTGGCCTGAAAAGCTGGCTATTTGATAATTGCCACACAAAACTTGACCAATAGCTTTAATAGTCAGTGTTTTGGTGATTGGCAACAAACGGCGAGAAAACAGATGTACCTTGACGCCTTGCGAACTCAAGAAAGCAGCGACAGCAAAACCGACGTGTCCTCCGCCCATCACAATGACGTTAGATAGAGACTTCATGTAAACCTCCAGTCAATGGCTAAAATCTTGGCTAATAATTATGATTTTGTTGGACAACGGAATTCAAAAAGGTATCCTCACGGTAGAACTTGATGCACTCCTACTTCTCGATCAGAATCAGGCTGACAGTTTTATGCGAAAGGTCGCTTCTTGTTACAAATCTTTACTTGTCAGCCACTCTAATTTTTGAGGGGTTTTATCTCTAGGGTGGGTATATCAGACAAGACCAAAACGTTCAGAAGCCTGGTCTTTTGCATCGTTCGGGTTCATACTCTTGTGTTGCACCAAGAATTTGGCATAATTATCAGCATCCACGAATTTACCAACAATCTCCAGTTCTCTCGGCGTTAAGGGAGGGCTGACAACTATGCCACTTTCATCTGCCACTATCAAACTGCCTAAAGTGATTTGTGTCCCCCAAATGGAGATGGGACAGTCAACTTCTTCTTCCCAAAGCTCTCCGTAGGCTCCACAGCAGGTGGTTCCTAGCGCCCAAATGGAACGCTCTTCTGGGATACTCTCTACATCTCGCAGCCTGCCACCAATTACGATACCAGCAACTCCTTGTTGGTAAAGACTCTGTTCAACAATGGAACCGATTGGAGTGTTTGGCCCAGCAGAAGGCCCTATTTCAATAGCGATAATTCCTCCAGTCGGTACATTCACCATGAAGTTGGCATCTTTGGCTGGGCGCTCGCCAATCAATTCAAATCGAGCGGTACGCTTCACAACCCCTACCATCTTTCTAATTCCTCGCTTCGGCTCCAGTCCTAAAATAATTCCTGGCTTATGTTGCTTGATAAAGCGAACTGCATCAAAAAAATTACTGCTGGTAAGATTTTTACCTTGAGCCAAGTCAGTAATTGTCAAAATAGATTGGTTACTTGTTACACAGGTTATGTTGCTCATTGTTAATCTCTCTAATCAATCATCATTACCGAGATACCCAGGTACTTTCAGGGGGTAATATCCAGAATATTTCCCCCTGAAAGCCTTAGTTAATACTAAGTAGAGGCTTTGTTTTGAAGTTGAGTTAATGTGGGAAGTACAGCTTGTTCAATGTGAGTGGCTAACTCTTCTTCAGTTGTTACTGGTAGGGTTGCTAAAACAGAGCCAGTGCTATCAACAATCAAAGTGGTACGACGGACGTAACCTTCTTCATCGAGCAAATTCAAACGACCCATTTCAGCTTTCGTCATCACGACCCGATGAACCTTCGTTTTAGGGGGATTATCCTTGTCAAAGGCATCATCAGCAACAATTAAGGTAGTGCTTCCGTAATTGCTCAGCCGTTCCAAATTAGCTTCGATAGAGGAAAGAACACAGTTACACGTTCTGCCACTGCCGTAGCTGTCTTGAAAGTGTAAAATATTGAGTTTGTCGTTTAGCAAGTGGGTAAGAAGCGTTGGCTGATCTTGCTCGTTGAGAACAGTGGTTGCGCCAAGATATTGGGTAGTCATGGTTTCTCCTTATCAGATCGAAAACTGCATCAAAATATATTCTTGCAATCGAATCAGCAGGGCTGAATCTCCATTAGCCTTGCTTTCTCAATGAATTACCTGGAGATAGTTGAGCAGCAATAACCTATTGCCCACATTTTGTGTTAATTAAGTCCAGATAACACGAAGTGTGGATTACAAAATTGAATGGGTTGGTTCTGGCTACTGAATAGACAGCAGCAGTTATCAACTCCTTGCTTCTTCATTCAATGGTCATATATGGACTTGAAACTGTCGAGGCAGTTTGAGTCAGGTAGAGTCAGGGGTTGTGTCAGGAAAAGTCAGGGTAGTCTAGAGTGGCTAGAAGAAACTTTGATGTTTGGCTAATTAATTAATGAACTTTGGCGAAGAAGAAGCACTCACAGTGGCGGATGCAACGATTTTTGACAAAAAAGGGAGACATCTAACTGATGTAGAGGCCGCTATACTTCGTGGCGCTTGGCAAGGCAAGACGTATAAGGAGATAGCAGAGACGTCCCATTACGGTGAAGGTTACTTAAGAAGAGATGTTGGCCTAAAACTTTGGAGGCTGCTTTCAGAGGTACTGGAAGAAAAGGTCAGTAAAGGAGACTTTCGGGAAGCCCTGAAGCGGCGTTGGCGAAGCTCGTACTCTTCAGGAACTGTTGCGGGGTACGAAGCCACTTCGCTAACGCAGCCGGCAGAAGTTCCATCCTCTTCCACTCAAGAGGAACGCAAGGAGCCGCTCACTAACCAAGATGGAATGGAAATAGTTACTACCAGAGTGCTAGAACAGCGTAACGGCTGGGTCTCAACCATTGACCTGCAAGAGTTGCCTCGTATACCTCAGTCCCCTCCGGAAACACAAGAGACTTTGGCAGTAGGAACCTTAGAGACTTCTCTGAACATTCCTTCTACATCGCTGCGATCGCGTCCTTACCACAACCTGCCACCCCGTTACCATACAAACTTGGTTGGTCGGCAGAAACAAATAGATCAACTTTTGACACTGCTGTCCTTCAATCACAACACCCATCTGATTAGCATTGAAGGAATCATCGGCGTGGGGACAACTGCCCTCGTTTTGGAAGTCGCCCACCGCTGCCTAGAAGCTAGTTGCAATGCTGAGGCAACTCCTAACTTTCCCACCTTTGATGCCATCATTTTTACCTCAGCCAAGCAACGGCATCTCATTGGTATCGACATTTTGCAACGTCATAGGCGAGAGCGCACCTTGCGTGACATCTTTAAAACTATATTTCGCACGCTGGAAAGCCCTGACGTTATCCCCGCACACTTTAACGATCAACTGGAGTGCCTTCAAAGAAGCTTGGCTTACCTGCGTACTCTGTTGATTGTGGATAATCTCGAAACTATCGAGGATCAAGAGGATGTCATTTCCTTTCTGCACGAACTACCGCCAACGGTAAAGGTCGTAATTACTACCCGTATACGAACAGCGTTAGGCGTTCCCATTCATTTAGAGTGTTTGCCACCAGATGATAGCCAGCATTTGATTCAGCATCAGATACAAGAACAAAGAGTGCAATTGAACCCCGAACAGTTCCAGGCACTTTACCAGAGAACTGGTGGTCTCCCGATCGCGATTATCTATACCATTGGTCAAATGTCAGTCTATGGACTTCCACTTAATGCAGTACCAGCTCGATTGACCACAGGCGACTTCGCTCACTATTGCTTTGGAGAATTGGTGCAACCGCTGCGAGGGCAACCAGCGCATCGGTTGCTAATGGCGCTAGCTTTGTTTACCAAATCTGCTTCAATAGAAGCGATCGCTCAAGTTGCCCTTGCAGGAGCAAACTCCATAGATGGTTTGGCTCAACTCTATAAACTCCGTTTAGTAATACAGCAGGATGGATGGTACAACTTAAATCATTCTTTGACTCGCGAGTATGCGCTTGTTGAACTGAAGGCTCATCCCGAATTTGAGCAGGAAGTACGGGAGCGATGGATCGACTGGTATCTAAGATTTTCCGAACTATATGCAGGACAAGATTGGAAAGAGTGGCACGTTCAATACGAACACCTAGAGCAGGAGTGGGAGAATCTCCGCTCTGTAGTTGAATGGTGTATCAAACAAGATCGATATGAGGATTTCCGAAAGTTTTGGCAGTATATCAAGGGGTTTACCCATTTGTTCGGGTATTGGAATGAGCGCTTAATCTGGATGGAATGGTTGATCTCATCAGCCGAGCAGCACCAAGACCAGCCAACATTAGCAGAGGCTTTATACGATAGAGGCTGGACACTTATCTTGATGGGCAAACCAGAGCAGTTGAGCGAAGCTGGGAACGTGCTAGCACAAGCCTGGAACCTGCGGCAATATCAGGACCGGATATTCGAGTTGGACTTGGCAATTACTGCTGCTATAGTACACATTCGCCAGCAGCAATTAGTTGAGGCGGGTAACTGGTTGAATAAGTCAAAAAACTTACTAACTCAAGGTCAGATAGAACAAAGAAAACGCCTGCGCTATTTGATTCGCATTCATTACTATGAGGCTGAGAACTCGTTTAAAATAGGTGATTACGAACAAGCCAAAACTCTTTACAACCAAGCTCTAGAACTATCTAAAGTAGCTGAATGGAAGCAAGTAGAAGTTTATGCGCTTAATTGGTTAGCTGATATAGCTATCGAACAAAGGAACCTGGATGAAGCAGAACGCCTGTTAAATCTAAGCCAGCCCATTGCTCTTGACAGTTTGGATAGGCGTTCTATTGCGTTCCACAAGTGTTCTTGGGCAAAATTGGAGAAATTACGCGGGAATACAGCCGAATCCCAACGGTGGGCAACAGAGGCTAAGGACTCGTTCAAGCGTCTGGGGATGTTATCGGAAGTTAAACAAATGCAGTCTTGGCTTGAAGCTTGAAGGGCAGATGGTACGAAATAACTGATCGGTCGTGTATGACTGACTGCATCAATAAAAAAAGGGTGCCTATCACTAGACACCCTCAGACATTTGTCAGATTGAGAACGAGCTACGTAAAAATCAGCCAGGTTCTAAGCCTTCTTTGGCTTGGGCATACCACAAGCCGTAGGACGCGATGGTTGTTCCCCATTGCTGCTGTTATCTTGCTGTTCAGGCTGACGCTCTGCTACTTCGCCTTCTGCTTGATCCCAGTTAGCAGCTGCTAAAATACCTTTGCCAAAATACTGCTCAAATAGGGCTTGAGTTTGAGCAAAAGCGGTATCAGGATTCTCCCGATCTGTTTTGCCCCAAAGCTCAGCTGGATCGTAGCAGTGGTTAAAAACACGACCAAACCACATTTCGCAGTCCTCAACATACTTGACCGTGTTGTGTAAAATGTGGTGATGCCAAACAATATCAATCGTCGAGGTAGGCACCAAGGTGATCTGGGGATGGAGGTAAGCTAGGAGCAGGAACATTATGTAGCGCATAATTGCACTGGTCGCTTGCTCGTAAGTCCAACCAAAGCCCTTGGTTGGGTGCATAAGATGAGCAGCAATTGGCCCCTCCTTATGCAAATTCAGCTGTTTGAGCAAGGTTCCACCTTCAAGCTGGCTCAGTATTTCCTTCATACGTTCAGCTTGCTGAGGCTCGTTGAGCAGGTGAATTTTGTTCCTTTCTATACCCAAGTGGAGGGATTTTTCGATTGGATCTTGGAAACGTGATGACATATAATGCCCCTATAGTAGCTAGACGGTTATTACTAATGACCGCTCTTTTTTCTGTCCTCTTTGTTATGGCAATTTCACTCCATATCCCGCTCCCCACGATAGTTGATGTTTTAAGATTATTTTTCCCAACCAATGTTGGGTGTTTTCTATAAACCCCTTATTTGACATTTACAGGATAGTTACTTAATGATGTTTTTATCAGAAAAGAATTGCCATACCTTGAATGAAACACCTTGCAGTGATTGTCCCAAGGCAGAAAAAGAATGGGAGATGGATAGTATTTTCAACGATTTAGGTTGGGCCAAAGCCATACAAAATGTTTTAGGTACAGCAGATATAACAGATGAAGATATCAAAGTACTTAATATTGAAAAAAAGGAACTTACATCCACTGAAAAGTGTTGGCTAGGTTTATTACTGAGTGGATTAACTCCTGACGATATAGCTCTGAAGCTTAATAGAGAAATAAAGGGATTAACTTCAGATTTTTCTCGAAGCCTTTATAAATATGTTAAAATTCTTGTCAAAAAAAAAGTAAGTGACTGGGCTCAAATAATTTTATATCTCGATAAGAAGGGGTATAGAAAACCACCCAGACTAGCTAATCAAAAAAAAATTATAAGAATAACCATAGAATTTGAAGTTGATTCTGAAGAAGCAGAAAATATATCCCGTAATATAGCAATTGATACTTTGTATCAAAAATATTCTCAAGGTTTCAAAGTTAAACACTTCTATTACGAATAGAATGAATGAGAGGCGAAAATGAAAAAGAAAAAATTAGTTTTATTAGTTGAAGGTACTCAAGAAGTATTTGAAGAAATTCAAAAGCTTTTTTCTTCAGGGGAACTTAATCAATTAGTAGGATTTCAAGTTTTGGAGGTAGAGGGTACAGACTATCCAGGAAAACAATCAACAGATATAGAAAAACTGCCAGCCAAACCAGATGTAACTAAAACTAACAACTCTTGGGAGCAGTTGAGTCGTTGGTTTCAACGCATTCCTGAGCTTTGGGGAGAGTATGAACCAGCACTTCTGGGTACATATTTTGCATTACAAGAACTGAACCCAGTTGTAAGCGATCGCTCAGCTTTTGATGCTGCTCTTAGCAAGTCTGTAGGAGATTCTAAAGCTCAAGATTCTCAACCTAATCGACTCAATCAGCTGATCGAGTCAATGAAGAAAGAAAATCAGGATCTTGGTTTTCAATTTCAAGCAGCTTTAGAATTGGGAGAAAGCGATGCTACCCCAGAGATTATTGCTGCCTTAGCCAATCGCTTAGCAGACGTTGATGTTGAAGAGACTGAGGAAAACAAAGAGCAGATAGCTTTAAATTGGCAAATTGCTTTGAGTTTGGGTAAACTTGACCCAGACCATCCTAAAGCTGCTGTAGCTCAACGTAAGGAAATCCAAATAACAGACGAGTTGAGTATCGAACTTCTGGTGGCAATTAGAACTAGAGAAGATGGGGATATAGACATTTTTCTCCAGGTATACTCAACTGAAGAACCCCATTTGCCCGCAGATTTAAAACTGATAGTGCTTGATGAATTTGGCCAAAAGATGACCCTAGATGAAAGCGGGGTAACATTTCTTGAAACACAATCTCGCGAGGAAGATTGCGAAATACATCTAAGTTTTTTTGCCGATCCTGGCGAACCTTTTAGCGTTCTTATCTCTTTTGCCGATGTCAGCATTACGGAAAATTTTATTATCTAAAAAACTTCTCATCAGCTGAATCCTAATGAGCGGATCTCAATATCTATGATAAAACTGCCTATTGTCCAATAGCACAAAACGCTGCCCAATAGTGGGGCGACTCAAATGGTTTCGTTTCAGCTTTGATCGGCCTAATCCAGTTTAGTAGTTCTCTCCTACTAACTGGGTCTGGTAGTTCATTTATCCATCCATGTAATTCTTTTTTGGTAGCATCTCGCAGCCAGATTTGAGCTTTATTAAGCGCCAATGCAATTGTTGGAGAGGTTTGGAAGTCTTGTAGGTTTTGATAAAACTTTATCATTAAAAAGGCAGTGGATATATCATTCACCGTCCAAAGCGAGCTAACAACATTAGAAGCACCTGCATAAAGGAAACCACTAGGCAATCCAATATATTCGTCGCTGGTATTTTGAAAATCAATTAATCCGGTTTCACAAGCAGATAGAGTGACAAGGCGACATTGTTCTAGATTCAGGGTGAAAATGCCATCTAAAGTCAGACACTTGTTGAGGTCAAGTACGCCACCCTTTTTCAAACTGAGATAGTTTTCTGGATCGGATTGTGTCGGTGCAGAATTTAGCTCGGCATTGGCTAGAATCAGAGCAGATTTGCGAGATTCGCTTTCGTTAAAGTAAGCATGACAGCTAAAGTGAGCGCAGTGAACATTACTAAGAGAAGTATTATCAATAGCTTCTTTAGTTGCTATTTTTTGTTTGAGAAGATTACTGGTGTTAAAATAGCTTTGAATGGTTTCGACTTCAAGATCGGTATAAGAGAGGTCACCTGTGGGGTTTTGAACGGCAAATAGGTGAGTAAATTCAGGGCGTTGTCGAGTTTGGGCAAGTTGCTGTAATTGACAGCTAGGAGCATAGCTGACTCCTCCAGGAAATCTGTCAAAAAGACTGGAGTCTTCTGTAAGTGGCAAAGCATGAAGTGGCAGCAAATGCAAGTAGCGATGGGGAATTAGAATTAATTGATCGCACTCTGTTGGAATTTGCTCAATAATTTCATCAACGTGCAGAATTTTTGCCAGCAGATGTAGGCGGGTAGTTAAACGGCGCTGCCAGTGAGATTTTTTGTTACTATAGGCTTTCAGATAGCTGTTTGCCCAATTTGCTAATTTGTTCGGGTTTATAAAATCAAGTGGTAAAACGATGGGTTGTTGGGTTTGGTTGGTAATAATAAAGACAAATAGCCGATCGGTTGTAATGTAAAACTCAACAATTGCACTGCGATGCGAGAGAGTCGCTCGGAATGGCTCAAACTGAAAACCAGAACCGATGGGCAGGTATCGATCTTGCAATTCGTTGCGCTGCTGTCGAAGCTGTTGGAGATGTTGGGCTAAAGCAGTTGGATCTTGTGCGGTGGCATTTTGGAGTTCGTACTGACCGCTGGCGATTTCGTCTCGAAGTCGATCTAGTTGAGCGACTACTTCTGCTGGGAAAATAGTGTGGCGATCACGAGTGAGGATAAGTTCTACTAAGTTACGAGTTTTGCTGCGCTCAACGTATTCTATGGTTTGAGTGTAGTTCTCCAATTCCAGGCAAACTGCCACCATGCGTTGATAGAGTTCGTTCCATTCTTCTGCAAGTTTTTGTTTGTCTCCTTCTGTTCCAGATCCCGAAATAATTTCACCTCGCCAAAATTCTATAATGTCAAAGGCATCTGTAAAAGCAGTATATGAATCTTGAAAATTTTGTCCCTCTTGGTAGGCTCGACCAAGGCTAAATTTAGTCAATAAGTAGTTTTGAGGAAAAGCAAAGCGAGTAAATACTTGCAGAGCTGCTTTGTAATGACGAATGGCAGTTTTCAAATTTTTTCTATTTTCTCCAACAATACGCTCTGAGTATACATTGCCCAAATTATGTTGAGTTTTTCCCCAGTCAAAGGGTAAGTCGGAACGAGCGTATATCTTTAATACATCCTTGTAACAACGTATAGCTAATTCTAAATTATTTGTTCTTTTTTCTAAAATACGTTCATCGTATGCAGTGCCTAAATTATTTTTAGTTTCTGCCCACTCTAGAGGAAATTTTTCAAGTGTTCGCACCTTTAATGCAGCCTGAAAACAGCTAATAGCTGCTTCTACATTGTCAGATTTTTTACCATGAATACGGTCGCAATAAACACATCCTAAATTGTTTTCAATTATTGCATATTCTTCGGAAAAAGCATTAATAGTGCGTATCATCAAAGCTGCTTTATAAAAAATTATAGCTTCTTCCAAGTTATCTGCTTTCTTCCCACGAATCCTTTCAGAGTAAGCATTAGCTAAATTGAGTTGCGTTTGTGCCCGCTCGATAGGCAACTCAGAGCAAGTGCGTACTTCCAATGCAGCCTCATAATAGCGGATAGCTACTTCCAAATTTTCTGCTCTTTCTCCCAAAATACGTTGATAGTAGGCAATACCTAAATTATTCTTGGTTTCTGCCCATTGCTGGGGTAAAGCTTCACGAGTTCGTACTTCTAATGCTGATTCCAAACAGCGGATAGCTACTTCTAAATTTTCTGCCTTTTCTCCATGAATACGGAAACTATACACAGTTCCAAGATTAGTTTGTAAATATGCCCATTCGTGGGGAAAAATTTCACGAGTGCGTACCTCCAATGCAGCTTGCAAACAGCAAATAGCTGCCTCCAAGTTTTCTGCTTTTCTTCCCCTGATGCGTTTACGATAAGCTGCACTCAAATTATTTTGTGTATCTACCCATTCTTGAGGAAAACTAGAGCGAGTGTATACTTTTAAAGCATTGAAGTAACATTCTATAGCTGCTTCCAAGTTTTTTGCTCTCTCTGCATGGAGACGGTTATAGTAGGAAAGCCCTAAATTGTATTGTATTTCTGCCCACTGTTTCGGAAATGTTTCATAAGTCAATACAGTGTCAATAATTTTATAGCCTGTAATGGCAATTTCTAGATTTATAGCTCGATCGCCCATCGGAAATAGTTGAATCAGATTGCTAAAATAGCCGATAACCGATGCAATACCTTGTGCTTTTCTTGGGGAAACTTCCAGCAAAGTCTGTCTGCCCCAATCTTCCAATAGTTAACCAAGGCTCTCATTTAATAAATCCAAGTTCGATTGCAGCAGCGGATATACAACTTCTGAGTTGCCCTTACTTTGATGGACTACCCGCAGTATTTGAGAGAGAAACTCATATTGAGACTCGGATATTTGGCGTTGTTCATCCATAATCATTGCCCGATCGCACAAAATGCTGCCCAATAGTAGGGCGACTCAAATGGTTTAGTTTCAGCCTCAATCGACTTAATCCACTTTAGCAGTTTTCTCCTACTAACTGGGTCTGGTAGTTCATTTATCCATCCATGTAATTCTTTTTTGGTAGCATCTCGCAGCCAGATTTGAGCTTTATTAAGCGCCAATGCAATTGTTGGAGAGGTTTGGAAGTCTTGTAGGTTTTGATAAAACTTTATCATTAAAAAGGCAGTGGATAGGTCATTTACTGCCCATAGACTACTGACAACGCTGGGGCTACCCGCAACCAAGAAGCCACTAGGTAGGGCGATATACTCGTCATTGAGGACAGTGAAGTCTGTCAAACCCGTTTCGCAGGCGGAGAGGGTGACGAGGCGGCATTGACTCAGCTCCAGAGCAAAAATTTCTCCTAGCGTGAGGGGTGCATCTGCCAAAACTAACGCTGATTTGAGGGGCGAGGCAAAGTCAAATGTGCCGTGACACGAGAAGTGGACGTAATTTGCTAAAAGCAACTGACCAGTAGCTGCCTCTTGATTCAAGATGACTTTAGTAGCCTTATAGTTGGATAGAATCTTAGCTGAGTCAAAGTAGCTACTAATAGCTGCTACCTCAAGATTGGTGAACAACAGATCGTTGGTTGGATTTTGGATAGCAAACAAGTTACTGAAATTTTGTACGGAGAGTTTCTCGATCTTCCTTGTCGCAAGTTGCAGTAGCTGGCAACTAGGTGCATAACTGACACCTCTTTTAAAACGATCGAGGAGGCAAGAACCATCAGGTAGGGGTAAGGCATGGAGGGGCAATAAATGCAGGAAGCTATACGGAATTAAAATTATTCGCTCGTAGCCTTCGGGAATCAGAGAAAGAATCTGTTCGATGTGCAATAAGTCAGCTAAGCGGTTTAAGCTAGAAACTAGCTGCTCTTGCCATTCTGTTTGTTGTGCATAGTGTATTGCCAGATGCTCTCCAACCCAATCTACTAAGGCTTCCATATCTGCTTGCTGCTGCTCTTGGAGAGGCGGCCAAATATGAGGATACGAATTTTTGCGAGTGATAATGAAACAAACAAATGTTGTATTCAGAACATACCACTCAAGAATAACGGTCAGATCGTCTGGTAGCAATGCCTGAATATCTGAGAAGGAGAGAGAGGGAAACTTTTCATTAATCTCGTTCTGAGAATATGAGTCACAATTAGCAAGGCGATCTGCCAAGTTCCGCGCTTTAGTGCACTCGACGTATTCAACTGCTTTGGCGTAGTAACGCGGGTCAGCATGAGCTAGTTCGAGGCAAACTTCTATTAAAGAACGATAAAGTTGTGTATATGTTTCTAGTATTTTTTGCTTATATTCATAGCTAGAAGTACTTTCATTACGCAGAAATTCTACAGTCTCAAGTGCATTTAAAAATATCGTGTAGGCATTGCCAAATTGTTTATTTAATTGGTATACAGTGCCTAAGTTAAATAAAGTTTCAACACGCTCTCTAGGAAAATTATCATGGGTACGAAATAGCAGAGCGTTCTCATAACAATTGATTGCCTGTTTGAGATTTTGCGTGCGATTGCCAGAAACTCTATCGGCATAAGCCATACCCAGATCGTGTTGAGTGGTAGCCCAATCCTGGGGAAAGTCTTTACGATTGCGAACCTGTAAAGCATTTTGCAGGTGGGTGATGGCTTGTTCGTAATTTTCTGCTTGCACGCGATGAAAACGTGCAATATAAGCCACGCCCAAATTATTCTGAGTGGTAGCCCAATCCTGGGGAAAGTTTTTACGAGTGAGAACCTGTAAAGCATTTTGCAAGTGGGTGATAGCTCGACCTCGATTTTCTTCTATCTCGGCTCGCTTACCACAATAAATACACTGTAGATAAACACAACCTAGACTATTTTGAATGGTTCCCCATTGTTTATCAAAAACTTCTTTTCTATAAATTTTTAAAGCACTTTTATAAAAGAGAATTGCCAATTGCAGATTTTTTAGTTTTTCTCCAACTGGGCAACTTGCGTAAGCATTTGCTAGGGTATTTTGAAGCATCGCCCATTCGGTGGGGTATGTATCGAATGTTAAAATCTGCAAAGCAAGTTCACTCCAGGAAATAGCTTTCTCTATATTCTCCGCTTTATCCCCACGAATCCGATTCGTATAGGCTATTGCTAAACTATTCATGATAACCGCTGATTCTTTTTGTGTATAAATATTATGTTCGAGGTTATCCAAAAGCACTCTTACAAAACCAGCAATTGCAATTTCCCACTTAATATATCCAATTACAAAAGGACACTCCGAAATCAAACCACTAAGTATAACAATTACTATTGCCGTTACTTCTGCATCGGGGGTTCCTTGAGATAAGACAACAATGGATTGATTTCCCAACAGGTCTACAAAACTTTCATTTAGTTTTCCTACATTAGCAGAAAACATTGAATATACTACTTGCCTGCACTCTGTTTTGTTATCCAATATTGCCTGTAATACCTCAAGTAAGAAGTTGAGAATCTGTTCGTGTTGTGAATTTGTCATCAGTTTTTCGTTTGTCTTTGCTCAGCGACCGATAGCACAGAACGCAGCCCAATAGTAGGGTGACTCAAAAGGCTTAGCATTGGCATCCCCATTAAACGATCGAAGCAGCTTTATCCATTCACGAGAACCCAAAATAGGTCTAAAGATAGAATCTTTCTCCTTCATCCATTGTTTTAGTCTTTTGTTCGTCATATTTCGCAGCCAAAGTTGAGCTTCCTGAAGTGAGAGAGCTAGATTAGGCTGAATTTTCAGATTTTCGTAAAACTCGATCATTAAAAAAGCAGTAGCCCCTTGAGGCACTTCCCACAGACTGCTAACTATACTAGAGCTACCTGCGACTAGGAAGGCACTCGGCAAGCCAATATACTCATCGCTAATGCTAGTGAAATCGGTAAGACCAGTTTCACAAGCCATGAGAGTCACCAAACGGCATTCGCCGAGATCGAGACTCAAAAGTTCATCCAAGGTAAAAAGTTTTTCATTTGCTAAAAACAGACCGGATTCAAGAGGCGATTCTAGGTTAAAGATGCCATGACACGCAAACAAAATGCAGTGGGCAGAGCGCAGGTATTCTGAATGAACGTTATCAAAAGCTGCTTTGGTTGCTTGCTCCCTAGCTAGAACGCAGGTGGAATTGAAGTGGTGACGAATGGCTTCAACTGCTAGTTCTGTGTAAGGGCGGTCTTGGGTTGGGTTGGATACGGCAAATAGATGATTAAAGTTTAACCGTTTCCGGTTTTGCGCTTGTTGCAGCAATTGGCAACTGGGAGCATAGTGAATGCCTGCCTCGAATCGCTCTAGGAGGCAGTGATTCCCCACAATGGGTAAGGCATGGAGAGGAAATAGATGCAGGAAGCGATGGGGAATCAGAATTAAGCGATCGCACCCTTTTGGAATCTGAGTCAAAATCTCATCGATATGCAAAATCTCAGCTAATCTACTTAGTTGCTGACTTAGTTGCGTCTGCCACTTATCTTTCTGCTCGTAGTAGTCTCTTAAATATTCCTTAGTCCAATCTATCAAAGCTTTCTGGTCTTTAGGTGAGGCTTGCCCAACAATGGGATATTGAGCCTGCCTGGTAATTATGAAGGTGAGGAAGGTTTCACCCGTAATGTACCACTCGATGAGGGCGGTTTTGTCGTCCAGTAGCAATTCCTGTATCTGCGGAAAACTGATAGCTTCTACTCGTTGGGTCAGGCTGAAGTTGGAGTCAATTGGTTGGATATGATTGGTAATCAATTCGTCTAGTTGTTGGCGCAATTGATTTAGATGATTGCGATCTGGGATGGCGGCAATCATAGACCTATTTAGCTGTTGACCTATGTTTTCAGAAATAATTGCACCATTTCTTGAGTGATTTCTCTGTTCAATGTCAAGCCGTCGCTGTTCAGATGCAATTTCTTGCCGTAACTCCTTTAGTTTGTTGAGGATAGTTTCGGCAATGCTGCCTTTGGGGTAGAGGTCGTGACTTTCTAGGAGTTCCACCAAGTTGCGAGTTTTGCTGCGTTCTACATACTCAACAGCTTTGGCATAGTAGCGCGGTTGAGTAGTAGCTAGTTCAAGGCAAACTTCTACCATGTTTCGATAGAGGTTAATCCACGTCTCAGCTAATTTTTGTTTAACGGCATCTCCGGATATAATCTCGCTACGCAGGGATTCTACAGTGCCAATGGCAGAGGCAAAGGCAATATAGGCTTGACGAAATCGCCGGAAATCTTTATAGACAAGTCCTAAGTTCAGTTGAGTTTCTGCATATTCTTTAGGGAAAGCTTTGCGGGTACGAACCTGTAAAGCATCTTGATAGCAAACAATAGCTAATTCTAAATTGCCGGCTCTCCTATAAGCAATACCTAAATTGTTTTTGACCATAGCCCAATCTCGCTCAAAAGCTTTGCGAGTATAGACCCGCAAAGCTTTTCGATAGCAATTAATAGCTTTCTCCAAATTACTTTCCGCTTGAATCAAGCTGTAATTGCTGTAAGCCAATCCTAAATTATTCTGAATCTTAGCCCACAATTCTGGGTAAACTTTAGAGCTACAGACTCGTAAAGCCTCTTGGTAACATTCAATTGCCTTGTTCCAATTATTGTTTTCTCCTACAACAAGTAAATCACTGTAAGCTATTCCTAAGTTAATTTTGAGCTTTATCCAGTCTTCAGGAAAGAAGTTATACTTAATAATTTGCAGGGCATTTTGATAGCATTTAATAGCCATATTCAAATTATACTCTGCCTGACCAACTAGACGCTCGCTATAAGCGACACCCAAATTTATTTGTACAAAAGCCCATTGGTCGCCCAACGAATTTAGACTGTA
Source organism: Argonema antarcticum A004/B2 (assembly GCF_023333585.1). Taxonomy (GTDB): domain Bacteria; phylum Cyanobacteriota; class Cyanobacteriia; order Cyanobacteriales; family Aerosakkonemataceae; genus Argonema; species Argonema antarcticum. The sequence goes on from NZ_JAIQZN010000096.1 coordinate 19,356, forward strand.
TATTTTGAGAGCATTTTGATAGTAAAAAATAGCTGTTTCTATATTCTGCGCTGGTTCCCCTCGGAGTCGATTGCTGTAAGCAACTCCCAGATTATTCTGGAGCATTGCCCATCTTTCTGGCAAGAATTCTCGGGAAAATACAGTTGCTGCTAATTCATAGCCTGTAATAGCAATTTCTACATTGTTAACCTTAGTGCCTAAATTAAATTCCCCAATTATATTGCTGAAATCGTTAATTGCCATTGCCAACCCCCTAGCTGACGCTGGTTCTGTTGTCGGCAATGTATCGGCTGCATAACTTTGCAAAATTTGACAAAATTCATCATCTAATTTATCCAAGTTTTCAGCAATTAAGGGAACTACAACCTGGGGATTGCAGTCTGTTTTGAGAACTGTTATTATTAAATCGGAAATAAAAATTCGTACTTCATAGATTCGGGTTTCTTTTGATTTGAATTTTCCCAGTTTGTCTTTTAAACGATTGATTGCGCTTTTCAAAAATTCTGATGCGGTATCAAAACCTATTTTTTCTAGAGTAGCAGCCAATTTAACTTGGGTTTTTACAAATTCATCATCAATTAAGTCTTGATTAACATTGATGATTTCAAGAGCTTGTTCTGCACTCTGAGAATTTTGCAGTGTATCGATTATAGTGAGATAAACCTTCTCGCGTTGTTTATCCATTGTTGATTCTTCCATCACTGCCCAATTGCACAGAATGCTGCCCAATAGTAAGGCGATTCACAGGGCTTAGCATTGACATCTTGCTTAAGTAACTGGAGTAATTTTAGCCATTCAGAATATCCCAAGATTTTTTTGAAGATAGACTCTTTTTCCTTAAGCCACCGCAGTAATTGTTTATTTGTAGCCTTTCGCAACCATACTTGAGCTTGATTAAGGGCAATAGCAACATTAGGATAGTTTTTGGGGTCTTGCAGATTTTCATAAAACTTAATCATTAAGAAAGCACTAGATAATTCATTCACTTCCCAAAGGCTATGGACAACGCTAGAACTCCCTGCATATAAAAAGCCGCTAGATAAACTAATGTACTCATCACCGAGACTTTGAAAGTCAGTTAAACCGGTTTCGCAGGCGGAGAGGGTAACGAGGCGGCACTGGTTAAGGTCAAGGGTAAATAGGTCTGCTAAGGTAAGGCATTTGTCTAGAGCGATCGCTCTGCCATCTGGCAAAGGGAAATAGGGCTTGAGATCGGTATCGACAGGCATCTGGGAAATGTGAGCATCTGCTAGCAACAATGCCGACAGGAGAGGGTCTTCAAAGTTAAAGTACCCGTGACAAGAGAAGTGAGCGCAGTGGGCAATGCGGAGTCGCTCATCACTAATAGCCTCTTTTCTCGCATCATCTTCACTCAATACATCCCAATGTTGAAAATGCTGTCGGATGGCGGCCACTTCAATACCAGTATAAGTCAGGTCATGTGTGGGATTTTGAATGGCAAAAATGTGATTGAATTCAGAGCGCTTTCGGTTTTGTGTTTGTTGCAAAAGTTCGCAACTGGGGGCATAACGGACACCGCCTGAGAATTCGTCGAGCAGACAATATCCACCTTCTGTTGCTGCACCTTCTAATCGGCTATCATCTTGTCTCTGGCGCAACTTGGGTATTACGGGGAGGGCGTGAAGTGGTAACAGGTGCAGGTAACGATAAGGAACCAGAATTAATTCATCACAAGTTGTAGGAATGTGGGAGAGAATATCATCTATGTGCATAATTTCAGCTAACTGCTGAAGGCGAGATCCCATGCCTATTCCCCACTGCGTTCGCAGTTCTTTTCCTTGTGCTTTAGCTTCCACCCACCTGGGGGCATAGTATGCGCTTAGATACTCCGTACTCCAATTCTGCAAGTTTTTTAGATCTTCAATGGAGGATGTCCAAACAAACGGCGCTTGACTGTGACGGGTGATGATAAAAGCGCGGAAACAGTCACCAAAGATATACCACTGAACGATCGCCGCGCTGTCATTTATTAAATTTTGGATTTGCTCAAACCGGATGGGTTCATAAGAGTAGATTTCATTGTACTGCTGGCGCAGTTGATTAACGCGAGTATAATCGGGAGTAGCATCAGCAGCAAGACGACGGTTTTCTATATCGATTTCTAGCCGTAACTGTTGCACTTTATTCTGCACCTGCTTAGGCATCTGACCTTTGGGGTAGAGGTCACGGGTAGCTAATAGTTCAACCAGGCTGCGAGCTTTGCTGCGCTCAACGTATTCAATCGCTTTAGGATAGTTGTGGATTTCTAGGCAAACTTCCACCATTCGTTGATAAAGATTGTTCCATTCCTCAGCTAATTTTTGTTTGACTTCGTTAATTAGCTCTCTGGAGACAATTTCGCCGCGTAGGAATTCGATGGTATTAATGGCAGACTCAAAGGCAATGTAAGCCTCATCAAATTGTCTGGATTCTTGGTAAGCAATACCGAGGTTAAATAACGTTCGGACATAAGCTTGAGGGAATGCTTCGCAGTTTTGCACTAGCAAAGCATCTTGACAACAATCAACCGCCTGGTTGAGATTTTGAGAGCGCTCTCCCAGGATGCGATTTGTATAAGCAACTGCCAAATTGTTTTTCGTATAACTCCATTTTTCTGGAAAATCTTCTTGAGTATAAACCTCCAAAGCATTCTGATAGCAGTTAATAGCTTGCTCTAGATTCTCGGCTTTGTTTCCCCAGGTACGCTCCCAGTAAACAACCCCCAATATATTTTTTGTCTCTGCCCATTTTTCTGGAAAATCTGCTTTAGTGTAAACCTGGAGGGCGTTTGTGAGGTAGTTAATAGCTCGTTCCCGATTTCTAGCTTGGTTTCCGCAAAGCCGATTCCAGTAGACAATTCCCAGATTCTTTTGGCCCTCTGCCCATTCCTTGGGCAAAGTGCTACGAGTACGAACTTGTAGACTCTTGCGAAAGCAATCAATCGCCCGCTCTAGATTCTGGGAACGATCTCCCCGAATTCGAGTCCAGTAAGCACCACCTAAATTACTTTGAGCCATTGCCCAGTCTCCAGGAAAAGCGTTGCGGGTATATATCTGCAACGCTTGTTGGAAGCAGGCAATTGCTTGCTCCAAATTCTCAGCTTGGTCTCCTCGCAGGCGGGCGATGTAAGCAGTTCCTAAATTATTTTGGAGTAAGGCCCATCTTTCTGGGAACGCCTCTCGGGAGTAAACCTGTAAAGCATTGTGGTAGCAAGCGATCGCTTGCTCCAAATTCTCTGCTCGCTCTCCGCGAATGCGATTGTTATAAGCTATGCCAAGACCGTTCTGAACGATAGCCCATTGTTCCGGAAAAACGTTACGAGTGAAGATGGTTAGCGCTAACTCATAGCCTGCAATAGCAATCTCGAGATTGCTAGCGCGACTTCCATGTGGAAACTGTGCAATGAGATTACTGAAATTAACTATTAATCCTGCATTAGCTGCTATTTCTTCAGGAGTTCCTGCGGATGAGGCAGCTGTTGCCCAGATTCGCATTGCTCGAGTCAAGTTATCATTCAGTTTATCCAAGTGGGCTTGGAGTAAGGGATACAGTACTTGGCGATCGCATTTGCTCTCTAAGGTTGCTTGCCATACCTCAGCCCAAAAAAGCGTAATTTCTTTTGTATCCACAAGAGCAACGAGTTGAGCAGCGTAATCTCGCAAAGCATTAAGCTTGTCCGCACCATTCTGATTGCCCTGCTCTGCCAGCCTTACTGCTGCCTGCTCTATCATCTGTACCCAACCAGAATCAATCAGCTCCTGGTTAGCATCCACAATCTCAGATACCTTGTCACTCGGGCAAGTCAGTAGTATCTGTGTCAGATTAAGATAGGCTAGACGGCGTTGTTCGTTCATCATTGACCAATAGCACAAAATGCTGCCCAATAGTAGGGGGACTCAAAAGGCTTTGTCGGCAGTTTCTGAATAAAGGAGATTACCTCTCTCCTCTCAGGCGATTTTAATGACAACTGATTGATCCAATTTAGTAAATCTTTTTTCTTGACATCTCGCAGCCAGCACTGAGCTTGGTTAAGAGCAATAGCCACAGTGGGGGCTTGGGGGTCTCCTAAGTTCTCGTAGAACCTTATCATTAACAAGGCAGTAGATAAATCGTTTACTCTCCAAAGACTGCTGACTACGCTGGGACTGCCTGCATACAGGAAGCCACTTGGCAACCCGATGTATTCATCGCTAATGCTAATAAAGTCTATCAAGCCGGTTTCGCAGGCAGAAAGCGTAACTAAGCGGCACTGGCTGAGATCGAGTTCAAATATGTCTCCCAAGGTTAGGAATGCAGGGGGCAACTCAAGATACGATTCCAGGGGTTCTTTTTGATCGAAGAAACCATGACAAGAAAAGTGGACACAGTGAGCTGAACACAGATCTTCTGCACTAGGAGATTGATAAAGCGCATTTATTGTTGCTTGCTCCTGAATTAGAGTACATTTAGAGCGGAAATAGTGACTAATAGCTCGAATTTCCAAGTTGGCAAAACGTAAGTTGGAATTTGGGTTTTCTATGGTAAAGAGGCAGTTGAAGTCAGGTCGTTCCTGACTTAGGCTTAGCTGCAATAGCCTGGAACTAGGGGCATAACGAACACCTCTGTGAAAGCGGTCAACGAAGTAATTGCCAGTTGCTAGAGGCAGTGCATGAAGAGGAAATATATGCAGACCGCGATGGGGAATTAGAATTACCTGATTATAGGTGTCTGGTACAAGTGAGACAATATCATCAATGTGCAAAATTTTGGCAAGCTGGCGAAGGCGAGAGGCTAGGGTAATCTTCCAACTGTCTTTTTGTCCATAGTAAGCATCAAGATACTTTTTCGCCCAAGTTTCTAAAGCTTCGAGATGTTCTGAGTGAGATTGCCAAACGTAGTGAGTGTGGGGAGTAATGATGAATGTGAGGAATGTTTCAGCTAGAACGTACCACTCAATAATGACAGTATGGCTGTCGGGTAGCAATTTTTGAATTTCTTCAAACGAAATGTTACCTTTAAATTCCAGATTTTGGTTACGAGTAGCTATAAGTTCAGCCAAGTTACGAGTTTTACTGCGCTCCACATATTCGAGGGCTTGTGCTTTGTAGCGCGGTTCAGTAGTTCCCATTTCTAGGCAAACTTCTACCATGCTTCTATAAAGCTGGTTCCATTCTTCAGCCAATTTCTGCTTGACATTATTTCCTGATATAATCTCGTGACGTAGGTTCTCTACAGTTTCGATAGCATCTGCAAAAACAGTATAGGCATTTGTAAACTGTCTAGCTGCCTTGTAGGTAAGTCCAAGATTAAGTAAGATTTGTGCGTGCTTTTGTGGAAAAGCTTCAGGAGTGTATACCAGAAGTGCCAATTCATAGCAAGCCACAGAGCGCTTCAAATTCTCTGCTGGTTCTCCGTAAATTCGATTTTTATAAGTAATACCTCGATTGTTTTGGGTCATAGCCCATTGTTCCGGGTAAGCTTCAAAGGTATAAACTTGCAAGGCATTTTCAAAACAATTAATAGCTTTTTCTAAATTTTTTGCTCGCTCTTTACGAAGACGACCTCTGTAGGCGGTTCCTAAATTATTTTGGAGCATAGCCCAATCTTTTGAAAAAGCTTTCTGGGTATAGATAAATAAGGCTCTTTTGAAGCAAGCAATGCTTTTTTCTAACTTTTTTCCCCGGTCTATAGTGTAATTGCTGGAAGCAGTTCCCAAATTATTTTGGAGCATAGCCCACTGTTCTGGATAGGTCTCAACTGTGTAGACTTGCAAAGCATTCTCATAGTGTATAATTGCTTGATTCAAATTATCTGTTTGAGAGCTAAGAATGCGTTCAGTGTAAGCATTACCTAAATTATTTTGAGTAGCTGCCCAGTCTTTGGGTAATACCTTTCGAGTGCGAATTTGTAAAGCCCTTTTGGAGCAAGCGATCGCCTGCTCCAAATTTTGGGCGCGTTCCCCCTTAATGCGATATATGTAAGCATTTCCTAGATTATTTTGAAGCCTAGCCCAATCTTGGGGAAACTGTTTACGGGTATGTACCTGCAAAGCTTTTTCGTAGCAACCAATGGCCTGCTCAAGGTTCTCTGCCCGTTCTCCCCGAATACGATATAGGTAAGCATTCCCTAAATTGTTTTGGGTCTGTGCCCAATCTTTGGGGAATGTGTTACGGGTGTAAACAGTTAATACTATCTCGCAGCCAGCGATTGCAATCTCTAAATTACTAGCTCGGTTTCCTTTAGGAAACTGTTGAATTAGGCTACAAAAAATGAAAATCGCCTGTGCGTTAACTCGACACTGCTCTATTTCCAGTTCTGGAAAGGTAGCTTTTACCCATGCTTGCAAGACTTTGGCAAATTTATCATTTAATTTATTTAAGTTTGTATCTAGCAGGGGGTAAACTATACTTTTGTCACCACCGCTCTTGAGATCTGCATCTAATACCTTAATCAAGAAATTAAAATATTCTTCGAGGGTTTCCTCCTCTCCTGTCCTCTTGTGTTCGGCTGTTTTTCCCTTTTTATCATTACTTGGCAATCCCAGTACCTTGGTTAACTGATGGACAAGAGCAATTAAAAAATCAGCTGCCTTTTGGTTGCCCTTCTGCTCTATACTCAGCACGGTCAAAGACCGTGCTTTTGTGGCTGCCCAAAATTTGTCGTTAACTGGTCTTCATTGAAACTTTGAAATTTCCATGTAAGAAGCGAGTCTAAATCTTCTTTATAAGTGACGGATGCGACAGCCAGTAAATCAGATATG
>NZ_JAIQZN010000097.1 GCF_023333585.1 Argonema antarcticum A004/B2
TCCCACAGAAGGCAGAGCGGATGAAACTCGAAGCCTACACTATATTTGGTACTCCGAATTAGTGTAGGTACTTCACTATGAGTAGGTGGGCAATGCCCACCCTAGTACTAGCGATCGACCGAACCCATGATAATGTCAATACTGCCCAAAATTGCCACAATGTCGGCAACTTTTGCACCCTTGAGGATGTGAGGGAAAATTTGCAGATTGTTGTAATCGGCTGCACGAATCTTCCAACGCCAAGGGAATACATTATCATCCCCAATCAAATAAATTCCCAACTCGCCTTTACCGCTTTCAACGCGAGCGTAAATTTCGCCTTTGGGAATCTTGAAAGTGGGCGCAATCTTCTTACCGATGAACTGGTAATCAAAACCGTTCCACTCAGATTTTGGCCCGCCTGCCATCCGTTTGGCTTCCAGGTTCTCGAATGGCCCGCCGGGAAGTCCCTTAATCGCTTGGCGAATAATCTTCACCGACTCACGCATTTCGCGAATCCGCACCAGATAACGGGCGTAACAATCACCAGTTGTTTCCCATTGAACTTCCCAGTCGAAATCGTCGTAGCACTCGTAGTGGTCAACTTTCCGCAAATCCCACTTCACTCCCGAAGCGCGTAACATGGGGCCTGAGAGTGCCCAGTTAATCGCTTGTTCGCGGGTGATGGTGCCGATGACTTCTGTCCGTCTGCGGAAGATGGGGTTGTCAGTAATCAAGCGTTCGTACTCATCCACTTTGGGCAGAAAGTAGTCGCAGAAGTCTTCGCATTTGTCAACCCACCCATAAGGCAAATCGACTGCTACTCCACCAATGCGGAAGTAGTTGTTGTTCACCAACCGATATCCGGTAGCTGCTTCCCACAAATCGTAAATCATCTCCCGTTCGCGGAAGATGTAGAAGAAGGGCGTTTGAGCGCCAACGTCAGCCAAAAAGGGGCCAAGCCACAGGAGGTGATTGGCAATCCGGTTCAGTTCCAGCATGATGACGCGGATATAGCTGGCGCGTTTGGGAACCGAAATATTGGCTAGCTTTTCGGGTGCGTTGACGGTGACAGCTTCGTTGAACATTCCCGCCGCGTAGTCCCAGCGACTGACGTAGGGAACGTACATGATATTGGTGCGGTTCTCGGCAATTTTTTCCATGCCGCGATGCAGGTAGCCGATAACTGGTTCGCAATCCACCACATCTTCGCCGTCCAGGGTGACAATTAACCTCAACACCCCGTGCATCGAGGGATGGTGCGGCCCCATGTTGAGGATCATGGGTTCGGTTCTGGTCTCAATTCTTGCCATAGAACAGCAATTTTAATTTTTGTTTCGCTGCTTCAATTATATTGGCTCAAGCCTTCGCAGTTGAGTTAAAACTGACCAAAATAGGTATAGCAAATTTATTGGGTAAAGATTAGCTATCTTCGAGCATTTCTATTTTAGGTGCGATGCAATGGCGATGACTCAAGAACAGTTCGATGTGCTGGTTGGGGGTTTGGAGGGTTTTGCGGGGAAGCAACCAGGAAGTTATAAACTGCGGGTGGGTCTTTTAGCTGCTCTTGGTTACGCTTACATTTTCCTGATCCTAGCAGGGCTGATTGGGCTTTTGAGTCTGCTGGTGCTGATAATGCTGCTTAGCCACAGCTTTAACGTCTACACGATCAAATTTGCGATTCTGTTGTTGATTCCGACATTTATTATTTTGCGATCGCTCTGGGTGACTTTCCCACCACCTATAGGATTACCTCTCACCCGTCAAGAAGCACCGCGTCTATTTGCCTTGGTGGACGAACTGACATCGAAGCTACAAGCACCAAAATTTCACCACATCCTATTGACAAATGAATTGAATGCTGCTGTTATGCAAAGACCACGTTTGGGTTTGTTCGGATGGCAGCAAAATTACCTGATTGTTGGGCTACCTTTGATGCAGGCGCTTTCTCAAAGTCAATTTCGGGCTGTACTCGCTCATGAATTTGGACATCTCTCTGGCAATCACAGCCGTTTTGCTGGTTGGATTTATCGCGTTCGCAAAACACAAGAGCAAATTTGGCAAAGGCTGCATCAAAGCGGACAGCATGGTTCTTCCGTTTTGTTCGATCGTTTTTTTAACTGGTATATTCCCTTTTTTAGCGCTTATTCTTTTGTGTTAGCGCGAATTAATGAATATGAGGCCGATCGCTGCGCGGCAGAATTAGCTGGGTCGAAAAATGCTGCCGAAGCTCTCATCAATATACAACTCAAAGTAAAATTATTGGAAAGCGAATTTTGGCCTAGCGTCGAGAAACAAGTATATCAGCAAATAGAACCACCAGCGACAATTTTCACCAATATGTCTGCTGCCTTAGCCAATAGCCTACCGCTGGAAAGTGCTAATCGTTTGGTCGAGCAAGCTTTGAAGTTAAAAACCAATAACTCCGATACCCATCCCTGTCTGCGCGATCGCCTTTATGCACTGGGGTATCTTACTAATAAGGGACAAGAATTACCTTTACCCGCTCCCGTTAAAATAAGTGCAGCCCAGGAATTGTTAGGTGATACTTTAAATAAGTTAAACGCTTATTTCGATCGGACTTGGCAGCAGGAAATGTCAACCCATTGGCGACAAAAATACGCTTATATTCAGGAAGTACAAAAGAAGTTGGAAGCTTTAGAAACAAAAGCTCAAACGCAAGCTTTATCCCCAGAAGAAGCCTGGGAACGCGCTGGTTGGACGGTAGAAATAAAAGGCGAGTCAGCTGCAATTCCTCTATTGCGAGAAGTGTTAATAACTGAACCGGATCGTAGTGAAGCTAGTTATACGCTTGGTAGCATTCTTCTACGCCAAAACGATCCTGATGGCATCAATTACATCGAAGAGGCGATGAAAAAAGACCCGGAATACGTTCTTGAAGGTTGCGATTTGATTTACTATTTCTTGATGCAGCAGGAAAAAGTAGAGGAAGCAAAAGCTTATCAAAAACGTAGTGAAGCACATTATAATTTAATATTACTGGCGCAGCAAGAGCGGTCTAATTTAAGTGAAAAAGATAAATTTATCCATCACAATCTGCCACAAGCGACAGTCGATCGCCTGCGTCAGCAGTTATCGGGTTACCCGCAAATAAAAGAAGTATACTTGGTACGGAAAGATCTAAAATACTTTCCTGAAAAACCATTTTATATCTTGGGTGTAAAACAACAAATTCCTTGGTATAGATTGCATATTTCCGATCGGGATGGAGAAATTATGAACAAACTTGTCTCGGAAATAGAGTACCCAAATCTAACTTCGGTGATTCTCCTGAACGATCATAATGGATATAATAAACCTTTTGAAAAAAAGATGGCGAAAATAGAAAAGGCTTGTATCTATCGTCGCTGAATTTTGCTAATGAATCTAACTGAGGATAATTTGACTAATAAAACGGAAATCTCCGCTTTTGTCCACATTCCGGTAATGGCGCGGGAGTTAATTGACGGGTTGGCAATTCATCCGGGTGGACATTACCTGGATGCTACGGTAGGAGGCGGCGGACACAGCCGTTTAATTCTGGAAGCTGCACCTGATACCCAGATTACGGCGATCGATCGCGATGAAGACGCGATCGCAGCAGCCAAAATCTACCTGGCTGAATATACCTCACGCATCCAATTCTGGCAAGGCAATTTCTCTGAATACGAGCCGGGAAAAAATCAATTTGATGGTATAATAGCTGACTTAGGTGTAAGCTCATTCCATCTCGATACAGGTTCGCGGGGCTTTAGTTTTCGACACGAAGCTGAGTTGGATATGCGGATGGATCGCAGTCAATCCCTGACAGCAGATGAAATAATCAACCATTGGGAAGAGGCGGAGCTTGCGGATATTTTCTACAAATATGGAGAAGAACGGCTATCGCGGCGAATCGCCAGAACGATCGTAGACAAGCGTCCGTTTCAGACGACGACTGAGTTAGCAGAGGCGATCGCACGCTGCGTACCCCGCCAATACCGTTACGGCAGAATTCATCCAGCTACCCGCTCTTTTCAAGGACTGCGAATTGCGGTCAATCAAGAGTTAACATCTTTAGAAACGTTCCTTTCTCTAGCACCCAAGTGGCTAAAACCAGGTGGGAGAATTGGTATCATCAGCTTTCACAGTTTAGAAGACCGCATCGTCAAGCACACTCTGCGAAATTCAGAAATATTGCGGGTGCTGACGAAAAAGCCGATTGTACCACAAGAAGAAGAAATAGAAAGAAATGCGCGATCGCGTTCTGCCAAACTTAGATTTGCAGAAAAAGAAGGGGCTAGAAAAGTCAAAAGTCAAAAGTCAAAAGTCAAAAGTCAAAAAGGGGAGTGGGGGAGAGAATGACAACTGACAACTGACCACTGACCACTGACCACTGACCACTGACCACTGACAACTGACCACTGACCACTGACAACTGACCACTGACCACTGACCACTGACCACTGACCACTAACAACTGACCACTGACCACTGACCACTGACCACTGACCACTGACCACTGACCACTGACCACTGACAACTGACAACTGACAACTGACAATTGACAACTGACAACTGACAACTGACCACTGACCACTGACCACTGACCACTGACCACTGACCACTGACCAATGACTATTTCAGCAGTCTTCGACTTTTTTTGACTTGGTTGCGATCGTTCGATGGGGGTAGTTCGCGGGGAATTTCGACTCGGAAACTAGAACCATCACCCAGCTTACTATTAACAGAAACTGTTCCCTTCATCATCAGCACCAGCGATCGAATAATAGTCAACCCTAAACCAGTGCCGTAGTGTAACTTTGTAGTGCTTTGATCTACTTGCCGGAATAGTTCAAAGATATATTCTAAGTGTTCCTGAGCGATGCCAATTCCTGTATCCATAACCGTTATAGCCAATCGGTCATCAGACACTTCAGACACCTCCACCTTTACACCACCGGCAATGGTGAACTTGATAGCATTGGAGAGCAGGTTAATCAAAATCTGCCGCAAACGCGCACTGTCGTTGACAATCAACGGATTACTCAGAAAAGTGGAAACCTGCAAGTCGATGTTCTTCTCTTCCGCTAGAGAACGAATTTCTTCGGTGGTGGTTGTCACTAGAACGGCCAGATTTATTTGTTCTCGTTCCAGATCCATGCGACCCGCCTCAATTTTCGAGAGGTCGAGGATGTCATCGATCAAGGTTAACAAGTGATTGCCATTGTTGAAGATGCGTTCTACCATGTTTTCCTGTTCGGGCGAGAGGGACTGTCCTAGCTGCGGTTGAGAAACTTCGCCTTCTTGGGCCAAGATGCGGCGCGATCGCATTGCCGAACGCAAAAGCAGTTGAGAAAAGCCAATAATGGCATTCAACGGAGTACGCAGTTCGTGAGACACGGTAGCCAAAAACTGCGATTTGAGTCGGGCGGCTTCCAGAAGTTGCACATTTTGCAGCCCAATTTGTTCGCGTCGATCTTCCAATTCCCGGTTTTGATTGCTCAACAGTTGGTTCTGCTGAGCTAAACGTTCCTCTCGCTCCTCTAAAGCCTTGATCAATCGGGCATTATTAATAGCTAGAGCCGCCTGTTCCCCCACCGCCACCAGCAGGTGTCGGTCTTCCGGATCGAAAGCATAGAAGTCTTCCCAATTACCTATAGCCAGCACCCCCAACCGCCCAGACTCAGCCGACTCAATCGGAACTGCACAGACCGAGGCGGGGGAAACAATTTTAGATTGACCACTATTTTCAACTCTAAAATCTTTCATCTGAAATTCCTCGCCGACTGATGAAGAAGCAGTCGAGAGGGCCACCGCCAGCCATCCTTCATTACTATCCAAAGCATCTTCCAGTCGTAATTTGTCCGTGCCTATGCCAGCTGTAACCGTCAAGAGGAGCCGATCGCACTGAGCGTTATGTAAAACGATCAAACAAAACTGCGCCCCGCCGATCGCATCGCAAACCGACTGAACCATCACCTGCAAAAGGTCTGGCAAATTACCAAGACGTTGGTTGAGCAGATTTGTCAGGCTTTGCAGCGTTCGCAGTTGTTGCTGCTGTTCTCCCAAAATTACGATCGCCTTGCGGAGATTCTCGCCCGCCTCTTGGGACTCCCGATAAAGCCTTGCATTATCAACTGCTAGCGCCGCCCGACGCGCCAGATCCTCTACCAACTCTAGGTCAACCTGACTATATTGACGCCCGGACTCCGATATACCTAAAGTAATTACTCCCAGCGTCCGGGAGCGAGCGACTAGAGGCACGCACATAACGGACTTAGGAGCCAACTGGCGCAGTATTGCCTGAAGCTTGGCATCTTCAGCTTTGGCTAATACGGCTGGATCTTTAATTTCGGGGTAAAATTCTGACTGCCCGGTTTGCAAAACCTTCCCTACTCCAAATGAGGCATTTGGGTTAATTGGATACAGGCGTTGCATATCCTGCAAAGATTCCTTCTTAACTGGGTCTGCGTGGGAGAAAGCTACGCGGCGGAGGGTCGGAGAATCCGGTTTATGCCATGTTTCCACATTTTCCACCTCAAGTACATCGATAAAGCACCAGTCGGCAATTTGAGGCACTGCCAAATGAGCCAGATTTGACCATGTGATTTCGTAATCTAGGGAGATAGAGAGGATGGTGCTGGCATCAGCCAGAAAGCGTTGGGAATCTTCAGCTAGCTTGCGATCGGTAATATCGCGGCTTACTGTAAGAACATATTCGGGCAAACCGTTTTGGGCAAATTCCGGCACCAGACGAGCTTGATAATATCTCGTTTGTCCGTTCGGTGCTGAATAATCGAATTCCATTACCTGTTCTTGCCCGGTTGCGAACGCATTTTGCAGGCACTCTTGCCACTGGAGGTTTGTGTTTGCTGGTAACCCTAACGCCGAGAAAGTTTTGCCTGTGAGCGTTTGCGGCACCATTCCAGTTGCCCTTTCCAAGGCTGGGCTGATGTAGACTAGGCGCAATTGTCGATCGTAGCGGGCAATGATGTCGGGAGCATTTTCGACCAAGGCTTTGAATTCTTGTTCGCGCCGGTGTAAAGCTGACTCCGCCCGTTTCCGCTCCACCGCAAAAGCAACGTTACTGGCGATCGTTTGCGCTAATTGAATTTCTTGTTGAGTAAACTGATGCGCCTTATTGTAGTAAAGCATAAACTTGCCGATCGGCTTTTCTTGTGCCACTAGGGGAATAAACCCCAAAGCGCGAATACCCTCCTTGAGAATTGTCGATTTCAGATTTGAGATTGCAGATTGAACATTCTCTTCCTCAATCTCCAATATTAAATCTGAAATTTGCCATGTTGATGTTTCCACATCAGAAATGCAAATTGGCTCTGGATTATTGGTATCGCAAGACCAAGGCGAATGTCCTTCCACGCTGCGCCGATATTCCTCCGAGAGTCCGTACCAAGCCTTGAAGCGCATCACCCCATCGGGATCGAACAGAAGTAAGGAAGTGCGATCGGCTTTAAGAGCCCTAGTAAGACCATTTAATGCTACTTCATAAATCTCTGACAAAACAGCCGCACGACTGACTGCATCAGTTATTTGATAAATAGTTTGTATTTGCTCAAAGCGGCGGCGCAACTCCGACTGGGCAAGCTTTGCCGAGCTAATATCGCTAATAATACCTGCCATTCGCACTGGTCTGCCTTGGCTATCCCGTTGCGCTTTGCCCCGCGTCATGCAATAGCGATATTCCCCCGATGTATGACGCAGGCGAAATTCTAGGTTAAATTCAACGTTTTGACAAAGATGAGCAACCAGCGCTTCTTTAACTTGCTGCAGATCTTCTGGATGGATCAGTTGGGAAAATGCTTCCCAAGTGCGAACAGCACAGGAGCCTTTTACCCCAAATTCAGAGGCAGACAAACCGATAATTTCTACTAGACGGTCATTCCAATAAATCTCATTTTTGATAATATCCCAGTCCCAAATAACATCGTTTGAGCCTTCGAGTACCAGGCGATAACGTTCTTCGCTAATTTTTAGTTTTTGTGTAGCTAAGAGCGCTTCCTTTTCCGCTCGGTAAATGCGAATCGCATTGCGTAGGCTTCTAGAGAGAGATTCGGTAGAAAGTCTTTCTTTAGAAAGATAGTCAGACGCTCCCGCCTTCATCATTTCAACCGCAATTTGCTCATCTCCTTGGCCGGTCAACACCACCACAGGCATTTTAAAACCCGCAGAGCGCAATTGCTTTATCAGTGATAATCCATCCCCATCTGGTAAGCTATAGTCGAGGAAGACACAATCAAAAGTCTTCTGCCTTAAAGCTGCTAGAGCCGTAGCACAACTCTCCGCCTCCGACAGTTCGATCGCTTCACCGGCAGCTTTGAGCGATCGGCGAACCGCCATACAATCGACCTCATCATCATCCACCACCAAGATTTTCAGCGTCTCTTCTATCATGATTCGATACTTTAAAATCTCAAATCTAAAACGTCTTAAGGCATCTCGTTCAGATTCCAGTAATTGTTAATTGTTGCCATAACCTCCACAAATTTGGTGAACGTAACTGGCTTAAGAATGTAGCCTGCTACATTTAGGTTATAGGCTTCCAATTTATCTTTCTCTTCATTGGATGTCGTCAGCACAATGACAGGTATAGTTCGCAGTTGCGGGTCACTCCGCAATTCTCGCAAAAACTCAATTCCACCCATTTTGGGCATATTGAGATCGAGTAATATCAATCGCCGAGTCCGAGGGATGAGTGGTGGCTTTCCGCCGTCACGCAGCATGAATAGAGCTTCTACCCCATTGGCAGCCACGTAGAGTCGATCGGTGATGTTATTTTTATCGAATGCCCGTTGTACGATCATTACATCAACATCATCATCATCGACAAGTAAAAGGTTTGTTAGTTTGTCATTGGTCATTGGTTATTAGTCAGTGGTCAGTGGTCATTGGTTATTAGTCAGTGGTCAGTGGTCAGTTGTCAGTTGTCAGTTGTCAGTTGTAATTAATTATTTTTTGACTTTTGACTTTTGAATGAGTGACTTTTCTAGCCCCTAGTTATTATTTTGGCCAAGTAAAGCGAAAGGTGGCTCCCCTATCTTGATGAGATTCTAACCGGACGCTCCCCCCTTTATCTTCCACAATTTTCTTCACCAGAGATAGCCCGATGCCTGTATTCTCAACCCGATCGCGCGGTACAAGGGTTTGAAAGATAACAAATACTTTCTCATGGTATTGAGGATCGATACCAGGCCCATCATCTCTAACGACAAATTCGTAGAAGTCCCCTCGATCTTGTACGGAAATATCTATGCGTCCGTCGGAGCGGTGATGGTGTTTGATGGCGTTGCTAATGAGATTGGCGAACACTTGTTCTAGGAGCAACTGCTCCGTCGCGAACACCGGCATTTCCGACTCCAGCGTTATGGTAAATGTGGGTGGCGGTGCCAGAGAATCGATGATGTTTTTTAACAAAGTGCCTACATCCACTATTTTCTTAGCAGTTTTTACCCTTCCTACGCGGGAATAAGTGAGGATACCTTCTATTAAAGCTTCCATCCGGTGAACGCGCCCCCGCAACAAGTTCATTTGGTGTTTGGTGTCCCCGGTTAGCAAGTCTTGTAGGTCTTCTTCTATCCACTGGGAGAGGTTAGCGATCGCACGCAGGGGTGCTTTCAAGTCGTGGGAAACAATATAGGCAAACTGGTCGAGTTCCTGATTGCGCTTTTCTAAATCCATATTTGTTTTCGCCAAGACGGAACTCAGGTGAGCTAGTTCGGTGGCCCTAGAGCGCATAGCTTCAGCCGCTGATTTTCGCTCAGTAATGTCAACACAACAACCGATGTAACCGGCAAAAGTACCATCGGGCATAAATCGTGGCGTTCCCGTATCCACAATCCAGCGATATTCCCCCAGCCTACTTCTGAGGCGGTATTCCATCTCAAACGGCTTGCGGACATTAAAAGCTGTCATATAAATATCCCCGCAGCACCGAACATCCTCTGGATGAACTTCTTCTACCCAGCCGATCCCCAGTTCTTCTTCCATACTTCTGCCAGTAAAATTCAACCAAGCTTGATTGAAAAACGTATATTGCCCATCCGTTCCAGACATCCACAACATCACAGGCGCACTATTCGCCATCGCCCGAAACCTTTCTTCGCTCTCCCGCAAGGCAGCTTCTGCTTCCTGGGATTCGCGGTAGAGGCGAGCGTTGTCAACGGCTAAGGCAGCACGACAGGCAAGATCCTCTGCCAACGCCAAGTCTGACGCACTGTAGTGACGCCCTGACTCATCTGAGACAAACGTGATTGCGCCCAGGGTTCGATCGCGGGCAATCATAGGTACTACCATAGCCGATGAGAAACCGATTTCTCGCATTATTGCCAAGTGTTCCGCATCGCGGGCAGTAGCAACAAGAAGCGAGTCTGGTATGTCGGTATACAACTCGGATTTACCCGATCGCAATACATTTGCAACACCATGTCGATCGTTGGGATCGTGGGGGTAACGTTCCTGCAACTCTTGCGCCCACTCAACTTTTGAAGGGTCTACATGAGCTACCGCTAATCGCCGAATTGAAGCTGATTGGGAACTTATATTGACTCTTTCCCCCACTCCCCCACTCTCCCACTCCCCCTCTCCCCCTCTCTCCCACTCCCCCACTCCCCCACTCTCCCACTCCCCCACTCCCCCACTCCCCCACTCCCCCTCTCGCTCTACCTTCTCCCAGACATCCACAGCACACCAGTCCCCCACAGTAGGAACCGCCAGACGTACCACCCGCTCAAGTGTGCTTTGGTAATCCAGCGAACTTGCCAATTCCTTGCTTGCTTGGGACAGAAAACGCTCAGCTTCCTGAGTCTGCTTCTGAGCGTCAATATCTGTAGCTGTACCTACCCAAGAAACAATCTTTCCTTGTCTATCGCGCATTGGCATCGCCCTGCCCAAGTGCCAGCGATAAGAGCCATCCGATCGTCTGAAGCGATACTCAACTTCGCAGCCAGAGCCTGTTTCCAGGGCTATCTTCCAGTCTTCCAGACACCGCACGCGATCGTCAGGATGCACTACTGACTGCCAGCCCCAGCCTTTGCTTTGCTCAATAGTAGTTTCTGTATACTCAAACCACCGCTGATTGAAGTAATCCACAGCACCATCCGGTTGTGCTGTCCAGACTATCAGCGGCATGGCATCAGCCAAGTTGCGGTAGTGTTGTTCGCTTTGACTGAGCGCTTCTTCTACCTGTTTCCTTTCGGTGATATCCAATCCCACACCAATCATCCGCACTGAATAGCCAGCTTCGTTGCAAAAAACGCGCCCTTGTGCTTGTATCCAATGGACGCTACCGTCAGGCCAAACAATGCGAAATTCGATATTGTAATTTTCTTTATGCTCGACTGCACCAGCTATTGCGTGCCTGACAAATTCGCAGTCCTCAGAATGGACGCATTCGAGAAAAGCGGCAAAGGTGCCTTTAAATGTGCCAGGAGCAAGGCCGTGTAAGGCTTCAAGCGTATCTGACCATTTCACTTCACCTGTGAGGATATTCCAGTCCCAAATACCCATGCGGGTGACATCAAGGGCAAATATCAGTTGGTCGTGGCTCGCTTGTAACGCTGCCTGTTTCCGCTGTAGTTCTATTGCTTTAGCTAATATATTGGCTAGAGCCTTGACAAAATTAACGTCGTCTTCGCTGTATTTCTGTTGCCTGTTTGTGCAGGCACTCAAGATGCCAAAAGGTTGTTCTTGACCCTTAATGACTGCGCTGATACCACTCACCACACCATGAGCGTGCAGAAAAGCTAAAAATTCTTCCTCTTCCCCTCTACCCACTTGATTTTGCCCAAGTTCGATAATTACGGGCGTAGCCGAAAGCAGTTTATTGACTGCTTGTTCATTTTCGGCTAAAATAACTTTGCTTACAATATCTTTTTGCCAGCCCACACCCGCCCTAACAATAAATCCTTCATCTTTTTTTAACAGATCCAAAACCAGCGCGTACTTAACACCAAGAGTCTTGGTAATCAAATTAACCGCTTCGTCTAGTAGGCTTTTCATGTTGCTCTCTCCCAGGGCAAGTTGACTGAGTTGCGCCAGGGCTGAGTGCTTTAGTAATTCCAATCTGAGTTCTTTTTCCACCTGTTCATTCCTCCGTTACTTGTCGCGAATTATACTGAAAGCACCCTGCGTGCCAACAACCTTGCCTGAAAAAGTAAGTTCGACGGGAAAAGAGCGATCGTTTTCTGGAACGGGAAAAGGCTGACGCGCCTTCAAATATCCGTACTTTCAGGTAAAATACTCACAAACAGGTCTATCGTTATTGACACTACCTGCGGACTGCGGAAAAGTTACGCCCCGGAAGATATCAATCCCTCGTAGGCCCTTGTCCAGTCACCAAGCAGAAGAAGTATATGTGCCCGACAGTTGGATATCTAGGAAATATGGCTTAATGTCTTAGAGGACGTTTGTCCGTGAAAGAGCGGCGAATCTCAAAGCCATGATTATGCTTGGAGGGCAATCAACATTGAGAAATTAACGCGGGAAGTTCTCTCGTGTCTGCTTGTGGATGGGGTGCTGCCGACAGTCCCAGATGAAACAGGAAGTTTTTGTTAATGAATGTTAGCAAAAATCGAACGGAACCCGCTATACTCATACCAGTAGCGGTTGAGATAGGTGGTTAATAGGCCATCAGCAGAAAGCGAGCGTCCCCTTGAATTCGTGGCATCATCTGGCGATGTCCAAAAGCATTCAATGGGCGGTTAAGTAGATCGCGTTGCACCACTCTCTGCTGACAGAAGAGTGGAAATGAGAGGTAAACCTTTTAAATTGTGGCAGGTTGGGAAGGTAATGTATCACGATCTGAAAATCCAAATACGATCGAAACAACCAAATCATTATCGGCTGGGTAGCAGCATCGCTATTGTTTCTAGGCAATAGCACAAGGATGGGGATTAAACTATCTTTATAGTGTCAATCTATCGAGATTTTAAAAGTCCCTCCCCCTACCGATAGGTGTAATTTACCTAAACCCCTGGAAAGATTTGTGATTTGTTGGTTTGGCAAAAGTTCAAAAGTTAGAAAATGGGAACGTTGACAGTCAGCACCTCGCTCTCTCATAGACGAGGCTTAGTGCCTAACTATGTGAGATAGCTGACCAGACTCAGCAATCTTAGGGTGCTACGTTATCGGCAAGCGTTAAAGTTCCTATTCCGGGATGCGTAGCCAGTCCCGCGACCCTAGAACCAGATGGTTAAACAGTTCTACGAGAGGTAAGACAGTGCCATCAAAGATAGTACCGACCGATAACTTTGTCGAGGCTAACATTACTGGGGCAGCAAGGCGATTCCCGGCATACAGGGAAAGGGATAGATACTGCTCCTCTATCTATCTCCCCCAAAAGGGGATTGCGGTTAAAACCGCTTGAGTCGTATTTCATCCGCGCTTTAAAAAGACGCGGTTTCCATACTTCCACGAGATTTGAGATGAAAGAAATTCGCGTTGCCCTCATTGAAGATCATGACCTCACCCGTGTGGGGATTAGGACAGCACTACAACAGCGAGAAGAAATTACTGTTGTAGGCGAAGCCGCAAATGGCAATGAGGGATTAAAGTTGCTACTGGCAACAAAACCAGATATTGCGATAGTTGACATCGGTCTGCCAGATATGGATGGGATTGAGTTGACCAGGCAGCTAAAAGCATCTATACCAGAGGATGGACAAGGCCCAAAAGTCTTGATTTTGACATTACAAGACAACCAAGAAGCTGTACTGGCGGCTTTTGCAGCTGGGGCAGACTCCTATTGCATGAAGGATATTAGTTTCGATAATTTGCTAGAAGCCCTGCGAGTGACCCAAGAAGGCAACTCGTGGATCGATCCGGCGATCGCAAGGATTGTACTCAAGCAGACTCGTCAAGCAGCCACCCCAGCAACATCGCCGTCAAGCAGTGCGCTCGAAGCAGCTAACTCTAAAACTGTGGCGATCGCAGCAACGGAACCAGAGTACAGTCAAATGCTGGAAGCTTACCCCTTGACAGATCGAGAATTAGAAGTATTACAACTGATTGTAGAAGGCCACAGCAATGCCGCGATCGCTGAAAAGCTCTACATTACAGTAGGAACTGTCAAGACCCACGTCCGCAATATTTTAAACAAACTTTGTGCCGATGACCGTACCCAAGCCGCTGTCCGTGCCTTACGCTCCGGGTTAGTGGGATAATTAGCTAATTTTGTCATTGGTCAATAGTCATTAGTCATTGGTCAGGAGGGGCAAAGCATTTATGGCTAAAAACTTAGAAATTTAGTCAAAGATGATTTACACAAATGTTTCGCCCGTACATTGGTCAAGAGTTATTGGTTATTGGGAAAAAGGAGATTGGTTATGGGGTTAAAGACTATTGACCAATGGCTAATAACTAATGAGTATTGACTAATGACTAACTTGCAAGTGGAGTAGCAAATGAGTCGGGGAGATGGCAGCAAACTCAAACTCATGGTGGTGGATGACGAACCTGATAACCTCGATTTGCTCTACCGGACTTTTCGGCGTGACTTTCAAGTCCACAAAGCCGAAAGTGGGCCAAGTGCCCTAAACGTACTGGAAAAAGAAGGTGAAATGGCCGTGATCATTTCCGACCAAAGAATGCCCCAGATGAATGGGACAGAATTTCTGGGTCGGACAGTAGAGCTATTTCCAGATACGATTCGCATCCTCCTGACCGGCTACACGGATGTTGAAGATTTAGTAGAAGCGATAAATTCAGGCCAGGTTTTCAAGTACATCACCAAGCCGTGGAATCCGGCAGAACTCAAAGGGGTAGTTCAACAAGCCTCGGAAACATATCACGTCCTCAAGCGAAGAACCAACGAACTTCGCCGCGCCTTGCAGCGAGAAACCCTGTTTAACGCCGTTACCAGCGCTATCAGGGAGTCGATCGACTATGGCAGTATGCTGCAAAGAATTGTAGAAACGATCGGGCAAACTTTTGGAGCTAATTGTTGCCTTCTGCGACCAGTAGAGGGCGATCGCTTACTAGAGGACATCTTTTTCTACAAAGCTCCCAACGCAGAAAGCAGCAGCATCCCTGACTCGCTGCTGCAATCAGTCGTAGAAAGCCGTAAGACACAAATTGTCCAAAGCGATGACAATGGCAACAGCTCCTTAGAACTGGTCGTCCCCCTGATCTGCCAGCAAGACCTGCTCGCCATTTTGTATATTTACCAGCAAGGCACCCGCTCACCCTCCTCTCCCGAAGACATTCAGCTGATTGAAAGCGTCGCGGAACAAGCAGCCCTCGCCGTCTCCCAAGCCAAACTGTATCAGCGTACAGTCGAACTAGCCCAGCAGATGCGAGCTGAACTAGAAGTGGCTCGCCAAATCCAAAACAACCTGCTGCGCCAGAGTTGGCCAGAAGTAGAAGGCGTAAGGGTGCAAGCCTGCTGTTTCCCAGCACGAGAAGTGGGGGGCGATTTTTTTGAAGTCTTTGTCCACCCCAAAGGAGACATTTGGCTAGCAGTAGGAGATGTATCCGGCAAAGGCGTCCCAGCCGCTTTGTTTATGGCTAGTGCCATTTCGGTGATGCGACGAGAACTTTCTCAAGAAAATCCGCCAGAGCCGCACGTTGTGATGCAAAATCTCAATAGTGGCCTGTCAGACGATCTTGTCAGCAACAACTGCTTCATCACGATGGTTCTGGCTTGTTACACGCCCTCGACAGGCCAGTTGGTCTACGCCAATGCAGGCCATATCTATCCCTTGGTCTGGTCTTATCAAGACGTGGCTAAAAAAGTAGAAGGAATTGAACCGAATTTCCTCAAAGTTCGGGGCGTTCCACTGGGCATCCTACCCATCTGGAAAGCCGCTTCTGGCAATATCTTATTAAAGTCTGGGGAAGCACTTTTATTGGCGAGCGATGGAATCACCGAGGCAACCGTCACCCCGGAAATAGTAAAGCCTGGAGATGTCGCTAGTAGCGGACACAACCCGGTTATGCTGAAACAAGAAGGTCTCTGGGAGCTGCTTATAGAAGAGTCGGGTCCTTTAGACTTGACAAATTTATTAGCTCGTGTCAGGGGACAAAACCAAGTTCAGGAAGACGACCAAACAATACTCTCTCTGGAGGTTCTGTAGTCAATGAGAACGGAGCTGCATATTCCCAGCGACTTAAAGTTTTTGACGATCGTGGAAAACTGGCTCCTGGGCTGTTTGGAAACAGAGTTAGGCGATACGTCAGTAGACTGGCCTCGCCTCTCGAATCGCCTGCGTCTGGCCTTGGTGGAAGCTTACTCGAACGTGGTGCGCCACGCTCATAGGGATCAACCGAATTTACCAATCCTGATTCGGTTGGAACTAAAAGAGGGCGATCTTGCCTTGGAAATCTGGGATCATGGCAAAGGATACGATCTATCTACTTATCTGCCACCCAGTCCAGAGGATAAGCAGGAAAGCGGTTATGGCTGGCTAATCATGAATCGGTTGATGGATCGGGTTGAGTATCGTTTACAGGTAAACGGTCGCAATTGTCTTAAGTTGGAAGCAAATTTGCCAATGGTAACTGAGAAGCGATAAAGTCCCTCAACTTTCCTACCGTTATTGCGGCAATTCTACTCCTCACTATCAAGCTCTTTACTTTAACAATCGGGGTGCAAGAGGAGCAGAGGGGAGGGGGTAAGAGGGGAGGGGGTAAGAGGAGAAAAGAAATAAAAATGTTCTTAATTGAACAAAAGCATAGCAACTCCGAAAGAGCCTTTTTTCCTTACTCTACTCGCTAACAAAAAGCTCCTAGCGACGCAGCTTGAGCAACTCCTGGGCAGAAGCTAAGAGTTTGATGGTGACTGAGAAAATTTGCCGCTGTGGATTGAGTACCAATACCCAACTGACATTGACGCCAAAAACAGGCGTCTGTACCTTTCCACTGACCTGAAACTGAATGTAGCCATCTTGAAGGGTCTGCTCAATGCCTTCGCGGGGATAAAATTGCATCCCTTGAGCTTCTTGTTGCAAGTATGCCGCGATCGCATCTGGCCCCACTACCGCCGATTCAAATGGCGGCAGCATTGCCCCCTCAGCAGCAAACAAAGCCCCTGTTCCCTCAAAATCACCCGCATTCAACCTCTCGAAATAACCTAGTATCACTGGTTCTGTGACACCCTCAATTGTCAAACTCAGGTCAAGCAATTTTGGACTTTGGATTTGGGATTTTAGATTGTTCATCTAGAGAAAACTAAGTCTGGCCGCACGATAAACTTTCAACCAGAATAAACAGAAAAGCAGGTTTTAACCTGCTCCTGTGGAGGGATTATGATTGCTTTGGAAGTGTTGACACGCTCCGCGTCGGTCAACGCCAGCGTTCTAGCGACGAGTCAGGTTTAGCAGTTCTTTGGGAGATGCTAGCAAGTCGATCGCCACAAAGAAAATCTTGCCTTCGCGATCGAGTAAGAACCGCCACGCCATGTTCATCAGAACGTTGGCCCCAAACCAAGGAGTTTGTACTTTGCCGGTAATTTTAAACTGCTTATAGCCATCTTCGATGCCCTCGGATATGCCCTGTTGCGGCATCATGTTGAGTCCCTGCGCTTCTGCACGCATATATGCGGCGATCGCCTCATGACCAACAATCGGCTTCTGGAAAGGCGGTTGCAGCGCACCGTTTTCAGCAAATAGAGCAACAGCAGCCTCAAAGTTGTCTGCGTTCATCGCTTCAAAATAGCTCATTACCGTAGGCTCTGTGACCCCCTCAACGGCTACCTTAGTAGGCGCAGGCGTCGAGCGTGCGAACAACGGTTCAGCAGCTTTTGGAAAACTACTGGGGGTGACAGCAGGATCGAATCCCATGTCTAGTACGGTATTACGCAGTACTGTGATTTGCTGACCCGGATCGAGTTTCTTGATTGTTTCCAGTACTGTTGTGGCATCATCAGAAATTTGATAGCCCGGAGGGATAGGAGCGACGAAACCCTTCTTCATCATCTCTCCTAACTCATACCAGAAAGCCAGCTTGGTGTTGACGCTGAACCCCGCGTAGGAACGGCTGATCGGAGTGTCGATACGGCTAGCAAGATCGCTCATGGTTTGCGTTTGTTGTGCAGCAGGCATTTGCTTAATTTGGTTTAGAATGCCTTCTGCTAGTTGCAGGCGTGCTGCGCCAGGAGCTGCGGGAGTGATTGAACGACCTAGTTCCGTGTAGGCATACCAAAGTAATGCCAGTTGATCTTCGACGCTGAGCCGATTAAAGGCTTCAGTGGTATCGGGAACAGCGCTAGCAATTTGAGTGCTAGGAAAAATCCTTTGTGCCGACTCGATCGTGTAGGTCATACGTACAGAGAGATTCAGCTTGATAATTACGAATCCAGTAGGTTGGGTTCGTGAATCTCTTCTCCTTAATTTCTATTATGTAACGTTTTCTTACAAAATGTAAAAAAACATTTACATTTCAAATAGTTTTGAAACTATAATTAATGATTGGGGATAGTTGCGATCGCGATCGCTGCACTTTTTCTCAGCTTGTGATATAAAACTTTATCGCCGATGAAAGCGCCAATTACTTCTATTCAGGTAAAGCAAAAAGCCTTAGAGTTGGGATTCCACAAGGTTGGAATCGCCACTGTAGATACTCAAGCTGGGGAAGCAGAGCGATTGCAGGCGTGGCTGGCGCTGGGATACCAAGCTGAGATGGAATGGATGGCGAATCCCAAGCGTCAGGATATCCGTTTGGTAATGCCAGAAGTGCAGTCAATAATTTGCGTCGCCCTTAACTACTACACAGATCATCAGCGTCCCGAAGGTCAAGAATACGCCAAAATCTCCCGTTACGGCTGGGGACGCGATTATCACAAGGTTTTACATAAAAAATTAAAAGCGCTGGCTAACTGGCTACAAGAACCTAAAGAAGCGATTCAAGCTCGTTATTACGCCGATACAGGCCCAATTCAGGATAAAGTTTGGGCTCAGCGTGCGGGAATTGGCTGGATTGCCAAAAATGGTAATGTAATTACGCGGGAGTATGGATCTTGGGTATTTTTGGGCGAAGTATTGACTAATCTGGACTTGACACCCGATCGCCCTCATACTGAATATTGCGGTACTTGTACTCGTTGTCTGGATGCTTGTCCCACGAGTGCGATACGCCAACCTTTTGTGGTAGACGCCAACCTTTGCATTGCTTACCATACAATTGAAAATAGAGCAATAGAGTTGCCGGATGCGATCGCTCCCCATCTCGAAGGCTGGGTTGCCGGATGCGATATCTGCCAAGACGTTTGCCCCTGGAACCATCGCTTTGCCAAAGAAAGCGATGTTCTAGAATTTCAGCCTTATCCTGGGAATGTGGCTCCCAAACTTGCCTTGCTAGCTGAAATCTCCGATGAAGATTGCTCCCAGCAGTTTCCTGCATCAGCACTGCGGCGAATTAAACCAGAAATGCTGAGAAGAAACGCTCGCACTAACCTTAAGGCGTCACAGTCAACAACCCACCGTTAAATCGGAGTACCGATGATAACGGGGGCTTGAAATACAGCCCTAGTTGACCAGACTCAGGCAGCAATGCCTACGTTAGTGGCAAGTGTTCAAGTTCTTACCGAAGGATGCGTAGCTAGTCTTTCGCTCTAAAACTCAAAGGTTAAACAGTCATTTGGGAGACAGTGCTTTTGAGATAGTACCGACCACTAACATTGTCGAAGCTAACTTTACCGGAGAAATCCGAGGGGGAGCAATCCCCTTTCTTAAACGCCCCACCGAGGCGGGTCTTTCCAGAACAATCTCGGTAGCCTCAATCCTGTAATGCCAGCAGGTATGCCAAGGAGTTTCGCCACTTCTGAGGCGCAACGGTTTCTCGAACCACAAGAAGTAGCTATGTTGTATAGACCCCGCCCTCCCTTTCCTGAGCGGGTGCGTTGCGGGGGTTCCCCCCGTTGTACACCCCGCGTCTCACCGCCAAGCCGAGTACAGCTATGGCGGGAGTCTCTAGGGAGGAAGACAGATGAAAGAGAATGGGAAAGGCAAAAGTAAAAATTTCTTCGTTGGCACGATCGACTTTTTTCCCATCTCCAATCCCGAATGGCGCTAAGTTAAGGAAGGCTCGGCCTCCTGTATCCCAGTTAAACAAGCGTGCCATTCCCCCAATCACCTTGGCAAAACTATGACTGTAAAAGTTATTATTTTTGATTTTGATGGCACGGTTGCCGATACTTTTGACGCTATTGTGAATATTACTAATCGATTAGCTCCTGAATTTGGGTATAAGCAAGCGAGTCCAGAAGATATTCTTAGATTCAGAAATTTGACATCTAGAGAAATTATTAAGCAGTCTGGTGTGTCGATCGTTAAATTGCCTTTTATTATGAAAAGACTGAAATTTGAATTAAATAATCAAATTCATGTATTAAGGCCAATACCAGGAATTAAAGAAGCTCTTTTAGAGTTAAATAAAAAATCAAATAAACTGGGGATAATAACTTCCAACGACAAGACCAATGTCATAAATTTTTTGCGTAATAATGATTTACCAGAAATATTTGATTTTATTTATTCAGGAACTACTCTTTTTGGCAAAAGCAAAGTAATCGACAAATTTTTAAAGCAAAACCAACTAAAAAAAGAGGAAATTATTTATGTCGGAGATGAAACCAGGGATATAGAAGCGGCCAAAAGAAGTCAGATAAAAGCGATCGCAGTAACTTGGGGTTTCAATGCCAAAGAGGTTTTAGCTGCTCAAAAACCAGATTTTTTAATCCACCACCCCAATGAACTGATTTCCGTGATTCAAGAGTTGCAAAAACTAACTCAAATTAAAGATTAAAAAGTAACAAAACTACTTCCAGATGATGAATATAAAAAGGCGCGGTGAAAAACGGCTCTTTCGGAGTTGTTATGCTTTTGTTGAAATAAGAAGATTTTTATTTCGTTTCTCCTCGGCACCTCTGCGACTGGAGCCCTAGCATAGTAAGCACGGAAGAGCCCCATTTTGGTAGTGTAAAAGTTACAGAGGTAAAATAATAGCAAAAAACAGCAAAACTTTCAAGCACTAATGATCGGACTATGATTTTGCCTGAAGCAACAGCGATCGATAAACTTACAGACGATCGCGCTCATCTTCCGGATAGTCTTGAGAAAATAGAATTTAGGGACAAATTCCCCAGGATAATTCGCCGTCTGAAAACAGAGGTGCAAGAAGTGTGAGAATAGAGCGATCGCACCCCGATCGGCAAGTAAGCTGTTAATTTCCAGCCACTAGCTCGTTTTACCCTACCACCGACGAAGAGCCCAAATCATTACCTTGTATGGGACACAACCTTTTGAGCTTCAGCAAGCCCCCTGTCAAAAACCTCAATCGGGAACTAAGGAAAAAATTTTAAATTAGCATTGTTCAAACTTAGTAAACACCAGTGTCTCAGATCACTGTTTTAGAACCAGCTTGCTTGATAATATATGAAGTCAATCCCTTGAGCGTCTTCTGCCAAAAAACCCGGAAACAGTGCGATCGGTGAAACCGCCACCTAGCAAGCCGCTCAGTGTAGGCAACCTATAAGTTGCCCTTATACAAGCGTCTTTGCTTGGCGATCAACCGCGTTGGGGGTGAAGGTAGACGCCAGCCCAGCGAAGCTTAAAATTTAAGCATCTCGCCAACGCTAGCACCCTTACTTCCCCCAGCTTCGAGTTGCCCGACCTTCATAAAGAACTGAACCCCAGACTGCTATGCTGTTTAAATTAAGTAAAAAAATGATGGCTGCGGTTGCATCTGAATAAGTAGAATGAGAGTCTGTTGAAGTGGATGGCAGCGGTGAAGATCTCTAGCAACGTGGCGCTTCCTTTCATAGTACCGGCCTGCATTAGCCGGGATGAACAACTATGCAGTAGGCAAATTCATAAGCTATGATGTGCCTACAAAATGCTTCATCAGCAGCGCTGGGGTCTGATTGCACAAACGGTCGAAGATGTAAAACCTTAATAAGGGACTGCTTGAGGAAGGAAAGCGAGCAACACCCATGTCTAGTATGCAAAACCAATTTACGATTCACTTCTGGGGCGTCAGAGGTAGTATCCCATGTCCAGGGCCACACACGGTACGCTATGGCGGCAACACACCTTGTGTGGAAATGCGCGTGGGTGGTAAACGCCTGATTTTTGATGGTGGCACCGGCTTGCGAGTTTTGGGGCAATCCCTCCTCTCGCATATGCCTTTAGAAGCATATATGTTTTTCACCCACTCTCATTGGGATCACATTCAAGGATTTCCCTTCTTTATACCAGCCTTTATAAAGGGGAATTGCTTCCATATCTATGGAGCAATTGCTCCCAATGGTGCCACCATCCAGCAGCGCCTCAATGACCAAATGCTGCACCCAAATTTTCCCGTGCCGCTACAGATTATGGGAGCCCAGCTGAAGTTCTACAACCTGGAAATGGCAGACACGGTTGAACTGGAAGATGTCAAGCTGGAAACGAGTCTGTTGAACCATCCGGGGGAAGCTATAGGCTACCGAATCAACTGGCGCGGCTTTGCAGCAGCTTATATCACCGATACAGAACATTATCCAGACCGCCTAGATGAAAACGTTCTGCGGCTGGCGAACAATGCAGACGTGCTGATATACGATGCCACCTACACAGATGAGGAATACAATTCGCCAAAATCCAGCAAGGTGGGTTGGGGACACTCTACGTGGCAAGAAGCTGTGAAAGTCGCCAAGGCAGCTAATGTGAAACAACTGGTAATTTTCCACCATGACCCGCTACACGACGATGATTTCTTAGATTTAGTGGGAAAACAGGCTACCCAGATGTTCCCCAACACGCTGCTGGCAAGGGAAGGAATGACTTTAGAGATAGTACCGCCATCTGTATCTCTACCCGAAGACATACAGGAGGCTAAAGTAACTGCTTAATTATTTGTCAGCCGTCAAAAGTCACTCGTTCTGAATCAATGAGTGATGACCGATGACAAATTTTAAAATTACGCGATCGCCTAATTTGTGTGAAAATGTAAAGCGTGCGGGTTACCTCATCGCTAAAAACTGTTCTAACTCCAACTGCTGTTGCCCTGGGAAACTTTGATGGCGTACATCGAGGGCACCAACAGGTTGTCAAACCCGTATTGCCAGAATCTGTAGTCGATCCAAGCGCTTCGGCGTTTCCACCAGGAGAAAATCTTTGGCGGTCCGATCGCAAGCTTCTGGATAATACTTTTTGTGAAAGCTGGGATTGCACTGACAAGCTGAGTGTCAGCGGACGCCCTTATGCAACCGTTGTCACCTTTAATCCCCATCCTCAAGAGTTTTTCACGGGGAAAACTCGATTTTTGCTGACACCCCTCAATGAAAAGGTTCGCCAGCTGAGCTTTCTGGGTGTCGAGCAGTTGGTGATGGTGCCATTCGATCGCGAAATGGCAGATCTAAGTCCACAAGAATTTGTAGAAAAAATTCTCGTGCGGCAACTAGCGGCACAGCGGGTGAGTGTGGGAGAGGATTTTTGTTTTGGACATCGGCGATCTGGGACATCAGACGATTTACAGGCGATCGCCGCCAAGTATGATGTGGAAGTAATTATTGTGCCAATTCATAATTCCGAAGGCGAAAGAATCAGCAGCTCGATGATCCGTCAAGCCCTCCAGTTTGGAGAAATTGAGCGGGCAAATCACCTACTGGGGCGGCCTTACACCCTTACAGGTTCGGTAGTGAAAGGTCAGCAGCTGGGCAGAACTCTGGGATTTCCTACCGCCAACCTGCAACTGCCCAACGAAAAATTATTACCCCATTTTGGTGTCTATGCCGTGCGAGTCTTTATTGAAGATATGACTGGGGACTGGGAACAAGGAACAGAGGAGCAGAAGAGCGGGAGAATGGGAGAGCGGGAGAATGGGAGAGCGGGAGAGGGGGAGAGCGAGAGAGCGGGAGAAAATGTACATAATAATTCCCCCCACTCCCCCACTCCCCCAATCCACGGCGTCATGAATATTGGCAGTCGCCCAACCGTAAATGGCAACAGTCCAACGGTTGAAGTTCACCTGTTAGACTGGTCTGGAGATTTGTATGGCAAAACCTTAACGGTAAGCCTAGAAAAGTTCCTGCGGCCAGAACAAAAATTTGATTCCCTAGACGCGCTAAAACTACAAATTGAAGCCGACAGCGCCACCGCTCGATCGGTACTAATAGGTAATTTTAGATTTTAGATTTTAGATTTGTTCTGAATACCAATGACCAAAAAGGGATTAGGAGCTAGAAAAGTCAAAAGTCACTCATTCAAAAGAAGGATTCTTCCCTGTCTTTCCCTAGCCCCTAGCCCCTAACCCCTAGCCCCTCTTTAACAATTACTAATATGAGAAAACCGATCGAGCTACTTACAGAAAATCTGAGTCGTACTATTGTCGGCAAAGCCGATGCAATTCGCTTGGTAATAGTCGCCCTCCTCTGTGGTGGACACGCCCTCCTCGAAGACGTGCCAGGAGTTGGCAAAACTCTACTGGCAAAATCTTTGGCCCGATCGATCGACGGCAAATTTCAACGCATTCAATGTACCCCTGATTTACTTCCCACCGATATCACCGGCACCAACATCTGGAATCAAAGTACCGGCCAATTTGAATTTCTGGCTGGGCCAGTATTTGCTAACATCTTACTAGCAGACGAAATTAACCGCGCCACACCCCGCACCCAATCGGCTTTGTTAGAAGTGATGGAAGAACGGCAGGTAACAGTAGATGGAGTCTCCCGTCCAGTTCCCAATCCGTTTTTTGCGATCGCCACCCAGAACCCGATCGAGTATCAAGGCACCTTCCCCCTCCCAGAAGCGCAGATGGATCGCTTTACCCTATGCCTGACACTCGGCTATCCAAGTGAAGTAGAAGAACTGCAAATGCTACAACGACTTGGTGATGGGGTTACCGTCGATGAGCTGCAACCGTGTATTTCCCCAGAGGATGTCTTAGAGTTACGGCGTCTGTGTGCCACTGTGAAGGTGGAAGCCCCCTTGCAGCATTACATCCTCAATTTAGTGCGATCGACACGGGAAGATGAAGAAATTGCCCTCGGCGTTAGCCCACGCGGCACAGTCGCCTTACAAAAAGCTACCCAAGCCCTAGCTTTTCTTTCCGGTAGAGATTACGCTATTCCCGATGATGTTAAGTTTTTAGCGCCTTACGTACTTTCCCATCGCCTTATCCCATCAGGAGGACGGAAGGCGAAAACTATTGTAGAGCGTTTGCTTGCCAGCGTGCCCATTCCCTAAGAGGTAGGGGCTAGGGGCTAGGGGCTAGGGGCTAGGGAAGAGGGAAGAGGGAAGAGGGAAGAGGGAAGAGGGAAGAGGGAAGAGGGAGATTTGAATAAATCTAAAATCTAAAATCCAAAATCTAAAATCCAAAATCCAAAATCCAAAATTATTATGTCGCGGCGTCTACAGCAACAGGTAAGGGCAAAATTTATACAACAATGGCAAGGTTGGCGAATCGGCTACTCACACGCTTCGCGATCGCCAATCGTTGTGTTTATGTTGCTCTTAGTCTGGAGTGTAGCTCTAGGGTGGGGTTTTACTCTGATAACCCAACTTCCTGCCCAAACTCAAACGGTAGCTGAAATATCTCCTACAGGCACAGTTGATGTTGTACCTGAACGCTATCAACTAGGACAAGAACTTTACCTGAAAAACTGCGCCACCTGCCACATCGGCATCCCGCCAGCAGTTTTGCCCACCGAAACCTGGCGAGATATCCTCCAAGATGAGCAGCACTACGGCAAAAAGCTGACGCCGCTAATAGACCCAGAACGCCTGCTAGTTTGGGAATACCTGCGAACCTTTTCCCGAACGCAAACTGCAGAGGAAGAACGGACGCCCTATCGAATCGCTCAATCCCGCTATTTCAAAGCGCTCCATCCCAGAGTCAAACTACCCCAGCCCGTCACAATGGGTAGTTGCTCTATCTGTCACTTCAAAGCGGATGGATACGATTTTCGCAGTCTCACCTCAGAATGGCAAAATGCCCCATGACAGTTGTCAGTTGTCAGTTGTCAGTTGTCAGTTGTCATTGGTTATTTTTTGACTTTTGACTTTTGACTTTTGACTTTTGACTTTTGACTTTTGACTTTTGACTTTTGACTTTTGACTT
>NZ_JAIQZN010000098.1 GCF_023333585.1 Argonema antarcticum A004/B2
TGTCCCCCTTGTCGCCCTTGTCGCCCTTGTCGCCCTTGTCGCCCTTGTCGCCCTTGTCCCCCTTGTCGCCCTTGTCCCCCTTGTCGCCCTTGTCCCCCTTGTCCCTTCTGACTTTTGACTTTTGACTTTTTTAGCCCCTAGCCCCTCAAAAAAGTTAAGCGATTAGTTGCTGAAGCGACCCATTATGTGAAATGATAGATATTTGTGTTTAATTCTGCCCAGACTGTACGGCTTGCAAAATTATGGCTAAAGGCGTTCGCATTGTTGTGACATTGGAATGTACCGAGTGTCGCACTAACCCAGCCAAACGATCGAATGGCGTTTCTCGTTACACCACGCAAAAGAACCGTCGCAATACGACGGCGAGACTAGAACTGAAAAAGTTCTGCCGTCACTGTAACAAACAGACTGTTCACAAGGAAATCAAATAGTCATCAGTCATTGGTCATCGGTCAGTAGTAAATGACACAATGGCTAATGGCACAATGACTTTTGACAAATGACAAATGACAAAGGATAACTAAAAATGACTTACTATCGTCGCCGCCTTTCCCCAATTAAGCCAACCGATCCGATCGACTACAAGGATGTCGATCTGTTACGCAAATTTATTACGGAGCGGGGCAAGATTTTGCCCCGCCGGATCACGGGTTTGACGGCTAAGCAACAAAGAGACCTGACCATAGCCATTAAGCGGGCCCGCATAGTGGCGTTGTTGCCCTTTATTAACCAAGAAGGGTAAGCAGATTTTGGATTTTGGATTTTGGATTTTAGATTATTCGGCTATAGCTAAGTTCCAAAGTATTTGCTACTAATGCAGCTATCCCCAAATCCAAAATCTAAAGTCTAAAATCTAAAATCTAAAATCTCAAGACTGGGATATCAACAGATTGTGGAAAAAGGAAAGCTGGTCGAAGTTCGGCTACATGGAGAGCGGCGGTTGGTCGTTACAGAACGTCCAGAGGGGAAAACAAAGTGGGTCGTGCTAGATGAGCGCGGTCAATCTTATACCGTCAATCCCCAGCAAATCAGTTATGAAGTAACTGGTCAAAGTTACTTGCAAAAAGAAATATCAAAGTTTCGTCAGGAAGTAGAGCCGTATCTCGACCCTGACAGTTTGGAAGTAGCTTGGGAAATATTGGTCGAGGATGGTACTAATAGCACCAACGTAGCGGAGATGGCTATGTTGCTGTTTTCGGAGAAAAGTCCGGCTCAGTGCTACGCGGCGTACTACTTGCTGTCGGAAGACAAGCTTTATTTTAAACAAAAGGGCGATCGCTACGAGCCCCGCTCTCGCACTTTGGTTGAGGAACTGAAACATCAGTGGGAAGTGGCGAGTCAGCGCAAACGAGAGTCTGAAGAATTTTGGGCTCGCGTGCAGCAAGGACTGGCTGGGGAGTCGGTGGAATGGCAAAGTAGCGATCGCACTCGTTTGGACGCATTAGAACGGTTTGGAGCGCTGGGAGAAGAAGCCACGGGACGTGCTTTAGCCCAAGAAACCCTGTCCGCGTTGGAGCGAGCCGGTACTCCTCAAGCAGCTTTCGATCTGTTGGTGCAGCTAGGCTTGTGGAGTACACACGAGAACCTGTTTCTGCGGCGCAGCCAGATCCCAGTTCACTTTTCTACTAAGGTGCTAGAAGTGGCTCAGCAGCGTATAGAGTTTTTACCCGCAGATCCAGACTTAAATCGCCTGGATTTGACTCATCTGAAGGTTTACACCGTTGACGACGAAAGTACTCGCGAAATCGATGATGGGTTGAGTTGGGAGAAACTTGAAGATGGGCGCGGACGGCTTTGGGTTCACATTGCCGATCCCAGTCGTTGGCTGACACCAGGGGATGAATTAGATATGGAGGCTCGCCGTCGCAGTACAACGTTGTATTTGCCGACAGGCCCGATCCCGATGTTCCCCACAGAACTAGCCACGGGGCCAATGAGTCTGATCCAGGGCAAAATCTGTAACGCTCTCAGCTTCGGCGTTGTGCTGGATGAAGTTGGCGCGGTGCAAGAGTACAGCATCCATGCCAGCATTATCAAGCCGACTTATCGCCTGACTTACGAAGATGTGGATGAAATGCTGGAACTGGGCGTTCCGGCAGAACCAGAATTGGCTGCGCTTCACCTTAAGGCGCAACTGCGACAATCGTGGCGGCGTTCTCAAGGTGCGATCGGCATCCACCTGCCAGAAGGGTTGATTAAAGTTGAGGATGACGAGATCTACATCCAAGTTTTAGAAGACTCGTCATCGCGTCAGATGGTAGCAGAAATGATGATTTTGGCTGGCGAAGTAGCAGCTCGTTACGGTCAAACCCACCAAATCGCTTTACCCTTTCGCGGTCAGCCCCAACCAGAACTACCTTCGGAAGAGGAATTACTGCAACTTCCAGCTGGGTGGGTTCGATCGGCAGCAGTACGTCGCTGTATGCCCCGCAGCGAAATGAGCATCACTCCGGCTCGCCATGCGAGTCTGGGCTTGGATACTTACACTCAGGCGACTTCTCCGATTCGTCGCTACACGGATTTGCTGACCCATTTCCAAATTAAAGCTCATTTGCGAGGCGATCGCTTGCCTTTCTCGGCAGATGAGTTGAGGGAAGTGATAATGAGCGTCACGGCGGTGAGCCAGGAAGCTAGCTTGGTGGAACGTCAAACCCATCGCTATTGGGCTTTGGAATATCTGCGCCGTCACTCGGATCGGGTATGGCAAGCGCTGCTGTTGCGCTGGTTGAGAGAAGACGACAGGTTGGGGTTAATTCTGTTGGAGGATTTGGGGCTGGAATTGCCGATGGGCTTCCGGCGTTCTGTATTTTTGGGCGATCGCTTAGAAGTTCGGGTTAGCCACGTCGATCCGCGCCTTGATGCGATCAAGTTCCAGGAAGTGGTCGATCGACCGGCGCAAACAGCCGCTACTTAAAAATTAAAAAATTAAAAAATTAAAAATTAAAGAAGAGGAGGAACAGAAAAGCAAACTACTAACACTACATTGAGTCAGTAATATTTACTTCCGTGGATATTAAGGATTGTTCTTGAGAGGTAGCTACAAAAAATTCTACCTGAACGAAGCCTATCTCTATCAAATCTCCATCCCGAAGAGTACGGCGCTCTAAAGTATTTAACTGACGATGATTTACCTTAGTGCCATTCCTGCTACCAATATCTGCAATATGAAAGTGCTTGCCAAGTTCATGCCCAATTACAGAGTGGTGGCGAGAGATACAGCGGTCTTGGATAGCGATCGCGCAGTTCGATCGCCTTCCAATCAACCAACTGGAAGCACCATCTATAACTTTAACCCCTTGATCTTCGGTAATATTAGTTACCAGAAAAGTTGTCCTATCCGTGTTAACGGCTTGGATGTAGTATGGGGCAATCTCACAGCGCTTAGGGGCATTCAAAATTGGTTCAATAATCGTTGTAACCTGCTCAGCGTCGTGGTTACAGTTGGCAAACAAAGAGCGTAAAAAAGAGGTATTTTGCTCTAAAAATTTTAAGGCCCGATCGGTGGAGTTGGTGGGGTAACTTAGGTTTGACATATCGCGTTCTCAAGAAAATTTTGTGCAAAAATATCAAGTTTTAACAGATATAGCAAAGTGCTGAGTGCAGCAAAGTACTGAGTGCTGAGTGCTGAGTGCTGAGTAGGAGGTAGGAAGTGCAACGGAAGCCGTACAAACACAGTCCCCGCCTTGCGAAGAACCGTTTAATACTGTCCTAATCGCCGAGAAGGTTGCTATATACTCTGGCATCCTAATGCAACCCTTGAACAAACTTGAACTACGTCAAGTCATCTGACTGAAAAATAGATGCTTGCAAACAGGATTATATAGACATTTACTACATCTCAAAAACATTAACAACCTCCCATCTGCCTAACTTCATCAAAACTTCATATAGATTTGCTGATTTCCCAGCTTTTGTAAAGTTTCGACGAAGATATAAGACAGTATTTATTCTGTTGTCAGAAGGATAACTATAATGTATGGCTGCCTGGTGCGAAGTAAGGTCAATCGATCGAAGAATTTTTTTGGTAATCACCCCCAGACGGTCATTTGGGGAATTGCAATACTGAAAATATTTTTTTCTTCTCCACGACTTTCAGTCGGGGTTTTGAGATCTTTTTGGTTTTTGCTCAGTAATTATAACTAGGGTGACTCATATAGACTTTTTATTCTCCGTATTAATTTGAAAAATTATTTATATAATTTAATAAAATTTAAAATGAGAACAAATAAGTAGGTGGGCATAATTAAACGTAAAATCGCCGCACCCTTAGAAACCCGGTTTCTTGGAGAAACCGGGTTTCTGTCTGTTCAGTTAATTAGGCCCATCTTACTCCCTTCACGCTAGAAGATGATCTATCATTCTTTTTCTCCTCTGCACCTCTTACCCCCTCACCTCTTACCCCCTCCCCTCACAGATCGATCGCGGAAGTGGCATAACCAAAGATAACCAATATCGTCGGAAAATATAATAATTGGGAAATCTTGCCGTCTGAGAGTGGGGACTAAATTGCTCATGTCATTCCAACCCGATCGCTCCCTCAGACTAGAAGTGATACTTTCCTCTTCGCAGCCCGCTTTATTAGAAGGGCTAGACATCTGGCTGCGCTTAGGTTTGGTTTCTGAGGCTCAAGTGAGGGAGTTGTGCCAAAAATACCTCACCTGTCCTCTACCCCAGCCGCTTGTCACCACAAGGATGCCTGCGCCGATATCTGCTGTCCCCAGCCAAGAAGCGGTAGGGACAGCAACAGAAGCACAGTCATCCAGCAAGCAAAAGCAGATATTGCAGTCGCTGATGGCGGAACTCAGTATTCGTTGGCTGCTATTTTTGGGTGTGTTTATGGTGGTGGTGTCCTCCGGGGTGCTAGCCGCTACTCAATGGGAGAGGTTCCCTGCTTATGGGCAGTATGGGGTGTTGCTGGGCTATACCTCAATCTTCTGGGGAGTAAGCTTTTGGGCAGGGAAGCAGAGAAATTTACAATTGACAGATCGGACTTTGCAACTGGTGACGCTATTTTTAGTGCCAGTCAATTTTTGGGCAATGGATGGCTTTCGCTTGTGGGGAAGCCCGGTGGAATGGCTGACTGTGGCGATCGCATCTGTTACCCTCACCAGCATAACCATCCTTCTGCTCAAAGATCGGCCCCGCCATCTCGAATACTCAGCACTCATTAACTATTTAGGATTGTGCTACCTGCACTGGGGATGGGAATCTTCAGGATTTCCCCTGTTTGCTGTTTATCTGGGAATAGTAGGAACTGCGATTCTTTTGATTTGGCGCTACACAATCGGCAAAGTTCGGATTCGGAAGAGTAGGGAAATAGGCGAAGTCGAAGAAAAAGTCGAAGGAGAAGTCGAAGAAAAAGTCGAAGGACAAGTCGAAGGACAAGTCGAAGGACAAGTCGAAGGACAAGTCGAAGGAGAAGGGGAAAATTTTGCTCTTTCTCCTTCTTCCCCAATCCCCAATCCAAAATCCAAAATCCAAAATCCAAAATCCAAAATCGGCATAGTAGTTTATGCCTTAGCAGTGCTGCTGGTACGGGCGATTTTTGCTAGCCATGTAGAAATTACCCAGATCGGCTTAGCCATAGGGATTTGCGGTTGGCTGATTGCTTGGTTATCTCAGCAAAACCCCATTCCATTAACCGTCTCACCTCCATTTTCCGCATCGAATTGGGAGGGAATAGGTGGTGGCTTGTTATTGTTAGGCTGGCTAGTGGCAGTAGGGGCAGATCCGGCTTGGCAGGCGATCGCAGTTAGTGGATTAGGCTTGTGGTTTTTTGGGAGTCGCTTGCAACGATTTTGGCTGCGAGTCGATTTAGTAGCCATTTTAGCGATCGCTTTGCAAGCAATGTGGTTATTTTTCCGCTTGATTCCACCACAAAATCAGCAGTGGCTGATTAACACGGCAATCAATCTGAGCAATTCTGAAGAGAATCCTTATGCGCTGCTGAGCGTGGTGCTATTTCCTTATGTTATTTGCATAGTAGTACTTACAGACTGGCTCTATCACCGCCAAAAGTTAGAACTGGCTGAATTTGGTGAAGCGATCGCGTTTTCGTTTGGATTGATTTTCACTTTGATTAGCATAGCCAATCCGTTATTGCGATCGCTCAATTTGCTCGCTTCCACCGTAATGCTGGGCATTGTCAGCTGGCGAAACCCCAGAACTATCGTGGTGTACCTAGCCCACATCAGCGCCATCCTGACACTTACCTCTGGCATAAACTACTTCTCGCCAGATCTCAATCGAGAAATGTGGGCGACAATTTTACTAGCCGTGACGGTTGTCGAGTGGTTATTTAGCATCGACAACACGAAAAGAGAAGAAACCGATCGTCCTGTAAAAACATCAGCTGCTAAAAGCAGTGCTTGGTACATAGGATTAAGCCTAGCTGGATTGAGTTACTTTTTATTTGCTGCCGATCTCAACAGTGATTACATTTGGAAAATGTTGTGGTTAATGTCACCCATAACACTCACATTCGTTGCCAGTCAAACTAAAACATCGCGGCGAGAAGTAGCCAGCGGATTAAGCGTAGTTGCCTTGGGTATGGTACAAATCCTGACGCTGCAAATACCCGCAGCTAGGTTAGTCGGGTTGGGTATTGGCACCATCTTA
The DNA here is from genome assembly GCF_023333585.1 of Argonema antarcticum A004/B2. Lineage (GTDB taxonomy): Bacteria > Cyanobacteriota > Cyanobacteriia > Cyanobacteriales > Aerosakkonemataceae > Argonema > Argonema antarcticum. The sequence goes on from NZ_JAIQZN010000098.1 coordinate 6,619, forward strand.
ATGTTGGTAAATACGCGATGTTTGCAGCATCTGGCAGTAGCATTAATTACTGTGGGATTTGGGCTGAGTTTCTTTGGCTTCAGCTTATGGGAGGGCGTACCTGGATTTGCGCGACTGTCGGTAGCGGGTTGGTTTGTTGTTTTTGCGATCGCGATCAATATTTTGTGGTTGCTGCGAAGCTTGCTAATTCAACGTTCTGTAAAAGCAGCCCAAGCTGAGATAGCTGGCGATCGAGAAAAAACTTCTCCTTCTTTGTTTCTTCTTTATGAACGGGCAGTCGATATTTGGGCGATCGGGCTGTGCAGTTTGGAACTGCTATTGTTCTCACTTCAATCATTGGGGGTTTATTGGCATATTTTCCCAGGGGGAGTTGCCTATTTAACAACTGCTGTTTTGTTGATGGGGGCAAATCTCTATCGCACTTTCCCAAATCCCAATAACTTATCTGTTTATGCTCTAGCTTGGGCATTTGAGTTATTGGTAGCACAGGGCGTTAAACTGGGCGGCGGTTCTAACCTGGAATTAGCGATCGCCAATATTGCGATCGCACTCATCATCTTAATTGTCGCTGCATTGTGGACAAAACGGCATCCATCTGCTTTAAGCAGTATTCGGATTTTGCCCCTACTTTATGCCTTATTTGGCGTGGCGCTACGAGCCAGTAATTTCAATTATTGGACAGGAGTGCTTGTACTTGGCGCGTCAATAGTTGGGCTTGGTGTAGGTAGGAAAATTCCTCAGTGGAAGACACTACAGTATTTGTCCCTGGCGGGTGTTTCTCTATCCTTATCCGAACTGGTAATTTATCAAATGCTCCAATCGCCGGGAGGTAACCCGGCAGATGGGTTAACAGTGTTGGCGGTAGTCGCTTTTGCGATCGCTTTTGTCTATCGCTTACTAGCTCAATGGTTGGAGCCATATCTACGCCTTAACCCCACAGAAATCGTCTATACCGCTCACATTCACTGGGCATTGGGGGGTTCCTTGATGTTCGGTACGGCATCAATGGGAATTGGCACCCAGCCGCGTCTGACAGCACTTGGCATTACTGTGAGTTTGTTGTTAGCCGCCTACGCCATAGTACAAGGACGCTATCAGTCCACTAGATTTAATCCTAGCGATTGGGTGTATTTGGGATTAATCGAAGTTGCCGGAGTATGTGTATATGCTCGATTAGTTTTGCCACAACTGAGCGTATTAGATGCTTGGTTGGGTCCGATCGCCTCTGCTATTGCCTTGATTCTCTACATTTTACCTTGGCGAAATTGGGGTTGGCCTGTAAATCCCTGGAAGTATTCAGCAGCAGCATTGCCGGGATTAACTGTATTAGTAACGAGTTTAGTTATTAACTCAATAAATTTAATAACTGTCGCTGCTTTTTATTTATGGCTGGCTAAAAAAGCAGAAAATATCCGATTTACCTATCTCAGCTTAATGCTAATTGACTGGGCTATTTATCGCTGGTTTTGGCAGGATCTACAGCTAACCAAAACCTTGTGGTACGTCATCCCTATCGGTTTGTCTATGCTGTACATTGCTCAAGTCGATCGTACTTTAAAGTTGCCAGAACAGAGAGAGAATCGTCATAACCTACGCCTGCTGGGAATAGGCTTGATTTGTGGCATATCTTTATGGACTGAGCAATGGACTGGTTTGGTTTCTGGATTCTTAAGTGTTTTTGCGATTTTGGCCGGATTAGGCTTCAGAGTACGAGCTTTCCTTTATATTGGAACGATAGCATTTTTAATCAATGCTACCGTCCAGTTAGTCATTCTCAACTATAGCTACTCGTTTTTAAAATGGGCGATCGGTCTCATCGTTGGTATTGCTTTCATTTGGCTTGCTGCCAACTTTGAAACAAGGCGATCGCAGATCGCCTCCGTCATGCAGAACTGGATTGCTGAATTGCAAAATTGGGAATAAAGAAGAAGGGGCTAGGGACTAGGGGCTAGAAAAGTCAAAAGTCACTCATTCAAAAGTCAAAATAAAATTAGTCATTAGTCATTGGTCATTCTCTCCCACTCTCCCACTCCCCTCTGCCCCCCTAGCCCGTAGCAAGAAAGCCCCTAGTGCAGGATGGCGGAAATAACTCAGCACTAAAAATTGCCAATGATTGCTCTGGAAATCTTGATTTTTACCACTGACAACTGACAACTGACAACTGACCCCTTCTTCCCTAGCCCCTTCTCCCTATGAATCACGTTCAACCGCCTTTAGAATTTATTCCACCAGCGCTCAACCCCCTCGTTCTCCGGGGTACTCAATTGCTACTACCCTTTTGGCTAGAATATAAGACTTCGATCGCCAATATTGAGGCTGAAAATGTCGAAGTTTTAGTCGATATGTACCGTCAGTTTCAGACAGGTAAAATCCGCTTCTTGATGGCATTTCGTCATCCCAGTACCGATGACCCGCTTAGTCTGGCGTATTTGCTTTGGAAGTTGGTGCCGCAAGTAGCCAAACAGCAGCGCGTTTCGTTGAATTATCCAATTCATGCCCATTTTATTTACGATCGCGGTATACCTTTGTGGGCAGGCTCATCTGTAAGCTGGCTTTATTCCAACTTAGGCGGTACTCCCATTCATCGAGGTAAAGTAGATCGAATGGGTTTGCGTTCCGCTCGCAATTTATTTGCCAATGCACAATTCCCGATGATGGCATCTCCAGAAGGAGCCACTAACGGTCACAATGAAATTATCAGCCCGCTAGAACCGGGGATTGCCCAAATGGGATTTTGGTGTGTGGAAGACTTACTCAAGGCTGGGCGATCGCAAGAAGTTTTTATGGTGCCGATCGGTATTCAGTACAAGTATATCGAAGCTCCCTGGCAGTCTTTAGAAAAGCTTCTCACTCAATTGGAAATCGATAGCGGTTTGCCTGTGGGAATGAAAGATGAATCTGAAGCGATCGATAAAGATTTATCTTCTATTCTTCATCCTTCATCCTTGCTTTATCGAAGACTTCATCGATTGGGCGAACATATATTACTTTTGATAGAAGACTTTTATACCCGCTTTTATCATCAAACTCTGCCAAAACCGCCAGAATTAGCAACGATGGATGCAAACGAAGCGTTGACATTCCGACTCAAGGCCCTGCTTGACGTAGTATTGCAAGTGGCAGAAAAGTCGTTTAATCTCCAGCCAAAAGGCAGTTTGATCGATCGCTGTCGGCGTTTGGAACAAGCAGGTTGGGATTGGATTTATCGGGAAGATATCAAGAACCTAGAAGCATTATCGCCGCTAGAACGCGGTTTAGCCGATCGCATTGCCGAAGAAGCTAGCCTGCGAATGTGGCACATGAGATTGGTAGAAAGTTTTGTGGCGGTGACAGGCAGATACGTTTTGGAAAAACCAACCGTAGAGAGGTTTGCCGAAACAACTTTATTGCTGTGGGATATGTTAACTCGAATCCAGGGAGGCAACCCTTTCGGGCGTCCCAAACTCGGTAAGCAAAGGGTAAAAATAACGGTGGGAGAACCTCTATCGGTTTCATCTCGATGGGATGAGTATCACTCCAGTCGTCGTAAAGCTGTTGCTGATTTAACTCACGATTTGCAAAATTCTTTGCAAGGTTTGACGAGTTGGAAAAGTTAGCATTTTGTAGGGTGCGTTGCAACGCACCCTACGCTACTTAACCACAAATTACCTTGCGACGAGGTGCCGCCTTGGGCCAACCCCCGGATTGATAAAAGCTGCTACCTCCTCTGGAGACATTTGTTCGATCTGCTTTTGCAGTTCTTCAGTTGTGAATTTATAGCCACGTTCTTCAGCAATTTTGACAAAAGCTTCTGCATCGGTTGTTGCTTTGAGTTTTGCCTTTAATGCTTCATCTTGCTGGATAGCTTTAAAGAAGCTGGCAGCGGATTCTTGTGCCATAACCGTAGATTTCCTTTTTTAATTTGTAATTAAAATGGTTTAGCTCAAGTCGCAAGGCAGATAGCAAGCGACTTGTATGCGGGAGTGGCAGCGATCTGAGCGATCGCAACCCCATACCATATAAGGATAAATCGAACAAGCGGAAATTTCACTAAATTTTGACATAAGTTAAAGCAATCGGTATCCGGCTTAACAGGCAGGCGATCGCCTTTGTGTTGTAGCAAAGTGCTTCGGCTTTACTGCTGAGTACAAATACAGTCCCGTCCTTGCTTTGAGCGTTTGTTAAAAATAACATTTTTATTCCTCTGCCCCCCTGCCCCTCTGCTCAAATAGCATAGTAAATACGGAAGAGCAATTAATTAAAAGCGGATAAGATTGTAGCCCAGAGATGTTACAATAACTCAATGTCAGTGTTTAAAGAATCACTTTCTGGGTAATTCTTAACAATTAATATTCGCCGCACAAAAGGAATTTCAATTCCTTCCCTGTCAAATAAATCTTTGATCAGCTTGCGAAGCAATCGTTGAATTTTATTATGAGTGCCTGGTTTTACTTTTGTGATAGTCCGAATTAACAAGTTGTATTCGTCAAATTTTTCTACTCCATCTACTAGCGTTGGCTCCAGCACATCCTCGTTATTTTCATTTAATTCCCTTCCTAGTTTTTCTATAACTGCGTACACGCGATCGAGATTCGATTCATAGGATACTCGTACTTCCACTACCGCATAAATATATTGCTTAGAATAGTTGATAATATTGTTAATTTCTCCATTGCGGACAATGTATAATTGACCGTTCGGATGTCGAATGCGGGTGGTTCTTAAGTCAATTGCCTCTACAAATCCAGATGAATCTTTTATTTGGATATAGTCCCCAACTAAGTAATAGTTTTCAAACAGGATAAAGAATCCACAAACCATATCGTTAATCAGGTTTTGCGCCCCAAAACCAACCGCTAAACCTACGATACCTGCGCCTGCTAAAATAGGCGTGGGGTCTATATTTAGATTTCTCAGGATAGCAATCCCTCCGGTAAAATAAATCAGATATTTCACGAAGCTCTGGATGAGGGGGATGATAGTTAATCGTCTTTGTTTTTGTAAGTCTGTCAGAGTTTTGTTTTTGAGCAGTATCTCTTCGATAGTTAAGTTGGTAACTTGAACTAAGAAGCCACTAAAAAATATAATACCAATAATCTGAATTATTCTTGGGCCGTAAACAGCCATCCCAGCTATGAAATCAATTTGTAAAACAACCAGTGTTGCCATGCTAACATATATAACATATTCCAGGTACTTTTGAATCAGTGGGAGTGCTTGGCGCAGATGGTCGTAGAAACGCAGCCAGTTATCGGGACGGGAGTATTTAATGCCCAGATCGTCTAAGCTATTAACGATCGCAGAGATAGCTTTTACAAAAAGTATCCCCAGAGCAATGATGATATAAATTCTTAAGGCGATGTATAGATAATTTATAACAACTTGTGGCACAAGTAAAAATTGGGCACACAGGATAACAGCTAGGAACCAAATGCTATTGGTGAGGTTTATTTTCAGTAAACTAAAAAAAGTCTCTACGCTCTCATCATTAGCTGAGAGTTTTTCGTAGCGCTTCGTGCGATCGCAAATTACATCTAGTAAACTATGTAGGGGTTTTACGCTCAATCCTACTATACTCAAAAGGCTAATACTTTTCAAAATTGCAGTAACCAGCCCTTGCCAAAATTGAATAGGAATACTATAAATTAAAGCTAGTTGATATTCCTGTACGTTTTTGTCTTGATAAAGCAATAACCCATTTGCACCAATCAGCGCTAAACAAAGAACCACGCAAATGAACAGTGAAAGTCTGCTGATATTGCGGCGCAAAAGTTTAATCTTCTCAGCGCGTCCCTTTAGCCAAGAAACTTTGATACTGTGTTTAGAAATTATTCCAAATAACCAGTTAAACAGATAGAAAACTAAAATCAGAAGGCTGACTTCAGCAACAATTAGTAGAATGTCCACTCTTAATATCTATCCTGCTTGCTCAAACAAATTATACACAGCTATTTAATTGCTGAGATAAGTTATCACAAATTAAACCATAAGTCAACCTATTTGGGCTTAAAACAACAATTTTATGCTTTATTTTTTATCCACGAATTTATTTATGGACGACCAAACCAATAATTTATTGGTTAAATTGGGCGACTTTCCGCTTAGGGGCTTCAAAAGCGTATAGTAAAATTGCGGTTAATTCTTAAAAATTGTGAAAGCGATTACACTTCTTGGTTCCACTGGCTCTATTGGCACTCAGACGCTGGATATCGTCGCTCAGTATCCCGATCGGTTTCGGCTTGTGGGGTTGGCAGCTGGACGCAATGTGGCGATGCTGGCTCAGCAAATCCGGCAGTTTAGACCGGAAATTGCGGCTATCTGCGAAGAAGATAAGTTACCCGAACTCAAAGCGGCGCTTGCTGACCTCGACCCCCAACCCATCTTACTGGCTGGAGAAGCCGGAGTGATTGAAGTGGCACGCTACGGCGATGCAGAATCTGTGGTTACGGGTATTGTAGGCTGTGCGGGGTTGCTACCTACTATTGCTGCGATCGAAGCTGGCAAAGATATCGCCTTGGCAAATAAGGAAACCTTGATTGCTGGTGGGCCAGTTGTTATACCTTTGGTAGAGAAACACGGTGTTAAGCTATTACCAGCAGACTCAGAACATTCGGCGATTTTCCAGTGTCTCCAGGGTGTTCCCCCAGGTGGGTTGCGGCGAATTCTGCTGACAGCTTCTGGCGGTGCTTTCCGAGATTGGCCGGTTGAGAAGTTGGCAGAAGTTAAAGTTGCAGACGCGCTGAAGCATCCTAACTGGTCGATGGGTCGCAAAATCACTGTCGATTCGGCTACTTTAATGAATAAGGGGTTGGAAGTTATTGAGGCTCATTACCTCTTCGGTTTGGATTACGACAATATCGATATTGTTATCCATCCCCAAAGTATTATTCACTCTTTAATTGAGTTACAAGATACTTCTGTTTTAGCGCAGTTGGGTTGGCCTGATATGCGTTTGCCATTGCTTTATGCTATGTCTTGGCCGGAGCGAATTTACACAGATTGGGAACGTTTGGATTTGGTGAAAGCTGGCAGTTTAACTTTCCGGGAACCCGACCATCAAAAATATCCTTGTATGCAGTTGGCTTATGCAGTCGGTCGTGCGGGTGGTTCGATGCCTGCTGTGTTGAATGCGGCGAACGAACAAGCGGTGGCGCTATTTTTGGAAGAGAAGATCGGCTTTTTGGATATTCCGAGATTGATTGAGAGGGTGTGCGATCGCCACCAATCCGATCATCGCACAAATCCATCGTTAGAAGATATTATCGCAGCCGATAAGTGGGCAAGACAGGAAGTGCTGGAAGCGAGCAAGATGATGGAAGAGCGCATGATTTCAGTTCGATAAAATGAATTGTTTCGTCAGAGCGATCGCTACCTTAGCAATCCTCTCTGTAAGTGGCGGATTACTCTCTGCTTGTACAAACCAAAATCTGCAAATACTCGTTAATCAACAAATGGCGGAGTATTTCTACAATCGGGGATTGGAGAGGCTTGGGAATAAGGATTATACAAGAGCTATAGCCGATTTCAACGAAGTAATTCGACGGGAATCGAGCAATTCCCAAGCTTACGCCAACCGCTGTGTAGCCCGCATAAAGATAGGAGAAATTCCAGAAGCGATCGCAGATTGCGATCGCGCAGTTCAACTCGATCCTAAAAATGGTGACGCTCGTTACAATCGGGCCGATCTCCGCCATCATCTTGGGGATAAGCAAGGCCCGATCGAAGATTGGCGTATGGCGGCATCAATTTATCGGCAAGAGGGAAATATGCGGCGATACCAAGATGCAATGGAGAAATACCAAAGATATTCAAAGGAGCGAACCCAGGGTGGCAAGATCTTATTAAATTCGATAAGATCGAACCATCAACAACATCCATTACACCGATGAAAACTGAAATTAAGCAAGTATTTTTTGACCTGAAACAATTAATTGTCCCGCCCGGTAACACAGTGCAGATGGAAAATGTTAGCTGGGAGATGTTTGAAAACATCCTTCAGTCGATGGGAGAAGGTTCTGCTGTTAGATTAGCGTATTACAATGAAACAGTGGAAATCAAGATGCCATTACTCGGACATGAGGATGATAAAGAAATTATCAGTGACTTGGTTAAGGCACTACTAGAAGAACTTAACATTGACTTTAGAAGTGTTGGTTCTACTACTTTCAAACGTGAAAATATGCAAAGCGGTGTAGAACCAGATCAATGTTTCTACATTCAGAATGAAGCTGCTATTAGAGGCAAGCGAGAGATAGACTTAACAGTAGATCCACCACCGGATTTGGCGCTTGAAATTGACAATACCAGCGATTCTCGCGTGCCATTTAACAGCTATCAAGCTTTAGGCGTTACCGAATTATGGCGATATGATGGACGAGAGTTAAAAATCAACTTGCTGCAAGACAAAAAATATGTTGAATCCAACACCAGCCCGAATTTTCCTGAATTACCAATTACAGAAATAATTACCCAATATGTTAAGCAGAGTCAAACCGCAGGAAGAAGTCCAACAATGAAAGCTTTTCGCGCTTGGGTAAGAGAGCAATTACAATAGTAGTAGTCAGTCATTAGTTTTTGAGGATAGCCAAAATGAACGCTGAAGAATTCTTCAACCAAGCTGTGACCAAATTTGGAGAAGGAGATGTTTTCGGAGCGATCGCAGATTTCGGTCAGTCAATTTCGCTTAATCCCAACTTGGCTCCTATCTATTATGAATTAGGTAAAACCTGCTATCACGGGAGAGATTATCAAGGAGCAATAGAAAATTTCGATCGAGCAATTCAGGTAAATCCAGAATTTGCAGACGCCTATTATATGCGAGGTAGCGTCCGTTATAGCCAGGGGGATCATCAACGAGCGATTGAGGACTTCACTCATTATATTAATTTACATCCCGATATTGCCAATGCCTATTATATACGAGGTGCTAGTCGTTCCTACGTAGGCGATAATCAAGGAGCGGTTGCAGATTTTACCGAAGTTATACGTCTCAATCCCAGCGACAATAACTACTACAACCGAGGAGTTACCCAATATTTGCTAGGGAATTATCAGGGAGCGATCGAAGATTTGACTGAAGCAATAAATCTTAACGAAAACTTTGCTGATGCCTACTACAATCGGGGAAATTCACGTTATGACTTAGGCGACGAACAAGGAGCTTTTTATGATTACAGCCAAGCTCAGCGAATAGACGGAGCAGAAGGTAATATTGATAGCAAAGATGAACATGGATGCTACGGACGGGGTATCGCTCGTTCTAGATTGGGAGACTTTAAAGGAGCAATAGAAGATTTACGAAACTCGTTAAGAATCTGTTCTTACCAGAGAAACATGGCTTTCTACAAAGAAGTAGATCGGGTTCTGCGACAACTTCAGCAGCATAATATTTAATTAGATAACAACGAGCCATCAACCAAATTATAGGAGTGCAATCCAATGAATGCAGACGAATTTTTCAACCAAGCTGTAACTAAATTCGGGCAAGGAGATTTTTTAGGGGCTTTCGGAGATTTTGCTCATGGTGTAATCCAGCATCCTGAAATTGCTCCTCTTCATTATGAATTAGGCAATGTCCGCTTGCAATTATTAGATTATCAAGGAGCGATCGAACATTACAATCTGGCAATTCAAATAAATTCCAACTATGCCGATGCTTATGAAAAACGAGCGGAAGCCCGCAACTGGATAGAAAATTACCAAGGATCGATTGAGGATTATACCGAGTTCCTTCGTCTCAAGCCAAACTATGTTGATGCTTATGAAAAACGGGCTTATGTTTGGGAAAAGATGGAAAATTACCAGGCAGCTATTGATGATTATAATCGCTTAATCGATCTCAAACCTTACTATACGGATGCCTATAAAAAACGGGCTTATGTTCGCAGAAAAATGAATAATTATCAAGGAGCAATTGAGGATTATAACCAGTGGCTTTTTCTCGATCCGCACTCTATTAAAGCCCATTACGAACGAGCTTATACTCGCGAACAAATCGGAGATTATCAGGGAGCAATTGATGATTATAAATTGTTGCTTCGCAACAAGCCTGACTATTCGTTAGCGTCTTCAAGAATATTTTTGGTTCGCATCAACGATATGGGAGATTATCGGGGAGCAATTGGGGATTACACGGATTTGATTCGTCTGAGACCGGATTTTGCCGAAAATTATTATATCCGAGGTTCTTTGCAGCAATATCTCATAAATTATCAAGAAGCGCTAGAAGATTACCATCGTACATTAAGCCTAAATTCTGACTTTTTGGATGCCTACTCCAGCCGGGGTATCGTTTACTATACGCTGGGTAATTATCAGCTAGCAATGGGCGATTTTAATAACGCGATCGCATTGTCTCCAAATTTGGCAGAAGCTTACTCAAATCGAGGTGCAGTTCGCTATGAAATGGGAAATTATCAAGAAGCGATCGCTGATTTCGATCGGGCCTTAATTTTAAATGCTAATTTGGTAGAAGCCTACTCAAGCAGAGGTGCGACTCGTTATACTATGGAAGAATACCAAACAGCGATCGCAGATTTTAATTGTGCGATCGAGCTTAATTCCGAATTTGCAGAAGCTTACTCTAACCGAGGCGTAGTTCGCTACAAAATGAGGGAAAATGAAGATGCGATCGCAGATTTTAATCGGGCAATAAATATCAAACCAAACTTTGTTGAAGCTTACTTCAACAGAGGAGCGATGCTCTCCGATCTTGGAGATAACCAAGGAGCAAACGACGACTTTCAAAAAGCGACAGAACTCGGTTATGAAAATATAAATATAGCTGCCAACCAAAAAGTCATCGACTTGATTATAAGGATCGATCGGTAGTTATAGCTTGGGACAGAGAGGCACTTCCATTCTTTCGATATAATAAAATAAAACTATGTCACTAAGTTTGATTATTTCGATTGCTGCCATAATTGTATCTGGATTGGTATTCACCTGGTTGTTCAAAGTAGTCAAAGCAACTCTAAGCACAGCTATTTCAATTGCCATCATAAATGGAGCAAGGGGACACCCGTTATAATCTCTGATTTAACGGGTGAGGAATTGCGACCAAAATATAAATTGAGCGTAGCGAATCATTATTTTTAGTATATAATAATAGTAGCATTTTTAAGAACTATGCTATTAACCTACCAGTACAAAATTAAGCCAAGTCCAGAGCAAAAAATAGTGATGATGCAGTGGTTAGAATTATTGCGTCGTCACTATAATTATTCTTTGGGGCAGCGTTTAGACTGGTTGAGTCGTACAAGATGCAGTATTGATAGATGCTCATTAGTTTCAGAACCAATTGGAGATATTCCAGAACAATTTCCTAACTATAATTTTCAAGCAGGACTCCTTAAGCAAACCAAAGAATTATTCCCGGAGTATAAATATATATATCACGATGTCCAACAACAAAATTTAAAGCGGTTAGACAAAGCTTGGGATAGATGGATTAAACCTGATAAATCGGGGAAACGTGGAGGTAGACCTAGATTTAAAAAAGTAGGTGAACTACGTTCATTTACTTTTCCTAGAGTCAATTGTGCTAAGGCTGGCGCACATATTAATAATGGGATTTTAAAACTCAGTAAAATTGGTAAAATTCCGGTAATTGTTCATCGTTCACTACCTCACGGCTTTGTTTTAAAAACCTGCACCATAGTAAAAAAAGCCGATGGTTGGTATGTATGTATCAGTGCTGAAGATGAGACAGTACCAACACCAAAGCCGATTGATACTGTTAAAACTGCGGTAGGAATTGATGTAGGCTTAAAGGAATTTTTAACAACATCGGATGGCGAAGTTGTACCAATTCAGCAAATTTATAGAAAAGCACAAAATCATTTAGCTCGTCAACAAAGGTTTTTAGTACGTCAGGAAAAAGGATCGAATAGTTACAAAAAGCAGCAGAATAAAATTGCTAAAATCCATCAACGTATTCAACGTCAAAGAAAGGATTTTCATTATAAGACTGCTCATCAATTAGTGAGGGCTTACGATCTTATTGCAGTCGAAGATTTACAGATCAAAAACCTAGCACGTAATTCAAAGCTAGCTAAATCAATTCTTGATGCTGCATGGAGTCAATTTATAACAATATTGGAATCAGTGGCAGTAAAATGCGGAGTCCATATTGTTAAAGTGAATCCACATAATACGTCACAGGACTGTTCTGGTTGTGGCATAAAAGTTCCTAAAACTTTGTCAGTTAGAACTCATTGTTGTCCGAAGTGTAATTTAACTATGGACAGGGATGAAAACGCTGCAATTAATATTTTAATTAAAGCATTACAAGCGGTGGGACTCATCGTTTCTGCGGGTGGAGGCTTAGTCGGTAGACAGCCTGTGAAGCCTGAAGCTTAGGGTTTTAATGGAGTACAATTATCCTTGTTTTAATCCTGAGAAGCCCCCGTTATATTTCGCAGAAATTAACGGGGGAGAACGTCACAATTGTACTGATTTTGCAGCTAGCCTTTGGAATTGGCCCTCAAGAACTTGGGCAGCAAATAATTCAGATTCCCCAAGCTGTTTGGCAAAAGGTTACTGATAGGTGATATCATGTCCGGTAGGATTGTTAGTGTAAGAGTGATATCGTCAAATTGTTTGTTGTCATCGGTGGTTCAATTTTTACCACAGATAAAGACAGATAAACACAGATGAACACAGATAAGAGGGGAAATTTTTTAGGCAACAGATGCCACCGGACATGATATGAAGGATGGAATTGTATCTTGTGGGGCGGGCATCTTGCCTGCCCCACACAAGAGTTGCCTTTTAAACGGAAAGTCGAGCTAAGGCATCCTTGACAGCTGGTGGTAATTGGCGCATAATTTTGCCTTTTTCCCTATCAACTGCTACTAAAGTTACCCTTGCCGTCACATATAGTTCTTCTCCATCTACAGACTGAATTTGGTTATCCCAATTCAGTCGCACGCCGTCGATATCTGTCATCCGCGCCTTGACTATTGCTGTCATTCCCATTCGCAAAGCTCGATGATATCGCACGGAAAGCTCTACCACTGGCAAATCGCAACCCAAGGCTACCAGGTCGGCAAACTCAACGCCGATCGATCGCAAGCATTCCACTCGCGCCTCTTCCATCCAGGTTATATAGGAACCATGCCAGACGTTGCCTGAATAGTCGGTGTGGTGGGGTTGCACTTTGATGGGATATTCAAACCAGGTGCCATCTGCCATCTGCGACGGCTTTTGGATAGCGCCGGTGGGTGAAAGTTGAGGTTGTTCTTTAATCATTTGTCAAAAGTCAGTTGTCAGTTGTCAAAAGTCAGTTGTCAGTTGTCAAAAGTCAGTTGTCAAAAGTCAGTTGCTCATAAATGATGACTAATAACTCATCACCAATATATTTTTAGCGTGGCTTGATAACTTTAGGAGCTGCAACTGCTGAAACAAGGCTGGTGTCAATCAGGAACTTTTCTGCATCGCAAACACCAGACCAAGCTGCCAGAAGACGAGCTGCCAGTCTCAATAGTTCGGTTTCGGAATGTAGTCCCCAGAGTGTAGCCAAAGGGGAATTCTCGTCCTTTTGTTTGCCCAGGGCCAGACGCCATCCTACTGGTATCCCAGCTATACTATTGTAGGCTCCAGATAAAGCACCTGTTAAAGCTATGGTAATTTCCGGTTGCGGACAACGAGCGGCACGGACAACAGAGAGGCGCAAGTCTTCCAGGGTACTCAAAAAACAGTAAAAAGCCAAGGCGATCGCAACATTGGGACGCGGCGCTGAATGACGCGGCATTAGAGTCTCCAAAGTCATTTCTAACCCAGCACCCTCTTCTAACAAAGTTTGGACTTGTCTGAGTTGATGTACCAGTGGCGTCTCCACATCGAGATAGATCAGGATTTCAGGAATCAGGGTGGCAGGGTCGAGTCTTTCCTTGAGGGCGAGTGCGATCGCATACCCGATCGCTAACGTGCCATCCTTTAATACAGAGTCATCCTGCCACACATCTGCCACCTGCTGCAAATTTTGTCGCAGTTTAACTTCATCTTCGTGAAAAAATAAAGCTACCGGCACAGTCGCAACTATCCCCGAACCAGCTGCGCTTTTGTGGTCATATTTGGTATATGTTTCGTCTGTATTTGGCGAAGCATACCCTGAAAAACTGGCTTCTTCGTAAGCCTTGCCGCTTTCCGTCAAGGGTCGCTTCCCCAATGAAGGTTCGCCCCAATCTGCTAAATCCAACTTTCCTTGCCGAATCAAGCCTTCGGTGCCGCGAACGACCAAACGCCCCCAGCTAGACGGCAATCCAGAAGGTTCTTTTACCCCCTGCTGCCACGATTCACCGTAAGCGCCCCAAATTTCTCCTATAGCAGCGCCTAGCAGGGCACCGCGAAACCTGCTTAACAGAGAGTACCGCATTAATTTTTTTTATGTTAATAACGTTTCTGTGGAAGAAACGCCATTCTAACCCGATGTGGGGGATTGTCTGAGGTGGTAAACTAGGGCTTGCAGTCCCAAACGATAACTTTCGGCCCCAAAACCACTAATTTGCCCGATCGCAACTGCTGCAATCCAGGAATGATGCCGAAATTCCTCACGGCGGTAAATGTTGCTTAGGTGAACCTCTACAGTCGGAAGGGCAATGCCTGCTAGAGCATCGCGAATTGCTACGCTGGTATGCGTATACGCCCCAGCGTTAATCAAAATTCCTTGATGACGCCCTAAAGCTTCATGAATAGCATCCACTAAGACGCCTTCGTGATTCGACTGTACAGCCGTCACATCAGCCTCTAGCGCCTGCCCTTCTTTTTCTAGCAGGCGGTTTATTTCATCTAAGGTTACGCGGCCATAAACCCCCGGTTCTCGTTGTCCCAGAAGGTTAAGATTGGGGCCATGCAATACCAAAATACTCAGCTTGTGCAATGGCGTAATTCAATCCATACAGACTAGCGGCGACGACCTGGTTCGTTTACAGGAATGGGAATAGGTTCTGGTTCGGGTTGCATCTCTGGGCCTAGCAGCACATCGATGATTCTACGTGCCAATTCCTTTAGCGTTTCCAGTATATCTTCGATAAAGTCCATTTAACAGACAACTCCTTCCATACGGTCTAAGTCTTGCGCCCAGGGGCGAAACACCCAGTATTAGGTCTGCGGTTTTGGTTACTCAAAAATCCCTTTTTTTGTATTGTAATATACAAAAAAAATTAGGGAGAAGTACTCCTGGGGATTGAGTCCTTTACTTTATGATAACAAATAATCGGCAAGGTTAAGGATTGTTAATAATTTTTCAATTATCTGGACAAAAGATCCCGCCGCAGGTGGTCGAGAGCGGTACAAGTGCTAATGTGGCGAATCAAAGAGCGGTCTTGTAGGGAATTAAAGCGATGCTCGAAACTTTTTACCAGGTTGTTAGGCCCAGCCAGACCGATGTAGACCAGACCCACAGGCTTAGTTTCCGTACCGCCACCTGGGCCTGCAATTCCCGTAATACTTAGTCCCCAGGTTGTCGAGAGGCGCTCCAGCACACCGACAGCCATTTGTTTCGCCACCGTTTCGCTCACAGCGCCCACTCGATCTAAATCGTCGGGATTAACGCCCAATAGGGATATTTTCACCGCATTATCATAAGAAATAATCCCGCCCAGGAAATAATTAGAACTTCCGGGGACAGAAGTCAGCATACTACCGAGACTGCCGCCAGTGCAGGATTCTGCCACAGAGAGAGTTTCACCGAATTCTGACAGCATCTGACCCACCACTGAAGCTAGGCTGTCGCCATCCGCGCCGTAGTAATCCATTCCGGCAATTTGGCGCAATTGTTGTTCGACTGGCGAAATTATTTCGTTAGCTAATGTAGCAGATACAGCTTTAGCCGAAACCCTAAGTTTCACTTCACCTTGACTTGCATAAGGGGCAACGGTAGGATTTGGCAAATTGAAGAAAGGAGCAACTTTTTCAGCTAATGCAGCTTCAGCAATGCCCCAAAATCTTAACATCCGGCTGTAGATGATTTCCTTGCCCCAGCCTTGGCTTTTGAGATAAGGGACAGCGATTTCCTGCCACATTCCGTACATTTCAAAGGGGACGCCTGGAAAGGTGAGAATGGTTAGATTAGTGCGGGGTTGCCATATTATACCCGGTGCAGTTCCCCATTGGTTGGCTAAAATTTCTGCACCTTGAGGAATTAAGGCTTGTTTGCGGTTGCTGGGAGTCATTTGACGTCCGCGTCGGGCATATTTTTGGGCGATATCTTCCACAATTTCCGGTTGTTCCACCAACGGGACGCCAAAAAAGTCTGCGATCGTTTCCGTGGTCAGGTCATCGGGAGTGGGGCCAAGACCGCCAGTGAAGATGAGAATGGAGGCCCGATCGCAAGCAATAGCCAGTACTTGTTTGAGACGTTCTGGGTTATCTCCTACAACCGTTTGGTAGTAATGAGGAATTCCCAATTGAGCTAATTGTTGGGCTAAGAACTGGGCATTGCTATTGAGGATATCACCCAGCAGTAACTCCGTTCCGACACAAATAATTTCGGCGCTCATTTTTTTGAGGGGCTAGGGGCTAGAAAAGTCAAAAGTCAAAAGTCAAAAGTCAAAAGAAAATAGGGATTAGGGAAAAGACTCAGAGATTGGATAACTTTGACCAACTTTTTAGGAACAGGACATAATTTTTATCCTTAATCCTTATTCCTTCATCGTTTCGATGTATTTCCAGACTTTCCAGCTAGTGTAAGCCAGCAGCAAACTTGCACCTACAGCATAGATTAGCCCATGAGGTATGCCAGCAAAAGCCAAGGCCAAACTACCCGCCCACAAAGTCAAACAATAAATAAACAATACAGTCAAGCGGTGGGATAGACCAGCTTTGAGCAGTCGGTGATGGAGATGTCGTTTATCGGCAAGAAAAGGTGACTTACCGTGACGGAGGCGATCGAGAATCACAGCTGACATATCCAAAAGTGGGACTGCTAAAATCACATAAGGCAGAACGAAAGAAGTGAAAGCTGTAGTTTTCACCAAACCGATCACCCCGACGCCAGCCAAAGTAAAGCCCACAAAGTACGCACCTCCATCCCCCATAAAGATTTGGGCGGGGTTGAAATTATAGCGCAGAAATCCCAGCAGCGCACCAGCCAAAGCCGCCGCAATCAATGCTGCTGCGGGTTGACCCATAAACAAACAAACAATGAGCATCACGAAGGCACCAATACCAGACACCCCAGCGGCTAACCCATCGAGACCATCTATCCAGTTGGTGGCATTGACCATACCTACCAGCCAGAGTACCGTGATCGGCAGACCGATCCAAACTGGCAAAGGCAGTGCTTCCTGAAAGGGCATAGAGAGAAATTCAATTTGGACACCAGCCTTCCAAGCCATGCTGGCGACAATCGTCTGCATCAGCAACCGCGTGAAGGGCGATAAGCCAAACAAGTCATCTGCTAAGCCAATTAGGAAAAAGGCCAGACCTCCAAGTGTGACTCCCCAGATTTCATACTCTTCGTCCGGGTGAAGAATCTGGCCACCGGCGTCTAGAAAGCCTCCTGACCACCAAACGACTAAAAGTGCGATGAGAGTTCCGGCAAAGATAGACACGCCTCCTAAGCGAACCATTGGGTGCTGGTGGACTTTTCGTTTGTCCGGTATGTCGAAAAGTCCGCTTTTGAGGCCAAATTTGTTGACCGCTGGCGTACTCCAGAGGACAACAGCGGCTGAGACTGCGAAGGCAATCAGATGGTAGGCGTAAGGCATCTGAAAATCAGTAGGAAGTGCGACAAAACAGTGTCAGGCAGAGTCTACTACATTTCCAGACTTCACTGTTCCTGCCAACAATCCGCAAGTTAGGGCGAGAAAGATTTTCATAGGCGCTAAACCAGAGCGGGTACTGGTATGTTGAGGTGAGGATAGAGGGGGAAGCGATCGCACAAAGATCGCACTCGACCCCGACATTCTTGGCCAACTGCCTCGTCTTCGGGATTCAGGAGTCGATCGGCAATTATATCGGCAATCTCGATAAACTCAGCTTCTCCCATACCGCGTGTGGTCATTGCTGGCGAACCCAACCTTAAGCCGCTGGTGACGAAAGGCGACTCCGTATCGAAGGGAACCGTATTTTTGTTAGCCGTAATGTTAACTTGACTCACCAGTTGGTCGGCGCGTTTGCCCGTCATGCCGATCGAGCGCAGGTCAACCAGCAATAGGTGATTATCTGTCCCACCAGAAACAATTTTGAAGCCGCGTTGCTGAAGTTGGGTAGCCAAAGCGCGGGCATTTTGGATTACTTGTGCCGAATAAGTTTTAAACTCCGGCTTGAGGGCTTCTCCAAAGGCAACTGCTTTGGCGGCAATAACGTGTTCCAGCGGCCCGCCTTGAGTGCCTGGAAAAACGGCTTTATCTAACTGCTTGCCCAGTTCCGGGTCGTTGGTCATAATTAAACCACCCCTGGGGCCGCGTAAAGTTTTGTGAGTGGTCGTGGTGACGACATGACAGTGGGGGAGGGGGTTGGGGTGATGTCCTGTAGCAACCAAACCGGCAATGTGGGCGATGTCGGCTAGCAGGTAGGCACCGACTTCATCTGCGATGCTGCGGAACTTATCGAACTCGATGACGCGGGGATAAGCCGAATAGCCGCAGATAATCAGTTTGGGACGATGTTGCAACGCTTGTTCCCGAACTTGGTCATAGTCTAATTGTTCTGTCTCGCGACTAACGCCGTACTGACAAACTTTAAACCATTTCCCGGATACGTTGACTGGCGAACCGTGGGTGAGGTGTCCTCCGTGGGACAAGTCCATTCCCATGATCGTGTCGCCCGGTTGCAACAAGGATAGGAAGACGGCAAAATTTGCTTGTGCGCCAGAATGAGGTTGTACGTTGGCATGGGCAGCGCCAAAGAGCTGTTTTATGCGATCGATCGCCAGCTGCTCGATTTTATCGATAAACTCGCAGCCGCCGTAGTACCGCTTGCCTGGTAACCCTTCTGCGTACTTGTTAGTTAAAACAGAACCCTGTGCTGCCAAAACAGCTGCCGACGTAAAGTTTTCGCTGGCAATCAGCTCCAGATGGTCGCGTTGGCGCTGTAGTTCCTGCTGGATAAATTCTGCCGCTACCGGATCGGTCTGGGCTAAGAAGTCTAAGTTAGTATGAGTCACTGGGCAAATCTCTACAAAACCAAAATAAGGAATTCAATGCGGATACCCGCTCATTTAGCTCTGTATGATTTTACACGATTTCCCCAAAACCTTGACATAAAATTATAGCAACCGCCAGGGCGATTAAGCCAACTCCAACTGTTACATGAAGTCCATAATCCCTTACGGAGTAACCTC
>NZ_JAIQZN010000099.1 GCF_023333585.1 Argonema antarcticum A004/B2
GTATGTTGTTGCGCTTCAGCGCTCTTTAAAGAGCGCTGAAGCGCAACAACATACCCAATATTCAACCAACGATGAAAACAGACAAATTGACGATATCGCTCATAGCAACCGGACACAATATGATTAATACTTAAAGCTGAAAGCAGCAACTGCCAAACAACCCCATCCCACCATAAAAGCTACTCCTCCCAAGGGAGTAATTGCACCCAGCCACTTAATCCCACTAAAACTCAGCGCATACAAACTACCGGAGAAAAGCGCAACGCCAACGATAAAAGCAAATCCAGATGCTACTAGAAAAGTTTGGGGTACTTCAGCGCGAGTTAACAGCAACGCCACCAGCAAAAGTGCCAAAGCGTGATACATTTGGTAACGAGCGCCAGTTTCAAAAATTTCGATCGCTCGCTCAATTTTTCCTTCAAAGCATGGGCAGCAAAAGCACCGCCAGCTACAGATAAACCACCCAAAATAGATGCTACGACCAAAAAAACTCTTACCATAAATCTGCTGCTAAATCCTACAAATGAAAGCGATAACTAATATCGCCGGTTTCAGTCACATCAAAATTAGCTTGAAACTCCTTCGCTTTTTCATCTAGATATTTTTTCGCTTCTTTTCCTGGTAGCTGTGCCTCCATTGCAAACCGCAAAACTGTAAACTGCCCATCGCTTTCTTTAATCAGCCTGTAAAAAGTAGAATTGAGGCGATCGTATTTTTCTTGCTTTCCTTGTCGATATAATCCCCTTGCCAGCCAAGCACCCCATGCTACGGCAGGGATACCCAAGACTAAACCACCCAAGGCAGCATTTGCGTCCTCCTCTCTATCTTCTGGAGAAGCATCTTTGTTGGGCATTGTCCAAACCAAGACTGGAACCATTAGAAAAACACATCCAAATGTAAGCAATAAACCCGCAGACACTTTTTTGATTATCCTCATAGTTCCAGCCTATAGCATCAGTATTGCCGCGATTATAACCTCATTTCCGCGTAGCTTCCAGTATGCGGGAGAAGTAAAAGCGGGTACGGGTCATAGCTGACCGCTGAACTGAAAAGCCGCAAGTCTCAAGAATTTCGACAACATCAGCTTCGCGATGCAGATAAGCGCGAGTCGCTTTACTCGGACCGGGGAAGAAACTACCAATTTTCTTGAGCAAACAAAGAGCAAAGGTGTGAGGTGCAAAGCTGAGAATTAGACGAGACTCTGCCAAAGAAGTGAGGTGAGCAATCATTTCAGCTGCCTTATCTTGGGGATAGTGGATCAGGACATCCAGGCAAATGACAGTGTGGTATCTACCGCTCAAACCCTCTAAGTCTTGCACCGCAAAAGTAACATTATCGGTGTTAGCCAAAACAGCTTCGGCTCTTTCCTTTGCTTCGCCCACCATCTTCTCAGAGATATCGCTAGCATAAACTTTAGCTCCCGCCTGCGCCAAGGGAATGCTGAGACTGCCAACACCACAACCGGCATCGCAGATTGATAGCTTTGATAGATTGCCATCAAATGTCAGCCAACTTAGTACGGTATCAACTGTTTGCTTATGTCCCTCGCGGATATCCAGCTGGACTTTATTCACCTCGCCATCGCCATAGATACGCCGCCAGCGATCGAAGCCAGTAGAATTAAAGTAGTCCTGAACAATGGTTTTATCGTCGGTTGCGTTCATTAATTTTCCTGCTGTTAAGTTGTTTCCAACGCTTAAACTTACCATTAGACGTTACTTTTGAGGTAACTTTCACTCACTATCGAATGCTTAAGCTATGAGCAGCGACCGATTGACAATTCGACCAATGACCCTTGCTGAGTTAGAACTCCCCCTCGATTGGGGCGCAGCAGAGGGGTGCAATACCGGCATTAACGATGCAGCTGCCTTCTATGCCGCCGATCCTGGCGGTTTTTTGATTGGTGAAATCGACGGCGAACCCATCAGCACTATTTCGGCGGTACGCTACGGCGAGACTTTTGGCTTTATCGGTTTTTATATTGTCAAACCCGATCGGCGCGGTCAAGGTTTTGGCTTGCAAACTTGGAATGAGGCTTTGAGGTTACTAGGCGATCGCAATTTTGCCCTCGATGGTGTCTTAGCACAAGTAGAAAACTACCGCAAATTTGGTTTTGTGCCAGCCTATCGCCATATTCGCTATCAAGGTACGGGGATAGCTGCTACACCTCCTGACAACATTGTGACGCTAAAAGATATCCCATTTGCAGATATTTTTAATTACGATCACCAACATTTTCCCGCACCTCGTCCAGCTTTTCTACAAGAATGGGTTAATTCACCAGCGCGTGCAGGCTATGCCTATATTAATGATGGCAATTTGTGCGGCTATGGCGTAATTAGAGAATCCCGCACGGGTTGAGAATTGGGCCTCTGTTTGCTGACGATGCCCAAATTGCTGAAAGTTTATTTCAATGCCTCAGTAGCCTGGGTGACGGTAAGCCTATATTTTTAGATACCCCCGATGCTAATCCCCAGGCTATTTCCCTGGCTGAAAGTTACGGGATGAAGCCAGTATTTGAATGCCTTCGGATGTACACTCGCGGCATACCCAATATCAATATCTCGCACATATTTGGCACAACAACTTTAGAGTTAGGTTAGCTAAATAATCTTTCCCAGGTCAGTATCGGTTCGTCATTCGGTTCTGGTTGCGTTATTTGCCAGCGCAATAACTGGGCAGCAGGTTTACCGATGATTCCTTTTATACCAATTGCTTTTCGGGGTGCAACAGTGGCAAGTGCGATCGCTTCTTCTCTGTCGCAAATTCCCCACTTCACCAAATTCTGCACCCCTACCAATAACGATAAAGTCGTCCCGGAAAGCGTTCCATCTGGCAATCTCGCCGTGCCGTTTTTTACTTCAATCTCGCGAATATCCCACGGGTAAACGCCATCCGGCAGTCCCAAAGGTGCCAAAGCATCGCTAACTAAGAAAATACCTCTTTCGTAACTGCTAGCTTGTAGTAATATTTGCAACATTGTCGGAGATACGTGCTGACCATCAGCAATCAAACCGCATTTAACATCTCGATCGACTATAGCAGCACCCAATAATCCAGGTTCGCGATGATGTAAACTGGGCATAGCATTGAAGGCATGAGTCACCATTGATGCACCCAATTTAAATGCCTTTTGCGCTTGATCGGCAGTAGCTTGGGAGTGTCCTAAACTGATGATAATGCCCAAAGAACGCAAATAAGGAATTACCTCTCCAGTTAAATCTAATTCTGGTGCTAAAGTGATAACTTTCACGATATCTGCGTAAGCACCCAAAACCCTCTTCACATTATCAATAGTCAGCGGCAATAAATACTCAGATGGGTGCGCCCCGCGCTTTTCAGGATTCAAAAAAGGCCCTTCTAAGTGTACTCCCAATATTTGAGCCGTTGGTCGATCGTTTAGCTGAGTTACTATAAAATTAGCTAACACTGATAGACTTCGTTGAATCTTCTCTACCGAAGTTGTAACAAGAGTAGGCAAAAAACCATCAACGCCCCGATCCCACATAAATTTACAGATTTCTGGGAGTTTGTCTTTATTATCTGCATTCAAATCTGGGAATGCCAAGCCCAGCGCCCCATTAATCTGCAAATCGACACCCCCCAGGGAAACCCAATCCCCATTTACATCTACAACTTCTTTATCTGCTGAGGGTTTGCCAGCAACGTACATTGGCATAATTTTCTGAATGATCCCGCCCGAATCAATTGATATTTGCTGCAAAGCTTTGTATTCGGGTACTCTAGCGTTGATAATATCCATCTAGGTAGCGATTGGTGGTTTTATTGCCTATCTGATGATTTATGATATTTAATTTATCACGATCTGGGTGCGGCTGTTAAAAACAGGGTTTCTGAGTGTTCAGTTTATTTAGCAACGCAAGTTGCTGGTTATATAATTAAGGTTGTATTAGGTACGTTGTTGCGCTTTAGCGCTCTTATACCAACTTGGATAAGAGCGCTAAAGCGCAACAACGTACCCAGAGTGCAAGTAACTAGCAACTTGAGTTACTATTAAATTTGATTCAAGCATATAATAAAAAAGTGGTATATTTGTGTGTATTTATAAAAATATGACAACTGACAAATGACTCAACCATTAGTAGGCATTATCATGGGCAGCGATTCCGACTTGCCCACCATGCAGGGAGCGATCGCAATTTGCGAAGAATTCGGCGTCCCTTGCGAAGTTGCGATCGTCTCTGCCCATCGTACACCCGATCGCATGGTAGACTACGCCAAAAGCGCCCACCAACGGGGCATAAAAGTGATTATCGCCGGTGCTGGAGGGGCAGCCCATTTGCCCGGTATGGTTGCCGCCCTGACACCCCTGCCCGTGATTGGCGTGCCCGTGGCTACTCGTAATTTACAAGGCGTCGATTCTCTATATTCGATCGTGCAAATGCCAGCTGGAATCCCCGTCGCCACCGTCGCCATTGGTAACGCCAAGAACGCCGGACTTTTAGCCGTACAAATCTTAGCCACCCATCAGCCAAAATTGCTAGAACAAGTTCAGCAATATCGTCAAAATCTAGCGGAATCAGTACTACAAAAACAAGCGCAATTAGATAAACTAGGCTACAAGCAGTACTTGGAAAAAATGTCTTAAAACTAATATTTCCTCATTCCTATTGAGTCTATGGTTTGCCAATATTATCGCACAAATGGCGAGCGCTATCCTCTACCTCTACATTTGTTCGCAAATAATCCCGCACCCAATTGCAAGCATACTCTAGTTCATTCAACGACCGAATTTGTTTTAAATCCCAAAGGATCACAATACCATCATTTCCCCCCGAAACCAAGAAGTTTCCATCAGCAGTAAAAGCAAGACTGATGACCGTTCCTTGATGTCCGGGTAAAGCAGTCAGCAACTTTCCCTCTAAAGTCCATAATTTCACCTGATTATCAACACCACCTGTGGCAATAGTTTGACCGTCAGGACTAAAAGCGACTCGCGCTAAACCCTGACTCTGTGCCTTAATTGTTTTCAGTAATGTTCCATCTAATTTCCAAAGTTTAATAGTGTCATCCCAACTAGCAGACGCGATCGCATTTCCTTGAGGACTAAAAGCAACTCCCCAAACCCCATCCTCGTGACCTCTCAAAGTTTTAACAGCCGTACCATCAGGTTTCCAAAGTTTCACTGTACTATCTTGGCTGGCAGAAGCTAGGAGTTGACCTTGATACTCCCCATGCCTAAAGGCGAGGGGATTCTTGAAGAGTCCACAATCGGATTTTCAAAGGCGCTATCAATTCGCCGCTACTGATTTGGCTGAGATCAAATCCCAACTTTACCGCTACTTTTCTAAGGATGTTTGCAGCGCCGTTGGCGTCTGCATTTATTTTTGTCCCGTTTGCCGAACGATATAGCCCGCGAGTTATTCTTTTTCCTGATTCTTTCCACCCTTCAGGTTTTTCACCGAACGCAGGCAGTGAATCATTGTCGAGAAAACTGGCTTTTGAGGTGTATGCCTCTTCGGTTTCTAGGAACTTAATTTTATACTGCTGGCACAACTGGGATATTCTCTCCTTTAGTCTGCCCGTAGGAATTTGCACAAATTTTTGATTGGTCTTTTGACCCATATTTATGCCTTGCTTTTGCTCTTTATTCCACCCAAACACTACTGTTTCTATTCCATTCTCAAGGCAGTGATCGATCACCATTCTTGCTGCCTTGTTTACTGCATCTCTAACTTGCCGATTTCTTTTCTCGGTAATTCTGGCTAATTGATTTGACCAGAAACCCTGCGGTCGGTTCTCTTTTAAAACAGATACTCGCTTGTTGTACCACTGATTTAAAGATTTTAGGTGTCGTCCATCAACAATGAAAGAAGTTCCGACATTGGACACTCCTGTCAGCCAGTTATTAATTCCATGATCCAACCCCAGTACACTGCCTGAAATCATAACATTGCCAGCCGATTCCTCTGTTCGATACACGAACTCGGCATAAAAGCAGCGATTCCGGGGAAGAATCCGAATTTCAACCAGTTTTTTGTAGTCCAAGTTTGATGGCATCGGTAAAAAGAATTCCCCGATTCCAAACCAAAGTTTAACTTTGCTACCCAAGGGAAAACGTAACAATCCGTTTTTGAGTTTGACATCAGCTTTAGGAAATGTTACTAACTTTAGAGAATCCTTTTTATATTTTGGTAGTTTTGGGTGCTGCGTGACAGTCCCAGATTTGATTCCGTTTAGCAGCCCAATGTATGAACTAAAAGATTCGGCAACACTGGTTAAAGTTTGCTGTGCAACATGGGAGTACAAAGCCTTAAAATGTAAATTCGATTTAAACATTTTATGGAAATCATATTTCCCAGGAATCTTCCCAGTTTTAAAATACAACTGGCGACCATAGTACAACGCACAGTTCGCTAACTTGTTTGATTCACCGCATACAAACTCTAAAATTGCCTTCAGACTCGAATCATCATTAATTAAGTTTGGCTGACATCCGTAATTAGACATTTTTTTGATTCTCAATATACTGCTTGACCACAGACAGTGTAGCACCGCCAACTGTTGCAACAAAGTAACTATTCGTCCACAGAGTTGGTAGTCGGCTTTTTAACCAAGGAAATTCCTGTCTCAGTAGTCGAGAGGAACGCCCTTTCAAGTATCTGATTAACTTGGCGATTCCGAACTGTGGGTCTACTCCTACTAAAAGGTGAACATGATCTGGCATCACTTCCATTTCTAGTAATTCGGCGTTAAATTCGGTGCAAACTTCTTGTAGGATCGCTTTCAGTCGCATATCTACACCGTTAATCAACACAGACCTACGATACTTCGGACACCAAACAATATGGTAATTACAACAGTACGTTACATTGCTGTTAGATTTGAGTTTTGCTTTCATTTCTACAGTATATGCTACCTAACCTGTATATTGTGTATTGAAATGTAAAGCATTATTCAAGGCGGTTGAAACCGCTGCCGACTTTTCCCCGTGTCTGAAGCCAGGGGCCCGGCGGGCTCGCTTTCCGGTCAGGACTAAAAGCCAATTCCCAGATTCTTTGATTGGAAACAGTGATGCTGTGCAATAGTTGGCCATCGACATTCCAGATTTTGATAGTTTTGTCATCTCCAGCCGAAGCGATCGTTTTCCCATCGGGAGCGATCGCAATTGCAGTAATGCTAGTCTGATGTCCTGTAAATGTTTGCAACAGTCTGATAGGCGATTTCTCCCTGTCACCCAAATCCCAAAACTGAACATTACCCTTATCACTTCCAGTCACTATAATTCGACTGTCTGGACTAAAGCCCACACTGCGAAAACTAGACTGTGGTTGTCTGACAGTTTGCCACAGTGTGCCATCCGCCCGCCATAATTTGAGGGTGTCATCCTCACTGACGGTCGCGATCGACTTCCCATCTGGGCTAGTAGCAATTTCCCAAATCGCATTCTGATGTCCGTAGAGCGGTTTTAACAGATATTTATTGCTATTGCGTTGCCAGAGTTTAACCGTGCCATCGTCACTTGCGGAAGCAGTCATCAAAGCATCATCACTCATTGCTACATCTCGAATAGTTACAGGATGCTGCTTTAAGTTTTTAATAAATGTTCCGTCTATTTTCCAAATTTTTAGCTGATTATCTTTGCCACTGGTGGTAATATATCGATCCTGACAATCAACGCTAGAAATGACATCATTGCTTTGAAGCGTTGTGACTAAAGTACCGTCTAGTTGCCATAGTTTGGCAGTGCGATCGCTACTAACTGAAACCAGTAAATTTGCTTGCGAACAAAACGCCACATCCCAGACCGAATTCTGATGTCCTTGTAGAGTTTTTAGTAACCTGCCATCAACACTCCACAGTTTAACTGTATTATCACCGGATGCGGAAGCAAGTATCTGGCTGTCTGGACTAAAAGCTACATTTAAAACCACTTTTTTATGTCCTGTCAATGTTTTCCACAGCGTACCGTCAAGCCGCCATAATTTCACAGTTCGATCGCCACTGGCTGAAGCAATCAGTTTACCATCAGAGCTAAAAGCAACTCCCCAGACAGAGGTTTTATGTGCCTGAATAGTTTTTACTAAAGTCCCATCAATGCGCCAAAGCTTGACACTCCCATCTAAACTTCCCGCAACAATCGAGCGACTGTCAGGACTGAAAGCAACGCGAGTCACTGTGGCGGTATGTTTTAAGGTTTTCAGCAAGCTGCCATCTCGTTTCCAAACTTTAACAGTTTTATCATTACTACCAGTCGCAATCAACCGCTCGTCAGGACTAATATCAACAGTAGATACGCTGCTTTCATGACCGATCAAACGGTTAAATTCGTTGTTCCCATAAACTGTTTGTCTCAAGGCCATTTCTACATCGTCAGTCGTTTTGCTATCTACATTACCCAAATTTTCTAATTTGTGTTTGGCTTTAATTGCTGCGATCATCGCGTCTAATTGACGATTTGAAGCAAATAATCCTTCGGAAGATGATGCTAACGCTTTGACTTCGTTAATCCTTGCTTCTCTGTATTGTCTAAAAGCCAATAATCCCAAACCTGAAGATACCAAAAATGCGATACTGATTGCTCCTAACAATAATCTTTGTAATTTGGCTGTTTGTTGTTCCTGTAATAATCTTTGTTTTTGCTCTGCCAATTGTGCTTCAATGGCTTTGGCTCGTTCGGCTTCTAAAGTTAGTTGTACTTCTTTTCTGTCAGATTCAACAGAAGCCGCTAAAAACTGATAATCTAAATCGCTCAAACTTTTTCCTTGCGACCAGATTTGAGCGTCTTTTAAAGCTTGTCCCCGCAAGAGCCGCGATTCATCAGTCTGTTTTGATGTTATCCAAGCATCAAATATTTGGGAGTAAGGACGCCGAGAGATTAATTGTTTTTCTACCCATTCTAAGTTAAATACTTGTTTATAAATCTGGTTTTTTACATTTAACAATCCCCGCTCTTTTACAACTAAACCTGATAGTAGCAATTCCATTTGCTCTGAAGTATCATCAGTAATGATTTCAATTATTTGCAAAATTTGCTGATAGATACCTAGCAATCTTCCGGCTGATTGCTCATTTTTGAGCAGGCGATCGCGGATCGTTCTTAAATGCTCAGGCTCATCTTGGGATTCCCACTTTTCGATGATTTGCGATCGCACCAAGGACTCGACCCAAAACGCCTCCATTCCCGGCGGAATTGTCAGCTTGTTGTTTGGATGTTCCTGACTCGTTTTTTGCACCAAATAACATAACTTTTGGGTCAAAAATGGCTGTCCGTTTGTCCAATTTAATATTTCTCTTAATACGGCAGTAGCGTTATCTGTATAAAGCGATAATCCTTTCATTAAAGGTTGAACCTCATCAAATTGAAATCCTTGAATTTCAATGGCTTTACCAATATTAAATGGGGTGCGATTTTTATCTCGAATTAAATCTGATGGAGTAGCAACGCCGAAGATGGCAAAAGTGAGGCGGTTATATTCGGGATCGATCGCTCGTTGATTATAACAAAAACGAATGAATGCGAAAAAATCATCTACCGGAAATTTCAAGCTCAAAATACTATCTATTTCATCAACAAATATAAAAATCCGTTGCTGGGGAAATTGCACTTTGAGGAGGTCGTCAATAAAATGACTTAATCGTTGCAGTAGAGAAACTTCTTCTTCTTCCTTCCACCAATTTTTTAAGTTAAATTTTCCCAATAATTTGAAGCCTCGCCATAAGTCGGCGACTAGACCTTTATACCATTGAGCCGGAGTAATATTTTCACTCCCAATTTGAGTCATGTCAAGAGTGGTGCAGCTAAATCCTTCCTGTTGCAGTTGATTCATTGCTCTGACTAGCAGAGAGGATTTGCCCATTTGTCGGGAGTTGAGAACGTAACAAAATTCCCCTTTTTTTAAGGCTTCGTAAAGTTCGCTATCGGCTTGGCGTACTACGTAAGTAAGATCGTTATTTTTTAGGCTACCACCAACTTGATATTGATAAGGGATCATTCGATTTTAGATTTTGGATTATCTTCAATCGTACACGGTTTTGTCCTTTACTCAAAATGTAAAATTCAAAATTGAACTTAGAGTGACGCGATCGCGCCCGGTTTTTTTAGATTTGTAAAGAGCTTTGTCAGCTTCTAATAAGAGGGTTTCCGCATCATTATTACAACCAGGAATTGTGCAAGCAACTCCTAAACTTATGGTGACTACAGAATTGGGTAAACCGCTAAATTTCTTAGATTCAAAAGCCAGCGCAACTTTTTTAATGTAGAGTCGTACTTCTTCAGCAATATGGATTGCTTCTGTGGCATCAGTTTGAGGTAAAATTATGACAAATTCTTCACCCCCATACCTTGCCACAAGGTCGCCAGGACGTTTCACAACTTGACAAATAGCCTGCGCGACTTGCCGCAAACAATCATCTCCCCCTTGATGCCCATAAGTGTCGTTATAAATTTTGAAATAATCGATATCGCACAAAATTAAAGCGAGTGGCCTCGCTGATTCAGCCATTCGTTTCCATTCTATTTGTAGGCAATTATCAAACTGCCGTCTATTGGCAACTTGAGTCAGAGTATCTAGATAGACTAAAGATTGTAACTTTTCATTTTCTTGTTCCAACTGTTTGAGGTAAAGCGCGTTGTAATTTTCCTTTATTAAGTTTTGATCCCTAAAATAGAGCCGATATAACTCACAGGATAGAATACAACTATTGCCATCTAATTTGACTAATCCCAGACTCTCTAATTGATAGGCAATTAAAGGCTCTATTTGAACACTGCGTGAGTCTGTTATAATCTGTTCTAGTGCTGTTGCCAATTCCGCTTTTTTTTGCAACGTCACCCAGAGAGTTCGCAAATGATCGCTATAAATTCCACTCTGGGTAGGAGCCGCTTGCAAAAACTCCTCTAATGTACCTTTGTGACGACGGAGGTGATAGAAAGCGAGATGCAGCAAGTAGGGATGTCCTCCCACCATTTTTGTTAATTCCTGGATTTGATTCTCACTCAAGTTTAGTCCGTAACGCTCTGCTAAATCTTGAACTTGAGCAGATGTAAATTCTGGTAATTTAAGTGTTAATCCTACATTAAATGGCGATTGATTAATGCTTAATGAAACATAAATTTCTGTGGAGTGAACTAAAATCAAACGAAGTTTATGCCAAACTTCTCCTATTCTGGATTGTTCGTGCCAAAATCGCAAGAGTGGAAAAAACTCTTGGGCAATATGAGGGTATTCAAATAGCAGATTGACTTCATTGAGGACTAATACCAAAGGAGTGTCA
The DNA here is from genome assembly GCF_023333585.1 of Argonema antarcticum A004/B2. GTDB lineage: Bacteria > Cyanobacteriota > Cyanobacteriia > Cyanobacteriales > Aerosakkonemataceae > Argonema > Argonema antarcticum. The sequence goes on from NZ_JAIQZN010000099.1 coordinate 11,239, forward strand.
ATTTGCTCTAACAAATATCCCTCAAAATAGATGATGCAGCTGACCTTGCTACCCATCTCCTCGTCCCAGTAATCATTCAGGTTGGGAGCCAGTTTTAACTGTCGCGCTACGTTAAAACACAGCCAACGCAAGAATTTGTCTGAATTCTCAAAAATTGTGGTGTCGGCCTGCTGAAAATCTATTGTGACTGTACGATAGCCGAAAGTAGCCGCCTGGTTAAGCAGGCGCAGCATCAGAGAACTTTTTCCCATTTTTCTAGGCGCTCGAATGCGGATTAAACTGCCCGGATTGCACAGTTCTCTATATGCGAGAGCTTCACAGGGAGGACGATCGATATAAAATCTAGAATGAAGCGATATGGGACTGCCAGGAAGGTCTATGTCTTCAACAGCCAGGATGTCGTTTTGTGGATGGAGACTATCTATCATAAGCCGTGCCAGCCTAATATACCCTTAATGTATCCTAATTTACTACCTTAAGATAGATTGTATTCAGCAATTCTCGCCAACCATAACACTGATGGGCACGGATGCAGCGATAGAATAATCTTTGTTCTTTCTTCTCTCTTCCCTGTTCTCTCTTCCCTGTTCCCTAGCCCTAGCCCCTAGCCCCTTTTTCCCTAGCCCCTAGCCCCTAGATCCCAGATTTGTGGATCGAGAACGATAAATGTATTAACCGATACAGAATTAACCTCATAAGAAAATACAAAATTTTAGGACTTACAGGGGCAACAAATTAATATTCATTCCAAATGATGTATATAGAGAATGAAAACCCTAATTGATTACTCTGTTACATCTGTGCCTTATACTCGCTTCAATTGGCTTAATTAACAGCAAGTTTGGCTAAACGGTTGGATGTGTTTACCTCATCAAGGACATTACAGCAATCATGTCTAAACTAACATTCAAAAAGAAGAGAGCGAGAACTAGAACTAAGCAATTGTTTTCCATCTGGCAATTAAACCTGACCCGGAAATCCAAAATTCTCAAGCAGTTAGAAATAGCTATCAAGCGGCTGTCTCCGAGTTGGCAAGCCTGCATACCTCTGGCAGCTTTGATTGTGTTGGGGTGGGGTTACGTAGCAGTCGCGCAAGATGCTCCAGCCGCTACAGGCCCAACAACAGCTGAGTTGAAGGTAGCTCTAGATACGTTATGGGTTGCGATCGCAGCCTTCCTGGTATTCTTCATGAACGCTGGTTTCGGTATGTTAGAAACTGGCTTCTGTCGCGAGAAAAACGCTGTAAATGTATTAGCCAAAAACCTCATTGTGTTTGCCCTTTCTACCGTTGCTTTCTGGGCAATTGGTTTTGCCCTGATGTTCAGCGATGGCAATGGTTTCATCGGCACAAGCGGCGGATTTTTCCTCAGCGGAGCAGATAACAGTCCGGCGACAGGAGATGCGTATCAAGGCATCTTTAGCTCGCTCAACTGGACTGGAGTCCCCCTTTCTGCCAAGTTTTTGTTCCAGCTGGTATTCGCAGGCACAGCCGCAACGATCGTTTCAGGAGCCGTCGCCGAAAGAATTAAGTTTGTTGACTTCTTAATCTTCAGCGTCTTACTCGTAGGTATTGCTTATCCAATCACCGGAAACTGGATTTGGGGCGGTGGCTGGCTAGCAAAGATAGGTTTCTACGATTTTGCCGGTTCTACCGTAGTTCACTCCGTTGGTGGCTGGGCGGCTCTCATGGGAGCGGCATTTTTAGGGCCACGCCTCGGCAAATATCAGGATGGGCAAAGCTTTGCCATGCCGGGTCACAACATGAGTATTGCCACCCTGGGTTGCTTGATACTCTGGTTAGGCTGGTTTGGCTTCAATCCGGGCTCAACAATGGCCGCCGATCCTAATGCTATTACTCACATTGCTCTAACAACCAATATGGCTGGTGCTGTGGGTGGAATTACCGCCACTGTTACAGCTTGGCTTTACCTGGGTAAGCCAGACCTTTCGATGATTATCAACGGCATTTTGGCTGGATTGGTTGCCATTACAGCATCTTGTGCTTTCGTCAGTGTTGGCGGTGCTTTCATCATTGGCTTAGTAGCTGGAGTAATAGTAGTTTTTTCCGTTACGTTCTTCGACAGGATTAAAATTGATGACCCAGTAGGTGCTACCTCGGTTCACCTCGTTTGCGGTGTGTGGGGAACCCTAGCTGTTGGTTTGTTTAGCGTTGGGCCTAATGTTTACTCCTGGTACACGACTGGGCCTGCTAAAGGGTTCTTACTGGGTGGCGGCTTGGCACAGGTTATCCCTCAAGTTGTTGGCATTATTTCAGTGGGAGGTATGACTGTTCTCCTCAGTACGATCTTCTGGTTGGCGCTGAAGGCTACCCTTGGTATCCGAGTATCTCCAGAAGAAGAAATTGTCGGTTTGGATATCGGCGAACACGGGATGGAAGCCTACAGTGGATTTCTTAAGGAGGCACGCACTGGCAATATGCCTACTGGCAGCGATCGCAGCAGCGCTAAGGGGCCTGGTAATCTAACCAGTGGTTTTTAGCTCAAGCTACTCCCTTCCTGCCAGAAGACGATCTATTTAACGAACCTCTCTCGTAGCGTTAGGGTGCTAATTTGCGATCGCGAATTATCACCCTAACTAACAAGATGGAAGAAGATAAGTAATTTTGTAGCGGGATGGGAGTAGCGCAAATATTTTTTTTGATCGCTGCTCTAACTTCTGGTTTTGGCTTTTTAGCATAGCCGCTGCTCCAAAACCCTTAGAATGTAAGCTTTATCGAGAATTTTATGCTGATTTCTAACTTAGTCAATATTTTTTGGTAATTAGCATAGTATAACCAAAAATGCTGTGTTTTTTGATACAGAAAACGAGGACTTAAAATTCGTTCAATTGAATTCATTTCGGTGTTGAGGAGAACAAACAAGTGTTGAAAAAGTTTCTAATTGCTTGCATAATTTCAGCGTGTCTGCTAACGGGGCTAATGGTCGGAAATACATTTGCCCAAGACGTATCGCCTTCACCAAGTCCTTCTCCTACACTATCAACTCCAGAAACTGCATCGCCAACGCCAACAGTTTCGCCAACAGGAGTATCACCTTCGCCAACAGCTTCGCCAACAGAAGCATTCTCTTCGCCAACAGCTTCGCCAACAGAAGCATTCTCTTCTCCAACAGGCTCGCCGGAAGCATCACCTTCCCCAATCGGGTCGCCAGAAGCATCACCTTCGCCAACAGGTTCACCGGAAGTATTGCCTTCTCCAACAGGTTTGCCAGACGCTGCTATACCTGTACCTGTGACTCCACCGGCTATTTCCGGTCAAGAAGCTTCTGGAGCTACCGCTGGGCCTACCATCGATACAGGAGATACAGCCTGGTTGTTGATATCGTCAGCACTCGTACTGTTGATGACACCAGCACTGGCGTTTTTCTATGGGGGATTGGTGCGATCGCGCAACGTCCTCAACACCATGATGATGAGCCTGATCCTCATGGCCCTTGTAGGTCTTACCTGGGTGCTGTGGGGCTACAGTCTCGCCTTTGCACCAAATACGATCAATCCGGGCAGCGATCCCGGTTTTACTGCCAATCCCATCATTGGTAGCTTAAAATGGGCGTTTCTCAACGGCGTTGAGTTCGACAAACCAAGTTCGATCGGCTATGCCCCAACCATTCCGCATCAACTGTTCATGCTTTACAACATGATGTTCGCGATCATCACACCTGCTTTGATTTCAGGAGCGATCGTTGAGCGGATAAGTTTCAAAGCATATTTCTGGTTTGTACTGATTTGGTCTACCGTAATCTACTCCCCCTTAGCTCACTGGGTTTGGGGCAAAGGCGGCTGGCTCCTAAACCTGGGCGCATTAGACTTTGCCGGTGGTACAGTAGTACACATCAGCTCAGGCGTTTCGGCTGTAGTCGCAGCCTACGTCCTTGGCCCCCGGAAAACCTACCCCACACAACCAGCAGCACCTCATAACGTCCCTTATGTCTTACTCGGAATAGGCTTGCTCTGGTTTGGCTGGCTTGGCTTTAACGGTGGTAGTGCAGGAGGAGCGGGAGCCTTAGCAGCCCTTGCTTGTGTAACCACAGTGGTAGCCAGCGCATCTGGCGGTCTTACCTGGGTAATTGTGGAATGGGTACTCAGAGGCAAGCCAACTGCGATCGGCATTGCCACCGGCTTCCTAGCAGGACTCGTCGGCATTACCCCAGCAGCGGGATTCGTATCTCCTATTGCAGCTATTCTGATCGGTTCGATCACCTCTATTTGCTGTTTCTTTGCAGTTAGCTTGCGGGCTAAATGGCAATTTGACGATTCGTTGGATACTTATCCCGTCCACGGCGTCGGCGGTACAGTAGGCGCTCTTCTGACCGGGATATTTGCCAATAAAGCGGTTAATTCCGCAGGAGCCGATGGCTTGCTTGCAGGCAACCCAGGGCTATTGTGGATTCAATTCGTGGGTGTTGCAGCAACCTACGTTTTTGCCGCTGTAGGTACGTTGATCATCCTCAAAGCTTTGGGCGCAGTGATGGCTCTGCGCGTCAAGCCTATAGCCGAAGAGCAAGGACTCGATATCACCGAACATGGCGAAGAAGGTTACGGCGAAGAGTTTGCCTCTGGGCTCAGTTTTACTAAAGAGTAGTCAGTTGTTGTTATAGCAACCGCCAGGGCGATTAAGCCAACTCCAACTGTTACATGAAGTCCATAATCCCTTACGGAGTAACCTTTTCCCTCTTCCCTCTTCCCTAGTCCCTAGCCCCTAGCCCCTAGTCCCTAGCTATAACACCCACCTTATTGTGTTTCGCAGTACCGATCGCTAACATTATCGAAACCAAAAAGCAAAAAGAAGCCCCCTGCTTTTAAGTCTGGGGATTTAGCCGATTCGTGGCTCTTGCTGTCGTGGAACGAGTGCGGGACTAAAGTCGCTTTGCTGGTAGAATACTATTGTCACAGGCTGAAAAACCGCTAGTACAGGACGACCCATTGGGTGAAACACGACGGGCTAGAAAGTAGTAATGGCAAGTAGGGTCGCGAAAACCTCGTAAAACATAGCTAAGCCACTCTAACGATTGGCAGCAAGGACAGGCAATGTTAAGCTGGGTCGTTGAATTAGGAACCGACTCATGGCTATTCCGGGAATACCCCGGCTTCTAGCTGCGGGGAGGATGTCAAGATTAGATTCAAAATCAGTTAAATCCGATCGAGTGCCCCATCGCTGGAAAACTTGGCCTACCTGGGCGTTTTTATCCCTGGCTGCTAATGGGTTACTAACACTGCTACTTGTCTGGCTGCTGCGGGATTATTGGTTGCCCATCGATTCCCAGCTGAATGCTTCCACGACACGAGAGAGCCTCATGCGCGAAATACCCGTATCGGCTTCTCCTTTGGGGCCACGCCACCAGCTGAGTTATCAAAAGTGGGTAGCCATCCTAGAGCAGGAAGCAAAGGTGGTAGCCGAAAACCCTCCCCAGCATTTAGATGTCTTGGCTGGGGATTCTTTGAGTTTATGGTTTCCGCCAGATTTATTACCCTCAGACACTAGCTGGCTGAATCAGGGGATTTCTGGCGAAGTTACGGCTGGATTACTGCAAAGATTAAATTTGTTTGATCGCAGCCAACCTGACACCATTTTTGTGATGATTGGCATCAATGACTTGATTCGCCAGGTGACTGACGAGGATATTTTATGGAACTATCGGCTGATTGTACGCCGTCTGCGGCGGGTTCATCCCCAATCTCAGATTGTTGTGCAGTCGATTTTGCCCCACGGCGGCGAACAATCAACCTGGGAAGGACGCTCACGCCTGCTAGCTATCCCCAACGATCGCATTCGATCGCTTAACCTACAGCTGGAGACGATCGCCCAAGAAGAACGAGTAAAATACTTTCATTTATACCCCCTGTTCACCGACGATCGAGGCAATCTTCGTCCCGAACTGACTACAGACGGACTCCACCTCAACCGCCAAGGCTATTTAGTTTGGCGTTCCGCATTGCTAATGTATCGCCAGATCGAACTTAACCCAGTCGCAGAGTCGCAGAGTCGCAGAGGAGTGGGGGAGCGGGGGAGCGGGGGAGTGGGGGAGTGGGGGAGCGGGGGAGTGGGGGAGTGGGGGAGCGGGGGAGCGGGGGAGCGGGGGAGTGGGGGAGAATGACCACTGACAACTGACCACTGACCAATGACCACTGACCAATGACCACTGACAACTGACAACTGACCACTGACCACTGACCAATGACCACTGACCACTGACCACTGACCACTGACCAATGACCACTGACAACTGACCACTGACAACTGACAACTGACCACTGACCAATGACGTCACATCAAAAACACGAATGGACACAAAAGCCTTCAAACGATCGCTCCAACAATCGGAGAATTACCATCGCAAAGGATTTGGGCACCAAGAGGAAGTCGCCGGTGTCCTCAAATCCGAATATCAAAGCAATCTGATTCAGCAAATCCGCGAAAACAGCTACACCCTACAACGGGGTAACGTTACCATCCGCCTAGCAGAGGCGTTTGGCTTTTGCTGGGGCGTGGAACGAGCTGTAGCGATGGCTTACGAAACCCGCCAGCACTTCCCAGGCGATCGCATTTGGGTGACAAATGAGATCATTCACAACCCTTCTGTAAATGAGCGGTTGCGGGAGATGCAGGTAGAGTTCGTTCCCGTTAACCAAGGTAATAAGGACTTTTCCAGCGTTAGTGTTGGCGATGTAGTGATCTTACCCGCCTTCGGTGCCAGCGTTCAAGAAATGCAGGTACTTAACGACAAAGGTTGCAAAATAGTCGATACGACCTGTCCTTGGGTTTCTAAAGTTTGGAATACAGTCGAGAAACACAAGAAAAAAAGCTATACCTCGATTATCCACGGTAAGTACAAACACGAAGAAACGATCGCCACCAGCTCTTTTGCCGATAAGTATCTCATCGTCCTGAATATGGCAGAGGCTGAATACGTTAGCAATTACATCCTTAACGGTGGCTCTAGCGACGAATTCATGACAAAATTCAGCCGCGCTTGCTCAGATGGATTCGACCCAGACAAAGATTTAGATAGTGTTGGCATTGCTAACCAAACCACCATGCTCAAAAGCGAAACCGAGCAAATCGGCAAACTCTTTGAGCTAACCATGATGAAAAAGTATGGCCCTAGTGAATTAAATCAGCATTTCCAAAGCTTTAACACCATCTGCGACGCCACCCAAGAACGTCAAGATGCAATGTTAAATTTAGTGGAAGAAAAACTGGATTTAATGATGGTGATTGGTGGATTTAATTCTTCTAATACTACGCAATTACAACAAATTGCGATCGAGCGACAAATTCCTTCCTATCATATCGATTGTGCCGAACGAATTGGCCCAGGCAATCGCATTGAACATAAGTTATTGCACGGCAATTTAGAGGTAGAAGAGAATTGGTTGTCTGATGGAAAAATTGTAGTCGGTATTACTTCTGGTGCTTCGACGCCGGATAAAGTTGTAGAGGATACAATTGAAAAGATTTTTGAATTGAAGGTTGCTGCGATGGTTTGATATTGTACTCCTTCTCTAACTTAAAGAAACCCGGTTTCTCCAAGAAACCGGGTTTCTGGGTTTATGCAGAAAGGGGCTAGGGGCTAGGAGCTAGGGGCTAGGGAAGAGGGAAGAGGGAAGAGGGAAGAGGGAAAAGGGAAGAGGGTTACGCAGTAAGGGATGGAAGGTGAGAGGTAAGAGTTGGAGTTGTCCTAACCGCCAAGGCGGTTGCTATACTTTTTGACGATAGGATAACATAAGTAAAATTAAATAATAGCAAACCGATGACTATTTACATCATCCGCCCAAAGGCAATGTCAGTAGCACGCTACCTAGATCTGATCTCCAAAAAATTCACACTTGAAAAGCGTCAAGAACAAGTTCAGTCAGTCGCCTGGTTGCAAATGGAAGATCCCGTTCAGCAAGAAATTAGCGATTGGATTAAAGACGCTCAAAATCGAGGAGTCATCGAAATATTAAACAGTAAAAATGCACCAAAAATTACCGGAACGACGATCGCGGAAATGAGCGATCGCGAAGCCGATCAAATGCGCCAAGACCTGCCAAATGTCCAAATTTTACGCGACCAGCTAATAGATTTGATTCAACCCCGACGCGCTGTTACACCGACAAAGCAGAAAATCGACACATCTGACTTATGGCATTTGCAGGCTATAGGATTAGAAGCAGCACGCCGGAAAGGTTTTGAAAGGTCTGGTAAAAACGTCACCATTGCTGTTTTCGATACAGGCATAGACTCAACTCACCCAGAACTGCATGGTAAAATAGTTGAATCCTATAGTTTTGATATCAAACATTGGGAAGCTCTACCAACATCTCCCCAAGATACTGATGGTCATGGGACGCACATAGCAGGATTAATTTGCGGCAAAAATGTTGGCGTTGCACCACAAGCCAAACTGATCAGCAGTCTAATTTTACCACGGGGAGTTGGTAATCTTTCCAATTTTATTCAGGCACTAGAATGGGCAGCTACAAGACCAGATGTGCAAATCATCAATATTTCGGCTAGTATTCGCGGATGTTTGAATCAAATGAGCGATTTAGTTGAAGATCTATTAACTGTCGGTTTACTACCTGTTTGTGCGGTGGGAAATGATGGACGTAACATCACCTGTAGTCCTGGAAACTATAAGAGTGTTGTATCTGTGGGAGCGACAAATGGTAACGATCGCATTGCCAGTTTCAGCAGTAGTGGCACCCTCGTTATTGATAACCATCAGTATCAAGTTCCCTACCTTGTCGCTCCAGGTGAGGCAGTTTATTCGTCAGTCAGCGGCGGTTATCAAGCTTGGGATGGCACATCAATAGCAACATCGATTGTTTCGGGTATAGCGGCGCTTATTATAGAAAAGTATCCAGATATCACAGTACCAGAACTCAGGGAAGAACTCTTTTCTAGCTGTAAGGATTTAGGCGAATTGAAAGAGCGTCAAGGTCAAGGACTTGTGCAAGTATAGCAACCGCTCTCGTCGATTAGGAAAGTAGGGGCGAAGCATTCGGGTAGTAAATCTTCGGTTTTAACCAATAAATTATATGCCCGAATGCTAATGCCTCCGGCACGCACTCGCGTTCGCCCCCTACCCCAGATTTATGGCTTAACCGACTCATCGGTTGCTATAGCAGCGACATTATGAAACTGAAAAAAAGGAAAAAGTCTTGCCAATATGAAAATCTCATAGACGTACCTAAGTTCCAATAAACAATACAAATTGCGGTGAAAACAGATTCTATTTTCTATCGTCTATTTCAAACTTGACCGCGTATCTTTTATAAATTCGGATCTGTTGAACTCAAGCAAACATCCTTCCGAATTGATGGTGTATTTGTGCCGTTGTCCCGCTCCAACAACTTCTTGTAGGATGGCCCGCCCGTCTTACCTAAGTGGCAGGCGAGACGCCTTGTCCCCTCCCCACAAGAAGGCATATACTCTTTGAGCTAGATCGGATACTTCCGAGTAAACTGATAAGGAAATTATCCCCATAGCCGCGATCGCAGTTATGTTACCACTGTCTAAAGCATCTACTCGAATTGGTATTGCAGCCGGTATCGTAGCTATCCTCGGTGCTGGCGTCGCCGCTTATTTATTTTTCACTCGCTCATTCCCATCCTCAAAAGGGATGCCCGTCGCTATAATAGAGGATTGCGGTGGGTTTCTTGTCAATGAACCACAAGCACATTCTCTCAAAAAAACCGCTCTCAACGATCGGGAAAAGGCAGATATCCAGAAAAAAATTGAGTGCTACCGCTTTCAGGCTAGCCAAGAACCCAATTTTGCAGACGCTTACACCAACATAGGAGAAGCATACCGCCGCCTGGGAGACTTGGAAAAAGCACGCGAATTTAACCAAAAAGCTTTAAAATTGAATCCCAGGTTGCAAGAGGCCAGACTGGGAATGGCCTTGGTAGAGCAAGAGTCGGGAAACTTTAAAGCAGCGATCGGAGCAATTCAAGAAGTCATAGCTCACAAAGAAAGTGCGATCGCTTACTTTTATCAAGGGATTACTTTCTATAAACAGGGAAACCTCCAAGATGCACAAGTAGCTTTTGGCAAAGCGATCGATCTAGATCCCAACTATGCCGAAGCTCATGCCAACTTGGGCCTAACTCTCAACCAACAGGGCAAATTGCCGGAAGCGATCGAGCAAACTAGGCAAGCACTTCGCATTCATCCCGACTTAGCAGAGGCCCAGTATAACTTGGGAGTAGCCCTACAAGCGCAGGGTCAGGTAAAGGAAGCTATTGCAGCCTACAAAGAAGTGATTCGCATCAATCCTAACCATGCAGAAGCTAATTATAACTTGGGAATAGCTCTCAAAAACCAAGGCCAAACATCAGAAGCGATTGCAGCTTACAGAGAAGTGATTCGCATCGATCCCAAAAGCGCCACAGCTCACATTAACTTGGGAACCAATCTAACGGATGAGGGCAAGCTAGAGGAAGCGATCGCAGAATTGAAAAAAGGATTGAGCCTCAATCCAGAGGATGCAGAAGCTTACAATAACTTGGGAGTTGCTCTGTACAAACAAAACGATGTAGCAAAGGCTATGTCCTTATGGGAAGAAGCGATTCGTATCAATCCCAACTATGCAGAAGCTCACCATAATTTAGGCGTTGCTTTAGCAAGTCAGGTTAAGGTTGAAGAATCGATCGCTACCTTAAAACAAGCTAGCGACTTATATAGAGCCCAAGGGAATACACAGAAAGCTAACAAAATCGATCGCGTTTTGCAAAACGTAGGAGTGCAGTGATAACTGAGTTACCTTCAACATATAAAGCTTGGGCAAAAGCCTTTTCCCAAAGGGCCCAAGAATTTCCTCTCACTCCTCTGCCACTTATAGGCGGTAGAATCCCAGAAGGCTTGCGCGGCAGCCTTTATCGCAATGGCCCAGCACGCCTGGAACGTGGCGGCGAATCGGTAGGACACTGGTTTGATGGCGATGGTGCCATCCTCGCCGTACACTTCAGCGATGGGGGTGCAACAGGCGTCTATCGCTACGTGCAAACAGCGGGTTATTTAGCCGAATCCCAAGCAGGTAAATACCTCTACAGCAACTATGGAATGACCGCACCAGGGCTATTCTGGAACCAATGGTTCAAACCAACAAAAAATGCTGCGAATACCTCTGTGTTGGCGTTACCAGATAAACTGTTGGCACTGTGGGAAGCTGGGAAACCCCACGCGATCGATCTGGAAACTTTGGAAACTGAGGGATTAGATGATTTATCTGGACTGAGTAAAGGAATGTCCTACTCGGCGCATCCCAAATGCGACGCGCAAACTGGAGAAATCTTCAACTTTGGCATCACCCCTGGAATTAATGCGACACTCAATATTTATAAGAGCGATCGCACCGGCAAGATCCTCCAAAAGGCGTCAGTTACCCTAGATGGACTTCCCCTAATACATGATTTTGTCATGGCTGGGCAATATCTTGTGTTTTTCGTGCCTCCAGTGCGAGTGAATCTACTTCCAGCTGCGATAGGTTTGAGCAGCTTCAGCGATGCAATGGAGTGGAAACCACAGCTAGGAACGCAGATTTTAATCTTCGATCGCGAAACTCTATCTTTAATTAGTCGCAGCGAAACCGAACCTTGGTATCAGTGGCATTTTGCCAACGGTTATATGGATGGTAATAGTTCAGTTGCGATCGATTTTGTTCGCTATCGAGACTTTCAAACTAACCAGCGTCTCAAGGAAGTAGTAACAGGACAGATTCAAACCCCCGCCAAAGCGACTCTATGGCAAGTGCGTCTCGATCCTCAAACTGGTAAAATACAGAAAACTGAGGAATTATTAGACAGAGATTGTGAATTTCCAGTTGTCCCGCAGTCGCAAATCGGGAAACCTTCGCGAAAAACCTATCTGTCATTGCAACGACAAGGGGTTGATACAACCAAAGAAATCTATGGTGCGATCGCACGTTTCGACAATCAAACTGGCACTCTCAACGAAGCAGATTTGGGCGAAAATCGCTATCCTACAGAACCCATATATGCTCCAGATGCCATCAATCCTGAGCGGGGTTGGTTACTGACAGTTGTGTTTGATGGCAACACAAACAGCAGCGAAGTTTGGATATTTGATAGTCAAAGACTCGATGAGGAACCTGTGTGTAAACTGGGATTACCCAGCGTTGTTCCAATGGGATTTCATGGAACTTGGAAACCAGGAATTTTTTAAGCGGTTAGAAATTAAAAATCTAAATTTGCAGAGAACTATTGCGAGATTTTTAATTCTTAATTCTTTCCTGGATTCAACCATTATTTGGATTGGTATCTGTCATGAAGCGTCCGTTGCCAAAAGTTTTTCTGTTCGGCGGATTCTTCGCATTAGCCACAAAATTCAGATTTTGATTAGTCGTGAAACGTCCGCTACCCCGACTGTCATCATCATCCGGGTTTTTGTCATTAGCTACAAAATTCAGATTTTGATTAGTTGTGAAACGTCCGCTACCCCGACTGTCATCATCATCTGGGTTTTTGTCATTAGCCACTAAATTCAGATTTTGATTAGTCGTGAAACGTCCGCTACCCCGACCATCATCATCCGGCGTTGGAAAATCAGCTAGTAAATGTCTGTCTGCCTCAAATTTTTGCAAGATTTCAGAGTTGCGATACTCAAATGCTTTGCAATTAGCGGCAATACCAGAAAGTAGCAAACCAGATAATAGAATAGATTTGTAGAGGCGCATTGTAGATGTCCTTGATTACTGCTTCTACGGCTTTATTCCTGCCGCCAGATACACCATCAGGACAAAAAACAAAAAACTTTTCAGTAATTAATCAACAACGAATTTAATCAACTCAAATAAATATTTATCACCCGAATGTGTGATGCGAAGTGCAAAAAAAAGTTTTATGAAAACTTGGAATATAAAAAAAGCGTAGGCGTGCTATCTGAATAGCGATCGCACTAAAAATAATTTGTAAAATATAGCAACCGCTCTCGTCGGTTAGGACAACTCCAACTCTTACCTCTGGTTCATAATCCCTTACGGAGTAACCTTTTCGCTCTTCCCTCTTCCCTAGCCCCTAGCCCCTAGCCCCTAGCCCCTAGCTATACTTCTTTTGGCTGATTTTATGCAAAATATTGCCATTTTTCTCTAAAAAATCCCCGTATGGGGCATTGCATCCCCGATCGTAAAAGGTTCTACTGTAAAGATTGGTTACCTTAATTTAAGATCGATGAAGAAGCTTTCCACCGTGCTGCTGACACTCAGCTTGCTAACGGGCGCGTGCAGTAAACCACCGGAGGGGGCTGTATCTCCTAGCCCTTCAGCAAGCGCCAGTGCGGCTGTACAAACAACTGCTAGCCAAACTCAAGGCAAACCTTTAGTCGTAACGACTGTAGCTCCTCTGACGAATATTGTTAGTAACATTGCGGGCGATCGCCTCCAAGTTCAAGGCATCATTCCCGAAGGAACCGACTCCCACACCTTTGAACCGCGTCCTTCCGATGCCGATTTGCTCTCCAAAGCCAATCTGATTATCGTCAATGGCTTAAACCTAGAAACCCCCACAGGAAAACTGGCAGAATCTTCCAAACCCAAAGACACCAAGGTCTACGAAATGGGAAACAACACCATCACCCAAGACCAGTGGATTTTCGACTTCAGCTTTCCCAAAGAAAAAGGAGACCCCAATCCCCACCTGTGGGTCAATCCCAAATACGCCGAAGCTTACGCTAAACTAGCTGCCCAACAGTTAACTCAGTTAGACCCAGCTGGCAAAGAATATTACGAAACTAATCTAAAAAACTACCTCCAAAAGCTGGATACACTCGACAAAGTAACTCGCGAGGTAGTAGCAAGTATCCCTGCCAAAAATCGCAAATTACTGACTTACCACGACTCCTGGGCTTACTGGGCAAGACAGTATGGTTTCGAGGTGATTGGGGCCATCCAACCCTCAGATTTTAAAGAACCTTCTGCCAAAGACGTAGCCAAACTGATTGACCAAATTCGTAAACTTGGAGTCCCTGCTATCTTTGGTTCCGAGGTATACCCCAGTAAAGTCTCAGAACAAATTGCTCGCGAAGCCAAAGTAAAGACAGCTAATACTGCTGATGACGAGTTACCGGGTGAAGGTTCGGCTAATGCGATCGAAAACACCAATCCCCAACATACCTACATTGGTATGATGGCCAACAATCTCCGCACGATCGCTTCTAACCTGGGCGGAAATCCCGATTTAGTAAATCAGATCGACACCAGCAATGTCGTCGGGCCAACAGCCAAGAAGTGACTGGGGGCTAGGGGCTAGAAAAGTCAAAAGTCAGTAGGGACGGGTTTTGTAAAATATTCTGTTGGTAATGAGATGTGTGGGCTAAACCCGCCCGTACAAAAGTCAAAAGAAAAAAAGGGGCTAGGGGAAGAGGGGAGTGGGGGAGTGGGGGAGCAATGACCACTGACCACTGACCACTGACCACTGACCACTGACCACTGACCACTGACCACTGACCACTGACCACTGAC
>NZ_JAIQZN010000100.1 GCF_023333585.1 Argonema antarcticum A004/B2
GCTGGATTTTTACTAGAAATATTTTACCAGAATTTTGGCTTTCTGAAAAGCACGGTCTATGACCGTGCAAAGTATATCCACGACCACCCCCAAGAAACAGCCAGTAATGGAAGTGCGATCGCACCACCCAACCACAATAGCCAAATCAAACCAAACCATTGGACGGATGGCACTATCGGTAAGTTCGGTAACTGTGGTTTTGTAACGGATGAAGTACTATTACAAACAACTGTTATCTGATTGTCTGTAGACAAGTTTAAAGGATATTTACGGCAGAAATTTGTTACCGCTTCTGGATAAAACACCATCGGATAATTCATTTTCTTTTTTTTGGTAGCGCTATCGCGCTTTGTTGTAAAAACCAGTTGAAAGAAATGCCAAAACTTACTCGGAAAAAGCCTCGATACCGAAAGAGCGATCGAGCCATTAACGAACCTTCTACGGTCAAACCAATTACTATTGAAACTGATGAGGAAACTGCAACAATCTTAGCTCAAATCGAAGCCGAACGCGATTACTATCACACTTGTACTAACAGTAAATGCTGATGAACTTACTCACTCAATCTTTAGCACATACATCAATTATTGCATCTCAACTTTGGCATCAATTAGAAATTGCCGAAACAACTGAAGAAATCGATCGCTTATTGCAATCAATTTGGCACAATCAAGAAAAACAAGAAGTTGCTATCGATGCTCATGCCGAACTTGCCAACCAAATTGATGCTGAAATAACAGCAATTAAAGCGAGAATGCAATTTTTAGTCGAATTGCATCAAAGTGCGATCGATAAACTGGAAGGTTGGCGAGAGCGATTAGACCAAACTGTTGTTTATTTTAACCAGATTGGAGCCATTACAGCCGAAATTGTTGGTAAACAGCATCGAATTACTGTCAAAGAAAACCCACCGACTTGTGAAGTATCTATCGACCCTTCTCAATTACCAGACCAATATCGCCGTATCGAAACTAAAACCGTAATTTCGGCTAACAAAAAGGCAATTACTGATGCTTGGAAACAAGGAATACCAGTAGAAGGTACAAAAGTTTATCGCAGGCGTAAGGTAATTTATAGCTTGCTACCAAGCAATTTACCTCAATACCAAGCTAGCACAACAGTCAATGTTGAACTATTAGAAAATCAGTCACAACCTACCAAAAAGCGACGTAAAAAAGCTGATTGAGCAAATTAGGGGAGTAAAGGTATTATCCTTATTCCCCTGTTTGTGGATGGCTAGAGATTAATCCAATAGTCAGGGTTATCCACTTGTTCTGGGGTAACATCAAACAGTTTTGACAATTGATGTTTCCTTTGTCTAAGAATGGTAAATTCTTCATCTTCAGTCAACTCAGCAATTAAATTAACCTCTACATCCAAATCAAACAGAAATTTTGTCTCCGTTTCCATCACATTGAGAATTTGAACTATTTTCACTAAGTTCCCCCCCGTTTCATGTTCTGAATAGCTAACTTTGCTTTATGTTAGCACATTACTTGATTTGCTTTTAAAGCCCCTCCAATTGGAGGGGATAAAAATCATGCAAGAGCAGGTTTTATTTGCTTAACCTTAATTGTCACGCTCAAAAAAGTTGTGGTTCACTCATTTTAGATTATGAAAAAACCAGCGTTTCCTACTCCAACTCATCACTCTACTGAATTAGCTAAAGGAGAAGGTTTGAAAATCCCTGTATTTGATATGTCGCTGACCGATGGTAAAACGAAAGGTCGCTATCAAGCTGAAGCGGAAGTATTGAGAAACTCAATGCTTGAACTGCTATTTGAACCATCTGAATTGAAATCGCTTGTGATTGTTAAACCCGACCCCGATGATAACAGTCACGACCCTCTCAAAAATATTGACTTCGGCGATGATATTCCCAGAAGGGCTACTTTCAGTTCTGGCAAAAATGTGTACTTTGCTGACAAAGAACTTTCAGCTAAACTATTAAGTATCTTTGCCACTCAACCCGACCATGCTTGTCGTTACGGTTCACTTTTAGTCAGCAGTTGTACTCAAGGAGCGCAATTTTTAGATAGTTCAGAAGATAATCAAACATTGAAAGTAAAAATTGTTGATTCCCAAAGCGATAACCCCAAGGAAAAAGCGCTAGCTAAAAAGTGGCAGACTGGCGACTGTCATGGCAAAATTTCACCCGCTTTAGCTGAACAATTAGGAGCAATTCACAACCGACCCTTCCAATTTCGTATGGCATGGTTAAAAGAGTGGTCGCGGTCAGATTGCCAAACTCCAGAGATTAGCTTTTTAGCGAAAGGAACTTTGCTACCTAATGCTCAATTAACCGATAATGCTGGCTACGATATCATTCTAGACCGTTCTTCCATCAAAGGAGTTAATAAAAAACAACTAGCTGACTTAATTCCTTGTGGTGTTTACGAATTTCCTCAAGCTGTATTGGGAAATCGCGGGAATGCCAAAACAACTGAGTATGAAAATTCTTGGCAGTTTTCGATTTGGTACTCGGAAGATGCAATTCAAGCTGACATCGTTCCCGCTACCAAAGCTGAAGCTCAAAAACTCGCATCTTTGCAGAATAACCGCATACAACTTGCCAAATACCTAGTCGAACAGCATGACAAGAAAGCAGCTTTCAGACAAACAGGAGATGACACGGAAACTCAACTGAATGATTTAGGTGATGAGCAAACTAAACGCCACGAATCTCGCCTCATCTCTATTCTTAGAAATGATAAATTGGGACAGCTACTTGACTTTCCCAAAGTTGTTGACTTCATGCAGGAACAACTTGCCAAGAAATGGAAAGATTTAGCTATCAAAGGAGCAATTCATCATGGTTCGGCAATGGCGCAACCTTGTGAAGATTTGTTACCTGGAACGATTGTTGCACCTCATTTACGACATGGAACGGAAGTAATCGTTACTCGCTACCCAATTGTTAGTAAAGACAACATTCGTCGCTACACAGTTAACAACAAACAAAAACCCGAACTCATGCAGTACAAAGGCTGCGTTTTCATTCGCCCCGACCAAGCTATGCAGCATCACCAATGCGATTTTGATGGCGACCAATTGGTAATTACTCCAGCTTCCAGGCTACCCCACATTGCCAAAGAAACCCTACACGCTAACGAAGAAAATGAATACGAAGCTATCGAAAAACGCTCGAAAATTGACTACACTCAAGCTACCGACGAAGATGGCAATCGTAAGTATACCAAATTGAGACAGATTGCCTCCGCGATCGCTAAAAACAAAATCGGCTGGGTAGCCACTTTGATTGGACGAGTACAATGTTCTGTACCGGAAGTAGGACAACCAGAAGGTTTATTCAATCAACGCAAACAGAAATTGCTGGGTCAGTTATTCGATGCACTCCAAATTGAAGTCGATAGCCCCAAAAGTGCTACTAGGCTAGAAGACCACCACCCCACTCTACTAGAAACAGCTTCCAAGTGGTCTCAACAACATCCTTGCTATCTGTTCGATTTCAAAGACGACCTCAGACTTTACAAAAGCGTACCGCTACCTACAGAAGATGGTACAGCAATAAGCGCGATCGCCAAAGTTGCTGTCAATCCAGCTTGGGAACCGACTCGTCTCAAAAGTCGCCATCGTGATGAATTTCGTTACCTTTTCAGCCCACCATCAGATTTAGACGAACGAGAAACTTGGGATTTTCTACTTTAAGTTATTGTTGATTTTGTTGTAATTATTAAAGTTATTATTTGATTTATTAAGATTCTTATATAATTGTAAATAGCTACACTTGTTTACATTAAACCACGTATGATTAACTCTGAAACTATACGGCTATATTTCACAACAAACCAGAAATGACTTCTCCGAAAGACATTATCAAGAATATTAGAGAGCTATGGAATCGGGTTAAACACCGATTCCAAGGCTAGTACAGCTTTAAAAAACTTACAGGGAATGCTTAGTGGAGCTTTGGAACAACTTTCAGTAAACCTGTACAGAGAAAAAATTCATTTTGCTCTGGAGCTTATTCAAAATGCAGATGATAATGAATACGACATTGGAGTTAACCCTTCACTCAAATTTATACTTTATTCAGATAAGCTAATTATTCAAAATAATGAAAACGGATTCTCGGAAAAGAATGTAAGAGCTATTTGTAATGTGAATAATTCAACTAAAAGTAAAGCTGAGGGCTATATTGGTGAAAAAGGAATAGGATTTAAGTCGGTGTTTCTAGTTAGCGATGAACCACATATTTTTTCTAACGGCTATCATTTTAAGTTTAAGCGTGAAGACCGAGAAGACTTACTTGGCTTTGTAGTACCTTATTGGATTGAAGAATTACCATATTCGATCGATCGCAAACAAACTAATATTGTCCTCCCACTACGCGGTAGTCGTAGTGAAAATGAGAAATTAATACAAAATATTAATAATATTGAAGCAAGCCTAGTTTTGTTCCTTAAAAAGCTAAAAACAATTGAGATAGTTCAAGATGGCAACTTCGTTTCCCAAAAAATAACTCGGCGGGATGAGGGAAAAAGAACTATAATTGACCATAAAAAAGATAGCGTACAGAAAACCGAATATTATTTCTGCTTTGAAGAAAATTTTAGCGTTCAAAATGTAATAGAAGAAAAAAGACAAGGTATTAACTCAAGCAAAGTAATTCTTGCCTTTCCAACAAAGTCAGATGGTTCTGCCAATTATGATACCAAGCCTCATACTTTTGCATATCTTCCTATACGTCAATATGGTTTTAAATTCGTAGTTCAAGGAGACTTTATTTTATCTTCATCCAGAGAAGATATCCTTAAAGATCGCAGTTGGAATGTTCTTATTAGAGATAAAATTGCTGAAACTTTTTTGAAAGCAGTAACAGAATTTAAAAAAGATGACAAACTTAAGCTAACCTACTATAACTACATTCCTCTTGAGTCTGAAATTAATGATTCATTTTTTACTCCTGTAGTTAAGCAAATCCACGAAGCTTTAAAACAAACAGATAGTGTTTTGTCAGAATCCGGTAATTGGTTAAAACCTTCAAACCTTTTTATTGCTGGTAGTGAAATTAGAAAGCTAATTTCTAATCAGGAGATTAAAAGTTTTTTTAGTAATAAAGAGTATATTTCTGCTAACGTAAAAGCAAAAATAGAAATCCTGGAAAAATGTTTAGGGGTTCATAGGTTTAGTTTGCAAGAAATTTTTGAATTCTTACAAAATACAGAATGGGTAAAAAGTAAACCTGATGAGTGGTTTATCAAATTGTATTTCTATTTAATTAACAATGAATTATGGAATAGAGAAATACTGTTAAAAAGCTGGAAAATAATTCCTCTTGAAAACAACGTTTTATCATCTATTTTCGAAGGAGCTATATTTTTATACCTTTCTATTGATAAAACGTATGAATTTGAAAGTGAAATTCGAGTTGTTAGAAAATCGCTTATTATTGCCAGTAAAGAAATAAAGAAAGAAGAATTTCTAGTAAATTTTCTAATTAGACTTGGCGTAGTAATTCCTTCTCCTCATACAATCATTTTTGAACACATTATCAGTAGGGTTAATGCTTTAAATAGTGAGAAGTGCTTAATTAATTATAAAAGTTTTCCTTCTTACATACGTTACATCAAAGATTACATAGAAAGTTTAGATAGTATACCTAAAAATTTACTTGATATCTTGGCAGAGAAATTATGGCTCAAACAGCACCCCAATAGTAATTATTATTCAAGACCTCCATCCCTTTATATCCCTAAAATATATGGTAATACTAACGACTTAGATTTATTGTTTCAAGGTATAGAAACTGTACAGTTCGTATCTGATGACTACATTGCAGACGCAGAAAAAATAACATCCCCAGAAAAAATAATAGAATATATCTCTAAATGGAGAGAATTCTTCAAAAAGTTAGGAGTAAATGAAGGATTAAAGATATCCGAGCAAGAAATTGAACATTTTAATACTATTATCGCAACTAAAAATATTGAAAGGATAACTAAGCTATTGCTTCTCATCAATCAGCAGTGGCAGCAAGTAAAGGAAAAGTTAAGTAAGCCCTTATCAGGTAATATTCAGCATACAAAATTGTGTGATAAGTTAACTAACTCAGAATGGATTCCTGTAACACCTAACTTTTTAAACAAAAGCCTTGTTAAGCCATCAGATGCTTTTGTTGATAAACCAGAAATCCGAAATATATTGGGCAATAATGCACCCTATGTTATCGTAGATCTTCAAAACCAAGATTTGATTAAAACCTTGGGTATTAATTCTGAAGTAACTATTGAAGCTGTTGTGAATTTGGGGTTAAAGAACTTAGTTAAACAAGATTGTCTTGATAAAACTACTTTTGTAAAAATGTACACATATTTGAGCCAAAACCTATGAGTAAAACTAATGAAAATTTTATTAAAGATGCTTTTACTCAATTCAAGTTAATTTATATTCCAGAAACTTATAAGCGATATTTTAAGCTTGAAGAAGTTGTTTGGAAAGATGTTAGTGATGTCTTTGGTGATAGTAAAGGATATCTGGAGAAACACTATCCAGAACTTGAGTCATTCTTTATCAACCAACTTGGCATAAGTGAAAAGCCTCCCTGTAAAGATTATGCTGAGGTTTTGATAGAGTTATCACAGCAAAACGAAAGAATCGATGAAGCTAACATCAAAAAGGTTATTAAGATATATGAGGAGTTAGAATGGTATTTACATTCTGATAACCACACTTCTCCGTTATCAGAATCATGGTGGCTTGATTTTATCAAACAGTCTATACTATGGACTGATAAAAATAAATTCATGCCGAATAATGGAAGTGTTTTCGTCAATGATAATCCTGAATATTACGCATTATTTAGAAATTCCTCTGAGATTTATTTTTTAGAAAACGCTGGCAATTTATCTTCTAAAATTGAAACCTTAATTTCTAGCTTAAAACTTCCTTACTTAACGGAATATGTACAAGTAGAATTGGTTAACCCTTTAACCAAGGCAGTTCACCAAGACTTGACTAAACGATTTAAGTTATTCTCTGTTTATGTACTTCGTTATCTTTATAAATTTGAGCCTAAAGCTTATCATAAACTAAAACGCCAGAAAGTTGTCAAAAAAATTAATGCTCTAGAAATATATACCGTTGAGCAATTATTGGTAACGTATAGCCTTAATAGTATAAAAACTGAGCCAAAACCGCGAAAAGCAATATTTTGTAACGATGATGGTAACTTATATGTGCAAAATGATTGTTTAGCAGATACAGATTACATAGCAGTAGAGCTATCTAAGTTTTTTAAATCTCAACAACTGAAAAGTCCTCAAGGTTTAAAAACCTTTCTCATTTCTTTATTTGATAAGAGGGCTTCGGACAAGATAGAAAAATTGATGGAGGTCATGGGTATAGGAGAATTACCAGATGATGAAAAACAAGCTATTGGATGGGAGGAATTAAAAATACTCCAAGAGGTTGAAATAGTTGAAAATGAAGAACTATTAACTGAAAATTCAGAGCGGAATGTAAAGCATTCTGCTGCTCAAGATGCCGATCACCCAGGAAACGTAGACTGGGCTGATGTAGGAAGAAAGTGGGCAAAAAGATTTTATAAGGATTTTTTAGGCTATAAGCAGATTATAAAATCCGATCCCGGATACGACTGTTTATATAAAAAGAATAACGAAATAGAAATCCCAGTTGGAGTTAACACTAGAGACATAAGGAGCGATACAATTCAATTAAGAATTGAAAAGTGGTCTTACTTAAGGCACATTTCTAATAACTACGAACTACTTATAGTCATACACAAAGGAAACAGAAATCAGCCTAATGATTCCGTACAGTATCTTATACAAATATGCACGCAAGTAACAACATTAAATCTCGTATTTGATACTTTAAATATACAACCTCAAACACCTTTACCTTATGACAAAGTTGAAGTAATTATGGCTTTGCAAAAAGCGAAAAAATCTTTAGACCGTAATGATATTATCCTTAATTGGAAAAGATTGATATTAGCAGCAGATAGGAATGCAAATATTAACAATGCGATAAAAATATACGAACCTTTATCAGATATAGAATTTAGAGAAATATCGGATAAGGAATTAAAAAGCCTAGCCTCTTCTTTGTTCGCAACTATATAAGGAAAAATTTTCTTCTATTTTCCTAAATTACCAAAAATAAGTAAGAACGGGTGTTTTACCTTTAACTGCGGTGAGAGATATCGATCCAATTGGTGTCGAATTTATTACTAAAGGTGGTAAACCTGTCTGCGTTGACCTCATGCACGAACAAACTAGCCGCGCTGTTATCACCGGGGAAAGCGGTAGCGGTAAATCAGTTTTGGGATGGCGATTTGCTCTTGATGCTTTAGCTGCCAATATTCCAGTTGTGGGTATGGATATTTCTAGCGTTTCTGGTAGCACGTTTGAAACTGCTCTAGCACTTTTAGGCGATGATGGCGCGTACTACGACATTACCAAAGGTAGCTCTAATTTACTCGAAATCCCCGACCTGCGACGCTTTGATAAACAAGAGCGCTCCCGGCGGTTAGACCAGTGGAAAGAGTTTATCAGAAAGTCCCTGACTATTATCAGCATGGGTAAAGTAAATGACCCCAAGTTAGCTCAGCGGGTAGATGCTATCCTGTTGCTGACTTTGAAAAAGTTTCTTGAAGACCCAGAAATAATCGAACGCTACAATGCTGCCTTTGAAAAAGGTTGGAAATCAAGCGAATGGCAAGAAATACCAACCCTGAAAGATTTACTTAAATTCTGCACTAAGGAACAATTAAATTTACAAAACTTTACCGAGATCGATCGCATTGCCATCAATCAGATTATTACTCAATGTAATGCCTTACTTGCTTCACCTTTAGGAAAAGCGATCGCTAGACCTTCTACATTTTCCCCCGCACCTGCAATTAAGTTTTTTGCTCTCAGCGGTTTGAGCAACGAACAAGACCAATATTTAATGGCAATGAATGCCCATGCTGCTTGTATTCGCAATGCTCTTTCCCACCCGAAAAGTTTATTTATTGGAGACGAACTTTCGATTTTGTTCAAAAAAGATGGCTTTGCTGAAGTAGTAGGCGAACTTTGTGCGGTCGGACGAAAAAATGGCATTTCAGTGCTGCTGCTTTCTCAAGATATCGATAGCATCTGCGATTGCAGCGCGGGAACGATGATTCTGCAAAACATGGTTTACCGCATTACCGGGAGATTAACATCTAATGCCGTTAATTCTTGGGTTAAACGTTTGGGATACCCATCAGAAATCATCGCTCAAAATGCTACCGAAGCGTTTCTTCCAAAAGCCACTGAACTCTGCTCAAATTGGCTAATTGAAAAAGGTGGTCGTTTTTGGCAAACACAGTTTTATCCAGGGGAAATGGTGTTAGCGAGCGTGGCAAATAACCAAACCGAGTTGATGGCTCGCGCTAGAGTGATGGCTCAATATCCCGATACCCTAAAAGGGCGATTGTTAGCACTCAAACAGTTTACTTTTGAATACGTACAAGCCATTAAGGAAGGCCGCTCTCTCGCCAATATTGGCAACGATTCTTTTACCGATATTCAACACAAACAACATCCCATTCGTATGGCTAGTTAATAGTTAGTTATTTTGATTGTGTCAAATAATTTCAAAGCAGACTAAACAATGAGTACCCAAACAATTTTGATGAAATTTGCCCTCACCATTCCAATAATGGTATTGACATTAATGTTAAGTTCAGGTGAAGCACAAGCTCAAAGTTCTGATAAGTCCAACACCATAACTACGGTTTCTAATTCTAGTTTGAATAACGTCAATCCTTCTAGCTTTACGGTTCCTACTTCTCAAACGCAACAAATCGAACAACAAATTCAAAAAGATTCTCAGGAGTTTTTAGGTCAAGTTAAGAATCCAATTGATAAAGTATCGGGTGCGATCGCCAAAATCACGACGCAACTCGACCAAATGCTGCAATCCTTTGTAGGTTCCCTCAAAATTCCCGACTTACAAGAAGTTGTAGCTAAAATAATGAATGGTAACTTCACCGATAATGAAGGTACTAAACTATCTGCAACTTTAGAAAATAAACCTCAAGGTTCTTATAGCATTCAATCAGATTTAGCTAACCTTGCCCAACAGCAAACAGCAACTTCAACCGCTTCAGACGCCACTCTCAGTAAAGCTGCTCAGGATAGGCAAGCTCAAATGGCACAAATGGTTGACCAAAATGTTACTAAAAATATTCAACTGGGTGAAGAATCACAAAACCAAGATGTGACGCAACACATCATGCGTAACATTTCTCAACAAACCGCACTAACGGCACAAAACCAAGGCGTGATTATACTTCAGAACCAACAAGCGCAGATCGATCGCGCCCTCGCTAATACTTTAAGCGCCCAACAAGCTAAAGAACTCAGCGAACTAAATATAACTCAGCGAAGACAAGATGCGGCTGCTGGTACTGCTTCTTCCACGCAAGCTGGACTTTTTCAAATGCCGGGTGGCATTACGTTAGGAGAAAAAGAATAAGTTAGGAGAAAAATCAATGGGAACTTAGTTAGCCGTCAGTTGCTATTAGTTATTGAACTTGACTGTTGACTAACCAGCAAGGAGTCAGAAAATGTTTGCACTATTTATTGCCCAGACAAGTACAGCAGGACAAGCTTTAGATACCCTTTCTAATGCCATAGAAGTTTCCCAAAAAACAGTCGAATCTTGGAATTTACTATGGTTTAACACTTTCAATACCCAAGAATCTGCTTTGTGGATTGCCTTAGTCAAACTGGGATTAATTTTGGCAGGTATGTCAGTCATCTACTTAGCTGTTACTAGCGGTAAGGAAATCATCGAAAAACAATCTTGGTCTGAGCTAATTGCCATGCTGATTTGGCCGATTGTTATTCTATTTTTCTTGAGTAACAACGGCAAAGTTTTAGCTGAAAGTGTTAAGTTTTTTCATGGGATTGGAGGAGCGCAAGTCCAACAAATATTGGAAATACAATTGGGGGAAATGACATTTAGAAGCGCTCTCACCGATGTCAATCTTACCAGTGCTGCCAAAGAAGAGATTGAAAAACTTTACAGCGAATGTCAAGGTAAAGTAGGCGAAGCTTTAGTTGAGTGTTGGAACGATAAAAAAGAAGCAGCCCAAGCTATTCTCAATGAAGCCGAACAAAAAAATGGTAGTCCCCTCAAAAGTTTGCAGCGATTTGTTGAAAATCTAGCCAATGTTACTAATGTCGCCGATATCGCTAGTGGTGATTTTGCCGGACAAGTTTTTCGCTCTACTGTCTTGCCAATTATTCGTTTAATTTTAAGAGCAGTTCAGTGGGCATTTGTGAATATCTTAGAAGCTGCATTGTTGTTAACAGCATTGTTCTCTCCTGTGGCGATGGGTTTATCTTTACTACCATTACAAGGAAAACCTATTTGGGCTTGGTTAGTTGGATTCATGTCTTTGTTTGGAATTCAGCTTGGCTACAACATTGTGGTGGGATTGGTAGCTGTAGTCATCGTCAATTCCGATGCCGAACTCGTCACCGATATTGCTTTCCTATTCTTTTTAGCTGTATTTGCTCCCGTTCTAGCTGTTTCGATCGCTAGAGGCGGTGGTACTGCTTTGTACAATGCGATCGCTAATAATACCAAACAGCTTACCGATATTTTTAGCAATGCGATCGGTGTATTTGCTGGCAAGCTGATTTAGAACACTTAATTGCTTTAACAACTGCTATTACTTTACTTCTGGGTGAAGCTTATGACTTTTAAATCATCACCATCTCAACCCTTACTACCGGAATCAAAAAACACTTTAGCTTTGTGCTTCGTGTTGCTAACAGCTATGGTTAGCATTTTGACTGCTGCTGTTGTATTCAATACATTGAGCCTCAAAACATTGTCTCAAAAGAAAGTAACATTCGTGCAACTCAAAGATGGAACGACAGCTTCAGTTATGGAAGCAGATGGTTTATACAGAGAACCAAAAACCATCAAAACTTTTGTTTCTTCTTGGGTTAATCTCACCTGGGGGTGGGATGGTAAGATTCCCGGTACAAATGACCCCGATCCAGGGATAAAAATCAAAAAATCTGAAAGAGTTCCCACCAGTGCATGGATGGCTTCTTTGATGATGGAGTCGGAATTTGGAGAAGCTTCTTTGGTGGAACTAGCCAAATTAATACCGAACGGAGTTTTTGAAGGTAAAACTCGTTCTACAGCTTACGTTTCTTATCTTTCCGAACCAAGAGAAATCAAAAAAGGTGTTTGGGAAATTGATGTAATTGCCACCCGCGTCGTCCTCGAACAAGGTGTTGGTGAAAGCCGACAACCATTTAATCGCACTATCACCGTCAAAGCAGCTGAAGTTCCCATTTCTCCTTTAGGCGAAAATGCCAACCTGGTTGAAAAAACGGTGAATTCCTTGCGTTCAGGCGGACTAGAAATTACCAAAATTGTTGAATTTAAACCGTAAAAGAGGTAGATGATGAATCAACAGACTAATCCAACAAATCCTAATTCAATCAATTCTTCAACTACAGATATTGAGAATAGCAAGCCAATTGATGCTCAGCAAAGTAACAGCCATCCAACCCAGCCATCGAAAGTTGAATATTCTGCTAATTCAGCCCCTTCCTCTTCAGGAGATGATATCGACTTCAACGAATTTGCTGGTTTCAATCCCCATGTTCCACTAACACTTGAAGCTCAATACCAACTCGCTCAAGATGAAGAGAAACCCTTACCTCCTCCTGTTTCTGAAAGAGGTATTCCTCGAATGGTAGCGATGCTCTTGTTAACTGGGGGAGTGATATTACTGGGGCTGGTAATTTGGGAGTTTGTTAAACCCAGATCGGCTATCAAACCGATCGCTCAAACCACACCCAAGGAAACAAAAGAATCTCCCATTAAAGATGAAAAGCCAGAACTGCTAGCTAGGTTAGCTTATGTTGACCAACAAAAACTGGTAGCACAAAACCCAAAGACTGAGAAACAACCCCAAACAGAACCGGAAGCCAAACCAACTCCTCCCCCGGTTGTGGAACGATCGACCCCGCGCCAAGCAGCCGCCAAGAGTCCGACACCCCCTCCCAGAACCATTGTCCGAACCGTCACCGTTCCTGCACCACCTCCGCCGCCCAAAACTATTGTCCGAACCGTTACTGTTCCAGGGCCACCTCCACCGCCCAAGGTTATTGTTCGGACTGTCACTGTTCCTGCGCCTACCCCCAAACCCGTACCTGTATCTACCCCCGAACCTACCCCCAAACCGATAGCAACTCCAGCGCCTACTACCGAAAAAGTTGACCCTTTCAAACGCTGGAACCAGCTGGCGCAGTTGGGTCAAACTAGGGGAAAGGTTGAGAGCGACTCTTCTGTTGGACTCCAAAACGCTTCCGTACCGACTGGCGTAGACACTCCTTCTGAAGCACCATCACTCTCTGAAATTCAGGTATTCTCAAAACCAACTACTGGTAGAGAACAAGCTTCGGGCAGCATACTTGCAAGCAATACAGGGATTCCCATTACCGTTGACGATCGCCTGCCATCAGACACAGTTATACGATCGCGTCTTGGCGACTCACAAGCAGAACCAAGTGCAGCACAAGTGACTCCACAGCCCTCAATAAATAGACTGGGACATATCGCAGAAGCATCTGCCTTTTCTGGCTCTTTACCAACTTCTAGCGATCGCGCTTCCGAATTTTTGACAGTTGCGATCGGCAATTCACCACAAAACAAACAACCCGCACGCACCAATCTCTCACCGGGCGCTCAAGGGATTCTCACTCGCACGCCTCAATCTCCAAAACCAACGGAAACGGCACAGGTTGCACTTGGAACTACAGTTTCTGGGACAGTATCAGTTCCCCTGCTGTGGGATGAAGATAGCCAGGAGCAGCTTTATAACCGATTTGCCATTACCTTAACTGAAGACATTCTAGCCACAGACGGCTCAGCAGTATTAAAAGCTGGAACGGTCATCATTGCTAAAGCCAATCGTGTCGGTAAAGAAAACCGGATGGTACAAGCGAGTGCGATCGCGATTGTTTATACCGATGAATCGGGACAAGTCAAACAGCAAGAAATTCCTAATGGTGCAATGGAGATCGCAGGTGAAAATGGAGAACCGTTGATTGCCAAAGGTTATCTCGATCCTGGTGATGATATTGCCAAGCAAGATCTTCTGATTGCTCTGCTGTCTGGAGCGGGACGAGTCGGAGAAGTTTTAACCCAGCCTAGAGTGAGAAGTCGCAGCAGTGTTAGCAGCGGTGGGTTTTCTTCTGACACCATTACTGTAGAAAGCCGAAACCCCCAACTTTGGTCTGCCGTCCTCGATGGCTTTTTTACGCCGCTAGCCAGACGACTTGAAAAACGCTCCGATAAAGCGGTCGAAGAACTTCTAAATCGCCCCAATATTGCCATGCTTCCGAAAGGAACTAAGGTTTCGCTCGTTCTCAATAGTTTTCTCAACGTTAATCCATAAAAGCCATGAAGACTTGCACGAAATTCCCCCATCTCCAAATTCTTGGTTGGTCTTTACTGACAGCAGCGATCGCTGCTGGCACCTACCCGATAACCACCTTAGCCCAATCATCAAGCGGTTATCGAATAGTAAATCGCGATGTTGCTGCTAATGGCGCGATCGATGTCAAAGTGTATCCAGGGCGAGCAAGTGCGATCGATTTCAGCCAAACTGATGAGGTGGTTAGCTATGTGATGATTGCCGACCCTTCTCGTCTCGTGTTCGGTACAGATACAGAATTATCAGACGGTGGCGCTAAAACTGTATTTTTGCGATCGATTCTACCATTGCGATTCCCTGGTGCTACTACTGCCAAAATCACCAGCCTTTCCATAAAAACACTAGACTCCAGAGGTAGACAGCGACTTTACACTTTTAACGTCGTACCAACTAATAATCGGCAAGACCAATTGGGAATTCGGATTGCTACAGTTCAACAATCTGGAAATCCCCCTAGTTTGGACATTAGTACAGGTTGGAGCATTAGAACATCAGAAGTAGAAAGAGGGTTGTCAATTGCGATCCAAAGAAGGTACACGACAGCTAATGACCCTGTTGTTTATCAAGTGCAACAGTTTTTAGACAAACTGAGAAATCAAAACTTATCCCCAATCGATGCTGCCCGAAAGGTAGGATTAGATTTCTCAGTAATTATTGAACTCGTCAAGATTGCCAAAGAAGAACCACCTATTTCCTTGACTCCCATTCCCGTTCAGGCAACCAGAGGGTAAAGAGTGAAGTTAGGTTATCTGTGGAAGGCTAATTTTCTTTTCTAGTAGTTGATAGTTCCATTATCTTTGGATATGCAAATTTTCACAGCTTTCATCAATCTAATAAAAACTGCATTGGAGATGGGGCTATCAACTATTCTTAACAGACTCGTTCGATTCAAACACTTTATTGAAAGATTAAACGAAGGCTACAACGATTTTTTTCAAAGCTATTTAATTTGGCACTGGGTTTTTGTCGGACTGGGAATTTTACTACTTTTACAGGCATCCTTTACTGGCAACATCCGGGGGATGATTGCTAATACAGTCATTACTGCTTTTGTTTGCCCCGTAGCACCGTTTAACAAAATTCCTGGATTGGTGCGATATCTAACAATCGGAGTATTGACAATCGAACAGCTATTGGAATCTATCCAGCTTAAGTGACATCTAACAAATATTTATCACTTCAGGCTGAACCGTAAGTTATCAGGGCTGAGTTATCAACGAAAAAAGACAGACGAAGTGGTTGTTTGAGACTGATGAAACATCTGACAAATAAGCTTAAAAAGAATTCGCCGCCTTTACCGCTGCGCTTACTCTTAACAGTTCCCTTTGCCCTTCTGATTACTGCATCCGTTGGGCTAACTGGGTGGATATCTTTTATTACCAGCAAGCAGACAATGAACGACTTGGTGGCACAGTTACTTCAACAAGCAACTAAACGCATCTCAGAACCCTTAGACTACTTCGATAGTTTGCCTAATGCCAACCAGATGGCTCAAGAGAGCGGACAGTCTGTTTTGAAAGACTTACAAATCAGCCCTAATAGTCAAATTTTTATTCTCAATCGTTCCGCAAAAATCATTGCTTACTCTACTCCTACTACGAAAGATCTTCCCGATTATCTAGTTGCACAAAAATTAATTCACCAGCAAAATATCATTAAATATTCAGTCCAATTTTTGATAAAGCACTTCGATAATTTATATGCGATTGAAAAGAGCGAGACGCTCAATTTTACTGCTAATGGCGATAAATATTTACTCCAAGTTAAACCTTTTTCCGAATCAGGTTTTGAGAACAAGCACGGTATAGATTGGTTAATTGTTGCTGTCGTTCCTGAAACTGATTTCATGAACCAGGTGAACGCCAACACTCGCATCACGTTCGTGCTTTGTTTGCTAGCGCTGATTCTCTCTATTGCATTGCTATTATTTATTTCTTTAAGAATCGAACTCAAACTACGGCGATTAATTGAGGCTACGCAAGCAATTGCTCGAGGGAACCTGAACCAAGAGGTGTTAGGAAGTAATGTAGCCGAACTGGAATATCTGGCTCTTGCTTTCAACCAGATGAGCCGACAATTGCAACAATATCGTTCTCAATCCGAGTACTACTCTAGTATCTTGGAACGGAGAGTCGAATCTAAAACTCGGCAATTAAAACAGAAAAACCGGGAACTCAAACTGGCAAAAAAGGCAGCTGAAGCGGCTAATCATGCTAAAACTACGTTCCTCGCTAATATGAGTCACGAATTGAGAACACCGCTTAATGTAATTCTTGGCTTTACTCAACAGATGACTCGTCACGAGCTAACGACTCCCTCTCAGCAGTCAAGGCTGGATGTTATCAATCGAAGTGGCTCACATCTGTTGAAACTTATCAATAATATTTTGTCCCTGTCTAAAATCGAAGCGGGTCAGATGACGCTCGATGAAACCGTTTTTGACTTCTATGCTTTACTCGATGACATTGAACAGATGTTATTGCCCAAAGCTAACTTAAAAGGTTTGCAATTAATTTTCCAACGCTATGAAAAAGTCCCGCAATATATACGCACTGACGAAAGCAAACTGCGCCAAGTTTTAATCAATCTTTTAGAAAATGCGATTAAATTTACTTCCTCCGGCAGTGTCACACTTCAAGTACAAGTAACTGACCGTTTACGTCTATCTCCTGACGAGCAATCGTCAAAAGCTAAAGCTCTACTTTTTTGTATTAGCGATACGGGTTCCGGTATTGCACGAGAGGAATTCGGGTCTTTATTTAAACCATTCGTGCAAACTGAAACTGGCAGGCGCAGTCAAACCGGAACTGGATTGGGGCTGCCCATTAGTCGTCAATTTATTAAACTGATGAGTGGCGATATCCGAGTGAAAAGCCGATTAGGTAAAGGCACCGCTTTCCGGTTTTATATTCGAGTTGGTTTGGCTGAAGTTCGTGAAGTTGAAAATAATCTATCACCTCCAAGAGTTATTGGTTTAGCACCTAATCAACAAAAGTATCGCATCTTGGTTGTTGACGACCAATGGGAAAATCGTTTGCTTTTAAGTGAGTGCTGTAAGGAAGTGGGTTTTCAAGTTTGGCAAGCATCTAACGGCGAGGAAGCTATTGAGTTGTGGCAGCAACACAAACCGCACCTGATTTGGATGGATATTCGGATGCCTATTATGGATGGCTATCAAGCTACTCAATTCATCAGAAAACAGCCTCATGGTGAAGAGACGGTGATTATTGCTTTGACGGCTAGCGCCTTTGATATCGAGAGGGAAAAAGCTTTCAAGGTTGGTTGCAATGACTTTGTGGCTAAACCGTTCCGAGAAACGGTAATTTTTGATAAGATGGCACTTCACTTAGGCGTTCGCTACGTCTACGAAGCGGAATCTTCCAATTTACAAGAGCGGTATCAGTTAGTTCAACAACTCACTCATAAATCGCTTTCTGTACTGCCTAGAAGGTTGCTAACTCAACTTCACCAAGCAGCTACACTTGGGGATGATCAAAAAGTTAAGGAACTGCTCGACCAAATTCCTCAGTTGCAAAATCCGCTCAAAATTGCACTTGCTCAATTGGTTGAAGATTTGCGATTGGATACTATCAGCGATTTGACCAAAGTGTATGTTGAAGCTGAAGGATTGCCATCAAAAGCGAGGTGAAGCTACGATAATTCCTATGGGAACTTACCAAGATTCGAGTTAAGAGAGCCAATTTCTAAGAATCAGATTTTTTCTGATTTTTTCTTAGGATTGAAAACGGTGTCGATAGCTCTGTCAATTAATTCAATCGCTTCCTCGCCTGGGTAACTAGATACGGGGATTCTGCGATTGGCTAATTTTAGTGGGATAGTCCCGTGTTTTTCTTGGTAATACTCGTCAGCAAAACTTTGGATTAGCTGAATTTGGTCGGGTTACTCTTAATTCCTTTTTCCTTTAATCTTTCTGCTATCGTCCAAGCTTTCTTGGATTTTGCATTAGCTTTATTACTAGGTTTGTTACCAGATAAATCACTGTTTGAACTGTTAGAATTGCTGGTTTCGTTTTCGGCGGGTGATAAACCATTCTTTTGTTCAACAGTATCGACTGAATTATTTGCTTGTTGAAAATATTCCTCTAAAATCGAGATAACCGAACGATACCACTTTAATTGTGGCCCTTGCCATTTATTAGTCTTGGAAGAAGCAAGCAAACTGATACCATATTGGGAACCAGCTTCCGTGATTACCCAAATTCGCTTTTCGTCATTTTTTTCCTGGTATCCCAGCTTTGCTAATGCAGTGTTTACTTGCTCTGCCTTGATTTTAACGGTTAAGTTCTCTGTTAGTATTGCTGCTAGTTCTGTAACGCTCATCCCCTCTTCTGGTAACGAGTGAGTTGTACCAATTAGAGATTTGGCTAATTCTGCCACCTCTTTAAGTTCGGGGTGCATAGCAGCTAAAGCATTGAACTTGAACTGAGCAATTGCGGCATTACTCAGTCCGGCATTTTCTAGCCAGCTAGATAGTTGGTCAATAGTTTGGACGGCAGTAGCAACAATTTCGGGAGAAGGCATGGAGCAAGATTCAAGAGCTTTTCATCAGATTAAGTCTATTCTGTTACAACAGTCCAGGTATCTGTATAGAAAACTTATCCAGGCTTTTTGTGCGCCATGGCGCACAAAGTCACTCATCTTTAAGCGTCATCTCGTCTGACATAACCAAGCTCCACTAACGCCGTCAATAATTCCAGTTCAAACCGCTGATAAGCCGGGACTTCTCGCAACCGTTCCAATCTCACCCGCTCGCCAATAGCATCAAAAAAATCTGCCACCTTTCTTTTCCCTCGCCGCTTGTCACCCACAACATTTCTATAAGCTTGTGACAAAACCACTTTCGGGTCGAAAATGCCTTCCACTTCACGAGATCTTATCGGTATCCCCAAAGCCAAATCATCTAAAATTGTCCCAAATGCTCCCCGCAAAGCATCTCCATCCGCCAAAGCCCAAGCCTCCATTTCCCTCACTGGTACAACACCCACCGTCCGTTCCTGCTCTCTGGTTAGTTCTGCTGCGATACGTTCTTTGGCTGGCAAAACTCTCTCATTATAAGCAGCATCAGGATTTCCCGCTCCATCTGTATGAATGAACAAAATGTTGAAAGCGCCCTCTGCCTCCCGCGCCGCTGCCAAAATTTGTGTCGCCAAGTCAGCATCGCGATAATCATCAGGTGTAAACAGTCCCAGCACCTCTCCTACCTCAATACTAGAGCGAGCTAACAGCAAACATAACTCTTCTGTAGCACGACGCAAAACAGGAGGTAAAAATCGATAGTCAGTTGGCCCTTCGGCAAACAAAGCCAGCCCCAAATAGCGCATTTGTTAGCTCTCCCGGTCAACACTACTTAGGTACCGTTCCACCTCAAAGCGACTGACGTATTCTTGCTTCCCGTTAGAAGTAGCCACAGGTCGAATTCGGGTTTTTCGACTTACAGAACCTACTTCCGGGTTGACAACGCTAACTAAATCAGCAAACATCGCCTCTCCTTCCTCCAAACAAGAGAGAACCACTGGCGAGTGACTGTTAAGCAATATCTGAAAAAACGGTTCCCCTTCATCCACATCCAAAGAAGTTGCAGCAGTTACCCCCTCCCGCAACCTTTGAATTAGTGTCATCAACCGAGAAGGGTGAACTCCATTTTCCGGTTCCTCAAAACAAACCAACCCGCGATGCTCTGGGTCGTGCAAGATTGTCAGTAGAGCTAAAACGCGCAACGTACCGTCGGAAACAACACGAGAACTAAAAGGCGGTTGATGAGCGTAACCAATCTCAATCCGATACTCGCGGTCTTTCTCATCTTCCTCTACAATTACATCCACTACACCGGGAATCAGAGAAGCTAAATCAGCAGCAATATCTGCAATAACTCCCTTTGGCTGACTCAGAGTTGCTGTTTGAGCTTGAATTCTGGCCAGCACTGTAGCTAAATTTGCTCCATCTGGTTCCAGTTCGAGAGCAGCAGTAGTAGCACTCGGTTGTCGTAACTGTCTGGGGTCGAGTTGAAGAAAACGCATCGCTCGCATTTCTTCTCTAATGGCAAACAAATGGGGAAATTCTGCACTGGTAATAGAAGAAAGAACAGTCGCTTCTGCATTTGTGGCTGAGTGAGTGCGACCTGCCTGATTATCTGGCAGAATTTGAAAACGGCGTACCCCTTCTGCTTCTACTGTTGTTAACCAAGGTGTGGAGCGAGAATACTTGAAAAATGCCTCTCTAAATTGAGATGAAGGTTCTTGTCCTAATGGTCGCCATCGGTCATTTTCGGGCTGAATAGGTAAAGCCGCTTCTTTAGCTACAATAAGTCGCTCCAACCCCCGTTCATCTTGCCGTAATTCAATCTCAACTTCGTAACGCACCCTTGAATGAGAAATTTCCACTGCATCACCCCAAGGGTCGCTAATTTCTTTTGCCAGAAGTAACTCAACGGCGAAAGACATTTTTGTACCTCTTGTACCATCAGCTTGTCGCCTAAATAGCTCAACGGCTTCACCCCGCAGATTTCTTACTGCGTCGCGTAGGTTATTTCCTCCTATCTGGGAAAGAAATCGCAGTGCATCGAAGAGGTTGGATTTACCCGCAGCATTTGGCCCTAATATCACCCCGAAAGGAGATAAAGAAAGCGTAAAGTTATCGAAGGTTTTGAAACCGTTAATCTCTATTCGGGTTAACATTTTTTACCCATCTAGCTAGAACGTAAGAAATGAACTTTACTAATTCAAAATCAGCTTTATATTCCCTTGAGTGTACTACCAGAGAAATTGCGATCGCATCTATCAATATAGCCTTGAGATCGAATGAAGTTAATTGACAAACAGGAGATACCTTTAGTCATTGCTCATCTGCTAAAAGTGCTTCCATCTGGCTAAGCAGTTTTTCCAAAGCTTTTTGCTTTTTCGGATTGTCCCAAAACTTAGCTACGAGTAACTGACGCGATACTTCTTTCATTCTATTTTTTAAGGGATTTTGCGTTGGTTCTGATTTAGCTGGACGAATAGCTTTAATACGTTCTTTTATTTGGCTGAGCGACCAATTCTCCTCAATTGCTTCCGACAAGAATTCTTCTCGCTTCTGTGTGTCTTTAATTCGAGCGATCGCGCAAGCCTTCGTATATTCGATGCGTCCTTCCCGCAAAACTTCAATAATATCTTCTGGCAGATTCAACAAAGGTAGCCGACTGCTGACGAAAGATTCCCAACTCATCAGCCCCAAGGAGTTAAACAATTCCTCAACTTCCTGCCCTTGGGAATTACCCAAAACGTTTTGGGTAACTTTTCCTTTCAGTTCGTTTTGCATTCGATACAGTAGGGCACGAGCTTCTTCCAGAGTTACTTGCAGCCTGAAAGCTAATAATTGCAGGATGCCTTCTGTTTCTTCAACCGGATTTAAATCTTCCCGTTGCAAGTTCTCCGTTAAAGATAACACGAGAGCTTGTTCGTTGCTCAGTTCCCTCACTACTACTGGGACGCTGGTAATTCCAACTATTTGAGCGGCTCGATAGCGGCGTTCTCCAGCTACTAGCTCGTAGGTTCCCCCATTCATCGGTCGTACTAGCAATGGTTCTAGGATACCGTGTTCTTTGATGGAACCTGCCAGTTGTTGCAACTTTTCCGGATCGAAATATCGCCTGGGTTGCTTTGACGGTAACTGGATGGCAGAAATTTCAATCAGTTGTGCAGCTGCCTCTACTTCTGGTTCTCCTAGTAGTGCCGCGACACCTCTAAGTTTACTGGTATAGGGTTGGTCTTTTTTGCTCGAACTCACTTTAGACTCTCTAAACTTTTGGCGATTTTGTTTAATACAGCTACGGCTGGATGTTTGGAGTTAGCTTTAGCTAAAGGCACTCTAGCTTCCGAAGCATCTGGAAAAGCGATCGTGCGAGGGATGGGATCGTAAACCTTGGCTAAGGGAGACAACTGCTCGGTTATCGCTTTAAAAGTTCGGCTTTCTTGAGCTGTACGACCATCGTACATGGTTGGAATGAAACCTGCGATCGCTAGATTGCGATTAGCTGCTTTCCTCAGTCCTGCAATTGTCCTTAATAATAGATCCGTACCCTGAAACGCTTTAAATTGAGTTTGGATCGGCACTAAAACGTGAGTAGCTGCTACCAAACTTACGATACTCAATATACCCAAACTGGGAGGACAGTCAATCAGGATAAAATCATAGTTGGGCAGTAGGGGAGCTAAAGCATTTTTCAAGCGCATCTCTCGCATCATACTTGCTACCAATTCTAGTTCGGCAGCGCTTAAATTAATATTGGATGGAGCTATGTCTAAACCGTGAATTTTTCCCTGAATTGGTAATGGTTGTTCTCCCACCACCGCATCGTAAACGGTGGTTTCTAGTTCCACCGGGTCAAGTCCCATAAAGGTGGTGAGCGAAGCTTGCGGGTCCATGTCAACTAAAAGCACGCGGTTGGGATGACGTAGAGCTAAATGGTAGCCCAAGTTCATGGTGAGAGTAGTTTTCGAGACACCGCCGCTTTGATTGAATAACGCTATGATGCGCGACATAGGAAAAAATGTTGAAGTGATTGTGGCGTTTACCGGATTGAAAAACTTTGACTTTGGTAACTGTTCGGATATAGCTAATTCTATTAGTCACCGTGTGCGAGTGCAATGTTTACTTTTTGACTCGGTGGGTTGTAGGCTACCGATTATAAGCTCTCGATACCGGAAGAAAAACGGACAGCGATCGCACTCTAATATTTTGGACTATGATGGTAAATGGCGAAATATTAATCACTGTTTTTTCAAAACTTGCTGTATCCATTCATTTAATTCGTAATGGCCCAGATAGCAGCATGGGGAATTCAAAAGAGCTAACAAACCCGTGCAAAGGCTATCCCCTACAAGTTCGGCTTCATAAGATTTAGGTAACACATCTTCCCTCCACATCAGACTGTTTGTAACGTCGATGCCCTCCAGGTGTTCCGATCGCCTGGTTGCGATCGGCTGAATCCCACTCCCGTAGTGTCTTGATCGTTACGCCTAGCAGATTGGCGACGCGAGGATATGTCTAGCAGCTTTTCTGAAGGTGGCATCTATGCCCTAACCGACTTTCGTCGGTTGCTATATTAGTAGCTTGATAAGAATGCAATAGTTTTGGGGATCTTAAAAATTATTTATCCTAAAGATTGGACGCCGCAGATTTTTGGGCAATATATGAACCAGACCATACCCCAAATGCTCCCAGCCATCCACCCAATCTACCTAACCAAGGGAGGTGTCCAGCAGGGGCATTCAGGCTAAAAGTAAGATCTTCGTAGGGAAGCCAGTTTCTCATCACTCTCCAGCCTACTCGATCGCCTAGCTTAGCTTCAGTGTAATAATTTACCTGGCCACCAACTTCGAGCCAGATTTCTTTTTGAATACTGAAACCAAAATGACCGTTACTGTATTTTACCCACAGTCGATCGATAGTACGCAAATCCGTACATGAAAAATTTTGAATTGAATTGCTATTGAAATTTCTTTGTTGCTCTCGATCGACTGCTTTTAGCATCAGTCGCCTCGTTTCCTCATCAGCCTTTCTCCACTTAAGTGCAGCTAGTAAATCTCGCAAGTAGGTGTAGTCGATTCCTACATCGCTAGCCAGAGAAATGGGATGTTGATTTGTCATTGTAGCACCACAAACTTTAATAGATTAAAGCTATAGCAACCGACGAAAGTCGGTTAGGGCAACTCCAACTCTTACCTCTGGTTCATAATCCTTTACTTCGTCAAGCTTTTCCCTCTTCCCTCAACGCTCGCCCCTAGCAAGAAAGCCCCTAGTTCCTAGCTATAACGCACAGCCGACTTATCGCTCGATATTCCTCTAATTTACTTGTTTCAATCGTGAACGCATTCGTCAAGCCTTGGCTTGAGAACCTAAGTTAATGAGCGATCGCTTTCTCTATCAACGATTTGTCTCTACTTCAAACTCGGTGAAGACCTTTGCCTGCTCTAGCACCAGTTCGATCGCGAGTGCCTGCATATCGGGCGGATAGCCATATTGCCGTAGGAGGCGTTTAACCATCACCTTCATTCTGGCTCGGACGCTCTCTTTGAGATTCCAGTCGATCGAGGCATTTTGACGCACCCGTGCCACCAAGATGATCGCCAACTCTCGCAGTTGGTCTTGTCCCATCACCTCTCGCGCACTTTGATTTTGAGCCAGGGCATCGTAAAAGGCGAGTTCATAGGGTTCTAGCTTCAACTCCTCACCCCGTTGTTTGGCGGCTTGGACATCCTTGGAGATATTGATGAGTTCGTGGATCGCATCCGTAACGCTAATCACCTGGTTTTGGTAGCGGCGGAGAGAATCTTCCAGCATTTCCGTAAGCTGGCGACTCTGGACAATATTAGTGCGGCGTTGGGCTTTGATTTCATCGCGCAACAGTTTTTTGAGCAATTCCACTGCTAGGTTTTGATGCTCCATGCCTTCGACTTCTTCTAGGAATTCGTCGGAGATGATCGAGAAATCAGGGCTTTTGATGCCTGCTTCGTCAAAAATGTTGATGACGGTATCGGAGACGAGGGCGAGATCGACGACTTGCCGGATGGCGGTTTCGATGTCGGCATTGCTAAGGCTGCCGTCAGTGGGTTCGAGTTTGCGGAGACTGGCTTGGATGGCTTGAAAGAAGGAGATTTTTTCGGACTGGGCGATCGCTTCTGGATGGTGAGCGGTGAGGGCATAGATTTTGGAGAGGGCAGTTACAGCATCGAGGAAACGGTCTTTAATTTGCGGGTCAGCAACATAGTTCGCCGCCGCTTTGAGAATGTTGAGTTTGTTCCCAGTGCTGGCGGTGAAGTAGGGCTGATAGTTGAACCCCGCCATGATGTCTTCAACGACTTCCAGCTTGGTCAGCAATAGCCCGATCGCTACCTGTTGATCGAGGGTGAGGTCGCCTTTGCCGCCGCTTTGGGAGTAAAAGTTCAGGGCTTCTTTGAGTTCATGGGCGACACCCAAATAATCGACAATCAAGCCGCCTTGTTTCTCGAAATATACTTTGCACGGTCATAGACCGTGCTTTTCAGAAAGCCAAAATTCTGGTAAAATATTTCTAGTAAAAATCCAGC
>NZ_JAIQZN010000101.1 GCF_023333585.1 Argonema antarcticum A004/B2
TTTTCCTTCGTGCATTGGTTGATACGCCCTCTCTCAGAGAGTGTATTTGTTAGCAAACGTTAGCAAAAATGTATCGGAAAAAAGATGATTACAGTTCTGCTTGTAGATGACAGTCCCACCGTCCGAACGATGGTTTCCGATTTGCTCAAAAGCAAAGGAGTACAAGTTATTGAGGCGTGTGACGGCATCGATGCGATCGAAAAAATGCAAGCTAAATGCCCAGATTTAGTGATAACCGATATCGTTATGCCCCGAATGAACGGCTACGAACTCTGCCGTTGGGTCAAAAATAACTTCAAAGAACAGAATATACCTGTGCTAATGTGTACCAGTAAGAGCGAACAGTTCGATCATTACTGGGGCCTCAAACAAGGTGCAGATGCCTATATAACTAAACCTTTTCAGCCAGCCGACCTAATTCAAACAATGAAAAAACTACTGAAAAAGGTAGCAAATCCATAAAAAATATACCAAAAACAAAATAAATAGCAATAATCAAAATACTATTTTAGACGGGAATTGTATATAGTTAAAACTTCCGTACCGGAATTACCGAACATATTGTTTTGCCAGTTTCCCGATCGCAAATTTAACTGCTGATGGCTGAACGTTCATTTTGGACAGATCTCCACGCCCAGATACATCGAATTCTGCGTCAACGTCAACTATTGCCGCAAAAACAGCGGTTATTAGTAGCTGTATCTGGCGGACAAGATTCTCTTTCCTTAGCGAAATTATTATTAGATTTACAACCAAAATGGGGATGGCATCTGGCAATTGCCCACTGCGATCACCGCTGGCGTCAAGACTCAGAAGCTAATGCCAACCATGTCGAAAAACTAGCTAAAACTTGGCAATTAGCTTTCTTTTGCCAAACAGCAAAAACAAAGTTTCTCAAAAGTGAAGCGGCGGCGCGAGAGTGGCGTTATCAAGCTTTAAGTGCTTTAGCCCAACAACACGACTACCCCTACATCGTCACAGGTCACACAGCCAGCGATCGGGCCGAAACTCTACTTTACAACTTAATTCGCGGCAGCGGTGCAGATGGCTTGCAGAGCCTTACCTGGCAACGTCCTCTCGCCGATAAAGTCAAACTGGTGCGTCCGCTTTTAGAAGTCACTCGTACCCAAACAGGCAAATTCTGCGAGGAAATGCAACTTCCCATTTGGGAAGATTCCACTAACCAAGATTTGAAATATGCTCGTAACCGGATTCGGCATAAAATTATACCATACCTGCAACAGCACTTCAACCCTCAAGTCGAGCAAGCCTTAGCCCAAACAGCCGAACTTTTACAAGCGGAAGTACAATATTTAGAAGATGCCGCCCACCAACTACTGCAACAGGCAACAGAGCAGGGAAGCAGAGGGGCAGAGAGGCAGGATCGATCCCCAATTACCAATCGCCTAAATCGCCTTGTCGTGCAGAATGCACCTCTAGCCCTGCAACGTCGCGTTATCCGCCAATTTCTGCAACAAGAGTTAGCGTCCGCCCCTAGCTTCGAGCAAGTAGAAAAACTCACCGCCTTAATTACAGCGCCTAACCGTTCTCGCACTGACCCATTTCCAGGAGGTGCGATCGCAGAAGTTGACGACGATTGGATCTGCCTTAAATAAAGTTAAAAGGCGATCGAGCCAAAATAGATACGGAGTAGGATCTCCTCCCTTCCTCCCTAGCCTCTAGCCCCTATTTAAGAGGCAATCAGTTCTTGTTGTAAATGGCTGGGCATGATGCTAAAGAAAATTTTCCGCATTTCAGCAATCGCATGGTGTTGATAATCACCAGATTCATGAATCTGAGCCAGTATCCCGGCTATAGCCTCCAACTTCTCTCGCAGCTCGTTCAGCTGATCCTGGCTCGGCTGTAAAATTTCTTCATAAAGCTTCAACCGACCCCAATTTTCAGCTACCGATGTCCGCTGGGGAAGTAAATTCTGCTCGGTGGTTTGCAATTCCAGACGCTGGTTCTCATGTTCTCGATCCTGATGATCGATCATGCCCTGAGCTTGCTGAATATTCAAGCGCATCTGCTCAATATCCCTTTCCAGCTTTTGGAGTTCTTCAGCCTGTTGTTGACGAGAAGCTTCGAGCTGCGCCAGCACCGGGCCGAGATCCACCTTTTGATTGTCTTGTACATCATCTTCCGGTATTCCTTGCC
Organism: Argonema antarcticum A004/B2; assembly: GCF_023333585.1. Taxonomy (GTDB): domain Bacteria; phylum Cyanobacteriota; class Cyanobacteriia; order Cyanobacteriales; family Aerosakkonemataceae; genus Argonema; species Argonema antarcticum. The sequence continues at coordinate 2,158 of NZ_JAIQZN010000101.1, forward strand.
GACGTCGCCGTACCCTAACGTGCTGACTGAAAACTTCTTCTTGCTCCCGCACAGTACGGCGGGAACCTACAACGGAGTCGTCAAGTATTTGGTAGCGGTCTTGCTCATCCGCGAGTTCAGCTTGCAGGGCTGACCGCTCGTAATCGCTAGCGCGTTGAATTTTCTGTTGCAATTCTGCAATAGTCTCCCGCTGCAATTCCAGCTCTTCTTCCTGGTCGCTCAGAAAACGTTTCGCCTTTTCCAACTCCTGCTTCTGATTTTGCACCATTACCTGGAGTTCTTGCAAAGAAATTCGCTCTAGAGCTTGAACATCAATTTGCTGACCGATCTTAACATCAGAAGACATTGCTGCCATACGCTGAACTTGTTGAAGCAAATCTTCATGACCCCGCAACTGAAGACTCAGCCTTTGAGCTTGTTCCTGCTTCAGTTCCAGATCCTTCTGCTGTACCATCAGCTTTAAGCGTGCCTGCGCCAAATTTTCCCGGTCTTGCTGCCACTGTTGCCAGCGATTTTGAAGATTGTTACCTTGACTGTCAATTCGATCTTGCAGAACCTGAGTAGAAGTTCGTTGTTGCTCAAGTTGCTCCCAGTGTTTGTTGAGATCTGCCTGCTGTTGCCCTACTATCTCAAGCGCCAAATTTAGTTGTTCCTGTATTGGTTCTGGCGATGCGATCGTCTCATACATCCTCTTGAGCAACTCTTGTATATTGTGAGCCTGATCGTCATCGAGGGAAGCCTTCGGCTGAAACTCTACCTCCAGCTGCTTTACCCGGTCTTGCTCCCCTCGCAAGTGAGCCCAGGCTCCTTCCAGCTCCTGACGGTTCCGGTCAATCTCTTCTCGCAGTCGTTCCGCCTCCTCCCGACCGCTGTCAATCTCCAGCTTTTGCTGCTCTAACCGTTCAAACTCCCCCTCCATTTGTTCGAGCTGTTCTTGCCTTGCCTGGATTTCCATCTCCCGACGATTCAGCTCCTGAGCCTGATACGTCAGAGACTCCTTCCACTGTTCGATTTCTTCTTCCTTATTCTTATACTTTTCTTGCAGCCGAGAGAAATTTTGCAAAATAGCAACTAATTCGCGCCCAGGGTTAATGCGTTGCACCTGTCGATTTGCCGACATCTCAACGAGTACCAATACACCCTCGCTATATTTATTAGCTTCATCAGGGGGAGCGGGAATCACTTCCTCACCCGGCACTGGGCTCCAGCTTTCCCCCCGCTGACAAGCTAGCAGTTTGAGGTCAGTCTTAACACTCATTAACTGTTTCTGTTTCTGTACTTCCGCTAGATACAGCACGCCGATAGTCCTCTTGATGTGTCTGGGGCCGATAGGCAGGCTAAACCTTCCCCGGATAATTTAGTCTATCTGCCTAAACTTAGTTTAGGCAGACTGCGTATTTAAAACAATCTGAACTCACTTGTCACAGTGAGCGGTTAATGTATATAGCATGACCGAACCGAGTCAAAGCCTTGCCTCCAACAGCCATACTAGCTTACGCAACAGAAGCCCTGGTAAATCTCGCCCAAGAATAACTGATGCACTAGGTAATTTTTCCCAATTGGCACCCCTGCTTGCACAAATAGCACAAATGGCCGCTCAAGGTTTGAAATTTGCTACCGGGAAAATGCGAAAATTATTCATAATTGGCCGATCGCAGAGGATTAGACACAAAGCAGCCGGTGTTGGCAGTTACGTTAAATTTTAACCTAGACTGAATACGTCTAGATTTCCTCTTATGTAGTGAAGAGTGAATTTTTAGGAGAGCGCTATAGTTCCATGCAGGGAACGTTGAGTGAAATTGATATCCGCAGTATTCTGCAACTTATAGAGTTGGGTCAGCGAACAGGGTACTTAGAAGTAGAGGCGTTCGGTGGCGAAAACGCTACGCGCACGCTAGGCTCGATCGGTTCGTCCCGCGATCTCAAAACGCGATCGCAGGAGCAGTTTTGGATTGTATTTTTCCTCAACGGTCAAATTGCCTATGCAGCGAACGGCGATAACAGTTTATCGCGCCTGCGCGACTACGTGCGTCGCTATAAGGTAGACGCTGCCCTAGACAACGTAAGCGTTCCATCCATAGCCACTCTAAATGCCCCCGAATATGGCTACTTGTGGAATTTGCTGGAAACGCACATCGTTACCCCCGCTCAAGGGCGCAGCATCATCCAAAGCATGGTGCGCGAAACCCTTTTTGACCTCCTGGGCTTACGTAATGGTTCATTTATCTTTGAAATTGGCCCCGCCCTGGAACCGCAACTAACAACCCTGGAAATTGGCCCTCTTGTGACCCACATCATGAAACAGGTGCAGGAGTGGAAGCAGTTTCACCCCCACATCCAGTCTCCCGATCAATGTCCGATCATTGTAGATACCGCCCAATTACGCCAAAAACTGCCAGAAAATACCTTTAAAATCCTAGAGCATTGGGCTGACGGCAAAACTTCCATTCGCCAAATGGCTCGCTATCTAAATCGAGAAATTTTGCCAGTAGCCCGAGCCATTTATCCTTACATACAGCAGGGCTGGGTGCAACTGCTCTACCCCACCACAGGTGCTACTGCTTCCAACCGAGAATTGACATCGTACCCCGAAACCGGAGTACCCCGCATTGTCTTTATTGATGATGGTATTGCCACTTGTAAAGCAGTAGAGTATACCCTAAAACAGTATGGTTACGCAGTTGCTGCGATTAACAATCCCTTGAAGGCTCTGAGTTTAGTCTTTCAAATCAAGCCAGACTTAATTCTTTGCGATATAGCCATGCCAGATCTGGATGGATTTGAGATTTGTGCCATGTTGCGTCGCTCCACAGCCTTCCGGCAAACACCAATCGTGATGCTCACCGGCAAAGATGGCTTTATCGATCGAGTCAAAGCACGTATGGTTGGGGCGACTGACTATCTCACAAAGCCGTTTGGCGACAGCGAGTTATTAATGCTCGTGGAAAAATATGTTGGCCCCTGTAACCCCAACCTATCCCAAAAAACTCAATTGTCTCTTGATGCGTTAGAAGAGGAGATCGCAGAAATCGATCCTAGCACCGCTAAACCTTAGCGCCTAGCAAGCCTCTCTTCTGGGTTCGTCGAATTAACTTACTTTTGGAGGTTCTCAGCGCAGTATCTTCACCTTTTGACCCTTTATCTTGACTGTCCACAAGACTCCCGCACTTGCCGCCTCGGTAAGCTGGGGATGAAATACAGTAATTTTTGGGGATTCGATGTCCGCAAAAATTACACCCGTGTTAGTATCTTATCAGTTGTGCGATTCTTTCAATGCTAGTTTACGAAGCTAAATTGCAAGGAACAGAGACTCAGTATCGAGTCATCGACAAGATGATTCGGACTTGTCTTTTTGTCCGTAACAAATGCCTCCGCTATTTGATGGACAATCGCGGCGTAAATGGCATCGATATGAACAAATACTGCAAAGTTATCCCTGACAACCCTGAATTTTCTTGGATAAAAAAACTCAATTTAATGGCTCGTCAAGCCATGTCGGAAAGAGTTTGGCAAGGAATATCTAAGTTCTTCTATAACTGTAAGAACAAAACACTTCTTCCGTATTTACGATGCTATTTGAGCGCTTCTGCTCTTGAGCAGAGGAGTAGGGGAGCAGAGGAGCAGAGGAATAAAAACGTTATTTTTTTGAACAAAAGCATAACAACTCCGAAAGAGCCAGATTTACAACATAAACTTAGTTTTATGTTAGTCAGCGATAGCCAAGCTGGTAGGGGCGAAGCTTATGCCCTTGAAAATTATGCCACTACCAATATCGGAATGCTACAGGCGGATCAAACAGTCGTCTTTGCTGAAGGAGGGGAGGTAAGACCTCAAGGTGGACGTAAGTCTGTCTTAAGTAGCTCCCCAATGAGTTCAGAAGCTCCAACTAAAGCGTCAGCTTAGTAGGAGTAGTTCACTGAATGTATAAACCAGCGCATCAGGTAAAAAGTTATGAGTACGGTTCTGGTTGTGGAAGACAGCGTCACCCAACGGGAGATGATCTCAGACCTCCTGAAAGGAAGTGGACTGAATGTGACCGTGGCCAGCGATGGGGTCGAAGCAATGGAATACATTCAGGGTCGTTGTCCTGACTTGGTGGTCTTGGATATTGTGATGCCCAGGATGAACGGCTATGAACTTTGCCGTCGCCTCAAGGCCGATCCTAAAACCCAAAATGTACCAGTAGTGATGTGTTCTTCAAAAGGAGAAGAATTCGATCGCTACTGGGGCATGAAACAGGGGGCGGATGCCTACATCGCTAAACCGTTTCAGCCAACAGAACTGATTGGAACGGTCAAACAACTGTTACGAGGATAGTTGTTGGTTATTGGTCATGGGTTAAGAGAGCAAACCGCTAACTTTTGACTTTTGAATGCCTGACTTTTAAATGAGTGATTTTTAACTTTTGACTTTTGATGGAGGATGTTATGGTTGGGAGTCCGGACTTTTTAACTGGCAGAGGCCAAGATCAGGCTCCGGAATTCCAGGAATTAGAAAGTCCTGAAGGTGAGTTGCACCTACGGTTTTACGTTGCTTCCGGTATGGAACTGGCACTGGGAGCAATAGGCATCCGCGAGGTAATTTCTCAGCCTCCCGACCGGATTACTCCTATTCCAAATGTATCTCCTTTGCTTTTGGGAACTCTAAACTTTAGGGGACGGGTGATTTGGGTCGCTGACTTGGGGCAGTTTCTCGGAGATCCAGTTCCGTTGAATACAGACCGACCGGAGATTCCCGTAATAGCGATCGAAGATCAAGACACCATGTTAGGGTTGGCAGTTGACCAGATTGTTGGTATGGACTGGCTTGATGTGGACTTAGTGCAGATGCCGAACAATGCGCCAGATAGCATGGCCCCCTTCCTTCGGGGCGAGTGGGTGTTTGACATTGAAGCAAATGAAGCAAATCAGTGTCTGCGACTGCTGGATCAGGTGGCAATTCTGCGATCGGCTCGGTGGGCCGCATAAGAACGGTTAAAAATTAAAAATTAAAAAGCTAAAATAAACTTTTAATTTTTAATTTTTAATTTTTAATTTTTTGGGAGGAGGCAAATGGCATCCAGTACGGATTATAAGCAGAAATATAAGCAGGCTGAAACAGCCTATATGCAAGGCAACTACGAGGATGCGGCTGTAATAGTCGATCGACTCGTAGAAGATTTTCCCGAAGATCCGGGCATCCGTCTACTCCGGGGTCATATATCCTGCGGTTTGCAAGAGTATGACCAAGCACGGCAACAGTATCAGTTAGTACTGACCCTCACGGACGACGACGAGTATGTTAATTATGCCAACAATGGCCTGGAGTATGTTAGTCAATGCGAAACTCCACCGTCCGAGGACACCGAACCAGAAAGTCCAGAAGACTACGATGGAAATGATACTTACACGATCGATTCCCCAGACTTTTCAGATGAGCAAAATCAATGGCAACAAGACCAATATGCCACCGCCAACGGCAGTAATGGGCTGAGTTTGAACGGTTTGGATCTCGATGGCGATGAAGATCTATATCAGTATGCCCCGTCGGCCCCGTCAGCCCCGGCAGCCCCGTCGCCCCAATTCGACCAAGAGTTGGACAATCCTTTTGCCGAATCGAATGATGAGTATGACGCAGGAGCTTACTCAGATGAGGCAACCGCTTTTATCGATCCGTTTGCAACCGATCAAGGATCGGTTGGCTACACAGCACAGCCAGAATACTATTCGGATGAGTTTACCCCAGAGTCGCAGCAATGGCTGTCAATGGATGAAAACCAAAACTGGGAAAACTATACAGAAGAAGTAACAGACGAAGCTTCGCCCTTCTCTGGGGAAAGCCCAATGGGCTACGCTCAATCTAACTATGAGGACGACCCCGAACTTTACCCGCCAGGTCATCAATTTGACGCGACATTTACACCATCCAAAGACCAAGCGTACTTCGACAATTCCCAATCTCAAACTCAAGAAGTCCCTAGCTCCAAAATAGGCAAAGATAAAGCGGGATCGGAGCCTAGTTACTTCAGAGGCCCAGTTAATGAAGATGAAACAATTTTATTGGGAGGAGAAGAGCCATACTCGGCATCAGCTCAAAACTTACGCCCCAGATGGGCTACCCCAGCCGATCAAAATGGCTACAATTCCCAAAACAACTTTGACATGGATGCTTTTGACGCTGCCTTCGGTGACGAAAGCGACAGAAGCGATGAAATATCCTACAGAGCGTCCCAGATGCCATCAGATTCACAGATGGGGAAGGGGACAATCGGCTTTTTGGAAGAATTTGATGAATTTGACGACGATCTGGGGAATATACCCGATTTTGAAAACCTGGACGATTCAGGCAGTCTAGGAACTCCCACAAGTAGTTCTTCCGGGTTCGGGTCTCTTGGCGGAGGCAGTACAACGACAGGCAGCAGAATCCAGACAGATCGGGAGGATAGTAGCGATCGCTCGGCCTTTGGGGATGATGACATATTTCCCACCACCGAGCCACCAATTTTTATCCCCCAACCCGCCGATAGTCGCAGCCTCGAACCTAACGTCACAGTCGAACAAGGCTGGCTCGCTTTCTTCGATAACGCCTCAATGGCCCAGAAACGTTGGATCACCGCTGGGGTTGTCGGTACTGTCTCGGCAGTTGCCGTCGCAGTCATCAGCCTGAGCAGTCAAATCTTCTACAAACCAAAGAACGAGGACGCACTCAAGCAACTGCAATACACCGGCTTGGCAATGGCTGGTGTAGCGGGAATCATCAGTTCTGGCGCTACCCTGGTGATGGTAGGACTGACAGAAAAGCATATCCGACGCGCCACCTCAGATCTGCAAAGTCAGTTCGATGCCGTCTCTCAAGGCAACCTGAATTTGCAAGCCACGGTTTTCTCAGAGGATGAGCTGGGTCAATTGGCTGCTGGCTTCAACCAAATGACTCGCATCATGCTCACCACCACCAGCGAAGCAACACGCAGAGCCGAAGAACAAGAACAGGCTAAAGAAGATTTGCAACGTCAGGTGATCCGCTTGCTGGATGATGTGGAAGGAGCCGCCAGAGGCGACTTAACCGTACAAGCTGAAGTCACAGCCGATGTATTGGGAGCTGTCGCCGATGCCTTTAACTTGACCATTCAAAACCTGCGCGACATCGTACAACAGGTGAAAATGGCAGCGCGTCAAGTTAATAAGGGGGCCTCGGATAACGAAAGGTTTGCCCGCGAATTGTCCGCCGATGCCCTCAGACAAGCCGAAGAACTCGCCGTGACGCTCAATCAAGTTCAAGGCATGACAGAGTTGATCCGACGGGTGGCCGACAATGCCAAACAAGCGGAAGAGGTGGCTCGCAGCGCTTCTGCGATGGCTCTTAGGGGCGGCGAAGCTGTCGAGAGAACGGTAGCCAGTATCTTGGGCATTCGAGAAACAGTGGCAGAAACCACCCGCAAGGTGAAGCGCCTCGCCGAATCTTCCCAGGAAATTGCCAAAATTGTGGCTTTGATTGCCCAGATTGCTTCTCGTACCAACCTGTTGGCGCTTAACGCTAGTATTGAAGCGGCGAGAGCGGGAGAAGCAGGTAGAGGCTTTGCGATCGTTGCAGATGAAGTGCGGCAGCTGGCAGACAGATCCGCCAAAGCACTAAAAGAAATCGAACAGATCGTATTGCAAATCCAAAGCGAAACCGGCTTGGTAATGATGGCAATGGAAGAAGCAACCCAGCAGGTGATTGAAGTTACCAAACGGGCCGATCAATCCAAGCGCAGCCTTGACGATATTATTCAAGTGTCAAATCGCATTGACGCCCTGGTACGCTCCATCACCGCCGATACCGTACAGCAAACCCAAACTTCCTACAACGTTGCCCAAGTGGTGCAATCCGTAGAGTTGACCGCTCAAGAAACTTCTCAAGAAGCTCAGCGCGTGTCCGGCTCGTTGCAACACTTGGTGGGTGTAGCGCGAGACCTGCTTACATCGGTGGAACGCTTCCGCGTGGAAACAGCAGAGCGCTAAACAAACCACCGCCAATCCCAAAGGTCTGGCGGTGGTTTGTTTAGCCGCCCTAGTGCCGAAGAGCAAAAGTCACGCATTCAAAAATCCTTTGATTGTCAGGCATTTATAGCAAAGTGGTGAGTGCTTCGACTTTAGTACAAATACAGTCGCTTCCTTGCTTTGAGCGTTCAATACTGTCCTAACCTATCTGACTGTGGCGTTAAGATAAATTAGAGGTATCCACAAAAGTGCTGAGTACCGAGTAACCACTGCTTTACGTAAAGTCAAAGACTTTTTTCTCTTAACTAGAGTGTCGGTCATAAAGAATAAAATTTAAATCTCAGCACGGAGCAAGGACGCTGACGCGCAAGCGAAAGCTAATGCTAATAAGCACTCTCATGGGGACATGGCTATGCTGCCTGAACAAAAAAACCGCATTTTAGGCTACTTTATTGAAGAGGCCAAGGATCACCTCAATACCATTCAGCAGGGTTTGCTAAGTCTGCAAAACACGATCGACGACCCAGAAATGGTAAAGGAGGTCTTCCGCGCTGCTCACTCGGTTAAAGGGGGGGCAGCAATGCTAGGTATTCACAGTATTCAAAAAACTTCTCATAGACTGGAAGACTATTTCAAAGAACTAGAAGAGCGTCCAATTCAGGTTGACCGAAAGCTAGAAAACCTGTTTTTACGGGTGTTTGATACCCTCCAGTCACTTTTAGAGCATCTTCAAGGCCCTTTTGGCCTGACGGACGATGTGGCCGAAAGTGTGATGTCAGGGGTTGACCCGGTATTTGAAGAACTCAAACAGCACTTAGAGCTATTGGCAAATGGGCCCCCCAAGGCTACGGTTGTAGAACCAAAACCATCTGGGTTCTCTAGCGAGTTGCTGCTAAAAACTTTTAAACAAGATGTGATGGAAGTGCTGCGCCAGATGTTGCAGCTATTCAAACCACCATCTTGGCCCGATAGTCGGCCACAACTGCAAGAGTGTTGCTCCCGCTTGATTGGTCTTGGCGAACGGTTTAATTTACCAGCCTGGATTAACTTGGTGCAGATGACTGAGAATGCTATAGCTAATCCTGACAATTCTTCTCAAACATTAGCGCCGGTTATCATCAAAGAAATCAAAGCAGCCCAAGAATTAGTCCTGGCAGGCCGTCCTAACGATATCTCGATCGGCGAGCAATTGCTAGAGCTTCAGCCTGCGGTTGTCCAAGTCCAAGCGGAGTTAGAAAGATCCGACGACGAGTCAGACCTGTTTTCTGTTGGTTTCGATCCAGAAAGCACAAGCGATATCGGCGAAACAGAAGTCCCCGATAGCTTCAGCTTCCCATCTTCTGACAATGATTATGACTTTGCAGCTACAACCCCCGACACAGCATTAAATAACTTCGATTGGAGCGAAACGCCGCATACCGTCAGATCCGCCGAGCCGTCAGGCCCAGAGGTAGGAGCAGCAGAACTCAATAGCTTAGCCGATATTTTCGAGACAGACTTGGAGCTAGACGCAACGTGGCAAGAAGAAGAAATCCTCACGGATGCTGCTGTTGAGTCTGCGCCAGATATGGACGACGATTTAGATGTGGATGGGGAAAATGAATTTGCCGACCTGTTCGAGGATGTCTCGGAAGAACCCTCTAGATCCGCGTCCGGTCAATTGGATGACGACCTCAGCTGGTTTGATGATTCATTTTCTGAGGATGATGAGATGCGATCGCCCGCTCGCGCATCTCATCATCTCGATATCATTGATGATATCGAAGATGAAACTTTACCAGATCTGTTCAACGATAGCTTAGAAAACTCAGCGACAGCACAAGACCAATTCAGTTTATTCGATGAGGCAATTTTTGAAGAAGACAGCACAAGAGATCTAGGATCGGCTGATCTAGATCTCGATAACGAGGATGGTGGAGATGAAACTTTACTCCATCTATTCGAGTCAGATTCAGAAATACCAACAAAACAAAAGCCAGCGTCAGATGACGACTTCAGCTTGTTTGACGAAACGTTCACCGACGATCTCACTTCAAATGAGTCGGCAGGAGCCCAAGAATTTAATTTCAATGTCAGCGACAGCGACAGCAATCCTGGATCTCACCCATCCCCGAACAGCAAAGACAATCTCAGTGAATTGTTCGTCGGTTTGGATGAAGATGACTTTTGGGAAGAACTTCCGCAAAAGGAAGATATTGGTTTTGAAGCAGAAACCCTAACAGAGCAAATTTCAGACGACCTCTCAACGGAGGATTCGAGCGATTGGGATAATGATTGGGCAAACGCTGATGAGATCGCAAATCTGGAAGAATCCCCAGATTTTAGTTCTAAATTCCCAAGTTTTGAGTATGAAGAGCAAGATTTAGAATTGCCAATTGAAGAAGAAAAAGTTGAACCTCAAATCTCAAATCTCGAATCGGAAATTAATGCCGAATTAGATTTTTCGGGTCTAGACGATAGGGATATAACCTGGACGGATGAAACCGACCCAGAAGAAATAGGCAATCTGGCTGCTTTCACGGATGATTTTGATGAGCTAGATTTATTTGCGGAAACACCCACAGAGGATCGAGAAATCAAAGTCACTCAGCACTCAGAAGACCTGTTTGACCTTAACGATTTTGCGGATAGCGAAGATTTAGATTTGGGCTCTTTGTCAGAGCCGACGCTAGAGGCAGATAGCGCATACAGTGACAAAAAGCAAGCAGCAGCCGTATCTTTGGCAACTGAAAACGAACCGTTCTCTCCACACCAAAAACTCGGAACAGAAGAAAGCATAGACTCATTCTTCTCCCTAGACCAAGAAACAACAACCGAGTTCTGGGGTGAGGAATTGGAAGATCCGAAGACGCTGGAGCAGGAAGGCGGACTGGATGATGAAAGTTGGCTCACACCTGACCAGGATATTTTCTCCGACAGTTCAAGCGAAGATTTCTGGAACATGAACCAGCAAGCGGATGCTTCCCCCGCCGCGCTGATGAGCGACTTTGACTCAGACGGGGGTTTTGACCTCTTTGGTAGTTCCGATAATGCGGTCTTCTCAAAACCATCAGCAGAAACAGATTTAACAGCCGAATTCGATCTAGATAGTTTTGGCGTCAGCGATGGGGTAACTGCTGAAGAATTCGATGGTTTTGATGCGTCTAGTGACGAAAATTGGGCGCTGACTGAAGAAGAAAAACAATTCCCCCCACCCCAAGCGCAGCTTGACGAAAACTGGGATAGCGCAGAAGATAATGATGATATTTTTGCTCCATTTTCACCTCCGCAAAATAGTGAGTACGAACAGTCAGACTTTGCTCTAGATTTTGAAGCTGATGTTCAAAATGAAGAAATTACCCTCTTCATAGAAGACAGCACGGTCGAAAATTGGATGGATTGGGATACACCAGAGAGCGAAGAGGGGCAGAGGGACAGAGGGGCAGAGGAGACAGAAGCGCCTGTTGGAGACGGTAAGCTAGACGACTTTGAAATACCGGACTTTTTCGACGGATCAACAGAAACAGGGATAGATTTCATCGATCTTCCCCAAACCGAAATGTTGAGCGAAAATGAGTCTGAGGAACACGAAACATTGGCGTGGTTAGAAGACGACTTCTCAACAGAGCTAGATACCTCGCCGCAATTAGCCCAAGAAGATAGTGACGAAGCAGAAAACGATGCGTTTCTCGCTCTGTTCCAAAATCCTGAAGATGAAGAGCAAGACTTTTCTCTAAATCTAGAAACCGATCCTGAAAGCGGGGAATCTCTATCTAGTATTGAGGACTTCCAACTAGAAAGCTTTGACGACGGAGCGGAATTCGATTTTGAAAATGCGGATGTCGCCGGAGCTTCGATAAATGAAGAGACTAGGGAAACAGAAGAACATCATCTTCCCCTAGCCCATGAAGAGCAAGCGGGAGGCGGATCTGGGGTTCACCCAGATGGCTTACTTGATGATTTTGCCGAATTAGAAGCCCTGCTAACTGTTGAGAGTTCGCCTGCGCCCTCACAAGAACTAGAGGTCAACACCCAACCATCAACAGTCAACGCACTAGATGACTTTGCCGAACTGGAAGCTTTGTTGGAGGGCGAATCGCTAGGGAAACCGAACACCGCCCCAGTCGCAGCCCAATCAACCCCGTCAGTATCTAGCCCTGTTACCGCTAGCGATACATTTGACCTTAACTTTGACGAGCTGGAGCGAATGGTCGCAGATGTGGAGAAAGGACCGGGGGGAATGACCGGACAGAAACCAAGAACCCCTCAGGCTACTCCGCAGAAGCGTCAGACGAGAGCGTGGTTTGAACAAACCATGAAAGTGCCAGTCAAGCACATGGACAACCTCAGCAATTTGGTTGGGGAACTGGTGGTGAACCGCAACACCCTAGAGCAGGATCAAGAACGGCTGCGGCTGTGTCTGGATAACTTGCTCAACCAAGTGCAGCAACTGAGCGATGTGGGAGCTAGGATGCAGGATCTTTATGAGCGAACGCTTTTGGAAGCTTCTCTACTAGCTAGCCGCAAGAACTATCGCTCATCCCTGTCGGAAAGCTCTACCCTTGCACATCACTTGGGCAGTGGGGAGTACGACCCCCTGGAAATGGATCGGTTTACGGGTTTCCACTCCCTCTCCCAAGAGATGATCGAGCTGATTGTGCGCGTGCGGGAGTCTACTTCTGATATTGAATTCGTTACGGATGAAACCGAGCAAGTCAGCCGTCAGTTCCGGCAGGTAAGTACCCAACTGCAAGAGGGTTTGACTCGCGCCCGGATGGTGCCGTTCGGAGAGATCGAACGGATATTTCCGTTACTCCGCTACGTGCGAGATAAAGCTGCCGAGTCGGGTAAGCAGGCAGAGATACGCATTGAAGGTAGAGAGACGCTGATCGATAAATTGATTCTGGAACATTTCTCTGACCCGCTGAAGCATTTGGTTAATAATGCTCTGGCTCATGGTGTTGAAAGTCCAGAAGTGCGCCAACGCGCTGGTAAGCCACCCGTGGGTAGGATCTCGATCCGTGCCTTCCACCAAGGCAACCAGACGGTAATCTCGTTCTCTGATGATGGTGCTGGGATTGATGTGGAACGGGTGAAAGCTAAGGCGATCGAAAAAGGACTGATTACAAAAGAAGAGGGTAAGACCATTTCCCGTCATGATGTACACCAACTCATCTATCATCCTGGTTTTAGCGTCAAAGATGAAGCGGATTTGCTCGCTGGTAAAGGGATTGGGATGGACGTGGTTCTCACCAGTCTCAGCGAAATTCGCGGCACGATTACCACTGATTCCACGCCTGGGAAGGGAACTACTTTCACTATTCGGTTGCCCCTAACTCTGAGTATTTGCAAGGCGCTGTGCTGCCTAAGCGAGAAGGCTCGGATCGCTTTCCCGATGGATGGTGTGGAAGATGCGCTGGATATAGAAAAAGACCGCATCCAAATTAATGAGGAGGGCGAACAATGTGTTCCTTGGCGCGATATGATACTGCCGTTTAGACCTCTCTCGGACTTGATGACTTATCATCGCCAGTTGGGGAGGGGCAGTGTGTATGGCGGAAGTAAGGAGGAGGATACAATTTCGATTGTAGTGCTGCGTACTGCTGGCAACTTCATCGCTCTGCAAGTGGATCAGGTGTTGGGCGAACAAGAAATTGTAATTAAGCAAATCGAAGGGCCGATACCCAAGCCGCTGGGCGTTGCTGGTGCGACGGTGCTGGGGGATGGTCGGATTATGCCGATTGGCGATGTTTTGGAACTGATTGACCTCTCGCTGGGTCGCATTCAACAGGGTGGGAATATTTGGCGCGATCGCAGTACGGGTATTACGATCGAGGAGAAGCCAGTCGAGCCTACTGTGCTGATTGTCGATGATTCGATTACTGTGCGCGAACTGCTCTCGATGACGTTTAATAAGGCTGGGTATCGGGTGGAACAAGCTCGCGACGGTCAAGAAGCTTGGGATAAACTCAAGTCTGGTTTGCCTTGCGAAATTGTCTTCTGCGATATCGAAATGCCCAGGATGGACGGTCTGGAGTTACTCTCTCGCTTACAAAAAGACCCGGATTTGAATCATCTGCCGGTAGCTATGCTCACTTCTCGCGGTGCGGAAAAACATCGCCAAATGGCAGTTGAGCGGGGCGCGAGGGGCTACTTCACCAAACCTTATTTGGAAGAAGCTTTGCTCGATGCGGCTTCGCGGATGCTCAAAGGTGAGGTGCTGGTTACTAGCAGTAGCAACGTCTAAAAAAGTCAAAAGTCAAAAGTCAAAAGTCAAAAGAAAGAGGATGGCTTTTGACTTTTGCTTTTGGGGAGCGATTTGAGGAGGGATCTGGGTAAGACCCAGATCCCCTGACGGGGTGACAACCCCGTCAAACCCCATAATTGACGAGGGTTAGACCGATTTATGGTAAAAAAAGATGGGGTCAGTATTGTCAAGAAGCCCCATCTGGAAAAAATGTTACCTCCATCTTACCAAATTTGTTTCCAACGCCAACTGAAAAACACCGAATACTTAACTCTAACAATTTTAGTTTTTTTTACTGCAAACTCATAAACAAGTGAGTATTGAGGCACTGGCGACATTGATGCCCTATCCAATCCTGTTTGAGAGTTGTCGCCCCTTCAGGGTGAAGATGAAGGCTGGTATTTGCTCACAAATATAGGCACATTGGCACAAGCTATAACAGCCTTTAAATGTCGGAGTGGTATTGAAGCAATGTTTAAGGACTGTAAAACAGGAGGCTATAATCTTGAAAAAAGTCACGCTGGCGACGAGCGCCTAAAAACGTTGATTTTATTAATAGCTTTTGCTTATAGTTGTGCGATTTTACAAGGGCGCAAGCTTAAGCTTAGGGGACTTCAGAAATATATCGGTCGTGTTAACGAGTGCAGGCGTGATCCGCGTCGGCATAGTAGTTTTTGGATTGGATTATATGGTCAATGTTGGGTAGTCGGTATGGAATTTTGTCAAGGAATAGTTGCCGAATTAATGAGAATAAGGCGTAATAAGCTACCATTTTTTCAGAGGGGTCTGAGGGCTATGTCCTTGATTTTATCAAGCTTTTGACGGGGTTGTCACCCCGTCAAGTTGTGGTCAGATAAAATGAAACTAAGAAAAAGAGGTATCATTGAATCGGTGAACGATCAATTGAAAAATCTATGTCAAATTGAACAGATCAAGACATCGAAGTGTAGCTAATTTTATGGTGAATTTAGTAGCCGGAATGATTGCTTATACTTATCAACCAGAAAAGCCCTCATTGTATGATATTGAACAACCAGTTTATCACTTTGAATAAACTCAAATTTCAAGCGTGTTAAATAAACGTTTACCAAAATCGCTAATTTCAATCAAGATGAGGAACTTATAGCTTGTGGCAAAGCCCGTGAGCGTCAGCCTTCGCTTGCGCTTGTAAGGCGATCGCACAAATCGAACTCACGTTAAAATAAATCCTCCACTCCGACAGGAAAAATCGTTCTGCCACTTTTCGCGGGACATTCCTTCAGGTGAGCTTGTGCGATCGCTTCTCCTAAATTTCCTTGACTGAGCAAATCTTCGGTTCTCATTTTCCCTTCCCAATTTGATAAAAAATGCCTGACAGATATGTCAGGCATTTTCATAACTTTCAGTATCTTCCTTAAAGATTTACTTTTCAGGAAAACTGCTGATTGTTTCAATTTTCATGCTAACTGCTGGGGACGAACTGCTAAGTATAGCTTGTTGCAACATCGGCGTGCGGCTAACGGAACTATTCGCCAGCGTAAACAGCGGGTTAGACAGAATCCCCGCTAAAGATGTGGCAATTACCGACAGCACCAAACCAACTTGTAAAGGTCGCATTCCCGGTAAATTCCAGCGAATTTCGGGATAATTCTTGACAGCATCTGACATTTCTTGCGGTTCTTTGACTACCATCATCTTGACTACGCGGAGATAGTAGTAAATCGAAATCACACTGGTTAGCAGTCCCAGCAACACCAAGAGGTAGAGTCCAGCTTGCCAACCGGCCCAGAATAGATACAGTTTGCCAAAGAATCCAGCCAAGGGGGGAATTCCTCCCAAGGAAAGTAGACAAATGCTGAGTCCCAATGTGAGGAGTGGATCTTTTTGATACAAACCGGAGTATTCGCTAATTTGGTCGGTTCCCGTCCGCAGAGTGAACAGGATGACGCAGGTGAAGCCTCCCAGGTTCATAAATAGGTAAACCAGGAGGTAAAAAACCATACTGGCATATCCGGCTTCCGTACCAGCAATCAAACCAAGCATGACGAAACCAGCTTGGGCGATCGAAGAATAGGCTAGCAGCCGTTTCATGCTAGTTTGGGCGAGGGCGACTACGTTACCCAAAACCATGCTGAGAATGGCGAGGGCGGTGAAGACAAAGTGCCACTGTTCGCTGACTAACGGGAAAGCTGTTACCATCAGGCGGATGGCTAGGGCGAATCCGGCGGCTTTGGAACCGACGGAGAGGAAGGCGACAACTGGGGTGGGAGAACCTTCATAAACGTCAGGCGTCCACTGGTGGAAGGGTACGGCGGAGATTTTGAAGGCGATACCGGCGATCGCAAATACTAAAGCGATTACCAAACCCAGAGATTGACCCCGAAGGGCTATGCCAGTTGCGATCGCGTTTAACTGAGTTTCCCCACCCGATAATCCGTACAGCAACGATAAACCATACAGAAAGATCGCGGAACTGCTAGCCCCAATCAGCAGGTATTTCAAGGCTGCTTCGTTCGATCGAGGATCGCGCTTGGTGTAACCTGTGAGTAGGTAAGAAGAGATACTGAGAGTTTCCAAACTCACAAAAATCGTCACCAGCTCATCTGCCCCAGATAGGAACATCGCGCCCAGGGCTGCTGTCAGCAAAATGACGATAAATTCCCCCAAAGGGGTGCCAGACTTATCTATATAGCCGATGGACATCAAAATTGTCACGGCAGCAGACAGGGCAATGATAGCGCGAAACACGACACTGAGGGCATCACTGTTGAAGGCACCCAGAAACGAGATCGTGTTGTCCATATCCCATTGAAAGTATAGGGCGACGATGGAGGCGAAAAGACCTGCGATCGCTACATAAGGCGTCCAGCGTGCAGAAGTCCGCCCCACAATCAAATCACCCACCAATACCACAATGAGAGTGATAATGACAAGACTTTCCGGCAATATTGTGCCAACATTCAGCTGGGTTACAAGTTCAGCAAAGCTCATAGATTGTATAGGTATTGGAGATTAGGCATCGAAACTGGGACAGTTAATAGTATTTAATATTATGGCCTTTCAGGCTGCTTGCATCATAATGTTCTAAATGCTTTTATGTGCGCCAGTTATCCAGCTTCAAACCGTAACCCAATCCTTGAATCCGCTGATAATGGGCTACATTGCCTGTTACTAAAGTTAAATCGTGTTGTAGAGCAGTACCAGCAATTATCGCATCAGCCAAACCAATTGGTTGTCCCGTTCGTTCCAAATCTCCGTAAATCCGTCCTGCCATTTCAGCGGTGTGAGTGTCTAGTGGCAACACTTCCATACCGACAATTTCCGCCAAAAACTCCTGAATGCGATCTTCCCGTTGAAGCTTATGCCATCCTTTGACAACCTCCGTTACTGTAATGGCAGAAATAGTATATCGAGTGAATACAGCCAAATAAGCAGTACCCCTTCTTACAACGCGCTGATTAATACGCTTGCGGCTTTCAGAAAAAATGTCCGTGTCAAGAAGCGATTTGTCCACTTTTTTGTTCTAAAAATTGGGCTGTATCATCAGCAATGCTAGCTTCTACAGATGCAGCCGTATTTGCGTTTTGTCCAAATCTCTGATTTAACGGGTGTGCTGCCCGATCTCTCATAATATCAGCCATCATCTGATCGACTAATTCTGGTTCATCCTCCCATCCTCCTATAAAGGGATATTTTGGTGCTTCTGTTACCGCAAACTCATCGATCGCCTTGCCCATCAATTCATCCAAAGTACAATGATGCCACTTGGCCATCCACTGAGCTTTTTCCAGGGTTGCTTCTTCCAATTCAATTTCAATTTTTTTCATGCTGTTTCATCCTTACCATACCAACTGCACGTTATTTTAGCATTTTTAATTGGCACGCTCGAAGCAGAACCTCTCTTTGGTTATAGCAAAATGTTAAAATCTCATGTTTGTACTGAAAATTCTTCTGGGTCGATAGTTCGGTAATTTTTTTGTCTGACATTTTAAGTTTCCACTGCAAATTCCTCTGGATCGACTTCCCAATTCACCCAGCAAATTGCCTCTCTAGCTGATTCCATATCCGGCGGTACTCGCAAAGTGTGAATGAAACCCGTACTAGAACAGGTCATTTTTAACAAATAAATTGGCTCGACATCAAAAGCAACATCAATTTTTAATAGGGTATATTCCCGAAATGAATCTAATTCCTTAGCTTGCAATTCTTGGTAAATTCGTGCGTAGCCAATTCCTTGAACTAAGACTCGCCTGAGTTCTGCATTATTTTCTTCTAAAATCCATTGTGATTGCCACTGATGCGGATGCAATTTTCCGTATTTCTCAGGTAAGGTTACGCCGTGATAACAGTAGAGACTGTATCCATCAGCATACTCAATCGCGGGTTCTCCTTCTGCGTGTAGGATATTTTGACTGTCGAAAGAGAGTTTTATGGGCCGATCGCAGACGAAGCAAGTATTTTCAAAATTAATAATCCAACCACAATTCTTAACTAGCAACTGCAATGCTGACCATTTCCTTCGATCGATAGTGCAATTTAAGACGGAAATACAAAAATCAAAAATTTGGCTTTTCAGTTGGGGAGACAGGTGGCTTTTCAGTTGGGGAGACAGGTGGTTATCCAGTTGTAACTTTAGTTGGTTATCCAGTTGGCTCCTCAGTTGGCTCTTCAGTTGGCTCGACAGGTGGCTCCACAGTTGGCTCTCTAGTTGGTTATCCAGTTGGCTCCTCAGTTGGCTCCACAGTTGACTCCACAGTTGACTCCACAGTTGCCTCCACAGTTGGCTTTCCAGTTGCCTCCACAGTTGCCTTTCCAGTTGCCTTTCCAGTTGCCTCCACAGTTGGTTTTCCAGTTGGCTTTCCAGTTGGTTTTCCAGTTGGCTTTCCAGTTGGCTCTCCAGTTGGCTCTCCAGTTGGCTCCACAGTTGGCTCCACAGTTTTCTCCACAATTTGCTCTTCAGTTGGCTCTCCAGTTGGCTCTCCAGTTGGCTCTCCAGTTGGCTCTCCAGTTGGCTCCACAGTTGGCTCTCCAGTTGGCTGAAGGCAGCAAAAGGGCTATCAAAAAACAGAATCTCAGGCTCTTGTAAGCCGATCGCCGTGTATGCTGCTTTTACCGCTTCTGCGGCTTTTTGACGATCGATCCTTTCGGTAGAAATAGCTATCTTTCGCCACTTTTCCCTATACTGGGGAATTAGAGCCTCTTGTGCTGGCGTCAGCTTCTCAATCCTAATCGGCGACATACCGCCATCCCGCTGGCTCGTATTCCCGCTGAATTCGCACCATCCAGTCGCCTTGGGGAACAGCGATCGGCTTATGCTCTTCGTGGGTTAACAGCGCTTCAGTGGAAAATACTCGCAGATAAAGGGTGCCATCGCGATCGTATAACTCAGCCTCACCGTTGCCGATCCGGTGAGAATGTCCCGTCACCTCACCTTCTGCTAAAGTCAAGTGCGGTAGCTTTTTTCCACCTGTCTGCTGCACTGGCAGTAAAATCACGTCGCCTTGGCGAATAGGTTGCATAGATTTTTATCCTACTGAAACGAGAAAGTTTATAGTGAGTTTGCCTTGATCTCCAAGCTGAAGGCACTTCTTTAATATACTCCGCACGGTCACAGACCGTGCTTTTTTTATTTCTGTAGGGGCGAACGCGAGTGCGTGCCGTAGGCATTAGCATTCCGTCAAAGATCTTTGGAGCTATATCTATACATCAATCTTTTCTCTAGGACTTACGCACTCACAGCCCCCAAATTTGGGACAGCAAAACTTTAGATTCCCCCCAAATTTGAGGAGCAAAACTTTGGGTTCCCCCAAATTTGGGGCTCTTTCGGAGTTGCTATGCTTTTGTTCAATTAAGAACATTTTTATTTCTTTTCTCCTCTCCCACTCTCCCCCTCTCCCACTCTCCCCCTCTACTCAAATAGCATAGTAAGTACGGAAGAGCCGATTTTCTACTCCCTTCTTCCCTAGCCCCTAGCCCCCAACCCCTAGCTCCTTCTTGAGTATTTATGCTCAAAATATAAAATTCCCCCCTAGCCATAGAAGTCATATATAAGTTAAAGATGAGATATCACTCGAATAAGTTTGGCTTTGAGCTACCTGCTGGGATAGGATAAAAACCCTCTGTCCCACGCCCTCTTTCCCTTAACTCGTGACATTTTGAGGCAATTCTCTAAATTTGACTGTCTAGCCTAGCTGCTATTCCCCTTGTTCCCATGTCAACTCTCGTTATAGTCGAATCTCCAACAAAAGCACGCACTATTCGCAACTTCCTGCCCTCCAACTACCGCGTCGAGGCATCGATGGGCCACGTGCGCGACCTCCCCTCATCTGCCGAAGAAATTCCCGAAGCGGTGAAAGGGGAAAAATGGGCGCAGCTGGGGGTAAATGTGGAGGCAGATTTTGAACCCCTGTATGTCATCCCCCAAAATAAAAAGAAAATCGTCAAGGAGTTGCAACAGGCTCTCAAAGAAGCCGACGAACTTATACTAGCAACAGACGAAGACCGCGAAGGCGAAAGCATCAGCTGGCATCTGAAGGATCTGCTTAAACCGAAAATTCCCACCAAGCGGATGGTATTTCACGAAATCACCCAAGAGGCTATCCGCGAATCCCTCAAAAACTGCCGAGAAATCGACGAACAGGTGGTACACGCCCAAGAAACGCGGCGGATTTTAGACCGACTCGTAGGCTACACCCTCTCACCGCTGTTGTGGAAGAAGATTGCTTGGGGATTGTCAGCTGGACGGGTGCAGTCGGTCGCCGTGCGGCTGCTGGTGCAGAGAGAGCGCGATCGCCGCGCTTTCCGAATGGGCAGTTACTGGGATCTCAGAGCCGACCTGGAGCAGCAGAAAACCCCCTTTGAGGCGAAGTTAATCAGCCTGAGAGGAACAAAAATAGCTACGGGGAGCGATTTCGACGAATCAACCGGTCAAATCGCCGCTGGACGAAATGTTGTTCTGCTCAACGAAGCGGATGCTCTAGCTCTCAAAGAGCGACTCACCGGCAAAAAATGGACGGTGGCGAACTTGGACGAACGTCCAGTTACTCGCAAACCGTCTCCACCATTTACAACTTCGACGCTGCAACAAGAGTCGAACCGCAAACTGCGATTGTCTGCTCGCGACACGATGCGGATTGCCCAAAGTTTGTATGAGCAGGGCTATATTACCTACATGAGAACTGACTCGGTGCATTTGTCGGGGCAAGCGATCGCAGCTGCCCGCAGTTGCGTCGAGCAAATGTACGGCAAACAATACCTCAGCCCTCAACCCCGCCAATACACTACCAAAAGCAAAGGCGCTCAAGAAGCCCACGAAGCCATTCGCCCAGCGGGTAACACCTTCCGCACACCCCAAGAAACCGGACTTAGCGGTAGAGAATTCGACCTTTACGACCTGATCTGGAAGCGCACCGTCGCTACCCAAATGGCGGACTCGCGCCAAACCCTGATCTCCGTTGATTTGCAAGTCGAAGATGCCGGTTTCCGCTCCAGTGGTAAGCGGATTGACTTTGCCGGATACTTGCGTGCTTATGTTGAGGGTTCCGACGACCCCGACGCCGCTATTGAAGACCAGGAAGTGATTTTGCCACCTTTGAAGGTAGGCGAAGGCCCCAACTGTACCGAACTAGAAGCTCTAGGTCACGAAACCCAGCCACCCGCCCGTTACACCGAAGCTTCCCTCGTCAAAACGTTGGAAAGCGAAGGCATTGGCCGTCCCAGTACCTACGCCAGCATCATCAGCACGATTATCGATCGCGGCTACGCCCAGATGAATGCTAACGCCCTCATTCCCACCTTCACCGCCTTCGCCGTCACCAGTCTCCTGGAAAAACACTTCCCCGACTTGGTAAACACCAGTTTTACCTCCAAGATGGAACAGACGCTGGATGATATTGCCACCGGCGAAGCAGATTGGCTCCCCTACCTGCGAAAATTCTATCTGGGAGAAACAGGTTTGGAGACGCAAGTCAAGGAACGGGAAAACGAAATTGACCCCACCGAAGCCCGCACCGTCGAACTGGAGAACCTGGCGGCCAAAGTCCGCATAGGGAAATATGGCCCATATATTGAGGCAGACAACGGCAACGGTGTGGTCACCGCCTCTATCCCCAAGGATCTGACTCCAGCCGATCTAGTCCCAGAGCAGGTTGAGGTGCTACTGCGCCAGAAAACCGAGGGGCCAGATAAATTGGGCTTGCATCCAGAAACCGGGGAACCGATTTTTGTGCTGATTGGCACCTACGGCCCTTATGTCCAACTGGGCGAAGTTACTGAAGAGAACAAAAAACCCAAACGCGCTTCCCTGCCCAAAGGTGTCAACCTTGAGGATGTGACGCTGGATATGGCAGTTGGACTGCTGTCTCTACCACGCAATCTCGGCTCTCACCCAGAAACCGGCAGCAAAATTCAGGCGGGACTGGGACGCTTTGGCCCTTACGTCGTCCACGATCGAGGCAAGGAAGGGAAAGACTTCCGCTCTTTAAAATCTAGCGATAATATCTTGACAATTGCTCTAGAACGTGCAATTGAGCTACTGAATGAGCCGAAAAAGGGACGTAACGGCAAAAACAGCAAGTCCAAGGAACCGTTACGAGAATTGGGTCCTCACCCAGCGGATGGGGAGCCGGTGAATATCTACGATGGCCCCTACGGTCATTACATTAAGTACGGCAAAACTAATGTTTCTGTGCCGGAAGATCAACCTGTGGAAGAGGTGACGCTGGAAAAAGCGCTGGAACTTTTAGCGACTAAGGCATCTACCAAAAAATCGACTGCAAAGTCGAGTAAATCAACTGGTTCTTCTACTAGCAAAAAGGCAACATCGACAACTAAGACCGGGACGAAAACAGCTGCAAAAACGACGAAAACAACTGCGACTAAGAAGAAAAGTTCATAAGTGATTGGTCATCGCTCAATTGTTAGTGGATAGGGGAATTTCAAATTTTAGATTTTAGATTTCAAAAGTAAAGTTTTGCTTTGACGATTTTCAATCTGAAATCTGAAATTCCCTGACCGCAAAAGGCATAAAGTTGATAAGTAGGTGGGCGTAAATAAACTGAACTCCTTAGAAACCCGGTTTCTAAGGGCCTGGAGTTTTACGTTTACTTAGATCCGGATTTGGTAAGCTGCTCCGCATTTAAACTGTATAACTCAAAAAAGCCTAACTCTTGTCGGGTAGGCATTCCTGCCATCCAGGAT
>NZ_JAIQZN010000213.1 GCF_023333585.1 Argonema antarcticum A004/B2
ATCTGACCCACTCGCCGATCGCTTGAAAGAGCGCTGCGCTCCGCGCAACCGCACCCACCCTTCTGAGCAAGTTCAATTCAACTTAGACTCGAAGCGCTGCTGTAAATCGTTGCGCGTTGCTTGAGGACAGCAGGTGTGCGGCGATAATGATGGCAAAGGGATTGGTACTTTCCTCTAGGATAGCTGCTGGAAAGCCCTTGCAGTTTCACGAACGGAAATTGCTTTCCTGCTTTGAAATCCCCATCGACTGTAGCTATAGCCTGTCGGTCGCCAATTGGTGTTTTCGTCTCCTAATACGGCAAAACTAAATACTTTTTGTCGATAGCGGTCGAATAATCGATGATTATATACATACATTCGCTCCGCAAAGTCTGATTGTACTTGTCCTTGGATTTCGACATGAATCAACACAATCGCGTAGAAGCCGGAGTTCAGCCATACTTTTACTAGCTTATCTGCTAAACGCCTTCCTATCTCGGCATCGCGAATCACTTCTTGCAATTCGGTGTCTAAAGTTTCGTAGCCTCTGTCCCAGTTAATGCCTTGCAGTCGAATAGCTAGTTAGTAAAGGATTGGGAAGAATTAAGACCTGTTTTTAAGGTACCATATACTTCTTATGAGGGGTATGTTGACAATTTGATTGAAGATTTGCAATGAAATCGAACCAGAAAAAATGTGAGTATTAGTTACTGCTGTTTCGCCTGTCTTTAGAGACTTATCAAATGAAAGTTCAATCTGTTGAGCTAAAGTATTTCAAGAAATTTCGGACTTCTCCCGTATTTGATTTTACCGATCCCGAAACTGGGTTAGCGCGAGATCTGATTGTTTTAATTGGAATGAACGGATCTGGGAAAACGAGTCTTTTACAAGCGATCGCAGCGACATTAGGCACGGCTACTGGACGGTTACAGAAATTGTCGGATCTGGAATGGGCTGGATTTAACTATGAATTGCTAGGAAACAACTGGGGAAGATTTGAACCAGAAGTCACTTTACAGGTACAGTTTTCGTCCCAAGAACTGCAAGCAGTTGGGGAATTCTACCAAAAATTACACGAGATGGGACGCAATTTAACAGTTCCTCCTGCACAAGAGCATCGTGCGATCCTTAGATGGCAGTGGTCAGATGAGCGAGTTCAAGCGGTTACTGCTGCTGAGTTATTTCAATTTAAAGGACGATTATACGCTAAACAACTGCGTCGTTCTGAAGGCTTTCAGGTGTTTGAGCGAGTTGGCACTATTCTTTGGTATACAGAGCAGAGAACTGCCACCAGTTTAACGACTGAAGACCCCGAACGCCGACAAGAGATTACTGAGGATACTTTGCGCGATCGCCTTTCAAAATGGCGGCAGTTTCATCAAGATGTTGAGGCAGGTAGAATTGGGCAGTTAAGATCGGGACAAAAAGACTTGTATGCCGAAATTGAACGAGCTTACAAAGCTGTTTTTCCAGAACGTAGCTTTGAGGGTCCCGTTCCACGCGACAATATAGATGATATTTTGAGCGAACCCTGGTTTTATCTTTACGACGGTAAAAATCAGTATGAAATTTCTGAGATGTCTGGAGGAGAACGTGCTGTCTTTCCAATCCTAATGGACTTTGCCAATTGGAATATTCATAATTCAGTTATTTTAATTGATGAAATAGAGTTGCACCTCCACCCGCCAATGCAACAGGCATTGCTGAGAGCTTTACCTAAGTTAGGCAATAACAATCAGTTTATTATTACAACTCACTCTGATTATGTAGAGCAATTGGTGCCTGAAGCACACATTATCAGGCTAGAGGTATAACTGTGAGTGTTGTTAGTAGCAGCAAAATTATTTTCTGTGAAGGAAAGCAGAGCAGTTTGGATGCCCAACTGCTGGAGCGAGTTTTAGAAACGTTACCAACAGAGCGACCTACAATTGTTTCCTCTGTTAGTAAATTTACCTTCTCTGTATTTGCACAAGGTTATTTTTTCCTCAAGAGATTGGGAATCAAAGATATCTCGTTTTCCGAGACCGCGACTTTGATGCCAAGCCTTCAGAAGAGGTGCGACTGATTCAATTAGGTACTCAACGAATTTGGTTAACTCATCGGGCTTGTATTGAGAACTATTTGCTAGAGCCTGACTTGATTGATGCTTATTGGCGAGAAAAATATATCGAAAAACGGCTCTCCCGTACCTATGGTGATAAGTGAAACTTATTTAAATAAGCAAGCTAATAGCTTCTCTCGTAAAGATTGAAA
>NZ_JAIQZN010000102.1 GCF_023333585.1 Argonema antarcticum A004/B2
TGGTCAGTGGTCAGTGGTCAGTGGTCAGTGGTCAGTGGTCAGTGGTCAGTGGTCAGTGGTCAGTGGTCAGTGGTCAGATGACCAAAAATTAAGAGTCGCTCTGCAATATGGTTTTGGAGACAATGCGGGTTTTCTTGCGATCGCCTTCCGAAAGTTCTTCTCCTGATTGCAGCCGGGTGGCATTGACTTGCAGCACTGTGGCGGCACTTTTGTCTCCCATTTGCAGTGCGGTTTTGGCAGCAGTTTGCAGCATTGTAGCAGCGCCAGCGCGATCGCCTTGTTGCAATTTTGTCTCGGCAATTTGAGTTTGTCGATATTTTGCCAAAGCCAAAATCGACTTTTGTACCTTTGGGTCGATACTCGGTTGGTAAGTCCGCACACAGTTTGCCTCCACTGACACGATTTCGGAGAGTAAACCTTCCTTACCCTGGGCCGGATCGTCATAGCGAACTTGCACGCGGACTACAGTCTGCTGCCCTTCTGGCATTTGACCGATATACAAGTTGGCCAGAATAACTCGCTCTTGTTCGGTCATCAAATCTCCCAATCGGACTAGAAATCGCTCCCCTTCTTGTTGTACCGGCAATTCGATCGTATCGGGAGCAACTTGAGCTATGGGTTTGAGTTCTGCCAGTCGCACTTTTGGCATCAGCTCGAACAGCAAGTAAGCATTAGTCAATCCCACAGATTGAATGCGGTTGAACAGGCGAGCAAACTCTTCCACTACGCGATCGGGCCGTTCGATATAAGATAAGGAGCCACCACCGGCATCGGCAATTTGTTCTAGAATATCTTGGTTCCAGTGTGTGCCGAATCCCAAAGCATTCAGCGTCAGTTTGTAGCCAGCAGCCAGTTCCGCCAATTTGAGGCATTTATCATTGTTGCCATGTTCGTTTTCACCGTCGGTCAACAAAAATGCCTGAGAAATCGCATTTTTTTTGCCCTTAGCCATTTCTTCAATTCCCAGGCGCAGTCCCTCATCAATTGCTGTGCCGCCGTCAGCCTTCAGTAGGCCGATCTGCCGTTTGATGGCAGCTCCATCTTCAATAATTTGATTAGGGATTAAAACTTTGGCGCGGTGATCGAAGGCTACCACAGAGAGGCGATCGCCCTCTTTAAGTCGATCGACCAAGCGTCCTGCCGCTTGTTTGACTGTTTCCAGGGGGCGTCCGCTCATCGAACCGCTGCGATCGAGAATCAGACACAAGTTTAGCGGCACATTCTCTACTATTTCACCCGGCGTAGCCGAAACAGAAATCTCCAGCTGACGTTGACTCGTCGATTGAGCCGCGTCCAGATTGGCATCGTTCAATATAGGCTGCAAACTAACTTTCATTATCCTCAGATCCTCTATAGGCAATTAGTAATATTATTTACCTAACCGCAAAGCACTGGCGTTACGCACTTACAACCAGGATATCCGATTCAGGGCGATCGCATTTAAGCAAGGGCTTGACAAAATGCCCTAACGCAAAGAAACCCGGTTTCTATGCAAAATCGGGGTCTTCCGTACTTAGTGTGCTAAGTTAACTTAGAACACTAAGTACGGAAGACCCGAAATCGATGACTAAATATTAGGTCTTACGTAAAGAAACCGGGTTCTTAGAGAAACCCGGTTTCTTTGCTAACGCTTTAAACCTCTACTAACCTATTATCTCTCTATCCAACCAAGTAACCAAATCGGCAACATCCGAAAAATCCAACAACTCCTCACCCAATTCTTCCAATTTATCAACAGATAAACTGCGAATTTTTGCCCCTAAATCAGGAGCAATTCCACCAAGGCGGCGGTTAAGTTGACGCAGAATTAAAGACAAAGCTTCTCGCTGGCGTCCTTGCTCTAATCCTTGTTCTAATCCTTGTTCCATCCAACTGGTAACAATTTCCATAACTACCTCCCGTGCAGATGGTTCAATTGTACTAATCTCAGTTTGAAAAAGTCTTTCCTCCTCTGCATTTAGCCGCAGATAAGTGTCAATAAACCCGGAAATCAAACGCATTCGCGCTCGATCGAGCTTTAAAGTAGCCATCAAGCGCAAACATTCAGATTTCACTCGAAGACGATCGCACGGCGCTATCTTCATTTTGGCCATCAGCGCACTGGCTGCCGGATTTTGGTAACGCAGAAAATCTCTCCAATTGAGGCGATTTAGCTGAATTACCCGGTAATTGAACTCCAGCACCTTAAAATCGGGGAAATCAACCCGATGGAAAGTTGGTTCTGGACGTTGCGGCACATCGTAGGAAAATAGCGCAATGGGATAAACTGGCAAAGCGTGTTTCTCGTACAAACGGGCAAAATAGCGAAACATCCGTTTGCTGAAATATCCTCGCGCTTCGGATTGGTGTTCGGTATGAATCAAGAAAAATGACTCTTGACCCTGAAACCTCGCCTTGGCGACTAAATCGGCTTCGTACTCTTCCCCAGCGGTCACATCGGTAAAAATTTCCTTATCCAGAAACGTCACCGAGTCCCGTTCCAGATACGCCGCCACGTCAGGGAAAAATAAATCTATGAAGTCGGGAAAGAAAGTGGTAAGCAGTTCCTTGAACAAGCGATCGTGGTCTATCATTGGCAGATGCAACTCCCAGATGCCAGCATCTTACAGTGCATTGTCCGATCGCAAGATAGCAACAGCGCTGCCAAAAGAAATGGAGCTATTGACCAATTTAAGGACTGACGAATTTAAGAACTTACGGTTCAGTCAACTCCCTAGCTGATGCGGTCATAGCTTTTTCGTGCGTAAGTCCTGTACTATGTAACCGATCGATCGAAACAGATATCTGCAACAGTGTCAAGTGGGACAACCAAGCTGCGCGGGGCGGTCTGATATCTACATGATAGAAACCCGGTTTCTTCAAGAAACTCGGTTTCTATGTAGCACTTCATCCCACGGCAAGCGGCTGTAATCACCCAGAGAATCTGAACAGACAGGTGTTGGGATCACTACTGAACGTGCCGCAAAGACATCCCCCTAGCGCGTTACCATAAAAAAAACACTGAAGAAAGTTTTGGGCGATAATCCGACCTATGAACTCACCTATCAAAGCTGTTCAAGCTCCGTACTACGGAGATTCCTTTTACAGAACACCCCCTC
Source organism: Argonema antarcticum A004/B2 (assembly GCF_023333585.1). GTDB lineage: Bacteria > Cyanobacteriota > Cyanobacteriia > Cyanobacteriales > Aerosakkonemataceae > Argonema > Argonema antarcticum. Next base: position 3,099 of record NZ_JAIQZN010000102.1, read on the forward strand.
CAGATTTGCCTTCCTTGTTGTTGAAGGAAAGGATTGTCTATTTCGGATTGCCGCTATTTTCATCTGACGAGATCAAAGCTCAAGTAGGTGTAGACGTAACCGAGTTAATCATTGCCCAACTGCTGTTTTTGCAATACGATGACCCGGAGAAGCCGATTTCCATCTACATCAATTCCACGGGGACTGCTTGGTATGGCGGAGATGCTATAGGCTTTGAAACGGAAGCCTTTGCGATCTGCGACACCCTTAATTACATCAAGCCTCCAGTCCATACCATCTGTATTGGTCAGGCTATGGGGACGGCAGCAATGATCCTCTCAGCAGGAACGAAAGGGTGCAGAGCCAGTCTGCCTAACGCTACGATCGTGCTGCATCACGCTCGCACTCGCGCTCGCGGTCAAGCCACAGACATTCAAATTCAAGCTAAGGAAGTCTTGGAAAACAAAAGGGCGATACTTGAGATTTTCTCTCAAAATACGGGTCAATCGCCAGAGAAGATCGCCAAAGATATGGATCGGATGTTCTACATGACCCCCTACCAAGCCAAGGAATACGGTTTGATCGATCGGGTTTTGGAAAGTCCTAAAGAACTTCCTCAACCAATCGCCGCTCTTCACGGTTAAGTTCTAGTTATTCGCTACAAGGAAGAAAATTATATGCCCATTGGTGTTCCAAGAGTGCCCTATCGGTTCCCAGGAGAGCCTTTCACCCAGTGGATTAATATCTACGAGCGCCTTGCTCTGGAAAGGATTGTCTTCTTAAGCGGAGAAGTCAGCGATGGAATGGCTAATGCCATCATCGCTAGACTGCTCTATATGGATTCTGACGACCAAACCAAAGATATTTATATCTACATCAACTCTCCCGGTGGTTCGGTGACGGCGGGTTTAGCCATCTACGACACCATGCAGCACGTCAAATCGAATATTGTGACGATTTGCGTCGGTTTGGCAGCTTCTATGGGGTCTTTCCTGCTTACAGCTGGTACTAAGGGGAAACGCTTGGCTCTACCCCACTCGCGGATTATGATCCACCAACCTTCTGGCGGTGCTAGGGGTCAAGCGACGGATATTGAGATTGAGGCTAGAGAAATCCTGCGGATTCGCCGCCAGTTGAATGATATCTATGCCGAAAAGACGGGTCAGCCTCTATCTAGGATCGAGAAAGATATGGATCGCGACTTTTTCATGTCTGCTCAAGAAGCGAAAGAATACGGTTTGATCGATCGCGTTATTGAGGATCGCTCTGCTGAAATTAAAACCCCAGCAGTCGCATAACCTATGCCGATAGGACTTACGCAATATTTCTTGTTTCGCCCCCCCCTTGCCCCCTCCCCTCCAAATCTGGGGGGTTAGGGGGGCTAGCGCGTAAGTCCTGAAAGCTTGAGGCTGCGTTTGCTATTATCGGGATTAGGTTTAACGCTTAACTTGATGAACCTGGCAGATTGCTATCGATTACTGGGGCTAAAGTCTGGAGCCTCAATGACTGATATTAAGGCTTCTTACCGTCGTTTAGCTCGGCGCTATCATCCCGATGTCAACCCGACGGATCGAGAAGCCAAGGATAAGTTTATTGCTATCACTGAGGCTTACCACTTTCTTCTGGGCGTTGTCAAAGAGGTTGAAATTTCCCAGGATTCGAGGCAATCCCAGACCCCGCCTACCGCCTCTGACTCCGCAAAAACACCGCCGCCAAAAACGAAGGTGACGCGCAAGGAAAAGCCTGCCGAACCGGAACCTCAACTATCGGAAACGGAAAAACAACTTAAGTGGCAATTATACGAGCAATTGCAGCTACTGCTAAAAGCTCAAAGGTTTCCTCGTGCGATCGCTCTAGTAGAAGGTTTAGCACAACGCCTACCAGAAGACCCAGAAGTCCGTCAGTGGCAGGCTATTACTTATCAGCGCTGGGGCCGTCATTTGGTGACTGAGGGAGAACTGGATAAAGCGAGAATTTATTTAAAAAAAGCGTTACGCACTGACCCCCACAATCGTTCTCTTTGGTCTGAAGTGGAAAGAGATTTTCGTCGTCTAGAACAGATTTATTGATCGATAGACAAGTTCGAGAAACCGAGTTTCTCAATATTCAGCTTTGTAGGTTGGGTTTCGCTTCACAAGGGCTAAACCTACAAAGAAATAGCTCAAAGAAACCCGGTTTCTCGAAGAAACCGGGTTTCTCAATATTCAGTGCGACCTACAGATATTAGAAATTAGTTGACTGAAACTCTCTGGCAGCAAGAGTTTTTTCAATTCTAAAATCTAAAATCTAAAATGGTATCACTTCTTCTCAGGGAAGTGCGCCCAAGTGGTTCCACCTTCACCATAAGTCTTGGACTTGACTAGATTGTAGGAGTAATGGAGGTTTTCGCCAGTCAGATCCGTTTGATAGCCTGAATCGAAGTATTCACCATAGGGATCGTTAACAAAAAAGCCTGTATCGTCATAGCCGCGAAGGACAATGATATGTCCCCCTCCCGTCAACCGACCTGGGTAAATAACGGGATTTCCGTTGGCTAGGTGAGCTTTTACTTCATTCCAAGTTGCATCCATTTTGAAGACATCGTACATATCATACTCAAGGAACACTCTACGCAGGTGATCGTGAACGTGGCGATCCCATCCATTGCGATCGACCAGTTCAAAGAGTTCATCTTCTAGCTGCTTATTGCGACGGGCAGGTCTAATGCCATAGTAATACAAACACATGGCAACGCTGGTGACATTGCAGGTACCTTCTGGTTTGTATCGGTTGTTGAGTTGGCTGAAGTAAGGAACTGGTAAACGTACTTGCGCGGGAAGCTTATCGTTAGGGCTAAATTTACCGATGCGTTTTACCCCATCGTCGCCAATAATCTCAATATGCTCTTGATAAGCTACCCAAGTGTTTCTACCTTTGAAGAAAGTTTTTTCGAGAGCGAACCTTATATGACTTCCTATGTCTTTATAAGAATTTAGCTCAAATACTCTACCAGCCCCGACTGCTACTTTTTGACTTTCGGGTAGATCGATCGCTTGGACAGAAGATTGCTTGAATACCGTATCTTTAATAACTTTAATTTTCATGATGGTCTAGCCAAATCTGCTAACTAATCAATGATTCGCAATTTTGCTATTACATCAGGAAAATTTGCTGGCCAGCTTTAAAGGATATCGCAATCGATCAGATCCTTGTCAAGACGAAAAACAGTGGCTTTTGTTCCATATTAGACATCTTGGAAATAGAATTTAACAGGAATTACGCAACTGGCAAATATAGTAGGGTGCGTCAGAATCTTCCACTCTCGATAATCATTGTAGAACTTAGTCTGAGTGAAAATACCACAAGGACAGAAGGCTTCGACGTGAGCGCTCGCCGCGCTCACGTCGAACGGTAAGATTTACGGTATTGATTTGGGATTAAAACACTTTGCGGTTGTCACCGATCGCTAAAAAATGTCTAAATATGACAATCCTAAACATCTTGCCAAGCTGTCATCGTAGAAAATCTTCATGTCTTGGGCATGGTATGCGCTTCGCGCACGCTTCGCGAACGTAATGACAAATTGGCGAAAGCAATATCTGATTTGGGGTGGGGAACTTTTATCAACTTCCTAGCATATAAGCTAGAACGCTCATGTGGGAAGTTGATTGAGATAGATAGATGGTTCCCCAGTTCCAAGCTTTGCTCTAATTGTTTCTATCAAGTCAATGAAATGTCGTTAGATGTGAGGGAATGGATTTATCCTCACTGCATTTCCATCACGATCGTGATGGAAATGCAGCAACGAATATTAGAGTAGATATGAGTACAGAAGCCTCCGCTATAATCGGTACTCGGGTGTGGTCATAAGTAGTTGGTTGAAACGAAAAGCTTTTCTTCTGGGCTTTGTCCTCCTTGTCCTCCTTGTCCCCTACATCACCAACGGGTGAGAGACCACACCCTCGGTACTCCGAAACACGCGGCGGGTAGTTCACTGCTTTACGCCTGTATAGTATAGAAGAGAGGGCGGCTTTAGCCGAATGGCGCTAAGTTTAGCTGGGATAGAGGAGGCTCGGCCTCCCTTAACAAGGGTGCCATTGGGCTAAAGCCGTTAGCGATCGATCCCACCCCTAAAGGAGTGGTTTTTGTAAGTGGATTTTTATAAAGTTGTAAACCCAAGTGTCTGCCCTGCCTGATGATCCGGTTATGCCGAAGCAATATAGAAGCCGTCCGTCTTTTGAGGGGGGCGATCGTGGCGAAGGTATGGCCCCCCAGAAGGAAATAGCCTGGTCGCGGGCTACAGCAAAATCCTATAGCGAAAAAGCCTACCGCTGGAATCGAGAAAATTACTCTCGTCAGCGCCGCTTTTTGGACATTTGGGCTTTCGTTTTAACTCTCATGTCTCAGCTATGGCTCGATAGTAAACCTTGGAGCTATCAAGGTGGAATAACGGATGCCAAACGAGCCATAAGACGCCGAAAACAAGCCATCTGGATTCGAGAAACTTTCCTGGATTTGGGGCCAACTTTCATCAAAGTCGGTCAGTTGTTCTCCACCCGTGCGGATTTGTTCCCTTCCGAGTATGTGGAGGAACTCTCCAAGCTGCAAGATAAGGTGCCTGCCTTTAGCTACGAGCAAGCTGAGGCTATTATCGAACAAGATTTGGGCAAAAAAGTACCCGAACTTTACCGCAGCTTTGACCCAATTCCTCTAGCCGCAGCTAGCTTGGGACAGGTACACAAAGCCCAGCTGCATTCGGGTGAAGAAGTCGTGGCGAAGGTGCAGCGCCCCGGTCTGGTGAAGTTGTTTACGATCGATCTAGAAATTCTCAAGGGAATTACTCGCTACTTCCAAAATCATCCCGATTGGGGTCGCGGTCGAGATTGGTTGGGAATTTACGAGGAGTGCTGTCGCATTCTGTGGGAAGAGATTGATTATCTCAATGAAGGTCGCAATGCCGATACCTTCCGCCGCAACTTTCGCAGTCAGGATTGGGTAAAGGTGCCCCGCGTCTACTGGCGCTATACGTCGCCACGGGTATTAACTTTGGAATACCTGCCGGGGATTAAAATCAGTCACTACGAAGCGCTGGAGACGGCTGGGCTCGATCGCAAGGCTTTAGCTCAAATGGGTGCGAGAGCTTACCTGCAACAGCTGCTCAACGATGGCTTCTTCCACGCTGACCCTCACCCTGGAAATATTGCCGCCAGCGCAGAAGGTGCCCTGATCTTCTACGATTTCGGTATGATGGGCAAGATTGGGTCTAATGTTCGCGAGCAGCTGATGGAAACACTGTTTGGCATTTCCCAAAAAAATGCTGACCGGGTTGTTTCCTCTCTGGTGAATTTGGGTGCTATCTCGCCAGTAGATGATATGGGGCCGGTGCGGCGATCGATCCAGTATATGCTGGATCACTTTATGGATAAGCCGTTTGAAAATCAGTCTGTGAGCGAAATTACTGATGACCTTTATGAAATTGCCTACGACCAGCCGTTTCGCTTCCCAGCTACCTTCACGTTTGTGATGCGAGCTTTCTCAACCCTAGAGGGTGTGGGGAAAGGTTTAGATCCGGAATTTAACTTTATGGAAGTTGCCAAACCTTTTGCAATGCAGCTTATGAGCGATGGAAATGGTTTCGATGCTACGAATAGCCTGCTGGGAGAAATAGGCCGTCAAGCGGCTCAAGTTAGCAGTACGGCTTTAGGCTTACCCCGCCGGATTGAGGAAACCCTAGAAAAGCTAGAGCGAGGCGATTTGCGCGTGCGGGTGCGTTCCACGGAAACAGACCGGGTTCTGCGCCGCCTCAACAGCTCGCAGACGGGCACGACTTATGCTTTAATAATCAGTGCTTTTACGCTGTCAGCAACTATCTTACTGGTTCATGATAAGGTAGTTCTGGCTGCGATCGCTGCTTTGATTGCAGCTGGGGTGGCTGTGGCTTTAATCCGGCTACTCCGACGGATTGACAAATCTGAGCGGATGTTCTAATTCCCGTTGTATTTCTGTAAATATTTGACGCGGGTTAAAACCTGCGAGTCTTGTTTCCTGTGCGAGCTAAAAATAAGCGGTTTCCAAACTAAGGCGAGGTTTTGAGATGAAAAGTCGCTGGACGGGTCTTTCTGACCCCGGACTCGTTCGTCCGGTGAACCAGGATGCTTTTTATATTGACCCGGATGGGCGATTTTTTATCGTGGCAGATGGGATGGGCGGACACGCCGGGGGTGAGGAAGCAAGCTGGATCGCTACCGACGCGATTAAGTCCTACTTAAACGAATATTGGAATTCTCAAGAGGAATCCCCAGTACTGGTGGAGGCAGCTTTCTGGAAGGCAAATCAGGCTATTGTCCAGGATCAGCAGAAACACCCAGAACGATCGGATATGGGCACAACGGCAGTGGTGGTGCTGTTCCGAAAGGAACAGGCTTTGGTGGCTCATGTGGGTGATTCTCGTCTGTACCGGCTGCGAGCCGAAAAGCTGGAAAAAATTACTGAAGATCACACTTGGGTGGCGCGAGCTCTCAAAAGTGGTGTCCTCAGTCCGTCACAGGCTAGAATTCATCCTTGGCGGCATATGTTATCTCAATGTTTGGGGCGCGAGGATTTAGGTCAGGTGGAGATACAATCCCTGGATGTGGAAGTGGGCGATCGCCTCCTGCTATGCAGCGATGGACTGACCGAAGAACTCTCCGATATTGCGATCGCTTCCTACCTCAACTCCCCTTTGTGTGAAACAGCCGCCGTCGATCTCATTGAGGCTGCTAAAGAACAAGGCGGTCGAGACAACATCACAACGATCGTTGTGGCCATAGAATAATTTATCGATAAGCAAAATTAATCATTAGCTCGAAGAACGAATAAATTTAGCTGGGTAGGTATATCTACCCAGCTTTTTGTTCATTCTGAGCAATTTTGAGTTTTAGAACTTGATAAAAATACCATTAAGCGCTATGGAACTTCCGGAACGATAGATCTATCTTTTGGATCGAGAAGTATCAACTTTAGGAGGTATGGGCACTTTGTCAAATAATTGTTATCTTTTGTAATATAAGGCAGTAACCAAACAGTTCTGCCCAGCCCTTCTCCAAATGGCCCTTTGACAACCGATAAGCCATCGCTATATCTTTCTTAGGAGTTAGTTATGAATTCACCAATCGAACTGTCTCTCGAACAACAATTCAGCATCTTTTCCTTTAAAAATCAGGTCGAGAAAATGAACCACGAGCAGGCCCAGGAATTTTTGGTTAAGCTCTATGAGCAAATGATGGTACGCGAAGCGACATACAAGAATCTCCTGAAGCACCAATGGGGTTTAGAACCAACTGCTCAGTTTGAATAGAGATGAATAACGTCGCAGTCGGCGACCTCCTTCTCTTGCTTTGTTCCTTGGGGGAAAGAAGCTGGGGATGCTGGGGCGTCAACTTTATTTGTACGGTTTGTTTCCAGACTGGTTTGGTTTCAAAGACGGAGATCGATCGACTTACGATCTAAGTTGAAAGTAATATCTTCTATTTTTCATCCCGCACGGGCAATATAACCCACGGCTTTGGGTTGTAGGGTTATAAAAAATATGCGTCTTTGGGAATTATTATGCTAATTTTTGTAGGGACACGACATCATAAGTGTATCGGTCATACAAAAATTTTAAATTATGGCTTGTACCTACAGCGTATTTGACACGAAAGAACCAAATTATTTATAGCTAAGCGCAGAGCGCTTAGGACATTATTAAACGATCAAAGCAAGGCGGGGAGTGTGTTTTTACTAAAGCCGAAGCACTTTGCTATATAGCAACTTTAGGGCGGTTAAGACATTCTTAATTCCACCAAATCGTTCGGACTTCGACGTGAGCGCTCAGTCGAGCCGCGCTCACGTCGAAGCCTAGCCCCTAGCTATATCAGGTTACTGACAAATTAATCTTGTAAGTTCAAGGATGAATTGCCTTCCAGTTTCGTGACAATCTGGGGCTTTATCTTCTCGAATTGGGCATTAAGCAGCTCTTTACTCATCTTAGGCGAACCTACCGATATCAATGTCTGACTGGTCTTAACCCACTGTTGTAGCAATTGGCATTGGGAGGGGGCTATCCTAACACTCATGGCGTGCATACAATTTTTATGTTCCTCCAAAGCAAATAACAACACCCAGTAGCGACCTTTTTCTCCTAACAGTTTTGTCATCTCTTCGCCTTGGGGGTTTTTCATATCCAAGTAGCAGCGCAGCCACTTTGGGCCAGCTTCGCGAGTGTAAAGTGCTGTAATCCACATCAGCATGGGATGGGGAGACATTAAAAATAAGAATTGATTGTAGCGTTTGCAAACATGACGCTTCTGAATATCTTCTTTTTTTAACATCACCCATAGAGTGGCCAAAGTTTCCTGGCTAGCGGACAAAGAATGAGCAAACACAATTTGGGCTAGAGGTTTGTTGCTCGGCCAGGTTTGTTGTCGAACGAGACGCTCGATTTCATCAAGGGAAGGGGGATGCTGGGATTTCGATGGCGTTGCTACCGGCTGGAGTTTTGATGGGATTGCTAGGGCATGAGGTTTTGATTCCGTTGGTAGGGGCACGTTAGCCGGAGTTGCTTCAATGCGCTCACCGAGTTGCCTACCCGTACTGAAGCGTTGCTCTAAAGGTTCCAACGCCTTGAGGATTTCACCCACATCGTTGGGGCGGGAGCCCGGTTCCTTTGCCAAGCAGCTCATCACCAAATTTTCCAAAGCCTTGGGCACTTTTAAATTTGGGTTAACTGAGTCAAAAGAGCGCGGTTGCTGGAAGTGATGGACTTTGTACCAACCCCCAAAGGAGTGAGTTTCTGCTTGTAGGGGCATCTTACCCGTGAGCATTTCAAACATCAGCACGCCCAGACTGTAAATGTCGGAACGGTTGTCTAGTTCCTTACCCTCCATTTGTTCTGGAGAGGAATAAGCCAAAGTTCCTAAATAATAGTTAGTTTGATCGCTGTCTGCCTGACGCAGTTTAGCAATCCCAAAGTCAAGAACCTTAGCCAACTGTCCAAGACTGGCGTCTTGAATTACTAGAATATTGCTGGGTTTGATGTCCCGGTGAATAATGGGACAGATTTCGCCATCTACAGGGATGCCTTGGTGGGCGCACTCCAATCCCAAAGAGATTTGGCGTGCTAGAGATAAAAACTTAGGTAAAGCAAGAGTACGGGAGCGAATTACTTCGCTCAGGCTCTCTCCCTGGAGGTATTCCATGACGTAAAAGGGGGTTTTATTCTCGTCTACGCCATAATCCATGACTCTGACAATGTGGAGACTTTTTTGGCCTAACAAAGCACAGGTTTTGGCTTCTCGCTCAAAGCGCTCTTGCAAACGCAACTTCGGATTTTGAATTGTTAGAGAAAGAAACTTAACGGCGACGGGGACGCCTCCGAGTAAAACATCTTTGGCGCGATAAACCCGACCCATAGCCCCAGTTCCTACCAACTCCACAAGCTGATAGCGATTGTCAACTAAGCGACCAATGTTGGGATCTGTCATTGCGATCGAGCTCCACCTACAGAAGGAGCGTTAAAGTAATATATCTGCCGGTCAGTTGTCTCACAACCGGGTAGTCAGGGGGGTTTATGCAGAATTTTGATTATGCCAGCGCATTCTAGTTAAACCCGCCCTAACCCTGAGATGGAAAAAAGGGCGTGAATCATTTGCCCTCCGCAAGATGCGAAACTATACTGGCAAATCATGCAATCCCTGTTTTTGGGACACCCTAACAGAGCCTGTGAGGGGCCTCAACCTCCTTCTCAATAACTAAGCTTTGCCTATAAAGTTTAAGAATGGAAGTAAAATCTAACTCCACTCTATCTGGTAAACTTTACGGCTTAGCCTCGAACTCAGTTGAACTAACAACACGATCTACTATTCAAGGATAATTCGATTCTGGCTGACGCTCCAAGGTTGCTTCCATTGTGCTGGTCAAATAATGGCCTGCCAGAATGCTGCTGGAGATATAGTATTGGTTTTCATTTACCCGATGGAGTGTTTCAAAGCCACTGCGGCGCTGACGATCTCCCAGCACCCAGTAGCGCTGCACGATTGATTCTTGTGCAATCCAGCCTTCTCCTTCCACTCGTCCCAGCAGACTGTGTTGCAGTACAAAAGTATACTGACGTTCGCCAGCATCCAGACGCCCTCGATATTGCAGGGAAATTTCTTCGCGATCGCTGTCTGGAAATACCAGCTTTGTCACCATTGTGAACCAGTTGTCGCGACCCCACGCTACCAGGGTTAGCCCTTTGACATTAACGGGCATACCGTTGCGCTCAAGCCAATTTCCCTGTAGTCTCCAGCGCCCAGCCTCAATTAAAAAGGTGTGAGACACGCCTCTATATCCTTGCCTTGATTGCTCACTGCCCGATCGCAAGACTCTATGCTAACACGCAGCGGTTCCAGTCACTTGGTGGATATCCCCCAGAAGGACGTCTTTTTGGGCACCAGTTACCTGCATAAGATTACCAGGTATGCCTAGATGCCGCCAATAAGCTAAAACTGCAAACGCGATCGCTTCCTTGTACTCCGCATCCAATCCGACTTCATCAGTTGTCATTACTGGAATTAGGCATTGGGGATTGGGTATTGATGCCTGTCCTATGCCCCGTGACTGATGTCCATCCGGTGAGAGATAAGCTTGCAATCGTTGTTTTAAGTATAGATTGCGACTGCCACCACCACACAACAACACCATGTCGGGCAGATCGGGCAAGAAACTGCGGTAGCTGCGAACGATCGAAGCTACCGTGAGTTCGGTAAGCGTTGCCAGCAGGTCTGCCGAACTCAGTTGGTAATTCTCGGCATCTGCCATACAAGCTTGAAAGTAGTCCACTCCGAATAGTTCTCGACCTGTAGATTTGGGAGGCGGTAGCTCGAAGAAGTCATGCTGGAGCCATTTCTCCACTAGGGGTATACAGGGAGTGCCAGTCGCAGCCCAAGCTCCATCTTTGTCGTAGGTTTTGCTGCCACTCGTTAAATGCTGTACCGCCAGATCTAAGAGGGCATTTCCGGGGCCGGTATCCCAGCCGCGCACGCTTTCGAGCCAGTTGCCCTGACGAGCTGGTAAATAAGTGAGGTTGCCGATCCCACCAATATTTTGAACGCAGCGATGTTCGGTGGGATGACTCAGAAGAAAGGCATCTATACGCGATACCAGGGGCGCACCTTGACCTCCGACAGCAATATCCGCTACCCGAAAGTTGCTCACTGTACTAATGCCTGTTAATTGGGCAATCACCTCTCCTCGTCCTAGCTGAAGACTGTATCCCAGTTTGGATTTTGGATTTTGGTTTTCTTTTAATCCAAAATCGTCTTTGGGTGGGCGGTGGTAAACTGTTTGGCCGTGGGAGCCTATCAGCTGGGCTGGGGTGCTAGAGGCTTGAATAGCTAAGGCAGCTTGGGCGAAGGAAAGTGCGATCGCATCATCTAATTCTGCCAAGTCTGCCATTGAAAGAGCTGCCCCAGCGCAGACGGCTAAAATTTTCTCTCTGAGATCCGGTGGGTAGGGGTAGGTTGCCCCGGCTATAAGCTCGGCTTTTAGATCGACATCTTTACCGGAAATTTCTACTAAAGCGGCGTCGATGCCATCCACTGACGTGCCGCTGATTAAACCAATTACAAGTACCATTTGATTTTAGATTTTAGATTTTAGATTTTAGATTTTAGATTATACTTTTTTGCGCGGACTGCGATCGGACATTTTGGCTCGACCGTCTTGATGGCGGACATAAAATGTAGCAAAAAAAACACCAATCTCTAGCAAACAAAAACCTAATGACAACTAACCAAGACCAACCAGAAGAAATCGCTGTACGACTTTCTAACATTGATGAACAGCTAGAACAGATAGCCGATGATCTCGATCTAATTCGCACGATCCAAAATGCCAACCGCAGGGAAATACGGGCTTTGTCACAGACCACTGCACGATTAGAGCGAACCGTTACCCAGTTAGCCAGCATTGCACGCGACCACCAGATGGCTCTACGGATAATAGAGCGAGATCGCGAGGTGTTTCAGGCTGAAATTCGGCGCATCTGGGAATATTTACTCAGACAGGGCGGTAACGGCAACGCGCCGCCCAACAGTTGAGGAGCGCCACGATGTTAGCAATTGTCAATGTGACATCTCCTACACCATACCTGTACTCAGGTTGGTGTAGGCTTCGCAACCAATCCGGCTGTCGCTTAGGAGGCGTTGCGCTTTAAGGACTGGATGCCCCTCAGCCCTGTTTTTTATATTTATGGCTGCATTCCAGTCTCGATCTAGACGCAACCCACAATGGGGACAGTCATGAACTCGGATATGCAGATTCTTAGGTACTTTCTCTTTGCAATTGGAGCAATCTTGTGAAGTGTTATGGGCGCTTACTGGGACAACCAACAAACCAGCATTTTCGGCTTTGTTTGCTAGTATCGACAGAAAGCTTGACCACCCAGCATCCAACACAGACTTAGCTAATCGGGTGCGAGCCAACCCTTTAACGTTCAAGTCTTCGTGAGCAACTACGTCATATTTTGATAACAGCCAATTCGCTGTCTTGAAATGGAAATCTTTTCTTTTGTCAGCAACTTTCTTATGTTGCTTTCCCAATTGTTGGATAGCCTTGAGCCTACCGTTACTGCCCCTTTTTCTACGTGACACTCGTTTCTGGATGACACGTAAACGTTTTTGGGCTTGACGATAACATTGGGGGATAGCAATAGTTTCACCTTCAGAAGTTGTTAAAAACTCCTTTAGCCCTACATCAATTCCAACAATTTTATCGGGGTTGAAATTTGGCTTAATTTCAGGGACGGTTTTGTCCTCAAGAGAAAGCGTGAGGTAGTAACCATCGGCTTTTTTGGTAACTGATGCAGTTTTAACTTTGAAGGAGTCAGGGATAGGACGATGCAGGACAACCTTAACTTTTCCAAACATGGGCAAGTTAATCAGGTTTCCTTGCAAACACCCTTCCTTCATTTGAGGATAAGTAAACGTGCGATAACGCTTTGACGCCTTAAATCTTGGTTTTCCGGTACGCTTCCCATTATTATCACCCTTCAAGAAACGGTCAAATGTTACCTTGACTCGCTTGACTACATCCTGAAGCACTTGTGAGTAAATCTCTCCGTACCAAGGATGTGTCTTTTTGAGTTGCGGTAGCGTTTTCTTTTGACTGTAATAGTCAGGATTGTCCCGTAGTTCTGGTAGATGGCAAACAAGGGGGCAAGCGTTAATAGGAGAACGATTTTGTTCATACCAATTAAACCTATCAGCCAACAAGTAGTTGTACTGGCTACACAGCATTGCCAGCCATCTGTCAAGATTGGCGACTTGCTGTTTTGTTGGGCGTAGTCTGTACTGGTAGGCTGTTCTCACTATCTCTCCTAATTGGTGTAAATTTTTAAGTATACACCAACTAGGCAAGGGTTGAGGATGAAAAATGATTTTGTTTCTAGGGGTCGCTCTGTGTCAGACTTAAAGGCTCATCTAGTGCTGACAACCAAGTACCGAAAGAAGCTTTTCACCAAGGAGATGCTAGACCGATTACATGAGGTCTTTGAGGACTTACTGGAGAAATGGGAGTGTCGGGTAATTGAGTTCAATGGCGAAGAAAACCATATTCACTTACTCTTTCAGTACCACCCAGGAATAGAACTGAGCAAGCTTGTTAACAGTGTCAAAACGGTTACTAGCAGGCGACTACGCTCAGAATTTGAACAGAGATTGAATGAGTTTTACTACAAAGATGTTCTTTGGAATGGCTCTTACTTTATCGTATCATGTGGTGGTGTGACAGTTTCAGCATTAAAGAAGTACATTGAAAACCAGGACTCGCCTGATTGATTGATTGGTCATTTCCCACGCGACGATGACCCGCCTATCCATCCCGACACCAAGCGGAGTACCGCTATGGTGTGGGGCTTCCGGCGAAGAAAGCTAAATAATTTTAGAGTTTGGCTTTTCGGTGGCAATGACGTGCAAATCTACGTCTTTGAGATATTGTACTAATTTCTGGACAAGGGAACCATGCCAGAATAACTCCCAACGAGATTTCTGGGATTGTCCGAGTACCACTTGAGTAATATGATACTTGCGGGCAGTTTCTGCGATCGCTTGGGCAACGTCAGTAGTATTCAGTCGTAAAAACTCGCCCTCATATTGGCGGCAAATATGTTCGCAGGTTTCAATATGTAGACTTTCTTGCTTGGTGAGGAAGCGTTCTGGATGTGCTACAAACAGCACGTAAAGGCGAGCGTGCAGTTGTGTGGCAATTCGAGCGCCTCGTCGCAGTAGTTGTACTGAGTTAGGATAAGTCGATACGCAAACTAGAACGCGATCGCGTACATTGCAGAAGCGATCGTTTTTAGCCGAGTTTTCTGCATCCTCTTCAATATTGTCCGCTACTTCCCGTAGCGCTAACTCCCGCAAAGCGACTAAATTGCGACGTTGAAAGAAGTTTTCTAAAGATTGTTCTATTTTTTCAGGAGCATATATTTTACCTTCTTGTAACCGTTCTTGCAAAGTTTCTGGCGTCACATCTACTACCACAACTTCGTCAGCTTCATCGAGAATGCGGTCTGGAATGCGCTCCCGCACTACAACACCAGTAATTTTTGCTACTATCTCGTTGAGACTGTCGATATGCTGAATGTTGACAGTTGAAAAGACATCAATGCCAGCTGCTAAGACCGTTTCAACGTCTTCGTAACGCTTTTCTCGTAAGGAACCTGGTACATTAGTATGGGCGAGTTCATCGATGAGTACTAGCTGAGGCTCGCGGGCGATAATAGCGTCTGTGTCCATCTCCTGTAAGGCGACGCCTTTGCGAACAATTTTTTGTTTGGGGATTATTTCAAATCCGATCGCCTTTTGTGCTGTTTCTTCACGACCGTGGGTTTCCAGTAATCCGATGACGACATCAATTCCTTGCTCCTTAAGTTGGCGAGTCTCTTCTAACATACGATAAGTTTTGCCGACACCGGGAGCCATCCCAATAAATATTTTGTGCTTACCGCGACGGCGGAAATGCTCGTAAAGCTTATCCGGGTTGATACCCGGAATTTGGGAATCGTTTGTGATATCGCTGGAATGAATCATATAGCTAGGGACTAGGGGCTAGGGAAAGAAGGGTTTAAAATCCGCCAACGTTTCAGGAATTAATAATGTCTTAACCGCCCTGGCGATTGCTATATCATGTCCGGTAGCATCGTTAGTGTAAGATTGATATCCTCAAATTGTTTGTTTTCATCGGTGGTTAAATTTTTTACCACAGATGAAGAGAGATGAACACAGATAAACACAGATAAGAGTGGTATTTTTTTAGGAAAGCGATGCCACAGTACATGATATTATTGGTCATTTGCTGAAATCTCAAATTAGTCATTTGCCCCACTACCAGATTGTAAAGTATCCAAAGCCAGATTTAGCTTGAGAACATTGACACCCGGTTCGCCGAAAATGCCCAGAAATCTATCATCTGTATATTTGGGAACGAGAATCTCAACCTGGTTAGTAGAAAGCGATCGGGCCTGTGCCACTCGTGCAATTTGCGATCGGGCCGACTGCACGCTAATATGCGGGTCTAAGCTAGATCCAGAAGTATAAACCATATCCGCAGTTGGTTGGATATTTGCTTGTTTTAGTCTTTCTACATCGATTTGAATACGTTTGAGCAAATCTGGATCGTCTGGTTTTCTATTATCTTTAAGCAAAGTTTGCGTATTGCTGGGAGCAAGATTGCTAGCGCCAGATGTACCAGTTCTTTGAGTTATATTATCTGGATTTTTGGGATCGAACTCGGCGGCAGGAAAACTGCTGTAGTTAGTGGTGCTGGGACGACTCCAAAAATATCGGTCAGACGAAAAAGGTTGACCGATCAAAGCCGAACCGATCGTTTGTCCCTGAGCATTTTTAATCAAGCTGCCATTTGCCTGATATGGAAAAACAATTTGACCTGTCAATACCATAAGCAGAGGATAAATTATTCCGGTCAGAAGCCAGAAAATAAGGGTGACGCGAATTGCTTTTACAATTTCTCGAAAGATAGACATACAATTGGGATTTGAAATTTTATCAGGTTTTAGGTTTCAAATTACAGACTTCAGATTGCATTTCATATCCTGTGCGGTTGCATCAGTAGTACATGAGCGAAATACACAAATTCTCTGTTGTTATCGTTGGTTAAATTTTTACCGCAGATGAAGACAGATGAACGCAGATGAACGCAGATATGAGAAGGAGAATTTTTAGGCAACGGATGTTACCGTATTTGATATCAATTCTTCAATCTAAAATCCAAAATTCAGAAGTGTTCGGGCTGGAAAATCACAACAAAAACGTAAATCGAAAGACCCAGAGTCAGCAAACCAAGCATACCAAGAGCCCAGGCAGAACGGCGATCGATCTCTGTACCCGCCGCTGCATAAACAGCCGGAGCAATTATCAGATTCAGGCACATTAGCAAAAACAACTGAATTGGCAAAGGTCGCCTACGCCATTGCGCTTTTAGTAACTCAACGCCTTCCTTAAAATCTCTGGGTAAAAACTCATCAAACAAATCAATTCGCTTCATAATTTTTTCTTCTTACTTCGCGTCTTTGTGGTTCGTTACTAAGTTGGACATAATAAAACGTAAAACTGTGGGATTAGAAACCGGGTTTCTCGATGTTCACTTTATTGACGCCACTTACTGCTTTAAGCCAAACCAACAGATGCAATCAGGACATCAATAACCTTAATGGCAATAAACGGAGCAATCACACCTCCCAATCCATAAATTAAGATATTGCGTTGCAAAAGCTGATTAGCTGTCAGCGGCCTAAACTTAACACCTGTCAGCGCTAGAGGAATCAAAGCCGGAATAATCAAAGCATTGTAAATTAGCGCCGATAAAACCGCCGACTTAGTACTCGCCAAACCCATAATATTGAGACTTTGAATACCCGCAGAAGCAAAGATCACTGGGATAATGGCGAAGTATTTAGCAATATCATTAGCAACTGAAAAGGTAGTCAAAGCACCGCGAGTAATCAACAATTGTTTGCCGATTGTCACCAAATCAATTAGCTTAGTTGGATCGGAATCCAAATCCACCATATTCGCCGCTTCTTTTGCCGCTTGGGTGCCAGAATTCATCGCTACCCCCACATTTGCTTGCGCCAAAGCTGGGGCGTCGTTGGTGCCATCGCCAGTCATGGCCACCAGTTTGCCTTCTGCCTGTTCCCGTTGGATGACGGCGATTTTGTCTTCCGGCGTCGCTTCGGCGATAAAGTCGTCTACGCCTGCTTCTTGGGCGATCACAGATGCGGTAATGCGGTTGTCGCCGGTTAGCATAACGGTGCGGACACCCATGCGTCGCAGTTGGTCGAAGCGATCGCGAATTCCCGGTTTGATAATATCTTTGAGATAGATGATGCCGTAGATATCATTATCTTGGCAAACCGCTAGAGGAGTTCCCCCCAGTCGCGAAACTCGTTCGTAAGCTTGGTCTAAGTCGGGTGCTAATTGTCCGCCGCGAGAACGAACAAAACCTTTAACAGAGTCTACAGCTCCTTTTCTCACCTCGCCGCCATCGGGTAAGTTTGTTCCACTCATGCGAGTTTTGGCCGAAAATTCAATTCCTTCTGCTTTGCTGCGATCGAAATCTACTGTAGCGCCCAATTTCTCAGCTAAACGGACGATCGACTTGCCTTCCGGCGTCTCATCAAATACGCTTGCAGCTAAAGCAACTTGGGCAACTTCCTCGATCGAATGATTGTTTACTGGGATAAATTCCTCAGCTAAGCGATTGCCCAACGTGATTGTTCCTGTCTTATCTAATACCAGCGTGCTGATATCACCGCAAGCTTCTACCGCCCGTCCCGAAGTCGCAACTACGTTAAATTGGGCGACTCGATCCATCCCGGCAATCCCAATAGCGCTCAACAAACCGCCAATTGTGGTAGGAATTAGGGCTACCAGCAGGGCAATCAAAATTGCTACACTCACGGAACTGTTTACATAGCTGGCGATGGTGGGTAGTGTCGCCACAACAATCAGAAATACTTGGGTGAGAACTGCCAGGAGAACGGTGAGGGCAATTTCGTTAGGTGTTTTGCTGCGTTCTGCGCCTTCGACTAGGGCAATCATGCGATCGATAAACCCTTTTCCAGGATCGGCAGTAACTCGGATTGTAAGTTCGTCGGAGATAATTTTGGTGCCGCCGGTAACAGAACTAGCTATATCAGAACCGGGTTCTTTCAGTACTGGTGCCGATTCGCCCGTAATTGCCGATTCATCGACGGATGCTACACCCGCAATTACTTCGCCGTCAGCGGGAATGACATCACCTGCAACTACTTTTATTTGGTCGCCTCGTCGCAGAGTAGTGGAGCTTACTTCCTGTATTGAACCATCGGGGAGGAGTTTTTTAGCGATCGTATCCGATTTAGTCGATCGCAAAGCATCAGCTTGCGCCTTACCCCGTCCTTGGGCCACCGCTTCCGCAAAGTTGGCAAATACAACGGTAAAGAACAAAATTACCGCAATTAAGGCGTTGAACAACCGCAAATTTTCACCAGGGACTGCGCCAAACAGGTATGGATCGATCGCTAACAGTGCGGTGATAATAGTGCCAACCCAAACGATAAACATGACTGGGTTTTTCACCTGAACTCGCGGGTCAAGCTTCACAAAAGATTCCCGCACGGCTCTTTGGTAAAGCCCTTTTGTATCTACTTTCGGCGTATGTCTGCGCGAGTCTCGTCGTCCTTGGGGGGTGCGTCTGGGTTTAGAAGTAGGATTTGTCATTTGTCAGTTGTCAGTTGTCAGTTGTCAGTTGTCAGTTGTCAGTCGTCAGTTGTCAGTTGTCAGTTGTCAGTTGTTTTTTTTCGACTAACTAATGACTAATGACCAGTTGCAAATTGAAATGCTTCTGCGATCGGGCCAAGTGCGAGAACTGGGAAAAATGTCAAAGCTCCCAAAATCAAAATGATTCCCGCTGTAACCCCAGTAAATAAAACCGTATCAGTTCGCAACGTACCTGTAGTTTCCGGTACAGGTTGTTTGTGAGCCATACTATCAGCTAAAAGCAAAAGAGCAATAATTGGTAAGTAGCGTCCAGCCAACAAACTAATACAGGCACTTAAGTTCCACCACATAGTTCCATCACCTAATCCTTCAAACCCAGAACCATTATTGGCAGCAGCTGAAGTGTATTCGTAAACGACTTGGGAAATACCGTGAAAACCAGGATTACTAATTCCTGCTAGAGTTTCGGGAAAGGCCAAGGTAATGGCGCTGGGAATCAAAACTGCGATCGGGTGAACGAGCAAAATAACGCTGGCGAGAACAATTTCCCGCTTCTCAACTTTGCGACCCAAAAATTCTGGTGTTCGTCCTACCATTAGACCAGTGACAAACACTGACAAAATCAGGTAAACGAATAAATAAGCTGTGCCTGTTCCCTGTCCGCCCCAAACCATTTGCAGAAACATATTAAATAGAGTAGAAAAGCCACCGGGAGGCATCAGAGAATCGTGCATTCCGTTGACTGCCCCACACATAGTGCCAGTGGTTGTAATTGCCCACAGTGCTGTTTGCGCCCAGCCAAATCGCACTTCTTTGCCTTCTAAATTAGGTTGCTGTTCGCCCAAGATGTTATTAACAAGTGGATTTCCTTGGAATTCGCCAACAGCGGCAATCGCAATCAAAACAACATAAAAGATGAATACCATCCCAAATAGCAGCCATCCTTGTTTAAGGTTATTTGCAAAGATAGCATAAGTGAATATCAACGCGGCTGGGATACAAACCATTGCCAGAGTTTCAATCAGGTTGCTGGCAGAATTGGGATTTTCAAACGGGTGAGCGGAGTTGATACCAAAAAAGCCGCCGCCATTCTCTCCCAGTTGTTTAATAAATTCAAAATGAGCCACTGGGCCACGAGCAATTACTTGTTTGGCTCCCTCTAAGGTGGTCACTGTTTCTGGGCTCGCAAGTGTTTCGGGTACGCCCAAAAAAATCAAAATTAATCCACCGACGATTGATAAAGGTAGCAAGATTCGCGTAATTGATAGGGTAAGATCGACGTAAAAATTACCCAGCAATTTACCTGTTAAACCTCGAATAAAGGCAATTCCTACTGCCAAACCTGTGGCGGAGGAAGTAAACATTAAAAAGCCCAAAGCCGCTATCTGGGTGAAATAACTGAAAGTCGTCTCGCCTGAGTAGTGTTGTTGGTTTGTGTTGGTGACAAAGGAGATAGCTGTGTGCAACGCTAAGTCCCAACTCGGCGGATTTAAGGAAGTGGGATTTAGAGGGAGTATGAGTTGCAACACAAAAATTAGATAAACTAAAATGCCCATAACAAGGTTGCTGAGTAGGACCGATCGCGCATACTGCCAACCTGTCATATCATCTTTGTAACGCACATCACCCAGCAAGTAAATGGTGCGTTCTAATGGCACCATAATTGGGTCTAGAAAGGTTTTATCTCCTAAAAATACTCTGGCCATGTAGCGTCCCAAAAAATGGACGAGCGGCACCAAAATTAGGATTGTCAGTGTTATTTGAAAAAAGCCTTGCCACATAATTCACAAAATAAATAACTCTTCACAAGACGAGTCGTATTCAGCATTCAAGGAACAAGTGTAATTAGACCACAAAACCGGATGCCTTTTTTGGAGGATAAATTGTAGTTCTGGACTCATTCCTGGGTTGAGCGCTACAGCTAGAATGTCATCTCCATAATGCACTGTAGGATTATCGCTGGCTAAAATTAGTTTTTCTGACCTTACAATGCCTAGCAAACCACAATTTTTGGGCAACTTTATCGCAGATAATGGGTTGCCGCAGTAACAGCTATTGAATTGGATTTTTGTCTGGATGAATTTGGTTTGGGCAAAAATCATTGTCTAATACTACGCAATTTGTGTCAATCCGTTAAACGATTCACACTTAAATCTTCTAGCATTTTCACATTCCAAACATCAGACAACAGACATAAATTGTCTTGCAAATAACTTAGCTCTCCCAGTGTATTATTGATATATACTGTTTGGGTTATCTCTGAAAATCAATATATCTGGATTTATAAAAATATCTATATATGTAGATATAGAAGGAATATAAGATCTAAAATTAAAACAAATTTGAAATCTAAAATCTAAAATCTGAAATTTCCCAATGCTCAATGCAATTATTTTTACTAAGAATCAGCACGTAAATACTTGTACCTCGATCGCGTCCGCCTTTGCAGTGGTGATGGTGCTGGAGTATACCACGCCGCCAGAGTATGTGTTCGGCTACCTATATAGTGGCCCGATTTTGCTGGCCAACTCGCGCTTAGGTCGATCGGCAACGTTGAAAATTACACTAACAGCTGCCGCTTTAACGCTGTTGAATCTGGTTTTACCGACTGTAGAATCCTTGAATCCTTCGACATTAGCGAATCGTTTGATTGTGGTAATGGCATTATTGGTAACGGGATGGTTGAGCGATCGCAACCGCCACTACGAAGAAGCGATAGCCCAACAGCGATCGCAATTGCGTTCCCAACAACAGCTCGCTGGTATCCGCGAAGACTTCGTTTCCACGCTCACCCACGACCTCAAAACGCCCTTACTGGGAGCAATTGAGACAATCAAATCATTTCAGAGCGGACAATTTGGCGTCGTCAGTCCCCCTCAGCAAAAAGTTCTGGAGATGATGGCTCGCAGCCACCGTTCTACACTAGAACTGGTGCAGACGCTGCTGGATGTGTACCGCAACGACGCCGAGGGACTCCAACTTCAGCTAGCGCCGATTAATTTGGTGTCCTTAGCCGAAGAGGTAACTGCTACGCTAACGGATTTAGCTGCGACGCGCCGGGTGTATGTTTCGCTGAATTATGACTCATCTGACTTTCGGAGCTTTTTGTGGGTGAAAGGGGACGCCTTACAGTTGCGGCGAGTCTTTACAAATTTATTGATAAATGGCATTAATCATTCTCCTCGCGGCGGTAAAGTGGAGATTGTACTGGAGTTTGATTCTGGCTGTGGAGTTGTGAAGATTGTCGATCGCGGACAGGGAATCACCAGCGACGAGCTGCCTCACTTGTTCGATCGATTTTACCAAGGTCACAGTAACCGACAAGCAACAGGATCTGGATTGGGTTTGTACCTCAGTCGCCAGATTATTGAAGCTCACGGGGGTACAATTTGGGCAGAAAACCGATCGCCTTCTGGTGCTTTGTTTGGCTTCCGACTACCTGGTCAAAGCTAGGGGCTAGGGGCTAGGGGTTAGGGGCTAGGGGTTAGGGGCTAGGGGCTAGGGGCTAGGGGCTAGGGGCTAGGGGCTAGGGGAAGAGGGAAGAGGGAAGAGGGAGAAGATCTGCAAAATCCCACTCCCCCACTCCCCCCCTCCCCCCC
>NZ_JAIQZN010000103.1 GCF_023333585.1 Argonema antarcticum A004/B2
GCGCTGTGCTTTCCCGACCGCTTAATCAATATAACAATTCCACTATCTCCTGTCAAGGGGGAAATTCAAAAAAGTTTTGGAGGGCTGAAGTGCCCTTGTGTAGAGCGATTTGAGGTAAATTAGCTCTGCGAACCGAAAAAATTGAGGAAGAAATTTCAGTGGAAAGTGCCGTCGCTGTTTTACCGTCCTGGATAGTTCTGGATAATCTGCTTCAGAGTTGGTTGGTGGAGGATATTGGTCGGGGCGATCGCACGACGCAAAGCCTACTCGCTGGAGAAGTGGGAGTAGGACGAGCTGATTGGATTGCTAAGCAATCAGGCATAGTGGCTGGATTACCCATTGCTGCAAGAGTTTTCCAGCTTTTAAGCCAGAGGGTAAGCTTTGTTCCGATTGTCGCTGAGGGACACCCATGCCAGAAGGGACAGGTAGTTGCTCGAATTCACGGGCCTTACGAGGCGCTGCTAACGGGCGAACGGGTTGCCCTAAACATCGCTATGCGCCTCAGTGGGATTGCTACACTCACTAATAAGTATGTAGGGCAAATTTCCGATCTGCCGACTCGACTGACAGATACCCGCAAAACAACGCCGGGATTGAGGTTGTTGGAAAAATACGCAACTCTATTGGGAGGGGCTGTCAATCATCGCATGGGGCTAGATGATGCCGTAATGATCAAAGATAACCATATTGAGGCGGCAGGCGGGATAGGTAAGGCGATCGCACGCATTCGTTCCCAAATTCCCTATCCCCTCACAATAGAGGTGGAGACAGAAACGCTAGACCAAGTGCAAGAAGCTCTCAAGCACGGTGCTGACATCATTATGCTGGATAATATGGGCCTCGACATGATGCGTCAAGCAGTAAAGATGATTCGTCAGGAAAATGACCGCATCAAAATTGAGGCATCTGGAAACATCACTTTGGACACTATCCGCACTGTGGCGGAAACTGGGGTAGACTACATTTCCAGCAGTGCGCCGATTACTCGGTCACCTTGGCTGGATTTGAGTATGAACATAGATGTTAGTAGGATAGATGAAAGAAGCACTTAGCCCGATCTCCCGGCAGAAAGTCAATGAATCCTACCCTTGAAAAACTCAAAACTAAATTTGAGCAGGCTTTAATTGCCGCCTTTGGCCCTGGCTGTGCTGGAGTAGACCTAATGCTGGTGTCTGCTAGCAATCCTAAATTTGGCGATTATCAATCCAACAGCGCACTCTCCCTATCTAAGCAATTGGGCCAACCGCCGCGTGCGATCGCAGAAAAAATCGTTCAGTATTTTGACATTACCGACATCTGCGAACCGCCAGTGGTAGCGGGGCCAGGTTTTATCAATTTCACCCTGAAACCGTCATACCTGGAAGCGCAACTGAATGCTATCCAAGCAGATCCTCGCTTGGGAATCGCACCGACGAAAAGTCCTCAACGGGTGGTTGTCGATTTTTCCAGCCCTAATATTGCCAAAGAAATGCACGTCGGGCATTTGCGATCAACTATCATCGGTGATTGTATTGCCAGAATTTTAGAATTCGAGGGTCACGATGTTCTGCGATTGAACCATGTGGGGGACTGGGGTACTCAGTTTGGAATGTTAATTGCCTACTTGAGAGAAGTTTGCCCACAAGCTTTAACCACTGCTAATGCTGTAGATTTGGGCGATTTAGTCAGTTTTTACCGCAAAGCTAAACAGCGGTTTGATGAAGATGAGCGGTTCCAAGAGATTGCTCGCCAAGAAGTGGTAAAATTGCAAGCTGGTGCCGAAGACTCCCGTCGTGCATGGCAGCTGCTGTGCGAACAATCGCGGCGAGAATTTCAGGCGATCTACGATATGCTGGATGTGCAGCTGATCGAAAGAGGGGAATCTTTCTATAACCCTTTGTTGCCAGCAGTAGCGGAAGATTTGGACAAGCAAGGTTTATTAGTAGAAAATGCTGGGGCTAAGTGCGTTTTTCTTGAAGGATTTACTAACAAAGCTGGCGATACTCTGCCTTTAATCGTGAAAAAATCCGATGGTGGTTACAACTACGCCACAACAGATTTGGCAGCTTTGCGGTATCGGATTCAGCAAGATGGGGCTCTTCGCATTATCTATGTTACCGATACCGGACAGACAAATCACTTCGCTCAGTTTTTTCAGGTAGCCAGACGCGCTGGCTGGATTCCAGATCAAGTTGAATTGGTTCACGTTCCCTTTGGATTAGTACAGGGGGAAGACGGCAAAAAGCTGAAAACCCGGTCTGGCGAAACTGTGCGATTGAGAGATTTGCTTGATGAAGCGATCGATCGCTCCCGTGCTGACTTAGAAGCTAGACTGAAGGAAGAAGGACGATCGGAAACTGAAGAATTTATTGACCATGTTGCCAAAGTGGTTGGTATCAGTGCAGTTAAATATGCCGACTTGAGCCAAAACCGCACCAGCAATTATATCTTCAGCTACGATAAGATGCTAGCCCTGCAAGGCAATACAGCACCTTATTTGCTTTATGCTTATGTCCGAATTCAGGGTATTAGCCGCAAAGGTGATATTGACTTGGAAAAATTTGGAACAGATGCTAAAATTCTGTTGCACGAAGAAGAAGAATTGGTGCTAGCAAAGCATTTAGTGCAGCTTAGCGAAATTCTTGGTAACGTGGAGCAAGATTTGCTGCCCAATCGCCTTTGTGAGTATTTGTATGAACTCAGCAAGAAGTTCAATCAGTTCTACGACAAGTGGGAAGTGCTTAAATCAGAGGAACCAGTGCGAACTTCCCGATTAATTCTCTGCGATTTGACTGCCAAAACTTTAAAACTGGGTTTATCTTTACTGGGAATTCAAGTTCTAGAGCGAATGTAATTTGTCTTTACCAATGCACTAAGCAGTAATTTGGTTAGTGTAAGAATATCAGTGTTTACTAAATAGGGGAGAAAAAAATGTCATTCTGGGATCAGTTAAAACAAAACGCATCAAACTTTAACACTTCTCTACAAACGAGCATTTCCAAATTCAAAAATAACGATTTTGCCAATGCCTCAATGGCAATATGTGCCTTGATTGCAGCTGCTGATGGCAGTATAGATGCAAACGAAAGACAAAAAACTAGCGATTTAATCCTTTCAAATGAAACACTGAAAATATTCCCAGCATCGGAGTTGAGGGAAAAATTCAATTTTTATTGTGATAAGCTATCGCAAGACTTCAATTTTGGTAAAATTGAGGCTATTCAAGCCATAGCAAAACTGAATCAAAAACAAGACCAAGGACGTGCAATTATCCAAATCGCCATTATTATTGGGGGTGCGGATGGCAATTTCGATAAAGATGAAAAGAAAGTAGTAAAAGAAGCCTGCCACGCTGTAGGTATTAATCCACAAGAATTCGATCTTTGATCTCATCTATTTTGGAGTTAGTAGTGATGGACTCTTAATGAGTCCATCCGCAGGAAAGACAAAATTCCCAATAAGATTGGATGCGCGATTGACATCTCATACAATGACCCTGACGGGGAGACAACAATCGGTCAACCCCTTACTGCGTGCGGGGTTGACCGATTGTTGTCAAAAAAAATAGGTCTGTTATTCTCAAGAAGACCTAACTGATGAAAAAAAATGAATTTACTACCACTATTTTACACCCAGCACCTAAAAACGCAGCTAAAAAGAGCAGAAATTTTAATTTTATTTATATTAGTTGTGATGTGACAACAGCATCGAAGAGTAAAGTTGGAAGAATTAGCCAATCAATTTCCCCAAAAAATCTTATTTGAAAGTCGTCGCCAGAAGTTACAGAGATTTCTTTCGCTACCACACCTAACAATAGAAAGAATTTGGTGGCCATTGTTCACCTATTGGTTGGCTAAAAACTTTGAACCAACCGAAGTATTATATATCGCGATCGATCGCACGCAATGGGGATTGGTTAATTTGATAGTTGTGAGCTTAATTTATGATAAAAGAGCCATCCCTATATATTTTGAAGTCTTGCCTAAACTAGGCAATACAAATTGGGATAGGTAAGTTATCTAGATGAAAGTCCATTTTTATTCACCGGTAAAATGTAGCGGTAGCTACATTTTACCGGTGATGCCGCAAGACCCCTCAACCTTTCAGGTAAGATTAAGGACGGACGCTTCTACGCATAAGGAGAATCCCAATTGCCTACCCTCGGCGTTAACATTGACCACGTTGCTACTATCCGCCAAGCACGCCGCACGATCGAACCTGACCCTGTTGCAGCGGCGGTATTGGCAGAACTCGCAGGTGCTGATGGCATTACCGTCCATCTGCGGGAGGATAGACGACACATCCAAGACCGCGACGTACTCATATTGCGGCAGACGGTACGCACTCATCTAAACTTGGAGATGGCGGCTACTGATGAAATGGTGGCTCTAGCACTTGACATCAAACCCGACTACATCACCCTCGTACCCGAACGTCGCGAAGAAGTCACCACCGAAGGGGGACTCGATGTGGCGGGACAAATCCAACGCATGAGTGATATTGTGGCTAAATTACAAGATGCGGGAATTCCCGTGAGCTTGTTTATCGATGCCGAACCATCACAAATTTATGCGGCTGTCAAGGTAAAAGCAAAATTTATTGAACTGCATACCGGCAAATATGCCGAGGCCCATGATGAAGCGAATCGGGAGAAGGAATTAGAGGTGTTAGCCAAAGGGTGCGAATATGCTCTAGCATCTGGTTTGCGCGTAAACGCGGGACACGGACTCACCTATTGGAACGTTTACCCAGTTGCCTGCCTAAAAGGTATGGAAGAACTCAACATTGGTCATACAATTATTAGTCGAGCCGTTTTAGTCGGACTAGAGCGAGCCGTCCGCGAGATGAAACAGGCTATGCGGGGAGAGTTTTGAGTTTTGAATTTTGAGTTTTGAATTGAGATGCCAACTTACCACTACGTTTTAGCGAGTCAGCGCTTTTTGCTAGAAGAAGAACCTTTTGAGGAAGTGCTGAAGGAACGAACCAGAAACTATCAAGAGCAAGAAAAACAAATTGATTTTTGGCTTGTCAAACAGCCAGCTTTCCTGGAAGTACCGGAAATGGCCGCTGTTAAGGCAAAATGCCCCCAGCCAAGTGTGGCGGTAATTTCCACCAATCCTCAATTTATTACTTGGCTCAAACTACGATTGGAGTATGTAGTCACCGGAGAATTCCAAGCCCCGTCGGAGAAGATCCCAGATCCCCTTGCTTCCCTAGCGCCAGTCTCCTAAACTCCCACTTAATAATTAGTCAACGGTCATTTGTCAGTCGTCGTTTGTAAAATTTTGCAATGATAATTGACAAATGACACTCGATCGATGAAAAAGCTATGCGTAAAATTGCGATCGAGGGGTGTTACGCGACACTGATTTTTGCCACAGCTATTGCTGGGTTGCCAGGATTTGTCGTTGAGTCGAAAGCAGTCGCCCAGACAGGAACACCCCCTACAGAGAATTTACCTGCCTATAATCCCAAACCCCTGGGAACTGGTTATGCTGTACTGATAGATTATTTCAACCAACCAGAACTGGCAGAGCGGGTGCAGCAAGCGTTAGGGAAGAACGTAGGCTTAGTTTCCTACGGACAACGACCCTACTTACTGGCGTTGCATACCAGCAATCAAAAGGATGCTACAGATACTTTGAAGGCGTTAAGCGATCGCGGTTTTTGGGTCATGGTAGTCGATAGCCAAAAGGTAACCCTGCTGCGATCGCAAGTATAGCAAAAGTCAAAAGTCAAAAGTCAAAAGTCAAAAGTGAAATGCTTGCTGTGAATTGGCTCTGGCGTTTTAGGATGCCCTAATGGCCCTAAAGTTGCTATATAACTAGGGACTAGGGGAAGAAGGGGAAGAAGTAAGAACGTCCTAACTGCCGAGAAGGTTGCTATAAGTAATTTCAAATTTTAGATTTTAGATTGCAGATTTCAAATTAAATTTGAAATCTGCAATCTAAAATCTGAAATTTTTAATAAGCTGGCCCAGCCAAGCAGGAAATAGTTATGCCTAGCGCCGAGCCTACAATCACTTGAAAAGGTGTGTGTCCGAGCAATTCCTTCAGACGGTCTTCGTTAAACGTAGGATGTTCTCGAAATAACTCATCAATAATTTGATTGAGGATGCGAGCTTGCTTACCGGCAGCCTGACGCACCCCAGCAGCGTCGTACATGACGATGATGGCAAAAATGGTTGCCAGTGCGAATTCGGCACTAGCCCATCCGACCGTCTGACCCACACCAGCCGCCAAGGAAGCCACTAAGGCGGAATGGGCGCTAGGCATACCGCCAGTTTCCACCAAAACTCTTACGGTCACCTTACCATGCTGGATCAAGTGGATGACGAGCTTCAAGATTTGAGCGATTAGACAAGCTAAAAGAGCAACCAGCAACACCCGGTTGTCTAGGATGTGGCCAAAGTCCTGCATATCGGTTTTGGATTTGGGATTTAGGATGCGTGGATTCTTAAGGTTCTGGTGTTCGCTTTATTGAGGACGGGTTTATTATAGATTGTCTGGTTAAATCCGTCCCCAAAGAGTTTTAGTTAGTGCGAGTGGTGATAAAATCTGCGATCGCCTGTAGCGGTCGAGCTTTCTCTCCAAACGGTGCCATTTGGGCCTTAGCAGCGTCAACCAGTTGCTGAGCTTTTTGCTTAGATTCCTCCAACCCCCAAAGACTGGGATAAGTTGCCTTTTTAGCTTGGAGGTCTTTGCCAGCCGTTTTGCCCAACTCCTCGCTAGGTCTCGTGATATCGAGAATGTCATCCACAATCTGAAACGCCAGCCCGATATTCTCAGCATAACGGGATAGGCGTTGCAAATCAGTTGCGGATACCCCGGCTATAATCCCACCGCAAACCACACAAGCTTCTAAAAGAGATCCGGTTTTGTGAGTGTGAATAAAGTTAAGAGTTTCCAGCGTAATATCCGGCTTTCCTTCAGATTCCAGGTCAACCACTTGACCACCCACTAACCCAGCTGCACTTACAGCACGACCTAATCGGGCAACCACCTGCAATAGCCGTTCCGGTGGAACGTTTTGAGTCTGGGCCACAACCTCAAAGGCATAAGCTAACAAGCCATCCCCAGCCAAAATCGCAATATCCTCGCCATAGACCTTATGATTGGTCAGTTTGCCTCGCCGATAATCGTCGTTGTCCATTGCCGGTAAATCATCGTGGATCAACGACATGGTATGGATCATCTCTAAGGCACAGGCTGTTGGCATTGCCATTTCCAGCGTACCACCAGCTAGTTCGCAAGTGGCTAGGCAAAGGATGGGACGCAGGCGCTTACCCCCGGCCATTAAGGAATAGCGCATGGACTCATATATCGTTTCAGGATAGGTGATGGGGACGGCACGCTCCAGAGCTGCTTCCACCAAAACCTGTCGCTGGGCTAAGTAAGCCGATAGATTAAAGGTAGGGGATTCCCCCTGTGGCGAATGCTTGTCATCCGTAGCTACCATCCCTCGATTCCTTGCGCGTGTCTATGTCCGTAACAATTTTACAGGGAATTGGGCATTGGGCTAGGCGCAGAAGAATTGCAAATTTTAAATTGCAGATTTCAGATTAAATCTAAAATCTAAAATTGCCCAGTTCCAATTAACTTTTTTGGCTGTAACTCCAGACTGTATTTTGCAATAGGATGGCAACAGTCATGGGGCCAACGCCCCCCGGTACAGGGGTGAGAAATTCGGCTACACTTTTGACTTCATCAAAGTTGACATCGCCCACGAGGCGAAAATTCCCGGCATCATCGGTAATCCGATTCATGCCGACATCGACAACGATCGCACCTGGCTTGACCATATCACCTGTAATGAGATTTGGCCGACCCACAGCTGCAATCAGAATATCGGCATTGCGGGTAATGGCGGCTAAGTCGTGACTGCGGGAATGCGCGATCGTCACTGTAGCATCAGCTTCTAGCAGCATCAACGCCATCGGCTTGCCCACCAAAATGCTGCGTCCCACCACAACAGCTTGTTTGCCTTTGAGGTTAATTTCATATTCCTCTAAGAGGCGCATCACCCCAGCTGGAGTGCAACTCCGCAATCCCCGTTCCCCACGCACCAAGCGCCCCAGGTTAACTGAGTGGAGTCCGTCGGCGTCTTTGTTTGGATCGATTTGGTGGAGTAGCGCTATGGCATCGAGGTGGTCAGGTAGCGGCAGTTGTACTAAAATGCCATCAACCCGATCGTCTTGATTGAGCGACTGAATGACTTGCTCCAGTTCTGCCTGGGTAGTTTCTGATGGGAAATGCTGCCCGAAGGAGGCTATACCGACTTTTTGGCAAACTCGCTCTTTATTCCGCACATAAGCGGCGCTGGCGGGGTTATCGCCAACCATTAGCACTGCTAAACCTGGCGCTCTCCCTATTTTAGGGTGCAATTCCTGAATGCGCTGTTGTAGTTCTGAATGAATCTTTTCAGCTAGGGTTTTACCATCTAGTAATTGGGCAATTTTAGCGTCCATTGGTGTTTAAGTGGCATCTATGTCTGTGGCAATCCGCTCTTATCAGTTTCGCATATTTACTTCGACTTTTGAAGTCCATCACAGAAGGAAAGGGCTATGAAGCTAACAAAAATTATCATCTGGCGATCTGGTGCGATCGGGCTACTGTTAGGAGGAGTATTTGCTTGTGCGATCGGTTTCTTTTCGAGAGACAATGTACCTGTCACCCAAATCAATCAACTGCAAAAAGATCGGGATACCGATGCTACGGTTTACCTTAAAGGTAAGGTGGTTAAGCAAGTTCCTTTCTTAGGAACACGAGCTTATGAATTGCAAGACTCAACTGGTATTATCTTGGTTATAACTAATGATAAATTTCCCCAAAAGAAGGAAGTTTTAATCAAAGGTCAGGTACAATACAAAAGTATTCCTTTAGGTGGTCGCGATTTAGGGGAAGTTTATGTTAAAGAACAGGAACGGCTATAGCTGGATGGAGTATGAGTAACGAAAGAGTTCATGTAGCGATCGCAATTCTATATTGCGATAACCAGTTTCTCCTACAGCTGCGAGACAACATTCCCAATATACTATATCCCGGTCACTGGGCGTTTTTCGGGGGACATATCGAGCCTGGTGAAACCCCAGATGACGCCGTTAAGCGGGAACTCCTAGAGGAAATTGGCTACTCACCACCAACAGTATCATTTTTTGGCCATTATCCCGATCCCAACGTTTTGCGCCACGTTTTTCACGCACCGCTTACGGTGGAACTGAAGGATTTAGTATTAGGAGAAGGTTGGGATATGGGATTATTAACACCCGATGAAATTAGACAGGGTGAGCGTTATTCTGAAAAAGCAGAACAGGTGTGTCCTTTGAGTCCCCGTCATCAACGAATTTTGTTAGATTTTATTGAGCGAGATACAATGAAGGTTTAAATTAATAGCGATTGCTTTTGCCGATTCTATCACAAGAGTTCAGCCAGCCTAACTTTGGGGGTTGACCTTTTTAGCGTCAGGGGGTAATATACTACTATATGTTGTCAAGTGTGGTACTGCTTTAGGATAATGGTAAAAAAATATGCCTTTAGTCAGCAAAGCGATCGCACCTAATTTTTTTTAATCTTTCAACTTTATTTTGGCAGACTTTAGGCTTTTAATCAAATTAATAAGACATATTCTGATGAGGCTGTAGATGGCAGAGGTTATGGAAAAACCTATTCGCATTCTGTTGCAGACGACAATTCCGGCGACCGAAGATGACTGGAGTATCGATCGCTTCTCATTATTGCGCGACTATCTCGCTTCTGTCAAAGACGACGCGGGGAACTACCTCTTTGAGGTGAAGGCGCGTAACCGAGAATCGGACGCTGAAGGCAATGACCCCATTTTGAGCAACCTCGGCGAGTCGGATTTCGACGAGTTATGGTTGTTTGCAGTCGATGTCGGTGACGGTTTGACAGAAAAAGATCGTGCAGGCATTACGGCATTTCATAACCGTGGCGGTGGTTTTTTGGCAACGCGAGATCATCAGGATTTAGGTTCGTCTATCTGCAATCTCTGCGGTGTTGGTGCGGCACACTTTTTCCAAAATTATAATCCCGATCCAGACGAATCTCGTCGCGTCATTGATGACATCTACACCAAGAATATTTCTTGGCCGAACTATCACTCTGGACGCAATGGCGATTATCAAAAAATTACGCCCAGCGAACCAGTTCACCAATTATTGAAAAATCCGGCTTCGCCTTCGGGAGTAATTGAATTTTTCCCGGCACATCCCCACGAAGGCGCGGTAGGAGTTCCTCCAGGCGAAACCAACGGGCGTGTAATTGCGATCGGCACTAGCCAGGTTTCGGGACGCGAATTTAATCTCGCTGTTGCCTTCGAGTGGCCTAAAGATCCTGATGGGAACGGGCAAGGACGCGGGGTAGCAGAATCGACTTTCCATCATTTCTGCGATTATAATTGGAATGCGGATATAGGTTGTCCCAGCTTTGTATCCGAACCTCCCGGTAATACAATGAAGACAGAAACACGCGCTTTAGAAGATATCAAAACTTATGTGCGTAACGTAGGTTTGTGGTTGGCAAATAAAACGCCATAATCGGAATTTCAGATGGCAAATTTGCAAACCAAAATCTAAAATCCCAAATCCAAAATCGAATGTCTGACCAACCCAGAACCCGTCAAGAACTGTACGATCGCATCCGCCAATCTTCCAGAGAAGAGGTGATCCTGGAAGAGATGATTCGCCTGGGGTTTTGGCCTGCCCAAGGCGAAATGCCGCAAGATCCAGCTGATGAAATTCGTCGTCGTGGGGAAATACAGGCAGAACTTAGCGACCTCTACAAACAAAACCGCATCCTCAACAGTGAAGAGGCACTCAAGAAGCAGTTATATCAGCAACGACTGGAGGAGTCGCGGCGCAAGCGTCAGGAGACGAAAGAACGTCGGGAACGGGAAAGACAAGAACGCGCAGAAGCTTGGCGACAAAGGAAGCAAGAGGAGATTGTTTATTTAGGCGATCGCGTTTCCGGCGGACTCAACTATACCGAATGCAATCAAGAACGGTTGCAAAGTTATGGCTTGCCGATTTATAACACAGCCGAACAAATTGCCAGTGCGATGGGAATTAACATCGGACAATTGCGCTTTCTCGCCTTTTCCCGCAAAACATCTCCAATTTCTCACTACCTTCGCTTCAGAATACCTAAAAAGACGGGAGGCGATCGGATCATTTCAGCCCCAATGCCACGCCTGAAACAAGCACAACATTGGCTACTTACTAATATACTTGAAAAAGTCGAACTTCACAAAGCCGCCCACGGCTTTCGCCAAGGACGTTCAATTGTTAGTAACGCCCAGCCTCACGTCGGTGCAGAAGTTGTAATCAACTTCGATTTAAAGAACTTTTTCCCATCAATTTCCTATAAGCGAGTCAAAGGACTTTTGCACGCGATCGGCTATTCGGAAGCAGCCGCCACAATTTTTGGCTTACTCTGTACAGAACCCGATGTTGAAGAAGTTGAAATAGATGGAAAAACTTATTATGTAGCACTTACCGAACGTCACCTACCCCAAGGCGCACCCACCAGTCCAGCCATTACCAATATACTCTGCCGCCGACTCGATCGCCGCCTCACCCAAATGGCAGAAGAATTGGGTTTTGTTTATACTCGCTACGCCGACGACCTAACTTTTTCTGCCTCTGGCGATAACCTCCGTCATATTTGTAACGTATTGAGACGCACCGAATCAATAGTCGAACACGAAGGTTTTGTGATTAATGAAGAGAAAACCAGAATCCTTCGCAATTCGCGACAGCAAGATGTAACTGGAGTTATAGTTAACGATAAAGCCAATGTTGATAAGAAAACTCTCAAACGCTTTCGTGCCACTTTGTATCAGATTGAAAAAGACGGTTTGTCAGGGAAACGTTGGGGTCATTCTTCAGATTTAATTGCCTCAATTCAGGGATTTGCCAACTTTGTGGCAATGGTTAATCCCGAACTTGGTGCAGAGTTTAAAGAACAGGTGAAACGAATCAGAGAAAAATATAGGTAGGGGCATAGTTCTACAATTTCGATCTACTTAGGTTATAATCAGTGACAAGGTAGAAATACATTGTGCAAAGCAGTAGTGTGGGTTCTGTATGCCCAACTGGTACGCCAACCGTTGGATTGAGCGTATACCGCCGAGCTATATGTCACTACCGTTTGAAAGTTAACTCTTTTAAAAGAGCGATCGGTGGATCGCCGATCGGTAACAGGTTTACTCCTGTACTTTCAGCAAAAACACTCTCGCCCTGAGTAAGGGCACCTTGTTTGGGACAAGGCACCTTCGTACTTACAGATTTGGTAAAAACTAAGACAGATTTTATCTGTTTTGGTTAAAATTTGTTTTCGTTTGGTAAACTCTGCGGTGTTGGTGTTATGCTACCGTTCATCGCCCGTGATGTTCGGTAGTCACAGCCAAGAACCCAGTGCAATTGTTTCCTCCCTAACTTGAGTATGTTCCTTCGTTGTCCACATCCAGTTTTCTGGAACTGGCAAAGCGAACGGCATATTTGAGCGTTGCGATCTTTTTCTGGATAGCCCTTGGGTAGTTTAGAGGAAAGTAGCAGCCATCTTAATCCAGTTTTCGAGATGCAATTCGCCCGCAACTGAACTGTAAACACCTACACTTGCAGAGTTTAAAAATAATATTATCTAAGAAATCCGCTACCAACCTACATTTCTCGTGCTACATTGAGTAACAAGGTAGTAATACATTAACTGGCTATGGTTTGGGTTCTGTATGCCCAACTGGTGCGCCTACCTCTGGATTGAGCGTATACCGCACAGTAATAGGTCACTACTCCACAGTTTGATTAGCTCAGTGGTAGAGCATCCGATCTAATCGGCAGGACGTAGGTTCGAGCCCTACATCAAACTCCCCGAAAGTTAGCTCACTGGTAGAGCAATTGGCTCATAACCAATTTGTCGCAGGTTCGATTCCTGTACTTTCAACCAACCCTGTCCGGGTCAAAAGACAAATTCGCGGAATAGAGCAGCCTGGTAGCTCGTTGGGCTTGTCCCCAAATGTCAGTGGTTCAAATCCACTTTCTGCCCCACCAACCCTGTCCGGGTCAAAAGACACTACTCTGGAAAAGTAGCTTTCCTCAACTCTATTACAAACTCTGCGATGTAGGTGCGTATTACTGGTTGTCACTTTGTGATGCTCGGTAGTAACTGTAAAGGAGCCAGTGCAATTGTTTTCTCCCTAACTTGAGTATGTCCCTTCATTTGACCGATCCAGGTTTCTGGAACTGGCAAAGCGAACGGTGTATTTGAGCGTTGCGATCTTTTTCTGGATAGCCCTTGGGTATTCTAGAGGAAAGTAGCAGCCATCTTAATCCAGTTTTAGAGACGCAATTTGCCCGCAACTGAACTGTAAACACCTACATTTGCAGAGTTTAAAAATATAGTGTAGTATATGTAGTAAGCAAAGCATTAAAAAACTCTTGACTCCTTGCCTAATAACGTTACCGCCATGCCAAACTTCGATACCCAGCTAGAAACCTTTTATGCCGCAAATAGCAAAGAATGGCGGGAATGGTTGGAGAAAAACCATCGCACTTCTATTGGTATATGGCTAATTTATTACAAAGTAAAAAGTAGTCAGCCAAGCATTAAATATAGCGAAGCAGTCAAAGAAGCTTTATGCTTTGGTTGGATTGACAGTAAAGTTAAAGGTTTAGATGAAGAACGTTATATGCAAATATTTACTCCTCGAAAACCGAAAAGCGTCTGGTCAAAATTAAATAAGCAGTATATTCAGGAACTTATCGACCGAGGTTTGATGACTGAGGCTGGGTTATCAAAAATTGCAGCCGCAAAACAAGACAGTTCGTGGAATACCCTAGATGCGATCGAAGCATTAATTATCCCAGATGACTTACAGCAAGCATTAGCAACAAATGAAATTGCCAATCAATATTTTGAGGCATTAAGCAAATCATCCAAAAAGAATATACTATTTTGGATTGAAAGTGCTAAACGTCTAGAAACAAGGTCAAAGCGAATCGAGCAAACCATAAGTTCAGCAGCGCAAAACAAGAAACCAAAGTAATAAATGTCTTTCTCAAGAATGTTATCTCGACTGCGAATACCCAAATTATCTTGGCCATTTTCTATGTGGAAAACGTTTTATATCAAACCTAACGAAATTGGCATCTTATATCACCGCAGTGATTTTAAGAAAATCTTGCAGCCCGGTACTTACACTTATTTTGGTCAGCATTGGCAAGTAAAAACTTACGATCTCAACCAACCAGAGGCAAAGATTGAGAACTTGGAACTGTTGCTGCGCGATCGCAGTTCGGAGTTACAGGAATATCTCTTAGTAATAAGAACTGGATTTAATCAAACTGCTTTAGTGCGATCGGGCCAAAATTGGGTCAGTATTGCACCCAATCAACTGCGGGCTTTTTGGCGTGGTTTTATTGAGGTAGAATCTCATCTTTTCAATTTGAATGAAAGCTTGGAATTACCTGCCGAGTTCGTACAGCAAATACGTGGAAGTACCTTAAATGGAATCAAGAGGTTCCAAATTTCAGAGCATGAAATTGGTTTGCTTTACGTGCAGAATAACTTTGTGCGATCGCTCGAACCGGGCGAGTACGCTTTTTGGGCTGTCGATCGAGATGTTTCAGTCCGTAATCTCAGCCGTATTGTACCCAATCCAAGCTTTCCCTCAGAGGATGTGCTGATTGAGCGACATCCTGAGTTTGTCGCGGCTTACTGTGAGATAGTTGAATTACAAAATCAACAAGTAGCCATTGTACGCGATCGAGGTAAAGTCATTTCCATCCTACCGCCAACTACTCGCAGACTATTTTGGAAAGGTGTGGAAGTAGAAGTAATTGACATCAGCAATGATGCTAAATTGCCAGATAATTTAGTGGCAGAATTAGTATTGAATGCTCCAGAAATCGTCCGCAATTTTTTGCACATTCGGGAAGTACCAACACAGCACGTTGGATTACTCTACATTAATGAAGAGTTTCAAACACAACTTCAACCAGGAATACACGCTTGGTGGATATTTGGACGCTCTTGGCAAACGGAAACAATTGACCTCCGCTTGCAAACTATGGAAGTATCCGGTCAAGACATCCTCTCTAAAGATAAAGTACCTCTGCGCTTGAATTTAACTGCTGGTTTCCGCATAGTAGACCCAATCAAAGCAAAAAACAGCTTGTCAGATGTGGCTGGTTTCTTATACAAGGAACTACAATTTGCTTTACGTGGGGCGGTAGGCGAACGAACCCTAGATGGCTTACTGGAGGATAAGGGGGCAATTGATAGAAGTGTTGCTGAATACATTCGTCAGAAAACCGCAGACTATGGAATTGAATTTGACTCGGTTGGGGTAAAAGATATTATTCTCCCTGGTGAGATTAAGACTATTTTGAGCAAGGTTGTAGAGGCGGAAAAAGCTGCTCAAGCTAACGGAGTGCGTCGCCGTGAAGAAACTGCTGCGACTCGCAGTATGTTAAACACGGCTAAAGTGATGGAGGATAATCCTGTTGCGCTGCGTCTGAAGGAACTGGAAGTGCTAGAACGGATTGCTGAGAAGATCGATCGAATTCAAGTCAACGGCAGCTTGGATAACATCTTGACGGACTTAATTCGCATCAACAGGGAATAAACCTGACACTTAGAAATTGGAATCATAGAAACCGGGTTTCTTTGCTAAGTCTAACAAAATAAGGCGATCGGCATTAATTATCCTCATCGAATGAGTCATCGGGAATAAAGTCAGGCGCATCGAAATAGTAGCGTCCCTTTGCTTGAATTATTCGCTCAAATAGTTGCGGGATTCCCTTAGCAATAACCCCTGATTTATCTGGCTTAAGCACCTTCACTTCCCGTTGAGAATATGAATCCAAAACACTAACAGGTTGCCCTACAATAATCCACCACTCGTATTCGTATTTGTCCGTTCCATATTGCCAGTTTCCCCTTGGCCGACTTACATAGACATAAGCAATACAACGACCGTCTTTTAGGTCAATAAAAGCCGTCGCATACTTGTGTGAGCGGTACTTCATTTGTGCATATTTTTTTATCGATCGCACCCGCCAACTGTGTTCCGTATTTGGAAATAAAGTAGCTCCATTAAATCGTTCCAACAGTTGGATAAGTTCTCCCGGCATATTATCCGGGATAGGAATATGATTATTTCCCGATTGCTCCAAAGGTGGTTGTGTTTCATGTTCCTGCTGTAACAAATCCAACAACTTAGCAAACTTATCCTGTTCTCGAACTGCCCAACCAATTTCGGGTTGAAGAGTGCCCTTGTCTGGATGTTGTTTAATACCAATAAAACCTGCAACTATTTCTAGCGAGCGCTCCCCTAGCGCTGTCTTCAGTTAAAACGGAGCGCGGGACAAGCCAACGGGAATCGATCGCGTTGAAATGCCATCTTCAACAGTTATATTTGTGCGAGCTATATTTAGAATTGGGTTTTTAATTGTGGGAGCATCTGTGACATAATCTCTGAGGTAGGGAAAGAGGTCGGCTAACCATCCCGTAATTACTTCTCCGCCGTAAACTGACTCAGGTTTGTAAATTTGACGCCAAAAAGTTAACGAAGGTTTGCCCTCAGCTGTTTCTACAAATCCTTGACAAATTGGCAATAACCTTTGTGTCCACCAATCCAGATCGTATTCAGCTATCCTCTCGACGCGATGCTGAATGCTGCGCCAGTCATCTACCGTACCTTGCAAAGTAACGAAAGGAATACCGCAAATGCACGACAGCACATAATCAAAATACTGTTGGAAAGCATCCATTATCACCACATGACTTGCAGTACGTATTGTTGGCGTGGTGGTGCTGAAATTGCACTCCATCAAATCGTACAAATCTGCGCCTACCTGTGCGCGAATACCTTTAACCCATTGTTCTATAGCTTTTTCCCAGTGGTGAGGTTGCGTGAGTTCTTCTGCTTCAGATTTAAGTACAATTTTTCCCTGGTGGCGCACAAAACGCGAACGAAGTGCTTCAGCGTTATTATTTATATGATGTGCAAAACCTTGTGCGATCGTCATCCAAATCGCATCGGGAGTAAGCAGCAAGGGTCGATGTTGGCTGAAAGCTATATGAACTGCGCTTACCAAAGCATTGTCGCTGGTATCTTCTACAAGTGGGAACTCCGGGTGGTGACTGAATGCAAGTACCGGACTCCCAAAGCACTTTTCAAACTGTAACAGAGCGCTTTGTTCTGCAACCAAGTCTTGACATGGTTTTACATCATCGACTTGGAAACAAATCTCTGCTGGTTTCTGACTTATAACGGGGGCTATATCGCTCATAGTACGGAGATCTATATAGCGGATTATTATACCTTGGTCTGCTTGTCGGTGTTAGTGCTGCGGGTGAAACTGGGAAAATTTTTTATTCCTATTTAGATAGAGATAAAGCTATTGACGTTAAGGGATATAGTGATATCAGATATAGGTAGGTAGCCCAGATAGTATCTGATACAAGATTTGGCTTCAAGCTTAACCTAATCTAAAAAACCAGAGGACTGAGTTGACAGAGGAATTTCCACTGTGTCATGGCTATTCAGTGGAATTACTGTTCCCGTTGTAGTTTTGCCTACGTAGACTTCTGAATCAATCTGGCTAGTAGTTTGGGAACTGACTCCCAGAAAAAAGTTAAGCGAAAATGTTATTGCGGCTGCTAGTATTAGTTTTTCTAACATGATAAACTCCCCCAAGGACAGACCAATCACCGCAGATACACCGTTAGTATTACTATCAACGGTTTTCACTTAGCCCTGCGTGATGGGAATCTGTGAGGGAAGGTGACAATAATGTTGCCGTTAAGTGATTCCAATCACAGCTAAGTAGGTATGTGTAAATAAACACCCCGAAACCCGATTTCTTGAACAATACCCTCGCCAAAATGGTGTCGGCCAAAGTTGGGTAGTCTTTGATGGCTTAATGGGTGTTTCAGAAACCGGGATTTCTTTTTGGGCTTATTCTATTTTCAAATTAGCAATTTGTTGTGCAAACCAACTAGCCGCACTACCATTTGTGCCCTCTTTCAAACGTGCCAAAGTTTCCTCTAACAACGCAATAGGCAGTCCTTCCAGTGCTAAAGATGTCGCGCATTCTAGATAAATGCCATTTGGCTGCAACTGAAATGCAATCACTTGCAAACCTCTCACATTAATTACCCAATATTCAGGAATTCCCATATTCGCATAAAGTTTTTTCTTTTCATCTAAATCTGTTGCCAGAGTTGTATCGGAAACTTGTCCAACCAAATTAGGTACTCGCCACTGACTTAAATCAATTCGACGCGGTTCTCCTTCTTGCCAACGAGGATAATCTTCACCTAAATAAAGTACCAAATCTGGCGCACCCGCTTGCCTTGTCGGTTTTTCAAGCAAGCAACCCCCTAGCAAACTGTATATCTGTTCTGGTTTATTCAAAAACCAGAAACCAAATATCAGTGTGAACAGTTCATTAATAGTAGCGTGATTGATTCCTTCCCAACCCATATTAATTACCAAAAGACGATTAAAATCAAAAAATAGCCGCATTCTGTTGTTAGTTTTATCATCGCGATAGACTAAGTAGTCTTCCCAATCTGCGGGTTTCCAATGATACAAAGTCTTGTTAATAGTTGTTGGGCTGACTGTAAGAATTGAGGCAGTCATGGCACTAACTCTAATTGATATTTAATAGTCATTATATGTTAATTTCTAGACTTAGAAACCCGATTTCTCTAACAATACCTTTAAATTGGTGAAGGTATTGTTGAAGAAACCGGGTTTCTAAGGGATATTATGCTGCGGCTAGAGCTTCTTGTCCGTGTCTACGCATCAGATCCATCAGTTCATCCCGGTAGTCGTGGAAAGTAGAGTGGCGTTTGACTGTGTGAGTGCGATCGGGTAAATCGATCGTAATTTCCTTCCTCACGGTGCCGGGACGCGCACCCAGAGCATAGATGCGGTTAGAGAGGAAGACCGCTTCTTCTACATCGTGGGTGATCATAAAGACGGTAATGTTAGTACGCCGCCAAAGGTCTAACATGAATTCGTGCATCGATTCTTTGGTATGGACATCTAATGCACCGAAAGGTTCATCCATCAACAGCACTTTCGGTTCCGAAGCTAAAGCGCGTGCGATCGCCACTCGTTGCTTCATCCCCCCCGATAACTCTCTCGGCAATGCTTTGGCAAACCCAGACAACCCTACCACACTAAGATAATAGCTAGCTTGTTCGCGCCGCCTCTTCTTTGGCACACCCTGAAGCTTGAGTCCAAACTCCGTATTATCTTGTACGCTCATCCAGGGATAAAGCGTATAGTGCTGAAATACCATACCGCGATCGGGCCCTGGCCCAGTGACTAGCACATCATCAATTCTGATTTCCCCAGACGTAGGCATATCAAGTCCGGCAATCTGTCGCAGCAGAGTAGATTTTCCTGACCCCGAAGCACCCACAGCGCAGATAAATTCGCCCTGCTTAATTTTCATATTAATGTCTTTGAGGACAACTAATTTGCCATGATTTGTCTCAAAGTGTTTGTGCAGATTGTTAACTTGCAGATACATAGGTTCAATCTCCTAAATCAAAACAGGTTTGTTATTACAGTGGCTTGCAGGCGAATGAGGTACAATTAAATGATTTTCTTCATAGCGCGATCATAGGGGCGGGTTTGGTAGATAATTTGTTGCTAACCGATCCCAATCATCGCCAAACCCGCCCCTACAATTTACTTTGCTACAGCGCTTCGGCAGAAATTATCGTTTTTGGCTAGACCACTTGCAGGAAACCCGCAAAAGGTACTGAAATAACAAATCGAAAGTCAGTCCAATTACCCCGATAACAATTAGCCCGACAAAAATTTCATCAGTTCTCAGAAATCGACCTGCCACGCTGATCCGACGGCCTAAACCTTCGTTCGCTGCAATCAGTTCCGAGACAATTACCAACTGCCAAGCAGCTGCCAAATTGATCCGACAAGCATCAAGTATTCCCGGTAAAACATGGGGAAAAATGACTTGAAGCAGAGCTTGTAAACGGTTTCCTCCTAACATATAAGTTGCTTCAATCAAGTCTTTTGAGACGAATTTCACCGTATCCATCACCATCAGAGAGTTGAAGAAAAACACCCCAATGAAAATGAGCGTAATTTTGGGTTCCTCCCCAATACCCAAGTACAGAATTAGCAAGGGAATAAAGGCAGGCGCAGGCATATACCGCATCAACCCAAACAGCGGTTCCAGCAAGGCGCGAACACTGGCAAAACTGCCCATCAACACCCCAACGGGAATGGAAAGACTTGCCGCCAATAGAAACCCAACACCGACGCGCCACAGACTCGCGACAGTATCCTTGAGGAGTTCGCGAGTACTCCACAGCCTTCCAAACGCCTCCAGCACTTTACCCGGTGAAGGTAAAAACTTAGGGTCTATGTTCCCCAATGTTGTTACCAACCACCACAGCAGCACAGGAACTGCGATCGACGTAAGAATCAATACTGTATTGAGAGGTTTGGGAATGTCTTCAGCGAGTCGCCAGAAAACAGTCGGATTTAGCTTTTTAGCTCGGATGAAATCTTGAATCGATCCAGACTCTTGGCTCATAAAAATTTTAGATTTTAGATTTTTGTGTCAATGCCGATTCGCTTAGGCTTTTTTGATTTTCTCGGCGTAAGCTTTGACGAAGCGATCGTCAAATAATTTGC
Source organism: Argonema antarcticum A004/B2 (assembly GCF_023333585.1). Lineage (GTDB taxonomy): Bacteria > Cyanobacteriota > Cyanobacteriia > Cyanobacteriales > Aerosakkonemataceae > Argonema > Argonema antarcticum. The sequence continues at coordinate 20,680 of NZ_JAIQZN010000103.1, forward strand.
TGAGATCCGGTTTGGTTTTTGCCAGACCCACATCTGTGAGAAATTTAGTCATTTCCTGAGCTGCAAACTGTAAAGAATTTAAATCGTTGCCCGGTTCAAACGCTTTCAGGTTTTCCTCAACTGTAAAAATCTGAGTTCCATCGGCGTATTCCTTATATTCGCTAACAGGAACACCAGCTCGTTTCGACATTATTTCATAAGCTTTATCTAGATTTGCCTTCATGTAGTCCAATGTGACAAACCAAGAATCAACCAATGCTTGCACCCGATCGGGATGTTCTTCCACAAATTTGCGCGTGAATACTAGATGATCTGAAATCGCTCCTGGAAAGTCTTTAGAACTAAATAATTCCTTACTACCCGCACGCTTTAATGCCTGAGTGGTGAATGGGGCAAATACCGCCGTTGCATCGATTTGCCCTCCCACAAATGCTGCTGCTGCTTTGCCTGTTTCTAGAGGCACAAACTGAATATCTTGGGGCGATAAACCTGCCTTTTTCAGTCCCAATAGCAGCAGAAAGTGATCTACTGTACCTTCTTCAGCAGCTACTTTTTTGCCTTTTAAGTCAGCAATTGAATTAATACCTTCCCGGACAATAATTTTATCGTTGCCAGTGGAGTTGTCATTTACCAGCACAATTACTTGGTCTGCCCCACCTGATACGGAGCTAACAGTATCTCCCAGAGTTTGGCTGTTAGCATCTATTTGTCCGGCTGTTAATGTGCTAATTGATTCTAAGTATCCATCAAACCATTTCAGGTCTACCGGAACTTTATTTGCTTGAAAGATTCCCTCCTCTTGTGCTACTTGCCAAGGAAACCAACCCGGCCACGCACTAAATCCCAAACGGACGGAACCAGCAACCACAGAGGAGGCGTTAGAATTTGATTCAGTAGTTGTTTTGATGTAGGTTGCAGGGTTGACGCAAGCTACGACAAGGGTGAGTGTGGCAAGAAAAAGGATAAAGAAGGATAGGAGCGATTTGGGCGTTAGCCCAGATTTGGTGAAACCAGATCGCACTTTCATTTTTTGCTGTTGGCAATGATGATTTTTGACAGAACAATTGCATAGATGTAGCAGGTAAAGGAGTCACTATTTTGTTATGTTTGTTACAAAATTCGTCAGTTAGTTTATAGCGGGTTTTCAGTTGCATGAACTACACTCCAGAAACCCGGTTTCTTTAAGCCATTTCTTTGTAGGTTGGGTTGAGGCACGAAACCCAACCTACAAAGCTACAAAGCTGGAACCCTTGTAGAGACGTTGCATGCAACGTCTCTACATTCTTTGAAAGGAGATGTCTAATGGACAACGGATAGTTGCTGTTTAGCAGGGGCCGATCGCGCGATCCAAGACCGAACCCAGTCGAACCAAGCGTCTAACCCTTCTCCTGTCTTTGCAGAAACAGGTACGATCGCAACATGAGGATTCATTTGTCGGACATTCGCCACAATTCGATCGACATCAACATCCAGATGGGGCGCTAAATCCATCTTGGTAATCAACAAGCAATCCGCTTCTTGGAACATGACGGGATATTTGAGTGGTTTGTCTTCTCCCTCTGTCAAGCTCAAAAGGGCAACTTTAGCGTGTTCGCCGACTTCAAATTCAGCCGGACAAACGAGATTGCCAACGTTTTCTACCAGTACAAGATCGAATTCAGCAGGATTGTATTGATATGATAATTGATGAATCCCACCCGCTACCATTTTGGAATCCAAATGACAGGAACGACCTGTATTAATGGCAATTACCGGGACTCCATATTTACGCAGTCGTTCAGCATCTAATTCGGTGGTCATATCGCCTTCAATTACCGCAATTTTGTACTCGTGGGTGAGGACGGCTAGCGTTCTTTCTAGCAATGCAGTTTTACCAGCACCAGGACTGCTCATCACATTTAAGCAGATAATTCCCCATTCATCAAAATGGGCGCGATTATGGTCGGCTCCTTCCTGATTAGCATGGAGCAAGTTAATTCCTAAAGCGGCGTCAAAGGTTTGGTGCATAAGTCTTGGCAGAATCAGAACAATATTCAATCCGGTCAATTTTTAGCTCTCGTCCAGAGCGAATATCTTCCATTGGCGATCGACAAGTTGGACAATCATATTGAATGCCAATTTCAGGACGATATTCTTGTTGGCAATGATGACAAAAGGCTATTAGCGGCGTTTCCTGAATAGCTAGTTCTACCCCTTCTAAAAATGTGTTTTGCTTTTGTACATTGAAGGCGAATTGCAAACTAACGGGTTCAACGCAGGTGAACTTTCCTACTATTAGATGAATGCAGGATATTTTGGGTGGTACTGGTTGAGATTCCCACCAATCTTTGACTGTTATAATTAGCGCCTTTGTCATGTCAGTTTCATGCACGGCTCATCTCCACTCTGCAACTAATTCTGGTTCTGCTGCTGGATGAATATAATAGGGTTTTTCCTTACGCGGCAGTTGACCTGACAACACTAAATGTGCCATCGTATCGCAAATTACGCGAGTTGCCATAAGTGCAGTCATATCGCTGATGTCATACGGCGGAGAAACTTCCACGACTTCTAATCCGCAGACGGGCGCACGCTGCACAATTTTACCTAACAAAGCAAGGGCTTCGCGGGGTAATAAACCACCCGGTTCGGGCCAACCTGTGCCGGGGACAAATCCGGCGTCGATGCAGTCGATGTCAAAACTAATCCACACGCAATCTGTGCCGTCCAGTGCGCGTTCTAAGGCGAAGTCTACAGCAGCATCAATTCCCTTTTCTACAATGTCGGTAACGGTGAGAATGTTGGTGGCGCGTTCGCGGCAAACTTTGACGCCTTGGCGGGGGACTTGCCAACCGCCAATCCCCAGTTGTACGAGGTTTTTCGCGGGTGCATTCTTAATGTTGGTGGCGTGGAACCAAGGACAGGTGTGCATCCGTTCGTCGAGGTCTGTTTCTTGGGTATCGACGTGACGATCGAAGTGAATAATGCCGACTTTCTTATCACCCAAGTGCCGACAAATCCCCCGTACCGTAGGGAAACCAATGGAGTGGTCGCCGCCTAAAATAATTGGAAATGCGCCGGAACTGAAGATGTGGGCAATGCCTTTAGAAATCTGGTCAAATGATTTTTCGTTGTTGGCGGGAATGGTAAAAATATCGCCGACATCGCAGAGGGTAATTTGTTCGCGCAGGTCAATTCCCAATTCAAAGTTGTAGGGTGTGTAGAGTGCAGAAATGCGACGAATTCCTTGGGGGCCAAAACGAGTTCCGGGTCGATATGTGGTGCCGGAATCGTGGGGAACTCCGACAATTGCCACATCGTATTCGCCCACTTTACGAACATCTTCTATGTAAGGCGCTTTCATGAAAGTGTTAATGCCTGCATAGTGGGGAAGTTCGCCGCGAGAGAAGGTGGGAATGGTGCGATCGCGTATACTTTCCGCTGCTTCTAATCCAAATTCTAAACCTCTGGAAACCTCCTGTTGCCAACCAGTTAGGGGCAGTTGTGCTTCTAGTTCCAGCGCCCGTTGTGCCTGAGATGGATCTGGATGGGAATTAGAGTTTGGGTTTTGAAAAATAGGCTGTTCGGTCATGTCGATTTGGGATTTTGGTTGATTTGAGAAACGCTATTTTTGCAGAATGATTGGAGATAGAACAAAGCAAAAAGCCCAGGAAAGTAATGACAGTTAGATAACTATCATTTACTCACTCCCGGGCTTTTTTCCCGCCGTGTAGTCATTTCCTCTTCCTCAAGTCAGAAAACTTTGAGAGGCTGACTTGCTTCTCTTGGACCAGCCATTTAAGTCGCTAAGACTTAAACCGGAACCCTAGAAGCTACTTAACTATTCTGCTTTAACAAGATTGCCGTACAGATTTATTGCCACTTTACATTTGGCAATTGATTGGAAATTCTTTATGTTTGCGAATTACTTAGTTAAGTTTATTCGCTCCACATATTTGTATCAATACCTGGAAATAGAAAAAGTATTATAAGCTACATAATTTCAACAATAATGAAGAATCGGGACGCAGTGGCTGCGCCCCTATGGTTCGATCGCGTATTTGGGCTAAGTAGGATGCAAGTGAACTACCCACACTAAATCGAAGCGATTATAGTGTGGGCTTCTAACATCACAGAGGAATGCCTCAGAACGGACTT
>NZ_JAIQZN010000104.1 GCF_023333585.1 Argonema antarcticum A004/B2
AGTGTGGCAAGCATCGCGCCGGAAAAGTGAATGTTTGTAAGTAAATGTTAGGAAAGTGACTACTGTTGATGAACCCTACCCAAATTCGTAGCCCCGATCGACCCAGTAATGCCAGTCTGCAATGGCTTGCTGAGTCTGTAGATCTGCATCTGGAGCCTCTAGCTGAATCAACGGTACTGCCAGCGTATCGCCCTCCCAGGCAATCTCCACGTACATTTCCCGATCGCACTCATCTTCCGATGCCATACCCACTACTTCTACAGTTGTGCCTTCTTTTACCGGAGAACTGCGTCGCTTACTGACACAGACGGCCATAAATGGAAATTCCATCGTATCCTGTAGGTAGTAGTACCAGCCCATTGCCTGCTCTTCAGGCCCATAGGCATCTACCACAATTTCCATCGTAATGCGCTCTTCGCGTTCCTCGTCGTGTTCCACTTTCGCCATAACAAAACTTTCATGGGTTGCTAAATCGTACACCCAGATTAAACGTTAACAGCGGTTCTTTTTGTGCAATTAGCAGCAAGTATTCGTGATTCACAAACTTACTTTAACAGTATTCCCCCTACATATCCGCCGATAGGCGGTGGTTGAATTAAGACTATCGGCTGAAACGCCCTTGAATTGACGCTAGCTACGCTAAGTTGTCGATTTTGACTACTTTGTAGCTACAAACTATGAACGAACCAAACAATTTCTACAGCACCGAACAAGGCTACGGTACAAACGGTTATGAAACTGAGCCATCTGGGTATTCTTCCGAAGGATATCAAAGCAATGGTTATAACAGTCAGCAATCGGAAGCTTACGGCGTTCCAGATTACTTTACAGATGGCTATCGAGAGAATGTTTTTGAAGGAAGTTTGAACTTAGCAGATACTCCTTGGGCTGAAACTGCTGCTAATCCTAATCCGCATTTCGATAGGGGCGAAACAACCACCAATTCTTATTTTGACTACGATGACCTAGAGTTGTAGCGCTTTTTTACAACTGTAAGTACCAATAAGAGCGCGAATTTTATTACTTAACGCGCTCTCTCATGAATTGACTGATAACCAAACTTTTTTACGCGGCAATGAAAACAAGATTCTTAGCAATAATTCGGCGCTTATCAGTAGGCATATTCTGTTTATTCTTAATAATTTTGAGCTTAATTTATGCGCCAAATTATGCTATTGCACAAACTACTGTTGATTCTACCGAACTGCCAACTCGGATTTTAGAAATACCCGGTGTTAGCAGACAAGGAAATCCTACTTCTGTCAATGCTCTTGTACCAGATTGGACGCAGATTTCTTTTTCCCAGATGCCACCCATTAGTCAATCTGGAAGCCTTTCAGCACAAGAGTACACGCAGGCAATTGGCTACGATTTGAGTCGGACTTGGACAGCAGGACAAACTCCCGACCAATACATCATGCTAGGCGATATTAGTGAAGCTTTGCAACCAGAACTGCTTTCACTCGGTTCAATCGCACAGCAAACTAATTTGAACTTGGAGCGAGTTGCTTTAAGTGCCTTCAATTTAGTTGGTAAACAAACCTTAGACCAGTTGGTTCAAGCTGTTCCTGTTCTCGGTCAATTTAAAGTTAAGAATGTTCCACCAGTAGCAGAATTGCTGAATACCAAAACTACTGATAATTTAAGCGATCGCACTTTAGCCCAAGTCCTCAGTTCCAATCCCCAGCTTGGACAGTTGAAGCTCGGAGAAATCGACCTCTCCCATTATTCAATCTCTTCAATTCCCAACTTAGATAGCACGCAAATTGGTGCATTTTCAGATTGGCAAACAACCTTAATTAAAGATGTACCCGGGCTGAATGCTTTACCCTTGTCTAACTTTCCCAATCCAGTTGCCGAAGTAGGCAATTTGGTAATGCGAATTGACGTTATTTATGGCCCTGCCGAGCGCAAACGAACCAATACTATTTCAGGTTCCGATGTTCAGGGATTTTCAGTCAACTGTCAAGAGAAAGATTGCGCTTACATTGAATTAGACGATCTAGAAAATTCTGGTCGCAATGCTCGCGGTTCCCTCGAAGGTAAACAATGGATCAGCGGTAAGTACCAGGAAGTCCAGGGCGGTTGGGGCTGTCTAAAAGGGGTTAATGGTGGTAAAGAACCGACGGGGAGGTTGCCCTTTGGCAGTGCCTTTAAGGTGGTGGTCATGGAACCAGACGAGCGGACTGATACCGTTGATACCGCTTTGTTCTTCCGGTTTTGTTCATTTTGCGGTTGCTCTCCCTATTTTATTGGCCCAGTACCCTTCTTTACTTATCGGGTCAATTCTCTCATTTTTGTGGGAGCGCTGGAGCCATCAGCGGTTGGCTCATCATCTACACCAACTGGGGCGACTCGCAGTTCGGTATCTTCCACTCCCACTAAGGGTCTAACTACGGCTGCAAATGTTAACGTTCCTTGTCCTCCAGGGGATACTGCACCGATTTCAGTTGGTAACGTTCAAGGGGTAAGTGTTGCGGCTTTATCGGAAGCTATTGCTAGTATAGAAAGTAGCGGTTCCTACGATACTATCGGTTCTTATGTTTGTGCAGATGGCGGTAAAAATTGCGGAGTTCCGCTCGGTAAATACCAGTTTGTCACTTACAACGAGTATGCTGCTAGTTCGATCGCATCTAAACCAGGAGGACAGCAATTTTTAGCTAAACTCAAAGGTGGTTATAAACCTACTCAATCCGAACTTTTCCAATTTTTTCCGCCTGCGGATCAGGAAGCTGCATTTCAAAGAAGTATTAGCGACAAAATCAATACAACATCTCAAGAAATAGACCCGACAACTGGCACTCTTTTTAACGGAGATCGCCTAATCGAACGAGTAGCTCAAAAGCATTTTGGCGGCGACTACTCCAAAGTTGACGGCGGCGCAACTGACGCATTCGGTCGTTTGACCTTAAAAAGCTACGGTTCTGATGTTTTAAGGCGCTATCAAGCAGGTGGTGGAACGATCTCCCGGTTGAGTGCAGCTGCTTGTACTCCCACTGCAAGTATAGATACTCAAACTACAGGTCAGTATATCAAGCCAGCGAATGGGCAAGTAACCAGTAGCTTCGGTACGCGAACTCGTCCAGTTTCCGGTGTGCGGAAAATGGACAACGGTATCGCGATCGCGGGAGAGGTCGGAAGTCCGGTAAAGGCGGTAGATGGGGGAGTGGTCAGAATGGTTGTTTCTGACTGTCAGCAAGGGGTACAAGGCTGTGGAGGTGGCTATGGGAACTGGATTGAAATCGACCACGGTAACGGTCGCACAACTCGGTACGCTCACCTGCAATCGGGTTCTGTGAAGGTCAAGGTAGGCGATCGCGTTTCTCAAGGTCAGGTTATTGGTGGTCTGGGTAGCACCGGGATGGTGGAAGAACCCCGCTTGCACTTTGAAACCCGTATTAATGGGACGGCTGTTAATCCATCTCAATTTGGAATTTGAATTTTCGGAGGTAGTTAATGGCAAGCGTAGTATTGAAAAAACGGACGCGGTTGTTGCAATTTAGCTGGGGATTACTAACAGCTTTATTGGTTTATTTGGTCAGTGAATTATTGATTAATTCTCCAGCTTTCAGTCAGTCTTCGCGAATGGCTGAAATTCCTTCATCTTGTCTTCCAGTTGGTCTTGGTACTCTCAGGACAGAATTTGTAACTGAGGTGAGAGAGGATGACATCAAATACCGCTTATTGGATGCTTATTTACCGGGAGATGCGATGCCATTTTCCGTATTGGTTTCTCTCAAAGACGAGCGGTGTGAATTGCTGTATTCCAACCCCATGAATGACTTCTATCCTTACAGTCGGGTGGTTAAGCAGTCAGTAGCGAGGCAATTGGCTTTGGGTGAATTGCGTTACTCGATTAATAAAGCAGGAGGTATCGATAAATTCCGCTCTACTTTACAACCGAGTTTGAAGGATTCTAGCTGGCAATTTTCTGAAGAAGACCTTTGGGCATTTAAACAGGTTGGTATTGCGGTTTCTACATCTGTTAAAGCTTTGCAGTAATCGACAATAATCAAAATCAAAGTATTTTAGGGAGGTAAACGTGATGGTTACAAAAGATAGAGAAGCAAACATAAGCCAAAAACAAAAAGGTGATTTAGTTACTCTGTTACATCCTCAACATTTTTCGCCGAATAATTTAGCTTCCAAACCTCCAGACAATTCTAAACCCCCTACATCGTTTTTATTTATTGGACGGTGGTTTCGTTTTGGAGTGATGCTATTCTTATTATTGTCAGTGCTATTAGGAACTGCTGGTTGCAGTACAAATACGGCAACAATCCCTTGGTCAGTTGCTACTAAAGTCGTTCCTGTTCAGACGGTTCAACTCGTTGTTACTGAAAATTCCGAACTTAATCCACAGTCAGATGCACCAAATGTTTTAGCTTGGACTGTTGATGGAAAAGCGGGTAGATTAGTTGTCTTTAATTTCAATAATCCCGGTGTTTGCAGTAACAAAGGTTGTCTGTACGTGGCTTATTTGATAAGAAAGGATACTTCTCCTGTTCGCGTTTTTTCTAGCTATCTTAACCCGAACTTACCACGTAATAGATTGTTGTTGCAAGTAGCGGATGACCCAACGAAAACTTCTGGTTTACCTTGTCTGCAAGTACAGCAGCCTTCGGGGGATAATATAAGGCAGTTAGTTTTCTGCTTCAACGGTCGGGAATACCAACTCGCTAAATCTTCTTTGATTGAGGTGCGTGGCAAGTAGTCAATATTTCAAATATTCTTTTCAGTAATTGTTTGTATTCGTGAAAAATGCCCCTGTTCCTCCTAATGAACTAGGGGCTTATTGATTGGTAATTATCGAACAGGCTTATTCATCGATATCCTCATCAAAATCGTCGAACTCGTCTTCATCTAAATCATCCTCGAAATCATCGTCATCTTCTATTACCTCGGCTGTAATTTTGCGGGGTGGTTTGTGTCCGTTATTGTGCTTTTTACCATTTTCTGATTTTCGAGAGATGGGTGGCAGCACTTGAATTTGAGGTTCTGCTGCTGCTGGTAATGCGGGTGCTTCGGTGAAGCCAGCGATGCTGTCATGCAGTCCCCAAAGCGTGTTTTTCTGCTGCGGTCGTCCTAGATACAAAGAAGGTAAGTTCTCGATAGTTGGTTTGGTGTAGTTGATAGTTTTGCAACAGTAACTTCTATTCGAGCCTTCACCTTCTTTGACTCCTTTAAATTCGACTTCTAGGATGCCAAGACTTCGCCATTTATCGTTTTTGCCGCTGAAGGGAATTTGGAAGTAGTCAGCGAACGTTTTTTCCAATAAACGGTAGAATTCATCTCTAGCAGCTTTGAAGCTCCACAATGCGACATTTTTGAACCTAATGACGATAGGCGTGCTGTGCATGGGACGATTGTTTTCATCTAGGAAAACAATCGCGTGTTCGCTAGCAACATCCATCGTTTTTTTGTCGAGTTGAGCTTTGTAATCTTCGTACAAGCCGATGGTAGTACCGCCTAAATCTGGCACATCATTCTTGTAACGAATGTATTCGGGAACGAATGCGAGTATGCACAAGCGGCATTTGGAAAGTAGCAATCCTGTAACGTCTTCTGTTAAACCAATTGTGGTCATTTCATCTTCGCTTGGCATGACGAACCAATTAGCTTTTTCTAACTGCTCTTCTGGAATTAGTAAGCCTGCTACTTGTTCGTTGACAACAATACCATAAGGTAGAATTGGTCGCCTTACTTGGTTGTAATTGGGTTGTAGTAGTTCTGGGTCGATTTCAAAATCAAAGTCTTCTGACTGAAATTCTGTTGTGTCTTCAATGATTTCTGGTTGGACTGGGGTTTTAGTTTTAGCTTTGCTGTTAGTTTTAACCATTATTTAGTTTGGTGAAAAGAGCGGTTCACCAAGGCGGTAGCCTTTTAACCCTGGATGGAAATCTGGCAATATTTTTGTTTTTGATGTAGAAAAGAACAATATAAAGGGTATTGCTTAAGTTTAAGCCAGTGCTATTCCTCTAAGTTAACCTTCAGTAGATGCCTAACCCTGATGAGTTGATAGCGATTCTCGATCGCATTCTCAATGGCAGCCGAGATGAGTCAGAAGTTACCCAACTGCGGCAGTGGCTCAAAGTCAGTGGCACTACGCTGCAATTCGTCTCTCAGGATGGCAAGTTCAATACGAATATTGGGCAGGTGCAGGGGGGCGAGATTCACATTGGCGATCGCCAACACTCCGAGAACTCCTCCAACCGACGACTCCTTTGCCCAACATTGACGGCACGCTGTCAGTCAAGCTATGCTGGAGGAGCAACTGCAGCTTACAGTTAATCTACCCATCGATATATGCGACTAAAAAAACTAATTATTTCTTCACTACTATTTTTTCTGAGTTTCACATCAATCATCCTACCAAATGATTTTTTGAGGATAGCTGGAAATCCACGTACCTTAGCTCAGACTCCAATCGAGCAAGAGCAAGAAATTTCCTCAAAGATAAAGTTGTTAGAAAATAGAGAAAAATTTCTTCTAAAAGAACTCAATTCATCTGATATTTCTTCTAATTATGGCACTAGATTTAATATTCTATACGAAATAGGATCTGAATATTTTAACTTAGCTAAACTCTCTGAAACACTTGGTTATCTTTCCCAAAAGGATAGTGCTTTATCGGGTGCAGAACGTGTACTTACTATAGTTGCAAGTAAAGTCAGTGTTTTTTCATACACTCCTAGCAAATGTAACTCTGACACATCACCGGATGATTTTACATTTAGTTTTACCTGCCCAATAGGTGGTAGTGGTACTTTTTCAGCAACTCTTAGATACGATACAGAAGGCTTAGAGAATAGTACTTTCAAACTTCTTCAACAGGTTTATATTGCACAAAATCGTCAAGAAGATGCGTTATTAGCTGCTGAATACGGTAGAACAATAGAGATAGATAAAAATCTTTTATTTAATTTATCACAAGAGGGTGATTTGCTAAAACTTGTCAAAGATTTATCTCCCAAGTTAACCATTGAAAATATAAAAAAGATTGCTAAAAATGAAAATTCTACAATTGTTAGTTATTCCATTATTTCCTACGAGGATGATATAGAATATATAGAATATTTAGTTAACCCCCGTCAAAATACAGGGAACACTCCACCAGCAAGTAAACTTTATATTTGGGTTATTCGTCCTACAGGACAAATTTCCTTTGTTGAGCGACCTCTTCAATTGGGAGTCTTGCAGGATGATAGGCAGAATCCCTCATTTACTGAAGAGTGCAAACCTTTAACTGATTTTTCGGATGATTGCCGTGGAGAACAGTTGACTGCCTTGGCACAAGGTATTGCCAAACTTCGTGGCTCTCTGGGAGTCAGAGAACGTGGTACAACCTTAAACGCACCTTCTTCACTCACACCAAAACAAATTACAGAACAAAATCAGCAATTAAATCAGCTTTATCAACTTCTAATTGCGCCTATTCAAGATTTACTACCTGTCGTTCCCGAAGAACGTGTGATTTTCATACCACAGGGATCGCTTTATTTCGTTCCCTTCGCAATTCTCAAAGATTCATCTGGACAATATCTAATTGAGAAGCATACAATTCTGACATCTCCTAATCTGCGTGCATTACTTTTAAGCAATCGCAATCGAGAACGTAGTTCCTCCCGTAGCAAACATGCTTTAATTGTGGGAAACCCAACAATGCCCACTATTAAAGTAGATAATGCTATCTCACCTCAAAGACTAGAACCTTTACCAGGAGCAGCCAAGGAAGCAATAGAAGTTGCCCAGCTTTTGAAGCAAAAGGAATTTGATGTTGATTTGCTAACAGATAATCAAGCAGATGAAGATAGAGTAATTCGTCGAATGCGAGATGCAAGAATCATTCACCTTGCAACGCACGGTATTATTGATACAGGCTCAGACAAGCCTAAGCTTAATATTTCAGTTCCATCTTCATCCTCTCAAAAGCCTCAGGAATCACTGTTTGTTGAGAATATTCTAGAATATGGGAATAGACTTCTAGATTTGTACCGTCGCTCTCAGCCTCGGATAGCATCAGGTGCGATCGCACTCGCTCCATCCAAAGATGAAGACGGTTTGCTTGATGCGGCTGAAATCATCGAAATGAAACTTCAGAAAACTGACCTTGTTGTCTTAAGTGCTTGTAATACAGGTCGGGGACCTCTAACACCAGGAGGAGTAATTGGATTGCCATTCTCATTTAGTGTTGCTGGAGTTCCCAGCATTGTCGTATCTCTTTGGTCAGTACCAGATGATTCAACCACGCAGTTGATGACCAAATTTTATGGACATCTTCTCAATGACCCAAACACGGATAAAGCTCAAGCATTGCGTCGGGCGATGCTTGAGATGATGCAAAAAAATCCTGACAATCCTAAAGAATGGGCAGCATTTACACTTGTTGGTTCGGCTAAATAAAATTACAGATTTAAACCCTTAATTATCTGAGTGATTAGTTTGCAAAACCAGTAATTTCTCTAAGTTAGTACGAATTTGAACCGTTATAGGATGATCGGGACCAATTTGTGTCTCCAAAATTTCTATTGCTTGAATGTATAAGGGTTGTGCTTCCGAAAAACGGTTCTTCTCTCGGTAAATTTTCGCTAAATTATTGAGGCTAATTGCTACATAAGGATGTTTTTCACCTAACAACCGTTTTCTCATATTAAGTGACTGTAAGTAGAGAGGTTCAGCCTCTAAATAACGTTCTTGCAAGTCATACATATACCCCAGATTATTTAAACATGTTGCAACATTTGGATGTTCTTCACCCAACATTTTCTTCTGTAATTCCAAAGCTTGAAAAAGCAGAGGTTCAGCTTCCAAATATTTTGCTTGAGCAAGATAGAGCATTCCCAAGTTATTTAAACCATCTGCTACGTTGGGATGCTCTTCACCTAGCAATTGTTTAGAAAGTTCCAATGCCTGTATGTAGAGAGGTTGTGCTTGATCGTATTGCTCTTGTAAGTTATAGCAGTATGCTAAATTACTAAGGCTTGTGGCAATACGTGGATGCTGCACTCCCAGTAATTTTTTCCGCATTTCTAATGCTTGAATAAATAAAGGCTCTGCTTCCTGATAGCGTCCTTGCTCGTTGTAGAGCATTGCCAGATTATTTAGACAATCGGCTATCTCAGGGTGTTCATTTCCGTATGTTCGTTTCCATATTTCCAATGCTTGTGTGAATAGAGTTTCTGCTTGTATGTATCGTCCTTGCTTGGAAGCAAGTACAGCCAAACTGTTAAGACTATCTGCTAGATCAGGGTGATTACTTCCCCGTAGATGTTTTCGCATTTCTAATGCGTTCATATATAAGGATTCAGCTTCTGTGTACCGCCCTTGAGATTGATAAATTCTTGCCAGATTACTGATGCTAATTGCAATCTCAGGGTGTTCAGTTCCAAGTCGTTCTTCTACTTTGATACGACATTGCTCGTACCAAATTTCTGCTTGATTATAGAATCCTTGGCTTTCGTAGAAACGACCTAAACCTGCAAACGGCTGAATTAGTTCTTGATCGCTTAGGTAATTAACTAAGGTTGTCGCAGCTTCAGCAAGATGAGGCATCATTGGTGTCATCTGCAAGAGAAATTTTAGAGTAGGTGACTCTGGAATTTGTTGAGCAATTGATGCCATAACTTGACAAAATTTCTGTTTTTGAGCATCTGCTTTATCTATCTCAGAATATTTTTCTTGTAGAAATTCTCGAATGAGTCTATGTAATTGATAAATACTTTCCGCTTTACGCTGTAGGAGGTGTAGATTCACTAGATTGTCATCTCGGATCTCCTCTAGGTCATCTGGATCTTCATTGGAAGCAACTTGTTCAACCAACTTCCAAGGAATAGGAGTGATGGCAAACAAGCTCAATAAAAAGGCTAACTGCTTTGTTGAGTCATCCAGAGTATCCCAACTTAAGTTGAAGGCCGCTGACACTCCCAGTGGTTTGGTCATGTCAGAGTCCGGGTTTTGCAGCGATCGCTCTTCTAAGCGTTTCTTCTCTAATCTTTGCTGTATTTGTGCAATGGATAAATCTAGTTTGCGATCTAGGTATCGCCCAACCAATTCTAGCCCTAGAGGTAAATAGCCTAACCAGCCACAGAGTTGTTTAGCGTCATTTAAGGTTTCATGAATACGATCTTTTCCCACTAACGATTCTAGTAGCTCTAATGCAGAGGACTCATCCAAAACCTCTATTTCCAGTTGTTTAACTGATTTACCTAGTCGCAACTGAGTTGTAATGAGTACTTTAAAACGAGATTCTGATGGCGGTAGGTAGGGTTTAATTAGTTCGTAATCTATGACATCATCAATAATAACTAGTACTTCTCCGGCTTGCCAGTGTGACCAACAAAACCCAACTTGACCTAGTAGGTCTAATTCCTCCAATGGGTTGAGTTGTAGACGCGATCGCGCAAATTGAACAATTTGAGACCCAATATTCAAACCTCTTGCCTGTAACCAGCAAATTCCACCCAAATACTGTGGTTTGTACTTCAAGGCATATTGCAAAGCCAGTTCGGTTTTGCCAATTCCACCCATACCTGTGATTGCGGTCACAGTAATCCTTTGGTTGTCTTGGAGCAACTGGTGCAGGGTATATAACTCGTGATTTCGACCAATAAATTCCACCACACCGCTGCGAGGTAGGTTTTCAACAATTCCAGTTGCTTTAGGAAGTTGCTTTTGAACAACCTCAATAAGTGCTTGAATTGCGTCATCATTCCACGTAACAAAGACGCGATCACCAATGTGAATCTCCTCTCCCTGACCAATGTTGACGTTGTACTTGCCCAGTTGCAACACATCCTGGCGATCGCCTACAGTTAAAGCGCGACGTAGCCGTTGCAGCTCAACTTCCGCGTATTCCCCAGCTGTGATGCGGTCAATGATGGCAAGTAAGTCATCAGGAGGAGTCATCTGTTAATTTTCTCTATAGTCTATTTGGCGGACATCAACGTTTGCTGAATAACTGTCCTTAGCTTTTTCCAAACAACCTCACCTTTGAAGTGGTCAAAGAAATTGGCTGGCTCCTCGAAGTAGTAAAGCGCCTTCCGGTTGAGTTCGCAAACAACTGGCTCCTCATACCATAGCCAATCTACACTGTAATCGAAGGGATTCGTCTTTTGGATGGCACTCCCAGTTTCTGGAGCGACTTCATCAACAATTGCAACAGCGAACCAGATGTTCGTTGGCACCTTGGCATTAAAAACTGCCTGACCAGTGGTAGAATGATTAGCTATTTGGCTCATTTTTCTAGCATATTCCGAACATTTGGCAGAAAACTCTCTTAAAGAACTCGCCCAAACTGCACAATCTGAGTCCCGACATCCACGCCTCTTGCCGAAAGCCAGCAGATTCCTGCCGGGTACGTCGGCTGGTATTTCAGCGCATATTGCAACGCCAGTTCCGTCTTGCCGACACCGCCCATCCCAGCGATCGCATAGACAGCAACCCGATGATCCTGTTGCAACATCAGATGGAGTTGCGACATGACCGTATCCCGACCGACAAACTGCACCACGCCACTACGGGGGAGGTTTTCAGGAATCTTAATTGGTTTAGGGAGTTGCTTTTGACCAACTTCATTTTTTACCGTTAATTGGACTTTTTTTTAAAATTTTTGAATACTGGGGTATGTTCCTCTGGGATTCCTTGCAGAGCGATCGCATCGCAGCCACCATGATAAGCATCTTCATACGAGTAACCTGCACCTAGTTCATCATAGAAACCAACTGCAAACTTAATCGCTGCATTGTCTCCAATCTTACTATTCATACCAACTATATAATCAATATGTGCAGCGATCGCATCAGCTTGAATCTCCGAGTAGCAAGCATTGAGAACAACACATTCAAGCCCTCGCGTTGCAAAGCGTTTAAATAAATTTACTAAAGCTTCAGTTGGAACGAGTTGCGCTCTGCCAGCATCATCTTCCAAAACTAATCCATCTTCACCCGATCCATGACCACAAAAGTGAATAATTTGTGGGCTTAAATCCAACAAAGCACGACGCAAATCATCAGGGCGAACAGCCCATCGTTGCTGTAAAGTAAACTTTTCTCGCTGCTGCGACCTTCGCAAACCCTCATCAATTTCTCGCACTTCTTTATCTAGGCGCAATCTAGCTTGATTTGTAGGGCTGGAAGCTAATACTAAAATTGTTTTTGGCAAACTACTTTGAGGATTTTCTCGTTGCGCCAAGTCATGAAACTCCTCTTTAAGAATAGACCGAACAATTTCTTGAATATCTGTGGCATTAGCACCACGAAGTACAGAGCGAGCCACCTCTCGAATCGCTTGTGCATCAAGTCCTTGATAAGTGCGATCGCCAATATGAATATCTTGTCCTTGTCCTATATTAACGTTGTACTTTCCTACTTGTAAATTTTGAATGGCACCACTATTTAACCATTGACGTAAAGCTTCAACATCATAATCTGTTTGAGTTCCGTTGAGAATGCGTTGAATAATGTAGTTCGGGTTACTGTTTTTTGTCATACTCTGACGCTTGAATAGATAGCCATCTTGCACGCGCATGAAGATGACAGGGGTGGCAAAATCTCGTTTCCCATATTGCATTGAACCAAGAGCGATCGCACGTCTTCCATATTGAACTGCAATATCAACCGGATCTTCTGCTGCCAACTGTTGATAGAAGCGCAGTGCAAAGCGACTAGCAGTGCTGTTCGTCACTTCATATTGCATCGCCACAACCACAGGCACATTTTGTTGGACAACCTTAGATGCAACTCCCACAAATGCTTGTGATGAAGACAGCATTCCGCCTTCACAAGCTTGTAACATGACTACGCCTGGGCGGTGTTGATTAAACAATTCACTGAAGTAATCTGCATCCACCCACATTGCCTCATTAAAGTCAGGATCGACTAAAGCTATCTCACCGACTTCTTGTTTACCCTCATTTTGCATCCGTCCATGACCAATGAAGTGAAAAATATGAGGGTCTTTTGACAGAATAGTATCAATAGCTTCAGGGTTAGCAGAACTGACAATTGGCAATAATTCTACTCGCTTTGCTTGTTCAACTGCTAGTTTTTCTAATGCTGCTTGGACTGGTTCGTAGGCAACGGGCGGTAAATTAGGAGGAGCAGAGATAACTAATGCAATTCTTAGCTTTTCATCTGGTGCTAATTGAATTGGTTGTGCTGCAATCCACTGCGATCGCCTACGGGAAAAAACCAGATCTGGTAACGTTCCCATCCAGATTGTACCTAGATTAGCTCTTGCAGGCACGCACATAAATTCCCAAGGCAGGGCAGCTATCTCAGGCATTCCCTGTTCGTCGATATCCAGTTCAACTCGCAGTAGTTGTTTTTCCTGTTGTACTACCTGATAGTAAAAGTTGACGAAATCCTGGCGCAGCACGTCATCAAACAGGACATCAAATAAGGCTTCTCCGAGCGATCGCACTAAATTAGAATCGTTCAACTCGTTATTTTTGGCAGCTTCTAGCAGTGGTGCAATCTCTGGTAGCTTCTCCTGATACCGAAGTGCGCCCCTAGGTTGTCCTTTGTCTTGATGTTGAGCATCCCACTTTTCCACCTGGACGCGATCGCGGTTGGCAACACGAATGCGATAGGTGTAGTATGTTTTCGCCATAAGTTTTCGCCTCTGCCTTTGAGCCTACTTTAGCAATAAAGTTTCTTAGTCATCATCCTTTAGGCAGATTTAGCTCCCATTGTTCGGAATCACCACGAGCAAAGTGGATGGCTGCTTCGTTTTTCTGCTTGAGTAGTTGTTTCAAATTTTCGGACAAATTGGCAAAAACATCTCGAATATCAGCCGTTAGCCAATTCAGATCGGGTTCAGCCCATACTGTACCCTGCAAAGTAATTGATTCAGTTCCTTTGGGTACTTTAAAAACGATGCCGAATTTGGCTGTGCCAATTTTCTGTAGTTCTCGATCCTGAATTCGCCAGTGACAAGTAGAATTCCCTTCACCGTTGGTCAGAATTTCGGAATGACCGAGATGATAACGATATGCAGGAATAGCTAAAAATGCCTTGAAGTTATTTTTGCTGGTGACATTGGCTTTAATATCTTCTGGTATCGAGCCTAATAGTTCGGCTAACTTCGAGGAATCAACACCCACATCCCAATTCAAGTTACCATTTAATCCCACATCCATACCTACTCCCAAGTTCATTACTGAACGCCACTTTTGAGTAGGAAATAAGCTAACAATAATTGGTTCATTGCTACCTTTAGGACTAAAATCTAACTCGCAGGTTAACCGCCAAAATCTAGCACCACGTTCAGCACGGAGAGCAACAGTCAGCGTCATATAGTAGAAGTCAAACTGCTGTTGCATCTGTTGTTTATAGATGCTATCGAGTTCAGTACCACTATCTTTGAATGTATTTTCTGTCAGCCGAATTAACCGATCTCTGGGATTCCCAAAGCTGATTTTAGTTTGAAATAAGCTATCAACTTTTTCGGCATTGATACCCAGTTTTGTGCCGCCTGTTAGTGTTCCCTCCCATTTCTGAACTTCTTTGAGTAAGTCAGATAATATAGCATCGTTTTCCTCAAAGTTGGGTTTGAATATTTTATCAGTCATATTGAGTATGGCTTTTATACTTACAAGGTGGTTGAAGAGTTCTGGTGTTAGCTTTTCAGTAAAACCACTTAGAGGTTAGGTGCGAGAATACTCATTTAATACCTTTTCCCAGATTAAGCATTAAGAGGGCTCCGAAGCTGGAGGCAGTAGACCACCCCCTCTCTTGGTAGCAGTCTTTACTTTTACCAGTTTGGCAGAGTTTGGCAGAGTTTGCCAACCTTTTGCCAAAACTCAGACAGGAATGTGGCTTTTGGGGTTTACCGCTCTCGATCGCAATAATGGCAGCCCTTCTACCAAGTTTATAGCTGCATTCAACCCAGCGATCGCATACAGATCCGCCGCATCCGCTTTTTCACCGGGACTGGCGTTTGCTTCCTCTAGCAACTTTATCAGATATTCAGGCACCTGTATAATAGCGCCATCGCTACAAGCAAGGGGAATAAATTGTGTATCGGGAGCCAAAACTTTAGGTTTCAAAAAAGGCAGTTCGCGCTGGAAAAATTTTGAATTACAACGATATTTTTTCACCGTTTCCTGTTCTTGTTTGCGTCTATATCGTCGCTTGGCTCGATAAAAGCTGCATTTTAGTGAAGGCGGTTGATTAACTGTTAGAATAGCTTGATGAAAAGGGAAATTAAGCTGTTCTCCTTGTTTGATTTTAACCCTTTCTAATTCGTACTTAGAAATCCCATTTGGTGTGACCGGACAGTGAGGATAAGAGGCTATTTTGCAGGTATAGGTTAGATCGGAAAGCAACTCACCTTTTTTAGAGAGTCTAACTTTAATATAGTGCCATTTGAAACCGGGTAAATAGCTTCCTGAATACTCAATAGAAATTGGTTCCATATAAATCCATTCTGTCCGCTCTAGAGTAATTGAGATATCACCTCTTCCTAATTTTGTAATTCCAATAGATTTTGAAACTTGATAATCTGGATGTCTTTTGAAAAATTCAGACAACCACTCCTTTTGCTTCTTGTTCATAAAAAAAGAATATGTTTTTAGCGCTTTTTATCGGTAAAGCACTGCGTTAGCAGTTTGATATAGAGATTAACTTAAAATTTCCAGCGTCGTAAATTATTTGATTAACCAAAAGGCTGACTTGTTAGATGTAATTTCCCATCCATCTGGTAGAACAAGTAGAAAATCATTTTCCGTTAGGTTGACTTGTCTGGTAATCTCAATTTGTAGCCACATAATTTTTGTGAAGTTAAATAAAATGTTCGCTAACCGAAAAGCAGATAAATTATGAACTTTGAAATCAAATTTTTATTTGCTCAAGCTAACTCTAACCCTATTCTTGCTCAAACTCAAAGGAAAACAGAGCAACCTGCACCCCTATCTTCAATTAACTTGAGTGGTATCTTACAGCAATACAATAATCCAGAAGGTTATTTAACCATAGGATTTTTTATCTTTCTGCTTTTACTATCTCGCTTTATGGGAAATGGGAAAGGTAAAATTACCACTGGGAAGCTGTGCGGTACTTCTGAAAAGATGGCAGCTAGTAATTTGGCATTAAAGCAGATTAAAGAGCGCAAACACAATAAAGTAACTCTTTGGTGTGGCAGTCTTCGCTATTGGTGGAACGGTAAAAAACTCAGGGGATTAGTTGCTAGTTTTCAAACGGCTTTGGGAAGCAGTCCGACTGTTTGGCTTCCTCATGCAGAACGGTCAATTTTAGTAATTGGTGCGCCCGGTTCGGGTAAAACTTTTTCGACAATAGATAGAGCGATCGAAAGTGCAATGGTGCAAGGATTTCCAATTATTATCTACGATAAAAAAGGCGATCAGCTTAAGCTTCACGCACCTTTGGCGGCTCGTTACGGCTATAAAGTGTGGGCATTTGCACCGGGGGAACCTTATTCGGGCGTAATTAATCCCCTCGATTTTATGAAGTCGCCGCAAGATTCGGTTATGGCTGGAGAAATCGGTCAGGTTATTAATCGAAATGCCAGTTCCAGTCAGGGAAAAAGCGATGAATTTTTCTCAAAAGCGGGGGATTTGTTGGCGAAGGCGCTGCTTCAGTTAGTGAAGGGTTCTAAATATCCAGATATGGCGATGCTCTATGCAATTATGAGGTTGCCAAATTTAGTGAAACGAATCGATTATGCGGTGCAATCCCGTCAAATTGATGAGTGGGTTGCTACCAGTTTCAACCAATTTTTGAGTGCTAAGGAAGCAGAAAAAACTATCTCTGGAATTCTCACAACGGCGGCGGGAACTTTCAGCAGTTTTATTCAGGCTGACTTATTGCGAGCTTTTTTGGGGGAGTCGAATATACCGACTAAACTTGAAGGTCGGCAGATGATCGTGTTTAAATTAGATGACGAGCGGCGATCGGTCGTGGGGCCATTGCTGGCGGCGGCTATTCACCTGTTGGTTGTTTCTAATTTAAGTCGTCCCCGGAAAGACCCGCTGATTATTTCGCTGGATGAGTTTCCTTCGATTCGACTGGACAGGATGCCCCAGTGGATTAACGAGTATCGATCGAATGGGGCTTGTTTTATTCTGGGAATTCAGAGTTTGGAGCAACTTTACGAGGGATATGGGGAGAAAATGGGAGCAGCGATCGCATCTGCTTGCAGCACCCACATCCTATTCAATCCCGGCAATACGGATACTGCCAAAAAATACTCGGAACGCTACGGGGACAAAGAAGTGCTGGTGAAAAGCAAATCTACCAGCCGTTCTCAGGGGGGTCAATCTCAAGGTAATCAATCGATTAGTTGGAACGAGTCGCTTCAGAAAATGCCGCTGTTTTCGGTGGACGAGATTTTGCGGTTTCCCCAAGGTCGTTGCGTGATTACTAACCCAGGCTACAGTTCTGGTGGTGAGGGGTCGATTCCTTATGCGCTGACTATTCCGATTCCGAAAGCGGATTTGAAACGTCAAAGCGAAAGTGAAACGCTTTGGGAAGAACAGGTTAGACCTCGTTTGGAAAGTCGGGTGCAACTTGCTAGCCTGGAACAACTTACAGCTGCATTGTACGATCGCATTGCGGAGGCTGAACGGATGTTACCACTGCCGGATGCTGGGGGTAATGTTCCTCAAGAGTCGCAGGCGGCTAATGGTTCTCCTCAAAGGTATGTGTCTGACCCGCTGGATTCTGTGGTTACTAAAGCTAAACGAACGAAACGGGTATTTTCCACAGGTGGAATTGGTAAGCGTTAGGAGTTGTGGCCCAATGGAAAATTTTCCATTGGGCCTTCTGGGTTAGTGGAAATTACTGGGCGATCGCGTGGGGGAAGATGGCACCTGTATGCCTTCTATATTTTCACAGAAAAACGTGGGAGGATGGAAGCCCCGTATTTTTAAATCGGGGATGAAATCCGACCCACGCGAATTTATTCGCCGTCAAGATTTCTCGCCCTATTCTCAATTAATTCACTGGCACTAATACCTTTGATAGCTGATAATAACTTAATGTTATTCCAGGCAGTAGGCGTTAAAACAACGGTTCTTTAAGTCTTAACTTCGTTATGTAAAATAGGTATATCTTTTCGCTTTTTTATTGTCATTTTTAACTATACCGTATATACTAAATATAGTAGATAAAGTAACTAGAGGTGGTATAAGTTGCAAGTAAGGTGGAATTTCAAGTTCAAACCAAATCAGACTCAGATTATCAAAATGTCTGAGTGGTTGATAAGTTTGAGAAAACATCGTAATTATGCGCTACGAGAGAGAGAAACTGGATACAATACCAACAACCAAAATGCGGATACTCCAGTTAGTTATGCCTGGGGTAGTTATTGCGATCTAGAATCTAGAATTGAATATGGCGCAAATTGTCCGTTAACTTGTCCTGTTCTTAAACATGGGGTTATCCCATCGGATTTATCGCTGGCTCTAAAAACCAGTTCGGGCATAATTAAATGGGATATCGCATCTGGGATACAGATGAAAGTAACAACGCAATTACGCCATCAATACTGTAGTTTTGAAAATATTGATTCAGATGTTTTACAGCGTAATATCGCACTTTTAGACACAGCATTTAATAATTTTTGGAGGCATGGGAGAGGATTCCCTCAATATCTGCGTAAGTTAGATTCATTTGAGTACAAACCAGGGCGCGTTAAGTTAATCAATTTTGTAGATAGTTATGCAACTGTGTATCTCCCTGGTATTGGCAATGTCAAAATGTTTAACAGTAGAGATTTAAATTTAATCAAAGAGATTAGAACCTGTACAGTTAAACGTAGTGCAGATAATTGGCACATTTCGATGTTGATAGAAATACCAGGAGAACTACCAGAAGTTAAAACAAAAATTAAATCAGTTGTTGGGATTGATGTTGGTGTTAATCGGCTTGTAGCCTTGTCAGATGGTAGTTTTGTTGAAAATATCAGAGCTACTACTAATACTAGAAATGCTAGGCGATTAGCGATGCGTCAACGTGCAGCTAGTCGTAAAATTAATGGTTCTAAGAATAAGGCTAAAGCTTATCAAAAGTTAGCGAAAATGCAGCATAAATTAACTCAAAAACGAAATGGTCATAATTGGCAAGCTGCATCAAAAATTGTCAAAACGGCTGATGCTGTTGGACGTGAAGATCTGAAAATTACCAATATGGTAAAACGAGCCAAACCTAAACATAATGGGAAGGGAGGTTATTTAAAAAACGGAGCATCTGCTAAAACTGGATTAAACAAAGTAATTCTTGATTGTGGTTGGGGTGATTTGTTTAATAAAATTGCGTGGCTGGCAGCTAAATCAGGTAAACCAGTTATTGCAGTCGATCCAAAATATTCAAGCCAAGAATGCCCTAAATGCAAGCATATAGACAAGAAAAACCGCAGTGGTGAAAAATTCATCTGTACCAACTGCGGATATGCCGATCATGCTGACACAAAAGCATCAAGAATTGTAGCTAAAAAAGTTGGGTTACTATTCCCAAGTAAAACAAAAAAGCTACCGAGGGACTCTCGGAAAGTTACGCCTAGTAGATATCAATCCTCTGTGGTTGAGACTAGGAACCATGCCTTAGAGCAATTGAATACTCAGTTAAGTTTGTTCGATTTAACTGATTATATGATTGCTGACAATCGGGAATCCAGAAAATACGGCAGAAAATCTGGAGAATCCCTGTCTCTTTAGAGCCGGGAGTGTCAATTCTGGGATTTTCTTGATGTCGAAATTGGTCGGGGATGCGATCGCTTTTGACAATCTCACTTGATTGGGAATTGGTGCTGTCTGTTCTGCGAGAACGGACATAAGCCAATCTCTTGTTTCTTTATGTTGCTGAGTGTCCCAAGCGATTTCGTGCCTTTTGCCTGGATCGGTGGGGTGGAGTGCTAAGATACTTAGCTTGAGGGTTTCTGGCGGCAATGAAAGATATTCTGTTGCTACCCACAACTTAACTTTGTCAGACCAATTTAATGATGGATGTCGAACTGCCCACTCAATTAAGTTGACATATCCATTTTTGAGAAAAGCTACATTCGCGTTTATTTGTACGCACACATTTTTTGTGTTTGTACGAAGTTTGGCAATGAATTGGGTATCTACTAAAAATTGGGTGGGTTTCCATTCAAAGATTTCAGGAAATAGAAAACCTACTTCCATCATCCATCTGTCGATTTTTGGATGAGAAATTAGCAATGGTTCGGTGGGTAGTTTCATGCAGGTTTGTTTGATTGCTAGCTGAAAGTTTTGTTGCTCGGTATCAATGGGTACAGCCAGCCGGGTTGGATTGACGAGGGAGTTTAAATCGGAAATTGAGATGACTTGCATACAGGGGTAAACAATGACTGCTTACCCGTCGGTGCGACGTTAGTCGCTTGTATGCGGTGGAATATCCATAGTATTGAATAATTGAAAGTCTTCCGTACTTACTATCCTAAAATATTATTAAATAGCCCTAATAAGAGCCATGTGTTCCCATAACCTGATGATTATATCGGTACACTCTCTTTTCGCCGCCTCTCGCTCTGCTTCTGTAGGGGCTTGTTCAGCCTGCTCCATTAGTTCTGCAATCCGATGAGCCATCCAGCGCCCTAACGTATCTACGCTATCCTCCAGATCGAGTTCTTTCACGATCCGTTTGCCTAATGTCACGACAGCTGTCCAGGGTTTCGAGGATTCTGTCTCGTCGGAGAAGGTAGATGGTTGTCGATCCAATGTCATATTCTTCACCCTCTTCTCTCTGGTTATTCAAACGGTTATGAGCTATTTGAACTTCGATAATCAGGTCACGTTCACCTTGGTTGAGATAGTCAAGTAGCGACTCAATATTTATCCACCACCTTTTTCCACCAGAAAAGGCTTGTGTAACCTGCCGTTCGCGGAGATTATCACTCCAAAATTCTAAATAGGCGATTTTAGATCCATCACTAGAAGCATATTCCCAACGACTAGGCAGTTTGTTCAGATTAATTGATTTGAAAAACCTACTGTCTAGGATGATGACTTCAGCTTCTAGGCTGGATTCTTGTTTGGCAAGGGGATCGAACTGGTCTAATGCTTCTTCCTTCTGCCTCTTGATTTCCAGGCATGGCTCCAATTCAAAACCAGGTTGACTAATTTCAAACTCACCAAATCCTCTACCCTTTACAGGAAGTTGAAACCTATGGTTGGGAGTTGTTTGTAAAGCGCAAAGCAAAGAACGTCCTGTAACCGGATTAACTAATGCGCTACTTATTCGTATATGACCTACTCGTTCATAATCATACAGATCTATATGTCCCCAAATAACAATTTCACCACTGTGTCCTGATTCTGTTAGTCCAAGACCCGAATCAAACTCTTCTAACGAATATTGTTTTAACCACTCCTTGATTGGTGAAAACCGCCCCCAACTATCTGGACGATAAGGTGTTGGTATGCGAAGGTCTGCCAACCAAAAGTTAGGACTTACATTGAGATGTCCTTGAATCCACTCTTCCCAAGGGCAACCAGCGTCTTCATAAGTTTCAACAGCAACAGGCATTAATTCATCTATCATTTCCCCAGCCGCACATAGCATTGCATGGTATTCAAGATATGTGTGAAGACTCTCTACTCTTGGAATGCTTCCTTGAGAATTTGACGTTTCTCTCCAATCGTAGTGACCCTCTAACTCACGTCGATCTTCATACCAATCCCGGTCAGTTCTTCCCCATCGATCGCAAATCCATTGCTCTGCTCTACCAACAATATTACTTTCGGTATAACCGAAAATTTTTGATGCCCAATTATACCAATAGCGCAAAGTATCTGTCTCATCAAAGCTAAATCGATTGTTTATTCTGTCCTTATCAGCTTTTACTCTAGGACTTAGAGGCAATTCATATTGGTTCTCTCGTGGGTAAATGCAGGCTGATGGATTATTTACCAACTTCAAGTGTTCAATAACATCCGAAGGTAGCGATCGCGGCTCATACTTGACTATACGTAGAGCAGTTTGCTTAGCAAGTTCTCGAATTTGAGCGTGAGGAAAATCACGATTTAGTGCATGGTTTGCAATTGTCTGCACGTGTTGCTCTAGAATTTGAGGACACTCATGTGCCAATCTCTCGAAAAGCAACATCAACCACGTTCGTGCTGAGATCCAGTAGAAATCCAATTGGGGAGAACGAAACATTCCTGCCGTTTCTGATTGTGACAACTTTACGAGTTCGTCAAGCAAAGCCTGATTAGGAAGTTTAATAATCCCCCGTGCAGCGTGTAGTGCTCTCCATCGAACTCGCTTATCAGGATGCCCAAACAATGCCCAGAAGAAATGAGCCAGCAAAGCTTGGGATGTATCGGGTAACTGAGTCTGGAGTACGGGAGGCATTTCTGTGCCTTGCTCTATTTGCATTTCACTCCGCGTAAGCGACCAATCAAGAATATTCCGAAGTTTTTCAACCGGAAGTTTTACTGCTAGCGATTTAGCAGCCGTGTATAGTTCCTGTGGAGAAAGGGACTCCAAATGTTGGGCGATAGCCGGAAGAAGTATAGCAGTCCGTTGTTCAGTTAGGTTAGGTAGCGAAAGAAGCTGTTCTAGAGGCGGATCTGAGCCATACCATAAAACTAACAGTGCTGGCAGATGAAGTTCGAGGAACTTACTAATACCTTCTGGAATCCACTTTTGTATGATGGTAGAGTTACCCCACTCTTTTAGATAGGTTTGTAGCACTATAACGATTTCATAAACCAGCAATGGGCTGATGTTCACTGAAATCAGCTCATTCAAATACTCTACACGCTGAGAAGGAGTAACCGATCGCCCTAATGCAGTCAAAAATTCTTGAATTATGTTGCTGTCACCATTCATCAAGACTTGACGAAGCCGCGATTCTAAATCAATCAATGAGCCGCTACGTGCCTCATTAATAATGTCCTGAACAATAAATTTGCGGGTTGTCATTGGGCGATACGCGGAAGAAGTATCTCGGTCTTCTATAGATGGAAGTGAGGATACAAACGATATCAGTTCGCGCAATTCAGCAATGCCTGCAAGTTGCCCCATGCCATGAGCATCAGCCCATTCCATAATTCTAGTTGCTGCTGTTTTGCGTTCTGCTAGGGGAACATCTCGCCTAATCCAATAGCTGAGTGCCTGCATCATCTGTACAAGCTGCGGTCGAGCAGAAACGCCCGTAGTTCGTAACCGTTCGAGAAGGGGAATCGCATCTTCGGATATGTCATATCTCTCTCCTGCCAACCGAAGTAGCCAGAATCCTTCAAGAGGAGAAAGGAAGCCACTTTCGGTTACTTCTTTGACAACAGGAATAATGCTATGTTCTAGTAGAAAGTGGTTTTCATCATCCCATAGGCTGCACAAAGCCAAACCATTAGCAGCATCTAACCGAGAAACAGTACCAAGTGTTGCCTTCCAGGGCAGTTCAGAAGGCTCTGACACATAATCCTTATGTTCTTCAACGATGCGAGCAAGACGTCTCGAAAAATTTTGTCTGTCTTCAAATGATAGAAAGGGCGCGAGCTGATGTGCCAAGCAGGACAGCCAAGACAATAAATACACGTTATCGTCGTCAAGGCTCTCAGTCGCCATAAGACTGCGTTTGTAGTAATCCCGTCCCAATTCTTCGTCATATTGACTGACAACTAAAGCACAACGCAATAGAGTTTGCCAACGATCGCGTCCGGAAAACTGACTTTTGACAACATTTTTTTGAGTAATACGTGAAGGAACAAGGGGGACAAGGGAACTAGGAGAAGGGAGGGTTTCCTTAAAACGTCTGTCTTGAGGAAAGTTTGCTTTTAGGATTTTCTGTGAAAACTCAGGTTTGGTAAAAGGTTTACCAATGACATACCGAGCGGCTCGCTCAAGCAAGTGATATGCCAGTGGACGATATGCCTCTTGGAGCATCATTCTTTCAGCAAGGTCTATCCACAATCGATGTGCTGCTCCTCGTACAAGGTGTTCCGCAGCATCGGCAATTGCTTCGAGGAAACTTTCAGCATCGCCTGAACAACTCAGGAGTGCTTCGCAAGCTTGATTTGCCCATATGATGTACTGAAAGTCGTGCTTGAACCAGCGATGTTCGCTTACCGCAAGGCGAGACTCTAAATCGGAAGTTAGGCTCTTCCAGACATCCGAGATTGCGGGATGCTTCACGATGGCTAGTGCGCGAACCTTGTAAACATTGAGAATTTTGCGGAGCATTTCAGGGAAACTTCGCCGTTCCGATTCGCGATACCGCTCCAGGACAAGATCGGCGGTGGTTACCTCTTGATCTGCGAGTGCGGACTGCAAACATACCGTTCGTAGCTGCAGATCGTATTTAAGCAAATTGCTCTCGGCATAGGGAATAGCTTCAGGAAAAGCTGGACACACCACTTTGGTGAGGCGCTGTGTGCGTTCCACGTCTAACCCATATGAAGCAGTCAGTTCACAAAACGCAACTGACCATCCACCCAAAAATTTAGGGTGTTTCTTTCCTCTTTGGACTGTTCTATCTAGACGCTCTGCGGTTCTGTCCACTAGCAAACGCGATGGTTGGCTTCCAGCCTGCCAAGCCGCGGCCAGAAATATTGCATTAACCCACGAGGGCAGATTCAGTTTGCTCAAGTACTGTTCCAGTTGTTCCTGACTAAGTTGCCTAGCCAGCGATGTAGCGTAACCGTTCAGGGGGTGCGCCTGCGGCGCACCACCCCAAGAGGAGTTTGAGCATCAATGTGTTAGAGATCTCAGT
>NZ_JAIQZN010000105.1 GCF_023333585.1 Argonema antarcticum A004/B2
GTTTTACAGGGTCTAATCCCTGTAAGTGATGCTATGTAACCCTTTTAGGCTATTTTTACATCACAACGAATCGCACTTATTCTCTCCATGTGCGTGCCACGCCTTGTCGGCGTCTTCCACCATTTGATAAATAGTGCCGTTTTTATCAACAATATAGTGTGCGGAAACCTGGGATTGAGAATTTTGATACCAACTAATTGTGCTGGCTACGTTAGCCACATTTGTGTAATGATTGATGACCCGCTTGATTTTTTCGCCGTTGCGGCTAGAAAAATTCGGCGAGGCCACCCATTTTACTTCAGGCTTAATTGCTGCTGAAGTACTGGGTGAATTAGGGGCAAAGTCCCCTAGTTCATCAGTCGCAATGAGCGATGGTTTTGGTTTGTCTTTTGAGGCAAAGCTGAACTTATTCGCGACATTCGGATCGAGAATTTTTTGCAGTTGCGCTACCTGCATTTGGGTATCCCATTTTTGAATCGCTTTATTGCCATACATTAAAAATACAGTGCCATCTTCAAAAATTTCAAACCACATTTTATTGACCTCTAAATGAAGTAATTTCGATCGCATTTAACACATAATATAAAAATATTATGTGTTAAATGCACTACTTACACTAAGCTGCATTTAACTGCTCTGGGGACGATCGTGACATGGGGACACGGAGAATCCCGGCGACACGGTATAGTCATACCATACTTGCTCCATCCGATCGGGAGAAAGTTTTTGCGCGATCGCAGCCCTAACTTTGAAGGTTTTCTATCAGAAGTAGGAATCGGAAAGCTCCGAATAGCTGTACCTTGACAATAAAGAGCTAGCAAGTGATTTATGCAGATTAATACTCCAGATTGGGTCAAACACGCTGTTTTCTACCAAATTTTTCCAGATCGCTTCGCCAGAAGCAAGCAGCCTCACAAGCGGCTGTTGAAGAATGCCTCTTGGGAAGCCTGGGACGAGATGCCAACGCTGCAAGGCTACAAGGGCGGCGATTTGTGGGGTGTGATAGAACAACTGGATTATTTGCAGGATTTGGGGATTAACGCGATTTATTTTACCCCCATTTTTCAATCGGCTAGCAATCATCGTTACCACACTCACGATTATTACCTGGTCGATCCGATGTTGGGGGGAAATTCGGCTTTTAAAGAATTGCTAGATGCAGCCCACCAACGCAATATCAAGATTGTTCTGGATGGGGTGTTTAACCACGCCAGTCGCGGCTTTTTCTTTTTCCACGACATCTTGGAAAATGGCCCCCATTCTCCTTGGTTGGATTGGTTTAAAATTGAAGGCTGGCCGGTATCTGCTTACAATGGTGAGTTCCCTGCTAATTATATCGGTTGGGGTGGAAATCGGGCGCTGCCAGAGTTCAATCACGAGAATCCCGAAGTGCGGGAATATATCATGGAGATTGCCGAATATTGGATTAAATTCGGGGTTGATGGTTGGCGTTTAGATGTGCCGTTCGAGATTAAAGCACCTGGGTTTTGGCAGGAGTTTCGCGATCGCGTCAAAGCTGTCAACCCCGAAGCCTACATCGTCGGCGAAGTCTGGGGAGACTCCCGCGAATGGCTGGATGGCACCCAATTTGATGGAGTGATGAATTACTTATTTGCCGCACCGACGATCGCATTTACAGCAGGCGATCGCGTTGACATGGAACAAGTACAAGATCGTTCCTACCATCCTTACCCGCCCCTATTTGCCAAACAATACGGCGAAAAGATCGCTCAACTACTAGAATTATACCCCTGGGAAATTCAGCTTACCCAGCTTAATCTGCTAGCCAGTCACGATACAGCACGTCTAATTTCCATTGCGGGAGGCGACAAAGCCAGTGTTGAATTAGCAACGTTGCTGCTACTAACTTATCCCGGTGCAAGCAGCATTTACTACGGCGATGAAGTTGGTTTACCGGGTAAGTTAGATCCAGACTCTCGTCGCGGCTTTCCTATGGAAGCCCACTGGGAACTTGATGTTTTAAAATATCACCAGCAACTCATAAGATTGCGTCATAAATACTCTGCTCTCCGCACGGGTTCCTACCAAATTTTGTATGCTGAGGGAACGGTTTATGTGTTCGCTCGCATTTTAGGATCTGAGGAATTAATTGTTGCCGTTAACATCGGAACTGCACCCGCAAATGCCAGCTTTGAAGTAACAGATCTGCAATTTAAACCTAGCCAAATTTTGTATGGTACTGGCGAAGTATCGTGGAACAATGAGGGAGAATCCAATCAACTAACATTGGATCTTCCACCTCGGAGTGGCTGTATCTTAGGTTAAGTAAATCGGTTAGTCAGATTCCCTGATTGGAGATCCTCCCAACCCCCCTTCAAAAGGGGGGCAGAGGGGCAGAGGAGAAAAGAAATAAAAATGTTCTTAATTATGAACAAAAGCATAACAACTCTTTCGGAGTTGTTAAAAAAAAGTTTAGTTCACAAATCAATTAGGGCTTTTGCTGGTTGCTATATACTTGATTGGTGTATAAATAGTTTATAATAAACCAATTAATAGTATATGTCATCCTCACTAGGTTACGACCCTAGCCTGGATCAACCAATTGATGAAGCAGATCCAGCCCAGCAGTCCCTAAGAGATCGTCAATTGCGGACACTTTTTGAAACAGCCCTAGATGGGATGGCGATCGCAGACGACCAAGGGCGCTACCTAGATGTCAACCCTGCCGCCTGTGAATTATTTGGTCTAGAGAGAGATGAACTTCTGGGACGCTGCATCTTTGAGTTTGCGGAACCGGGGTTGAATTTCCAAGCAGTTTGGCAAGAATTTCAGCAACAAGAAAAAGTGCGCGGTGAGTTCCGCTTAGTGCGGGCCGATGGGGATATTCGCATAGTGGAATATGCGGCGACGGCCAACTTTTTACCCCACCGGCACCTATCCGTGATGCGAGATATTACAGAACGCAAACAAGCAGAGGCACAAGTCCGAGAACTGACACAACAGCTAAATCAGCAAGTTCACCAACCTGTCAGCGAATTAGAACAAACTCAAGCTCAATTACGGGAATCTCAGCAACGACTGGAAAGCATTTTGAGTTCCATTGAGGGAGTAGTGTGGTCAATTCACCCGGAGACTTTTGAGACGATTTACATTAACTCCGCAGTAGAAGAAATATTCGGTTGCTCAGTGGCAGAGTTTTTTGCTAATCCTAACTTCTGGTTTGAAATCATTCATCCCGACGATCAAAGTAACATTGCCAATGTTTTCGCCAGACTCAAAGAAAAGGGGAAAACCAGAACAGAATATCGCATTATTCGCCGCGACGGACAGGTACGCTGGTTGTCTGTTAACTCTTATCTGGTTTATGACGAAACCGGAAAACCGATTCGCATTGATGGCATTACCACAGACATCACCGATCGCAAACAAGCTGAAATAGAGTTAGCCGCCTCTCAAGCCGAATTAATGGCACTATTTAATGCCATGCAAGATGTCATTATTGTGCTGAATTCAGAGGGACGCTATCTAAAAATTGCTCCTAGTTCTGCTCCCCTGTTATACTTACCTTCAAATACAATGTTAGGCAAAACTCTCCACGAAGTCCTCCCCCAAGATGCCGCAGATTTTTTCCTCAATACTATTCACAAAGCTATTATTAATCAATCCCTGATGCCGTTGGAATACTCATTACCTATAGGCGATCGCTTAGTCTGGTTTGATGCTAGTATTTCTCCCATGTCTGAAGATAAAGTTGTTTGGGTAGCTAGAGATATCAGCGATCGCAAACATCAAGAACAATCTCTCCGCTTAATCGTTGAAGGTACAGCGGCAAAAACTGGTGAAGAATTTTTCAAAAGTTGCGTCCAATATCTCGCCCAAGTATTAGAAGTCCGTTATGCTTTCATTGCTGAATTTGTTAACTCAGAAAAAGTGAGCGCGAAAACTCTAGCATTTTGGGCGGGAAATGACTTTGGTGATAATTTTACTTACAATTTAGTCGGGACACCCTGTAACAATGTTTATATTCAAGGTGATTTATGTCGATACCCAAATTCAGTTCAAACCCTTTTTCCCGAAGATAATGATTTAGTCACCCTCCAAGCCCAAAGTTATGCTGGTTTGCAGATTATTGATACTGCTGGAAATCCCTTGGGATTAATCGTAGTTTTAGATACTAAACCGATGGTGCAAAATGTAGAAATGCAGTCAGCCATCTTAAGAATATTTGCCACTCGTGCGGGTGCGGAAATAGAGCGGATAGAGGCGGAAGCAGCAGTCCGTCAATCAGAAATTCAACTGCGGCTGCAATCTGAAGAATTAACAGCAACCCTCAAAAAGTTGCAAAATACTCAAACTCAGTTAATTCAAGCGGAAAAGATGTCAAGTTTGGGACAGTTAGTAGCAGGAATTGCCCATGAAATTAATAACCCCGTGAGCTTTATTTATGGCAATCTTCAACCCGCTGCTGATTATGCCAGTGACTTAATTGAGCTAATTCACCTTTACCAAGAGCATTATTCGACTCCACCCCAGGCAATCTCTGATTTTACAGAAGATATTGACCTTGAGTATCTGATCGCTGATTTTTCTAAGTTGCTAGCATCAATGAAAACAGGAGCCATACGCATCAGTGATATTGTTAAGTCTCTGCGAACATTTTCACGCCTGGATGAAGCGGATTTAAAAGAAATAGATATTCACGAAAATATCGAGAGTACCTTAATCATTTTACAAAATCGCTTGAATAGTTCGACCGGAAAAACCGAAATTTCTGTGGTCAAAAACTATGGAAGTTTACCCTTAATTGAATGTTATGGTGGTTTATTAAATCAGGTGTTTCTGAATTTGTTAGTCAATGCAATTGATGCGATCGAACAACGGCGAAGCAGCCTAAAGTTAACCGAACGTTCAGATTATCTTGGCTGGATTACGATTACTACCTCTATCAATTTAGGAAATCAGGTTTTGATATCCATTCAGGATAATGGTTGTGGGATGAGTCCAGAGATTCAAGAAAAAATATTTAATCCATTTTTTACTACTAAACCTGTCGGGAAAGGTACAGGTATGGGGTTAGCAACTAGCTATCAAATTGTGACGGACAATCATCGCGGTAATTTGCGGTGTTGTTCTACACTCGGAAAAGGGACTGAGTTTAGGATTGAGTTGCCAATTGGCCAGCCGAAATAAAGCGGCTTGCAGCCGAGTCATGGTACACTAAAATGATTTTCTTTCAGGGCGCGACATTTGGGGCGGGTTTAGCAGATAATTTGTGGCTAACGGACAAGAATCATGGCAAAACCCGCCCCTACAATTTACCAGTACCTACCCACTCGCCAGCCGAAATAAGCGATCGCCGACTTTCATAGGTTGCTATACAACTAAGAGCGATCGACTCTTGTAAATCTTACCGCTTCCTCTTTTGTTTGTTCAATAGACCTCTCCAGAAATTAAAGGTGCGTTGCATAGAGCCATTGTAGATGTCTAATCAACTGCTGGCACGAATACCTCGCTTTTGCAGTTCCTGCATGAAAAACTCTTCCAGTGAGGGACGGGCTAGATTTAAAGAGGTTATTTGGGCGTCCATTAGGCGCAGGCTGGCGATAAAATCCTGGAGGTCGCCTTCTAAATGTCCTTTCCAACCGCTTTGGTCAAATTCTAAGTCTGGTATCCATTTTTCCAGAACTTCCCGATTTCCGCCTTTGCCTTTGATGTGGTAGAAGTCAGTGGTGCCGAGAAGATCGTCTAAAGCGCCGATGCAAATCAGTTCGCCTTGGGCGAGGATGGCGATGCGATCGCAAATCATCTCCACATCGGACAAGACGTGGCTGTTGAAGAAAATCGTCTTTCCTTGCTGTTTGAGCGATAAAATAATCTCGCGGATTTGGTAGCGTCCCATCGGGTCAAGTCCAGACATCGGCTCATCCAGAAACACCAATTCTGGGTCGTTGATTAGGGCTTGCGCCATACCAATCCGTTGCACCATCCCTTTAGAATATTGACGCAGTTGTTTTTTCTTGGCGGCAGATTGGGCAAGTCCCACCATATCCAGCAGTTGGGGGATGCGCTCTTTTTGCACGGATTCTGGGATTTCAAATAGTCCTGCTGTCATCTGCAACAATTCCCAGCCGGTTAAATTGTCGTAGTAATAGGCATTTTCGGGCAGATAACCGATTTTTTGCTTGACGGCCCGATCGCCCAACGGCTCTCCCAAAATTGTCCCATGCCCGGAAGTCGATCGCACAATGCCCAGCAGCGTTTTGAGCAGCGTGGTTTTCCCGGCTCCATTTTGCCCCAAAAGACCAAAAGTTTCGCCTTTATAGACGTTGAGGGTGCATTTCTTGAGAGATTCGATTTTTTGATTGAGCCAGAAACCAGTGCGGTAAACCTTGCTCAGGTTATAGGTTTGCACAACTGGTTCGCGTGCAAGTACGATCGCTCCCTCTTGGGTATCTTCAACGAAAGTCATATCAGTTCGGCTATATGCGGTAACTGAGAGTGATTATTTCCTATTTTGCCGGGTTTTGTGTCAGTTGAGAAGTCTGGCATTACTCACCAGATGAGTATTATAAAACATGACTATGACAGATAATTTTTGAAAAAATAGGAGCTTAACCAGCAAATGTGATGTTGAATACATAGTTGGGCTGCTTCACGTTATCTGTGGGGACAGCAGTTTGAGAGCTATCCGTAGGACAGCATTTAGAGTTTGGTGATAAGTTGAGCAATGTTGAGCTAGCATTTCAACCCATGATATTGGAAGTTGCGATTCTTCAGGTTAAACCTCATTTGACTGAAGAATTTGAAGCTGCATTCAAAACAGCCTCAAGGATTATTGTTTCTATGTCAGGCTATATCTCCCATGAGCTTCAACGATGTCTAGAAACTACAAATCGTTATATTCTGCTTGTACGTTGGCAGCAATTAGAAGACCATACGGTTGGATTTCGACAATCGCCAAAATATCAAGAGTGGCGCTCCCTACTCCACCACTTCTACGATCCATTTCCAACTGTGGAGCATTATCAAAGCATTTTGTTTAACTCTGGCTCTGAGTTTTGCCCATAGTAAGCTACTATATCTGCCTCAATAGCATCTTTATTTGCATGATAATAAGC
This sequence comes from Argonema antarcticum A004/B2, assembly GCF_023333585.1. Classification (GTDB taxonomy): domain Bacteria; phylum Cyanobacteriota; class Cyanobacteriia; order Cyanobacteriales; family Aerosakkonemataceae; genus Argonema; species Argonema antarcticum. The sequence goes on from NZ_JAIQZN010000105.1 coordinate 7,080, forward strand.
TTAAACTTGTGCTAACGTCAAGTGCGGTCTGGCGTCGGTGATTTCTTCTGGAGTCATCCCCGCCTTGTAATCTATGGCTATGTTTTGGACAGAAATCCTGGTTCCCCCAATTCGAGGACGACCTCCACAGGTTTCTGGAGTTTGGACAATTAGCTTTCCGATCTCGATCGCAGTTGACATATTCACCTCCTGGGAAGTTATCTTATTCTAATTTGCTAGAAAATGCCTGCGGTACTTCACGCCAAAGCCTTCTGCCTGTAAGTTGATATAGCATAGGCTCATATATAGCCAGGATTAGTCCTATGTCTCTAACTGTCGCAGACCTAGAACAATTGCAAACAAAGCTCTCTGAGGAGCATCTGGACTACCAACTCGAACTGGTAGATGGGAAGATTATCGTCATGGGGCCATCAGATATTGTATCGAGCGAAATTGGGGTTGAGTTCAGCAGTCGCTTGCGTGAGTGGGTGAAGCCTCGCAGATTGGGAAGGGTGTTTGACTCCAGCGGTGGGTTTATTATGCCCAATTCAAATCTAACTGCTCCGGATGTTTCATTTGTGAGTGCCGATCGCCTCAAACGCAGCAAACGAGGTTTTGGCGAGTTAGTTCCAGACTTAATAGTAGAGATTAAATCCCAAAGCGATCGCATCAAACCGCTACGAGAAAAAATCGAGTCATTCCTACAAATGGGTGCAAAAGTAGGAATACTAATTGACCCCGATAAACAAACTGTAACTATCTACCGTCCTAATGGCGATCCAGCAGTACTGAATAATGGAGATCTGCTTACCGTCCCAGAACTATTTCCAGGTTGGGAAGTCCCTGTTTCTGAACTGTGGCCTGTTGAATTCGAGTAAGTTTGGGATACTATAGCTAGGGGCTAGGGACTTTCTTGCTAGGGACTAGGGTCAGAAGGGTTTAGAATCCGCCAACGCTTCAGCAATTCATAATGTCCTAACCGACTTTCATCGGTTGCTATAAATATAAGTAAAACTGCAAGGAAACGGATGGATCGCTCAAAAATTATTGCAATTATCACGGGTGCGATTTCCCTAATTCTGGCGATCGCATACTTACTCCTCGTTCAACTGCTAGACTTTCGCGGCCCAATGCAACCCGCCCCCCAAAGCCAAGTACCGCAAACAGTAAGATTTATTTCTTACCTTCCCCCCGTTGCGGGGGGATTGAGGGGGGTAGCAGGGCCAGCCATCTAAACGCTAGTACCCTCTAGCGGGAGGGTCTTGGTAGATTCCAGGTAAATAGCCTTGATCATGTGATAAGCAATCAGTAGCTGTGTCACCGCCAGAGGGTAACTCTGGAGACTTTCCCCAGTTGTCCCGGTTATTCTGCCAATATCGGGGTTGCCTTCTCGGCTACAGAAGGGCAATAAGTCGGGTATTTCGTTACAGATCATCTTCTCTATCTTGCTGACTTGTTCGCTGGTAGCGTGACTATCCACTTCTACAACATCAACAGGTTTACCCATATCGCGATCGAGTTCCAGCCGAATTGCTTGCATCGAATCGACTTTGGTTTGCTCCAAAATCTCAGCAAAACCCGGGTGAGGAATCGTAGGTCTGAGTACCAAGCGCACATTCAAATGCGAACTGTCTTCCCCAGACGCTTCGTTAGGCGGGTAGAAACTGACCACCACATCTGCCCACTGGCGCTGAGGACGGATAAACTGTTCCGAGTCTGGTTCCCGTTTTTCCATTTCAGCGAGAACCTGTTCCGCTGAGTAGCCCCGCTTCATCGTATCGCGCTTAACCTTCCAGTTTGCACGCAGCGATTCCGGCGGTGCTAAGTAGACCTTGACATCGTAGCAATCTCGTGCTAAACGAGTTGAATAACCGAGCAATCCCTCAATAATGACAAATCTGCTGGGCTTGATGTACTGCGGCGGGTCAAACGTACCCGTTTTGTGACTGTAAACTGGCTTGAGAATCGGTTCTCCATCTCGCAGCAATCTGAGGTGCTGCTGCATGATATCTATATAGTTGCAGTCGGGGTGGAGGGCGGTAATGCCGAGTTCGGCACGCTGAGTGCGATCGTAGCGGTGGTAATCATCGGTACAGATAACCGTGACATTATCTGGCCCCAATACCTGAGCAATGCCTTTGGTTAGGGTTGTTTTACCAGCGGCGCTATCGCCAACGATGCCAAGGATAATGGGACGAGAACTCATGGTTTCTGCTCTATGAAAGATCAAAAAATTCTTAATAGGTTTAATTCTAAAACGGTTGGGGGATCAATAGATGACTGGTGTAAGATTAAAAGCGGTTTGAGGAAAAGTTGATGGGGTCATTTGCCTCTAGCGATCGCACCTACGCCATCCTTGGTACTGGTGCTTTAGGCGGGTTCTACGGTGGCTGCTTGCAAAAAGCAGGTTTGGATGTTCACTTCCTGCTGCACAACGATTACGAATATGTAAACAAGTATGGCTTAATCGTCGAGTCAAAACAAGGGGACTTCACACTTCCCCACGTCAAAGCTTACGACGATGTAGAAAAGATGCCGCCTTGCGATGTAGTAGTTGTCGCTCTCAAAACCACCCAAAATCATCTGCTGCCAAAACTTTTGCCTAGTGTGGTAAAAGATAATGGTGTCGTTCTATTGCTACAAAATGGATTGGGCGTGGAAGATGAAGTCGCCCAAATTGTCGGTTCAAAACGGGTTATGGGCGGGTTGTGCTTTCTGTGTTCCAACAAAGTGGGGCCAGGACATATCCGCCACCTCGATTACGGCGAAATAAAGTTAGCTGAATATGCACCCAATTATCAATCTTGTGGCATTACGGAACGAATGCGTCACATTGCCAGTGATTTTGAACTTGCAGGTATTTCGATTAAGTTAGCTGAAGATTTGTTGCTAGCACGTTGGCAGAAATTAGTCTGGAATATTCCCTACAATGGACTTTCTGTAGTTCTCAATGCTAGAACCGATGAGTTGATGGCGGATGTTCACACCCGCGCTTTAGTTGAACAATTGATGTGGGAAGTGGTAGCGGGGGCAAAAAGTTGCGATCGCGCAGCGTCTCCGCAGGAGAATCGCATTATCCCCAATAGCTTCGTTGAACTCATGCTAGACTACACTCTGAAAATGAAGCCGTACCGAACCAGCATGAAAATTGACTATGACGAAAAACGTCCGCTGGAAGTAGAAACAATGTTCGGAAATCCATTACGTTTCGCTCAACAAAAAGGTGTCGATTTACCGAAAATTACCATGCTTTACCAGCAACTGAAATTTCTTGATGCCAGAAATATTAGATAATTAATCCCAGATATGATATCCGGTAGCATTATCTAAAAAATTCCAACTCTTATCTGTGTTCATCTGTGTTCATCTGTCTTCATCTGTGGTAAAAATTTAACCAATGATAAAAACAGATAAACCCAGATGAATCAGATAAAGTATATTAACTTTGGCAATCTAGTCTATTTTTCCAAGCTCGCGATTACCAATCATCGCGCTTAGGAGACGGATTAGTCCAGTCGTCGTACTCAGATTCTGGCTTGAATTCGATTTTTTCTGACTCCTCTTCCTCCTCTTCCTCTTCCGGTTCCGGTGGCGAGTTGTCTGTCAATGGTTTGACTACCTTAGCAATAGCTTCCTGTACAAATGCCTTGACAAATTCATCTTTTCGGTTTAGCTGAAACTGTCGCTGCACCACCTCGGTAATACCGCCATCGCCCCAATCTTGATCGTGACGAAAATATTCAATAAAACTTTTACCCGCAATTCTGGTAATATAAGCAGCAGTAACAGCCTGAATTGCCTTACCGACTAAATAGGTAGCGAGATTTAGCTGAAGTGCCCTTGAAAGTAATTCGATCGCACCTTTAACAATACCTAAACTTGCCAGGGTTTTTCCCAGTGAAAGCGCCAACTCTCTTCCCCGTTCCATATTCAGTTCGCTGCCGTAGATTTTGCCGATTTCTACCACCATTTGGGCATTAACAGCCGCTGTTGCCAGCAAATCTACTACTGGCAAAGGCGTGACAGCAATTACACCCGCACCAATCCATTGAAATCGCTCCACCACTTTATCAGCTTGACGCCGCCGTTGAGCATCGATGAGTTTCCGCGCCTCTTCTCCCAGACGTTGAGATTGCAGTAAAATGTTATCTGCCATCAAGTCGTCGCCCTCTGCCCGCAGAACTATTGCCAGACGGCGGATTAAAGGCATGACGTCTGGTTCGGATTGGAAGAGATCGCCATTTTCCAGTTTGACAGGTTTGGGATTAGCTGCGATCGCAACTATATCCGATGTAGCGATAAACCCTCGGATTCGTTCCCGCAGTCGCGCCTGAATACTTTCCTTATCTTCATCTGTATAAAGGTCAGTTTTGTTGAGAACGAGGAGACTGCGCTTACCGATTTCTGCCAATGCGCGTAACGGTTCGTATTCCGACCTTCGCAAATCATTATCTACCACAAACAACAACAAATCAGCTTCCGTCGCCAACTGACGCGCCAGTTGTTCCCGTTCCGTTCCCGCCACCCCAGCTTCTAAAATCCCAGGCGTATCCGTAATCAGAATTTCCCGTTCAAATCCTTTCAACTTCAGATTATAAGTTTCCCCCACCTCCGTCGTACCCATCGGCGCATTCACCTGTCCTACCATTCTCCCCATCAGCGCATTCACTAGGGAAGTTTTACCCGCCGAACCCGTGCCAAATACTACCACTTGCAGGTTACCGCGAGATAGGGTCGCCTCAATTTCGCGGGATCTCGTGAGTAAAGCTTGTCGCGACACCTCATCCTGAATCTGTTTCACCTGTTTTCGCACAGCGCGAAGAGTTTCTGCTGCTGCTTCCGTTTTCGCTTCCGGGACTTTCGGTTTAATTTTGCGACGGCGCGGCTTATTTTGCGCTTGCCAAAACATCATTCCGTAATAGCCGAAAGCGGCAATTAACATTGCCAGCAGCACAATCAGCAAAAACAGCAGCAAATTGGCTAGCAGGGGTGGCGCTGACCAAGCTATATTGCTGTAGAGGCGAGTTAGAGAGCTAATTAGCCAAATTACCAGCCCCAGGAGTACGGTGAAGCTAGCAACCAGCGGGAGAAGGCGAGACAGACGCATGAACTTGGCAGGGAGTTTTCTGCTGTTTGGAGGCAAAGCCCGTGCAAGTAGGAGTTGCCCAAGGCTCTAAATTCTAGCCTACACCCGCAGCTTGAGTAAGTTATAGCAACTGCCAGGGCGGTTATGACGTTCTGAATTCCTGAAATCCTTGATTCTAGACCCTTCGTCCCCTAGCCCCTAGTCCTTCGTTCACTTCTTTTTTGGGTGTCTAAATCTGCGCTATCAAGACCGAAAGATTTTAAAACTTAGATTATCTTAGAGGCGATCTGGGCTGGTGCCCAGATCTGGTTTTATTAGATCGCACCCTATATCACTACGGCTTCAGTACTGGCGTGCTGAAGGCTACTAAGCCTCAATCTCAGTCGTCTTTCGGGCCAAAAACCATCTGTAAAATCATCTGCTCTCCGCCTTCTCGGTGATGTCGATCGGCCCATTGGCGGATGACCTCATCGAGTTCCTCTAAGGCCCGATCGACGCGATCGAGCGGAATATCCAACTCCTCCAAAAGTCTCATCACATAGCGCTGTCGCTCTTGCCAACCTTTCATCAGACGGAAATACCTGGCCGTATCCTCAACCATGATGAAAGTGCGCTCCTCATCGTCTGAGGGCGAGTAAGAAGCGCGGGTGAGGGCGTAGAAAGGCAGCCCCCAAGGACAATCTATCCGCGTCACCGTCCCGGCGTAGATCAGGCGACGCTTGATATGCTCTGCCAAAGCTTCACTCAAAGGCACTCGCCGTTCCAGTGGCAAATCTTCCTGAGAGCGGTTGTGAAGAAATTCGATCAATTCCATGAATTGAAAGGAGTTGATCAGTTGAGCGTCCGGCAGAAGAGGGGGTAGTTTTTCCTCAATCTGCCGTTTCTCCTCGGATGTGAGGCTAGTACCGGAAATGCGCGATCGCCCTGGCATCCACGGATACTGTTCCATCCAGACATAAGGAAACTGAATCAAATAGCGGGGCTCCTGAGAACCCAGCATTTTCAACAGCTTACCTTCAGTCAGAGCTTCTCTGACTTCCTCAACTATTGCCTTCACCCGTTTCGGCTCAATATGGTGCAAATGACCTGTCATTCGCAGGTTTTGGCCCTGCTCCAGATAGGTCATGTAAATGGCGCATTTTGCCGCTGTCGCCGCTGCATCTAGAAACGCCCCATGCCGATGCCCACTCGTTCTCATGGCACTAAAGGCCAGATAAAGCATGATCTGATCCATTGCACTAGGGCTGAGGCGTTTGATCAGATCGAGGTCATTGCTCATGTTAGTAGGGATGGTATCATTGTGATACAAAATTTTGAGGCACGGACGATCATTTCACGCTGCGGATAGCCAGACCTTTCAAGCTATTTGTAGAACACATTTAGCTTAAAGCCTACCGATGCGGCAAAAATGAAATGATTGCTTTCCCGCACTCATTATTTCTTGTTTTACGACTTTTAAGTCAAGTTTAAGACGAACCCTGCTTTCCAAAATTTAGCCCATCTAGGGGGAGTAAGCCCACTCATCGGCTAAATGACTTACCCAGATCTCTCCCCAACCCCCCTTTTGGGGTGTGGTCAAAATTTGTGATGGGGGGACAAGGGGGACAAGGGGGACAAGGGGGACAAGGAGGACAGGGGGGACAAGGAGGACAGGGGGGACAAGGAGGACAGGGGGGACAAGGAGGACAAGGAGGACAAGGAGGACAGGGAGGACAAGGAGGACAAGGAGGACAAGGAGGACAAGGAGGACAGGGAGGACAGGGGGGACAAGGAGGACAAGGAGGACAAGGAGGACAAGGAGGACAAGGAGGACAGGGAGGACAGGGGGGACAAGGAGGACAAGGGGGCAAGGGGGACACTTTAAGCCAACCAACTACATATCCTACATATCACCGCACCCCTTACCTTGAGGGGCTAACAGCGGCTTTCAGGTTGGCTCTCTAAGCTATTTGAGCAGAGAAGCAGAGGAATAAAAATGTTATTTTTTTCAACAAAAGCATAACCACTCCGAAAGAGCCATTTTTGTAGCTAAGGCTAAGAAAAATTGCGATCGCCTATCGATATCTGCTGATTTGACAGGCTTCGCTGCATAAAAGTGGATAAGTTTTCAGGCTTGGCTGTCTGTAAAGTAAAGGATATCAACCGCGATCGCTTTGTGAACAATCAGAGCTTTACAGCGGAACAAAGCAAATTATCTACAACCCATTCTGCCGCTGCCTCGATGGCAATTTGCATCAGCTATGAAGTTTCGATCCAAAGGGAGTCTTTGGGATACAAATTGTTCCGAACTGTTAAAATCCAAAGTCTTGGTTGAGCGATTCCCAAGGTCTTGGGAAATAGGAGTGAAGAGAACCAAGAATAAACTCATCCAAATAGTAGAACTCTGATGTACCATAAAAAATCGTTGTGTCTGCGTCTCTAATTCCTCTTACAGACACTCAGATTTCTCATCAGGACAAATTTTCAGCAGTTATCCTAAAATTCGTTTAGCTGAAAACTTAGATCGGTTTTTACGTACTGATTTAACTCAGTTTTAAACTCTATGAATTACGCATTTCAACAGAGAAATGAGATGAGAATGTATAAGCAGCTTAGGAGGACAAGGGGGACTCTTTATGCCAACCAAATACATATCACCGCACCCCCGTCCAACCTCCCTCGAAGAAGTCAAAAAGGGGGGAGAAATACAGAGAAATACTTCCGTGACCCCTACTCCCCCTCAACGGTTCTACTGTCCGGCTTTACACTGGTAGCAGATCTACTAATCTTTTCCACATTCAGAACCTGCCACTGCCGCAATCCTTACGCAATGTGCCCTACAGGGCAGCAAAATGGTAAAGTTTAATATCGGTGGGCAAAAGTAAGGATAGGTATGAAAGCACAGGTATTTAGAGGCGTCAACCAGCTGAGCTACGAAGAGGTGCCAATACCGCAACTGGAAGCGGATGAGGTGCTGGTACAGGTGCGGGTGGTCGGTTTGTGCCAGTCAGATATCAAAAAGATTCGCTATCCGCTTTACGAACCACCGCGCATCTTCGGACACGAAACTGCTGGTGTTATTTCGGCTGTGGGAGATGGAGTCAAAAACATTCAGGTGGGACAGCGAGTTGTGGTGATGCACCACATCCCCTGTATGCACTGCGAATACTGTCTGAATGACAATTTCTCGATGTGCAATGTTTACAAGAACATCACTACAACGGCTGGGTTTGCTCCCAGCGGTGGCGGCTTTGCGGAATATGTAAAGGTTCCGGGTCACATTGTTCGCAATGGTGGATTGATTTCGATTCCAGATGAGGTGACTTTTGAGCAGGCTAGTTTTGTTGAGCCTACTAACTGTTGCCTTAAGGCGGTTAAAAAAGCTCAAGTTAGTCCGGGTCAAACTGTGCTGGTGACTGGTGCTGGGCCGATCGGTCTGATGTTCGTGATGTTGGTAAAATATTTTGGAGCTAGGGCTATAGCTACAGACCTCCTGCCATCCCGAATCGAGAAAGCCCTGGCTGTGGGGGCAGAAGCTGCGTTTGATGCCCGCGACCCAGAGTTACCGGCCAAACTAAAAGCACTGACGGGAGGTATGGGGGTTGATACTACTCTCCTAGCTGTTCCCAGCGAAAAAGCTTTTTTCCAAGCACTCGATTGCACGCGCAAGGGTGGCAAAATTCTGTTTTTTGCTGAGTTCCCCGATGAGGTGGAAATTCCCATCAATCCCAATATCCTCTATCGTCGCGAAATTGACTTGATGGGCAGTTATAGTTCTTCGTACCGGGTTCAATCTCTGGCAACTGATATTGTGTTCAATCGGCGAATTGATGTGGATGCTTTGATTAGCGATCGCTATCCTCTTAAAAATCTAGCTCAAGCTGTGGAACAAGCGATCGCGCCAAACCCGGAAACCTACAAGATTTTGATTTACCCTTGACCTATCTAGTAGTTTTTAAGTTAGTGAGATACAGCATTTGGAAGAGTGGGAGAGTGGGAGAGTGGGAGAGTGGGCTAAAAATCCTGTACCTCATCCAAGCGCTTTCCTGCTATAGCTAAATCATTCCCTTTCTTATTCCAGCGCCTGTAGGACAGTGCTGTGGTAGGATATGGCTATTCCTTGGCTTTTCTTTTCCTCCTTCTAAAGTCTGATATCCTGTACGTATTATTTCTTTGTTCCTCTAACTTCTGGCATATACCTATAGATATGGAAAAATCAGCCCCTACCCGTGGGCAATTAGAGCGAACCCTCTCACAGCGTATCCAGGCTTTATATCGCGATCGGCTGGGCCATCAGCCCAGTCAAGTGACTTGTCAGATTTTGGATGCAAAAATTATCATAATTTTAGAGGATGCAGTTACCCAACCTGAGCAAGTTCTGGTGAACAGCGGTCAACAAGAGTTGGCCGAACAGGTACGATCGGATTTAAATGCGGCAATTCAACCACAACTCAAGGAATTGCTTGAGGAAGTTGTGGGAGTTGCCGTAATTGACTTGCTAAGCGATGCTAAATTGGATACAGGCCGTACTGCAACAATTGCTATTTTGGATAGGCAGCCTGAAGTTCGCGATTCTTCTGCTAGCTCGAAGCGCCAGAAATAAAGCCTGTTTATTTGAGATAGCGGCAGAGAATAAGTTCCAAATCATCAACTACATAAGGCTTAGTAATGTAATCATTACAACCAGCCGCTAGAATGTTTGTCCGGTCTTCTGCTCTTGCTAACGCGGTGACTGCTATGATTGGAATCTTCTTTGTGCGGGTATCTTCCCTGAGACGAGTGACAATCTCTATACCGTTAATGTCGGGCAGCATAATATCAAGCAAGATGAGATCTGGCAGATATTTTTGTGCTAAAGCTATAGCCGTCTCGCCGGTGTCAGCAGTGATGAAAGCGCAGCCAATCAGCTCCAGCGTAAAACCGATCAGCACTAAATTATCTTCATTGTCATCGACAGCTAAAACTAATGGCCTTTGGGCAACAAGCCGATCGCTGCTGCCAAGAGAAAATTCCATATCCATTCTCTGTTCAGGGAAAGTTTTTGATTGGTTGTTGCAAGCTTCGGCGTAAGATTGAACGAGGCATTCCTCAAGCGGCAAGATCAAAGTTTAGTCCTTATCTTCTCTCGGTAAAAGGGGGACTGAGGGTGTGGCGCTTGAAAGGGATTGGCCCGTGTAAAAGTATGAAGCATGAACATACTCTTGCGGGTGAGCTGGTCAGCTATTCTGAAGCCTGAAGACTTCCGAATTATGCTTGAAGCCATCGTGCTTCAGCCGGGGTTTGCTGACATTCGTAATGCTAGCTAATCAAGATATTTTAGTCTAAAAAAGTCAAAAAATGAATATTTTGACCGAAAATAATCTCCCATCAAGATAATCTTGCAAATATAGCAACCGCCAGGGCGGTTAAGACATTCTTAATTCTTGAAACGTTGGCGGATTCTAAACCCTTCTTCCCCTAGTCCCTAGCACTCTTAGCCCCTAGTCCCTAGCTATACATCAAATAATCGTTTCTGGTTCATAGTTTATGGTTATAGCAGTAAACTACCCGCCGTATAGTCGGTAGCCCAGATTATAGCGGCGGATGTCTGCGCTGTTTAGTAAATACTTCTTTTGGTTCATTTTTGAAATTGTGTCGGCTGTTACGCTCAAAGTAGACAGCTAACATTATGCCGCTGTTCCTAAAGTGAGGTCTATGGATAAGCCGAGATCCAAGCTGACACGACAGCAACTAAGCTGCTACGCATTTAATTTGTATGTTTAGCGGGAGTGGGAGAGTGGGGGAGTGGGGGAGTGGGAGAGGAATTGAAGGTTTGATTGCCGGATTAGAAATATCCGAATTAGATGCGTGTTAGCTTAGAACAAGTTTTTTCGCAACGCATCCAGTATTTGTACCGCAATCTAGTAGGAAGGACATCAGTCTGCGAAAGTAACTTGCCAGCTGTTTGATAACAAACTGGCGATCGTCTTGGAGAATGCGATCTCCCGTCCTGTACAACTTCTAGCGGAGAACGATCGCCTAAATTTGGCCCAACAAGTAAGATCGAATGTTGACGCCGCCATTAAGCCACAGTTTGTGCAGGTAATTGAAGAAATTCTCCACATACCTGTGGTTGACCTGCGGATCGCTACTACCATAGAAACTGGTCGTACCGGCATTATCGCCGTTTTGGATGTCTCGCCTAGATTTAGCGATGTCGCTGTCCCACCCCAAGTCAAACCAGACATGGTGTGCGTAGATAACGATAAATGACTTTTTCTAGGTCGTCAAGCATATACGGTTTGCTGAGGTAGCCGTCGCAACCGGCGGCCAAAATGCGATCGCATTCTTCTTCTCTTGCTAAAGCTGTGACTGCTACCACGGGAATTGTTTTTGTTTGCCAATGTTGCTTGAGGCGATCGATCACCTCAAAACCATTCAAGTCAGGCAGAACAATATCCAACAAGATTATATCGGGGCGGTAAAGCTGAGCTAACGATATAGCTGTTTCGCCATCTGCGGCAACGATTGGGGAGCAATTCAAGAATTGTTCAACAGCCAGGGAAACCAGCAGTAAGTTGTCTTCATTGTCATCCACAACCAAAATTACTGGGCGGGAAGCATTAGGCGAGAGAGTATTATTCAAGGAGAGTTGCATATCATCCATGCTCTGTTTTCAGGGGAAACTGTAAATCAGGGAGATTGTTCTCTGAAAAAGAGTGGACGAGGCATTCACCAAGCGGCACTAATGACAATTTGTGACTCTGACATCCCCACGAATAAGAATTTTTGCTTATCTTCCCCATTAACTAAAGCCTGCTCTTTTTTCTCCCAAAGCTAGAGGGGGGATAGAGGCGGCAGCAAATAAAGGGGGGGTGGGGACCTGCGGTGGCGCTTGTAATGGATTGGCTCGCATTGATTCCACAGTTTTTGGTCTTCCTCGTTCGCTTAGAGGCAGTGTAGCTCCAGGAAAGTGGTAGCAGCACATATCTGTAAGCTAAATTAATTCAGGCCAAAAAATATTTAATTCTTTATTAAATCTTACCACATTGAGATGGCAAAAGTTTAAAATGACGCATTTATAGCGGCAAAGCGCTTGGATGAGGGACAAGATTTTTGGCCTAATCCTGGTCTTGGCAAGACCAGGATGGCAGGGATGGGCTACCAATTTAAACCGAGTGTGAAACAATAATAGTAGATGGGGATCGAATCATCTTAGATTTTGAATGAGAATTTGAATCTAAAACCGACATAATTACGCGGGTAGCTCGGTAGGTGAGGCGGGAAGTCTCAGGGGCTACCCCAATCTATTTGTGGAACTGGAGATCGAAACAATGGGTATCGCCACGATAAACCCGGCAACGGGAGAAACGCTTCAAAGCTTTGAGCCGCTGACGGAAGCGGAAATAGAAGCGAAACTGGATCTGGCAGAAAAGGCGTTTGTGGATTACCGCAAGACGACAATAGGACAAAGAGCCGAGTGGATGAATGAAGCAGCTCGAATTTTAGAGCGAGATCGCGAAAATTTTGCCAAAATCATGACGCTGGAGATGGGTAAGCCGATTAAGGCTGCGATCGCGGAAGTTGAAAAATGTGCCTTGGTATGTCGATACTACGCCGATCGGGCTGCCGAATTTCTGGCCGATGTCCCGGCTGCCACCGACGCCAGCCAAAGCTTTGTCCGATACGAGCCGCTAGGTGCCATTTTAGCCGTCATGCCCTGGAATTTCCCCTTTTGGCAAGTATTTCGGTTTGCCGCACCAGGACTGATGGCGGGGAATGTAGGATTGCTCAAACACGCATCCAACGTGCCTCAGTGTGCTTTGGCAATTGAGGAGATTATGAAACAAGCTGGTTTTCGGGCCGGAGTGTTTCAAACCTTGTTGGTGGGGTCTGACAAAGTTGCTGGTATAATTGCCGACGATCGCGTCAAAGCTGCCACCCTGACTGGCAGCGAGGCAGCTGGTGCGTCTCTCGCCGCTGCTGCGGGTAAACATATTAAAAAAACTCTCCTGGAATTGGGTGGAAGCGATCCGTATATTGTCCTGGAAAGTGCTGATTTGGAAGCTGCGGTTTCGACTGGTGTGGCGGCGCGGATGTTGAATAACGGACAATCTTGCATTGCGGCGAAACGCTTTATCTTACACGAAGCGATCGCAGATGAATTTGAAAAACGTTTCCTAGCCAAATTCCAAGCCTTAAAAATTGGCGATCCCATGAATCCAGAAACAGATCTTGGCCCCCTGGCTACCCCAGATATCCTTCAAGATCTAGATAGGCTAGTACAAGAGTGTCTTGAAAAAGGAGCAAAAGTGCTTACTGGTGGAAAACCTTTGTCCGATCGTCCGGGAAACTTTTATCCTGCGACAATTTTGACAGACTTCGTACCGGGCAGCCCAGCCGAGAGCGAAGAGTTTTTTGGCCCAGTGGCACTCTTATTCAGGGTAGCGAATATTGACGAGGCGATCGCACGCGCTAATGCAATTCCTTTTGGACTGGGAGCCAGTGCCTGGACTACAGTAGAGAAAGAACGCGATCGTTTAATTTCGGAACTAGAAGCGGGTGCAGTATTTATCAACAGCCTAGTAAAATCCGATCCGCGTCTGCCTTTTGGAGGCATCAAACGTTCTGGATACGGACGAGAACTGGGTGTTCAAGGAATTCATGAATTTGTAAACATTAAAACCGTTTGGGTGAAATGAAAGTAACCTATGACCAAGAAACTGATTCCATGACAATTACACTGCGCGAAGTTCCCATTAAAGAAAGCGACGAAGTTTACCCTAACGTTATTTTAGATATTGGCTATGATGACGCTATCGTTCGCTTTGAGATTTTGTCAGCATCAAAGGTTGTAGAAAAAATACCGGAAATCCAGGTTCTTGTCAAAGAATAAAACTATATACAATTCAGAGGAAAGTGAGATGAACACAGCCGAACTGTTGGTTCGTTGTCTGGAAAACGAAGGCGTAAAGTACATTTTTGGATTGCCAGGAGAAGAAAATCTTCATGTCCTAGAAGCGATCAGACATTCATCCATTCAATTTATCACTACCCGTCATGAACAAGGTGCCGCCTTCATGGCGGATGTCTACGGTCGTTTGACAGGACAAGCTGGAGTGTGTCTTTCTACGCTGGGGCCAGGTGCCACCAACTTGATGACTGGTGTCGCTGATGCTAACTTAGATGGTGCGCCCCTTGTCGCAATTACCGGGCAAGTGGGAACAGACCGGATGCACAAAGAATCTCACCAATATCTCGATTTGGTCGCCATGTTTGCCCCGGTAACTAAATGGAACGCCCAGATTGTCAGACCCAGCATTGCACCAGAAGTGGTTCGCAAAGCATTTAAAATTGCTCAGACAGAAAAACCAGGGGCAGTTCATATCGATGTGCCGGAAAACATTGCCGCGATGGAGGTAACGGGAGAACCACTCAGCAAGGGAAATTTGGAAAAAACTTTTGCTTCGTTTCGCAGTATTGAGAAAGCGGCAGAACTCATTTCTCAAGCTACCAATCCCTTGATTTTAGTCGGCAATGGAACTATTCGAGGCAACGCCAGTCAAGCTTTGACGGAATTTGCTACCAAACTGAATATTCCTGTTGCGAATACTTTTATGGCGAAAGGTGTGATTCCCTACACCCATCCGCTGGCGTTGTGGGCGGTGGGATTGCAGTTGCGAGATTACATCAATTGTGGGTTCGATCATACAGATTTGGTAATTGCAATCGGTTACGACTTGATTGAATATTCGCCCAAAAAGTGGAATCCCGATGGCAAGATTCCGATTATCCATATTGGCGATACTCATGCAGAAGTTGATAGCAGTTATATTCCCATCGCCGAAGTTGTAGGGGATATTTCGGATTCGCTGGATGAAATTTTGAACCGGGCCGATCGCAAGGACAAACCAGAATCCTATGCGATGGAATTGCGAGATGATATTCGCGCAGATTATGAAAAATATGCTAACGATGATGGTTTTCCCATTAAGCCGCAAAAGCTAGTATACGATCTGCGGCAAGTGATGCGATCGGAAGATATTGTCATCTGCGATGTTGGTGCCCACAAAATGTGGATGGCGCGGCACTATCACTCCGAAGAACCCAATACTTGCATTATATCCAATGGCTTTGCAGCGATGGGAATTGCGATTCCAGGTGCGATCGCAGCGAAGTTAGTCGCACCCGAAAAGAAAGTAGTTGCTGTCACCGGCGACGGGGGATTTATGATGAATTGTCAAGAACTGGAAACTGCCCTCCGTATCGGCACTCCTTTTGTTACCATCATTTTTAATGATGGTGGCTACGGCTTGATTGAGTGGAAACAAGAAAACCAATTAGGTCAATCGGCTTTTGTTAAATTTGGCAATCCAGATTTTGTCAAATTTGCCGAAAGTATGGGACTAAAAGGATACCGAGTGGAATCTACAGCCGACTTCATTCCTATTCTCAAAACAGCCCTCGCCCAAAACGTTCCTGCTGTGATTGATTGCCCGGTTGACTATCGAGAAAACCTCCTTTTTACTCAAAAAGCTGGTGAGTTGAGTTGCGCGATTTAATAGTCATCGATCGGTAGACTGTCGGTTGGGTTAAGCTATCGCTAAACCCAACTTCAGGCGTCTGGTTGTTTTGAAGAAAGCGAAACTGAACTATTTTAGATATAGCAAAGTGCTTCGGCATTCCAAGAGCGTGTTCGGACTATACTCAACTTGCCTGCAAGCAGCGATAATGGAGAGGATACCGTTTTCATTGTCAGAGTGTGGTAGCTATGACTGAGTTACTTGAACGAGCGATCGCCCGATTGAAAACTTTACCTTCTAGTGAGCAAGATGCGATCGCAACGATGATCTTAGACGAACTTGAAGATGAGCGTCGCTGGGATGATTCGTTTGCGCGTTCCCCAAATCTGTTGGCTAAGCTTGCAGCCGAGGCGATGGCTGAACACCGTGCAGGCCAAACTCAAGAGTTAGATCCAGAAACATTGTGAAATCTCGTACAACTACTCAATTTCGTAAGATGTTTGCTGAGCTACCAGAGCAGGTTCAGGAACAAACCCGTGAGGCATATCGGCAATTCAAACAAGATCCAAGTTATCCCAGCTTGCGATTCAAGAAAGTCCATCCCAAATTGCCAATTTATTCTGCACGAATCAACAGAGACTATCGAGTAGTTGGTCAATTAGATGAAGACACTGTAATCTGGTTCTGGGTTGGTTCTCACGCAGAATACGATATGATTCTCGAACAATTATAGACCAGATCATAGTAGTTCATACTGAAGGTGGTTTGAATTATGGAAGCATCAACAACGATTAGAAAAATGATGGCTGGTAACAAAATAGTTGTACCATCCTATCAGCGTGCGTACTCATGGGATACCCCCATTGAGAAGACAAACACGAATACTCAGATTGATGTTTTTCTGTCAGACTTGGAAGAATACAGTAAAAGTAATGCAGATAGTCCTTATTATTTTGGGCACTTTATTTTTGAGGAAAAAAATCAAGAATTTTATGTAATAGACGGGCAACAGCGCCTTACAACCATTGTTATCTTTTTGTCGGCTTTTTTTACAAAGCTGAAAACTATCAGAAATCTGAGCGAGGATGAAGAAATCTGTTATGAAGACATGGTGAAACGGCGCAGTGCTATACGTTTTTCTACGGTGGATTACGACAATCAGTTATTCATCGACTATGTAATCGAACAAACGAAGTGCGATCATAATTGTCTCGATACAGAATCTGCACGCCGTATTGTTAGAGCATTTGATTTCTTCAAGCAACAACTATCGAGCAAACCTGAAGAATATCTGACAAAAATGCTCTCTATAATTAGCGAATCAACTTGTACCACTCATCCTGTTAAAAACGAATCTGAAGCCATTCAGATGTTTATATTCCAGAATGATAGAGGGAAGCAACCCTCTAATCTGGAAATTGTCAAAGCTAAATTTATGTACAACGTGCATCTGTATGGCAATGACGATCAAAATGCGCTGATAGAAGAAATCAAGAATCGTTTTGAAAAAATCTATAAATCAATCTCTTCAATTGAATACAACATTTCTGATGAAGACGATGTTTTACTTTATACCTTAAAAGTCTATTTTAATTCACTTGGGGAAATCAATGCTCTTGATAAAATAAACAAAAATCTATCAAAAGAAACTTCCATTGATTTCATCAAATCCTTTACAACATCACTTTCGAGAAGTTTTGAGCATCTATCCAGTTTTTTTGGCAAACATGAACGCGAGAACTTTGCCATACATTCCTTGATAACACTGATAAAACTTGGAGGGATCGCCATTGCACTTCCGTTTATCATAAAGGCATCTGAAGGGGCGACAACTATAGCTCAAAAGTAGACTGAATAAGCTTTTCGGCTCTTCGACCTCGCTGATAATAAGGTC
>NZ_JAIQZN010000214.1 GCF_023333585.1 Argonema antarcticum A004/B2
TTGAAAATGGTTTCATTGAGAAATATTTTTGTTGTTTATTATTTGAGTGTATCACAATACAGCGGGAACCGCTGTATGCACTACAGGGCTTGCATTAACTGTTGAGAGCGCTTCAGCTGGTTGTAACAGTGGCTTAGGAAGGCTCGATCCAACTTGTCCGGTTGTCCGGGTCGTATATTAAATCCAAGGAACAGTGGTCCACCCCCAAGTAGAATTCCAACGCAAGTTGACTTAAGACCTGCAAATAGACAATGCCCGACAACATATTCAGGAGCACCTTTTCGTGGTGGTACTGGCAAGGTGGCTTTCTTTAATCAGTGGAGTACACCTGTGACTGTTGTACTTTACCATCCAAGCAATAGCAGCATTTTTAATCGCTATACGGTTCCACCTGGACAGAATCAGATTCTTGTTAACGGTTTTGTCGGAGATGACTGGGGGGTGTGTTTTGAAAATAAGCCTAACGCAAGTGGTTTGGTCAATAATTTAGGTCAGATTGCAGATTACAATCAAAATTGGCAAGGCAGTCCTCTGTTTATGATTCAGAATCCTCGTATTAGATAGATACCAACTCAAGGGAGGCGCTCGCTCTTATCGATCTGTAAAATAACACTCGTAGGCGATCGCCCTTGTTTCATTCCGTTTTGGTAAGATGAGTATGATATAAAAAAAACAGTAACTTTGCCATCAATACCATGAAGTATCCCCTCAACACCGTCTCACAACCAGTTGTGGGTAGCGAAGCTAAAAAGATAGCCCGTGCTATTAAATCAGGTGGTTATGTAGCTAACGAGGCAGCTATAACCACAGCAAAACGAATTGCTGAGCGTCGCAGCACAGAGAACACTGATGTCAGCAAGCGGTAAATTCGCTGGAGTTGATTTTTCTGAAGCGGAAGTAGAAAAGCTAACTCCTGACTTGGAAGTTTCAGGTCAGGGGTTTCGGTGTAATCGGGGCGAGTTTGTAACATACTGGAGACAAGGGCGAGTTCAGCGCGAGGTTGATGCTCGAATTAGCCAATGCTGGATTATCAGACACGGTGATGCGCTAGCAGGTTACATAACGCTTTTAGCTGACAAACTTGTAGTTGACGAACAGATTCTTGAGGAAGAGGGAGTTCAGTACCGGACATTTCCTGCTGTTAAGATTGGCTTACTTGCTGCTGACCGGAGAGCAAAAGGATGTGGTCGTCGTTTGGTTGAGTGGGCATTGGAGTACGTCGCTACAGAAATAGCAAGTCTGCTAGGCGTGAGATTCATGACTGTTGATGCCCTCTACGACCCCGATACAAATCCACCCTATAATGCTTCTAGTTTTTATGAGAGATTTGGTTTTCAGTTCGCTAATCTAGATGAAGTTTTGCCTCCGCCTGTTCCGTATCGCACGATGTATCTTGACCTGAAACCGTTGATTGATTTGCTGAGTGGGGAAGACCTCGAACAGGTGAACATAGATGAATAAGTTTGTAGGTGTGTAGAGAATTTGGGGATATTGCTACAAGACGACAATTAAATAGATTAAATAGCTACTTGCTGTTTGGCTATTCCAGCCTTTGTTCTATTTCCTCCACAGGCAAATCTAAAGCTTGGGCAATTTGTTCTGCCGTTAAGCCAATTTTTACTAATCGCGGTATCGTTTCCAGTTTAGCTAGTTTTCGTGCGGTTTCAATATTGTTAGATTTGCCGTTAACAGGTGTAAAAGTTTCTTTAATAATTGATTCTAAATTTTCTAATTCAGATTCTTGGTTAACTTGTGGAGGATTAGAACAGTGATTAATATTACCACCAATTAGATAATTACCAATATTTTGTTGAGAATTATAAAATCCTAATCTTTCAACACAAGCCCGAAAATTTGACTTATTCAAATCTTTTCCCAACGCTTCAGAAAGAAGCTGCCAAAGCGCATAAGCTTCATCTTTAGCGTGACCTCGCGTACAGTTGTATTCTTTGGCAATATCAGCGTATTTCTGACTGTTGAGAACGCCTTTAAGAATTGCTCTTTGCAAACTATCGAGATGTTTACCCGTTTGAGCGAAAACCAGTTCGTCTAAATACTTCAACACCTCTGTTGTGTCCATAACCAGCTGCTTAAACCCGCATTTCTCACAAACTGATTTAAGAAGCTGATTTGGGGATGAAAAATTGAACTTTTTGAAAAACAAGAGATATG
>NZ_JAIQZN010000106.1 GCF_023333585.1 Argonema antarcticum A004/B2
CCCCGCCCGCTGTAGGGGGTTGCCCCTTTGTTGTCACCCCGTCAGGTCTTTAAGTCCTCATAAACAACCTTATTATCAGCGAGGTCGAAGGGCTGAAATGCTTATCCAGTCTACTTTTGAGCTATAGTTGTCGCCCCTTCAGACAAATCAATACAATGTTTTCTGGAGAAGTCTATTAGACTTCTCCTTTCAAAGAATGTAGAGACGTTGCATGCAACGTCTCTACAAGGGTTTCAGCTAACGCACCTTTAATTTCTGGAGAAGTCTATTTCTAATCTTGCGATCGCAGGTGGTAATTTGGGCTTGGGGAGAGGCGCTAAATGCCCATGATTCGCTTAATCAGATTTAGTTTACCTTCATAGTATGGAGCATAGCGGAACTTTATATCCATCAGGAAAGAGTTTTTCAGCACGCTTTTTTGATGGGAAAAAATATCAAAACTGGCTTTGCCGTGATAGCTTCCCATACCGCTGTCACCGACTCCGCCAAAGGGTAGTTCTGGGACGCCAAGGTGCATGACGGTATCGTTAATACAGACGCCACCTGATGAAGTCTCCCGCAAAACTTGCTCTTGATGGTTTTTGTTTTTGGAAAAGAAGTAGAGGGCTAGAGGTTTTGGTCGTTCATTAACAATAGAAATCGCTGCTGTTAAATCGTTGTACTCGATAACTGGAAGAATCGGGCCAAAGATTTCTTCTTGCATAACTGGTGCATCTAAGGATACATTATCTATCACTGTTGGGGCAATGTAGTTATTTTCGACATCGGTTTGACCGCCAGCGATAATTTTGCCATCGTTTAGGAATGCTGCCAGTCTATTAAAGTGTGTTTTATTGATAATTCTGGCATAGTCAGGACTTTTGGCGGGATTGTCGCCATAAAATTCTTGAATACACTTTTTGATGCTATCTAAAAAGTCTTTTTTAATTGTTTTATCGACTAAAAGATAATCAGGTGCTACGCAAGTTTGACCGGCATTAATAAACTTGCCCCAAGCGATTCTTCTGGCAGCGCGTTCGATGTGGACATCGGCATCGACAATACAAGGAGTCTTGCCGCCGAGTTCTAGGGTGACTGGTGTGAGATGTTTTGCTGCCGCTGACATGATGATTTTGCCAACTGCTATGCTGCCGGTAAAAAAGATATGGTCGAACTTTTCTTTTAACAACTGTTGGCTGGTTTCTACGTCTCCTTCTACAACTGCTATATAGGCAGTATCGAAGTTTTTATTGAAAAGATCTGCTAGAAGATGAGAGGTATGTAGGGCAATTTCTGAAGGTTTTAAAATAGCACAGTTTCCGGCTGCGATCGCACCTACTAAAGGCGAAATCATCAGATTAAATGGATAATTCCAAGGACTAACAATCAGAACAATTCCTAGTGGTTCTGGATAAATTAGTGCTGAAGATGGAAATTGCTCTAGAGGAGTTGCGACTCGCTGAGGTTTTGTCCAAGATTTAATATGCTTAATCGCATAATCAATTTCTTTGACAACTAACAATTCCGTAACATAACTTTCAAATCGAGGTTTGTTCAGGTCACTTTTAAGTGCATTGAGAATAGCTTCTTTATGCTCTAAAATTGTCTTCTTTAAGAACTTGAGCTTTTCAATGCGAAAAGATACATCTTTTGTCTGGCCGGTGCTGAAAAAATTACGCTGCTGGCGGACAAGATTGTTAACTTCTAGTTGAGCTATCATGATCTTTTTCGGAAACTAGACAAATTGAAAGGGTTATGCAATATTTTACAGGTATTAGGTCAATTTTAGCCGATCTAAAAACAGTTGTCGGCTGTCTGGAATCTGAAGATCATGATAGCTAGCGACTAAAGTTAAGAATTCCCTGAGTGCTTGACTGGGATGCGGACAATGAATAGACTTCCCTTACCTACCTCTGACTTAAGTTCAATGTTTCCGTTATGGGTTTCGACAATTCTGCGAGACAGGTGCAACCCCAAACCGCTGCCGGAATGTTTGTGTTTGCCTTGACGAAACCGTTCAAATAAGATTGTTTGTTCTTCAGGAGATATACCTGGACCGGTGTCTTCTACCTCAACGATTACTTGTGGTATGCCGGGATTACCAGCGCCATTTGTATTAGTCAGACGGACGTTTACCGAACCAGTATCTGTGAATTTGATCGCATTGCCAATCAAATTGGTGAAAACCCGGTGGAGTTCCAGACGATCGCACTCTACCACACTTCTCGCCCCTGGGTCACCCTTTGCATTTCGATCTATATCCAAATTCAAAGACAGGTTTTTTTGAGCGGCTAAAGGGGTAAGTTCTTTGACAATTTCGTGAAGTAGATCTTGTAGGTCAACAGGAGAGAAGTTTAGATTTTTGCGTCCGGCTTCGTAACGATACACTTCTAGCAAAGTATTGGCCATCGCCAGCAGGTTTTTGTTGCTGCGAGCCATTATGTCGAGGGTTTCATTCATCGTGGGTGATAGTTCTCCCAAGGCTCCCTGCTGCATTAAACTCAGCATTCTATCTGCGGCTATCAAAGGAGTTCGCAAATCGTGGGTAAGCCGGGAGACAAAATCTTCTCGCTGACGGGCAATTTGGTCGCGTTCGTCGATGCTGTGCTTGAGTCGGAGGAGACTGCGTACTCGCGCCAGCAATTCGTCCACTTCCACTGGCTTGCGGATAAAGTCATCTGCACCAGTGTCTAACCCTTTCGCTACGCTGAGGTGGTCGTAGGCGGTAATCAGCAGAATGGGGATAAAGGGCAATGAGGTATTGTCGCGCAGGCGCTTGGTGACTTCAAAGCCATCCATTCCGGGCATCATCACATCCAACAATACTAAATCTGGGGGGGATTCCTCGACCTTAGCGAGTGCGGTACGGCCATCTGCTGCTGTGACAATTTTATATCCCTCTTCTTCCAAAATAGCTTGGATGAGAAAAACGTTATCGGGAGAATCATCTACGACTAAGATGCGATCGGCTTTTTTAAATGGCAACAAAGAAGAAAGATTCATAGTGTCGGAAGTTTTGACCATAAAACTGTTAACTGTTCATTTTTGTCAATTATCTTTAGTATTATTTTTTCCTTTACGAGATGACTTTACCTCACCCCCACGAAGGATTCCGGCGGCGCGGTTTTACCCATTGGCCTGGAGTGCCTGTGGAATAAAGACTTCCAAAGAATTTAATCATAGCGTCAAAAGTTTTAAAACTGGATACTGAGTGGCGCTGGATCTAGCGATCGGCTTGAGTACGTCTTATATACAGATGATTTAAACATTTTCGCCCCCAGAATGCTATTAAACTGTACTCATTAGACTATCGCTCAGTCCGCCGGTATTCGCGACGCTGCACCTATGGAACCCACAAAAAACGAAGCACTGCTGAATTTGGGAGCAGACAGTGCCCTAGCTGCGATCGTCTTTACAGACGTGGAGAACTTTACTTCCAAGATGGCCGCCGACCAGGCTCATACCTTGGCTTTAACCAACCGAGACCTTCAGCTGATGACGGAATTTTGTCAGCGATTTCAAGGTAGGGTGGTCGCCGACACGGGTGATGGACTGTTCATGTGCTTTGCAAGTGCAGTTAATGCCGTAGCTTGTGCCCTTGAGATTCAAAAAGCATTTTTCGTCGCGGCGGCGGAACTACCCCCGCAAGATGTGCTGAAGCATCGGATTGGGATTCATTTAGGCGATGTAGCCTGCGTCGGTACTCAAGTCAAGGGACATGGGGTGAATATGGCTGCTCGCTTGCAAGTGGCGGCGAAACCGGGAGGCATTTGCATTTCGCAGACGGTCTACGATGTGGTCAAAAATCACTTACCGTTGCCAGGAATGTATAAGGAGGTGCGGGAGCTAAAGGGGATTGCGGAATCTACGCTAGTCTACCAAATTCCGCCGTTATGCAAGCCTAAAAGAGTTTTTATGAGCTATCGCAGCTCCGATCCAGACGTTATCCTCGCGCAGCAGTTTTATGAAGCCTTAAAAGCAGCCGGACACGAAGCATTTATGGCCGGACATAGCATTCGACTGGGAGAAGGATGGCCCGCTCGGATAGATACGGAATTAAAGCAGTGCGATTACTTATTGTTGCTGCTGTCAGAGCAGTCTGTAACCAGTGAAATGGTGACAGAGGAGGTGCGACGGGCTAAGGAGTTGCGGGATGCCAGTCCAGATGGTAAGCCAGCGATTTTACCGATCCGCGTCAAATTTCCGCTGACTTCGCCGTTGAATTACAATCTGCGAGGTTATTTAAACCGGATTCAGCAGCGAGAGTGGCGATCGCCCGCCGATACCTCAACTATGGTGCAAGAAATTCTGAGTTTGGTAGGAGAAGGTCGAGTACCGGAGGAATCGCCGGAAACTGTGCAGAGTACGCCCCCGGCTTTGTGTGGGCTAGATGGCAAACCAGTGCCGATGGCGGTGCCGGAGTTGCCCCAAATTCCCGAATTGCCAGAAGGTCAAGTAGATTTAGCTTCTGCTTTTTATGTGGAACGACCGCCTCTAGAATCTCGCTGCTACGAAACTATTTTGCAACCGGGTTCCCTGATCCGCATCAAAGCACCCCGCCAGATGGGTAAAACATCGCTGATGGCTAGGATTCTCCATCATGCCTCAAAGTCTGGTTTCCAAACGGTGCCTTTGAGTTTTCAGCTGGCAGATGGCAAGGTTTTCGCAGACTTGGATAAATTCTTAAAGTGGTTTTGTGCCAGTGTTTGCAGAAGATTGCGGTTGCCAAATCGGTTGAATGATTATTGGGATGATATTTTTGGCAGCAAGGATAACTGTACGGCTTATTTTGAAGAGTATTTGTTGGAAAATATAGAGAGTCCGCTGGCTTTGGGGTTGGATGAAGTTGATTATGTGTTCCAACATCCTGAAATTGCCGCAGACTTTTTTGGACTTTTGCGGGCATGGCACGAAGATGCAAAGAATCGGGATATCTGGAAAAAATTGCGCTTGGTGGTCGTACACTCCACAGAAGTTTATATCCCTCTGAGTATCAATCAATCCCCGTTTAATGTCGGGTTGCCGATCGAATTGCCGGAGTTTACCCCTCAGCAAGTTTACGATTTGACTCGGTGGCACGACCTGGATTGGAATATTACCCAGGTGGAAAAATTGATGGCAATGGTAGGAGGGCATCCCTATCTGGTGCGGCTGGCTCTTTATTATATTAGTCGACAGGATATGACACTAGAACAGTTGTTGCAAACATCTCCGACGGAAGCGGGACTTTATGGCGACCATTTGCGACGGCATTTGTGGAATTTGCAACAGCATCCAGAGTTGGCGAGAGCGATGACAGAGGTGGTTGCTGCGACTGCTCCGGTACGATTGGAGTCGGTGCAAGGGTTTAAGTTACACAGTATGGGGTTGGTGCATTTACAAGGTAATGAGGTGACGCCTTGCTGCGATTTATATCGGTTTTATTTTTGCGATCGGCTTTTGAATTAAAAATCTTTAACTGAAAACGGTTATCTTTAACCTCTAAAAATCTGGAGAGCCGTCAAATTCAACTCTGGGAAAGTTGCTGACTCAATTCGGTCATTTTCCCTAAATTTTCGTACCTGGTACTCACCTTCAATGAGTTGGTAAATAGAAATCGTAGGTTGTTTGGGAGAACCGATGTACCGGGAACCACCTAAGCCTAAATAATCGACAATCCAGTATTCTGGAATGCCGATTTCTTCATAGTCCTTCAACTTAGTCAGGTAATCATCCCGCCAGTTGGTACTGACGACTTCAATAACTAAGGGAATTGATTTTCCTTTTGTAATAGTTGAAGACTTTTTCCATAACGGTTCATCAGAAAGAGCGTTACGATCGACTACCAGTACGTCCGGTAGATAACCTGATTTTCCATCTGGTGCTTTGATGAGTGCGCTCTTGGGAAAACGATAGGGTAGCTTTAATCGCCGAGCTTCCAGAGTTACTTCTGAGTCCAGAAATTCCGTGATTTCTTCATGTTCTCCGGTAGGCTGCATCTCAACACTTACTCCATTGTGTAATTCATAGCGTCCGTTCTCTGGTTTCCAGTCCAAGAATTCTTCAAAGGTTAGTAAACTCGGTACAGTTTGAATCATTGCGATCGCTCCTTTTCCTCTACCGCCAAATCTTGATTGTCCTTTTCCATTTTACGCGCTACACCTCGGTCTTTCTCCCTCCCAGGGGCAATGACTTTTCAGCGCCCTTGGCTTACAGCCACATTAGGGATTACGCTTTAGCTATAGGGCTTGCCAAACTGGAGCAATGCGATCGCTTACAAAACTCGATCTCAAATGTATCTATGAACACCGCAGAAACCTCAGCCTCCGAGTATCAAGTCGGAGGAAGTCTACCAGCCGATGCGTCTACCTACGTGCAACGGCAGGCAGATACCCATCTTTACGAGGGTTTGAGGGCGGGAGAATTTTGTTATGTACTCAACTCCCGACAGATGGGCAAGTCCAGCTTGCGGGTGCAAACAATGTGCCAATTACAACAGTCAGGCACTGTCTGTACTGCGATCGACTTAACGAAGATCGGTAGCCAAAATCTTACCCCAGATCAGTGGTATGCGGGTGTGGTTCGCAGTTTGACGATCGGTTTCAATCTTTCAGACAAGTTTAATTTGCGGACTTGGTGGCGCGATCGCGATTTAATCCCTCCCGTACAACGCTTCAGCGAGTTTATCGAGCAGGTACTGTTAGTAGAAATCAGCCAAAATATCGTTATTTTCATAGATGAAATAGATTGCGTTCTCAGCTTAAATTTCCGAGTAGATGATTTTTTTGCCGCAATTCGGGCTTGCTATAACAATCGCGCCGAGCAACCTCAATACAAGCGCCTTACTTTCGCTTTAATTGGGGTAGCCGCTCCATCGGAATTAATTCAAGATAAAAACCGCACTCCTTTTAATATCGGTCGCGCAATTCAACTAAGCGGGTTTCAATTGCACGAAAGCCTTCCTTTAGCCAAAGGATTAGCGCATAAAACGAGCAATCCCCAACCAGTGCTGAAAGAGATATTAGCTTGGACGGGGGGTAAACCGTTTCTCACTCAAAAAGTTTGCAAACTGGTTCTTCAGGAGATTTCTTTTATTCCCGCAGGCACAGAAAGGTTGTCAGTTGAAAAACTGGTGCGATCGCGAATTATTGAAAACTGGGAAGCGCAGGATGAACCGGAGCATTTGAGAACAATACGCGATCGCCTGCTGCGGGGTAGCTCAGATCCCAGTAGCCTATTAACACTGTATCAGCAAATTTTGCTGACTGGTGAAATCCCTGTCGATGATAGTCCAGAACAAATGGAATTGCGGCTGAGTGGGTTGGTACTCAAGCAGCTAGGCAAAAAGTACGCTCAACCTGTACTGAGAGTTTATAACCGTATTTACGCAGTAATTTTCAATTCTATTTGGCTAGAAAAACAACTAAGTAATTTGCGACCCTATCGCGCTGCATTAGCAGCCTGGTTAGCTTCAAATTGTCAGGATGAAACACTTCTTTTGCAAGGGAAAGAATTGAAGGAAGCTGTAACTTGGATAGCCGATAAAAAATTAAGCTCTCAGGATTACCAGTTTTTGATCGCCAGTCAGGAAAAGGCTTCTGGGACAAAAAAAAATCTTAAAGAAATATGGTTAGTAACGAATGAAGTTACAGATGTAATGGATAGATTATCTTTGGAAATAACAAACAAATTATCCGTTACATCCCCTACAAAATTCGCTGCCATACCGCTCGCCCTACGAAAGCCGATCGCCCGCTCCCTTGTGCCTGCAACGCCTCGTCTTGTTCTAACTAATCCTTCATTAGCGCGAATACCAGATCCTAAAATTTATAACGAGCAACGCACAATAAGCGACGAGCAAATGTTATACGATCACCTACTATACTGGGTGCAAAAAGAGTCGCCTAGCGAGTCTGTAGAGCGTTTTCGGCAATTGTTTATTGATGGTGTTGCTTATCCCGACCCGGAGATTGAAGCAGCCTTATATAGAATAGTCGCCTTCTTACCCAGTGAAGAAGTATTTAAGAATATACTCTGCCGCTGCTGCTATATATTGATAAACCGCTGGCAAATACATTTTCACAAGCAAGTTGCGATCGCCGATTTAATCGCTTTATTCAAAAATTCATCATCCCGGTTCCAAGCAGTAGCTTCTCGTTCTCGCATAGTCAGACTGTTGCAACAGCTAGTAAGTCGCTTTACCGAAAGTGAAGAGTATTTGGCTATGCAACGCTTGGTTCAAGTTGTCGAACCATCACCCGATCAAAATAACAAAGAAGACAGTCCCGTATTGTCGAAATTGATTCATCGGTATCCTTACTTATACCCCCATCGTCTGTTAGTTGGAAATAGCTCTTTCGAGCATCAGCAAACAATCCAGGATATTCAAGCTCAAAAGCAGCGGCAATTTGAAGTTAATCTGTCTCAATATATACCTTATTTAATCAGGGCAAAGCAAATTGACTCGAAGACAACTGAGCAACAGCAGATAATTCAGCCGATGTCAAACCCCACTTTATTGAGCGATCGCGAACTGTATTCTGCTCTGAATAAATTTGCCGGAAAAGTTGAAGGATCGCATACCTACCGAGATTTAGCTGAAATATTCTTGAATCATACAAACGAGAAGAAATCTTTCCGAAATTTTAAAGCCGATTTATACGAATATTTAATTGATTCTATTGAGCCGGAATACGGTAACCGTCAATTTAATCAACGCTTGTCTAAATATCTGAAAAATATCTTCCCTGAAAACGATTCCCAAAATTTGACAGAATTTCTACTTGTACGTACTTGTAACCAATTGTTCAATTTTATAGTAGTGGAAAATACGCAACAGCCCAATCACTATGTTTTTATCGATCTGATTTCTAACATCGGCACGCTGGAGACAACGACATTGTTGCTCAAAATAGTGCTGCTCTCCCGCAAAGTAAAACCGGATCTGGAAAAACGATTTTCTATTTTATTTAATCACTATGAATCTCAGGCTTTAAATGACATTAGGTGGTTTATCAATTCTCTGGAAAATTTAAACGTGGCTTTAGTAGTTAATTTTGGTACTGTCGATATATCTTGGCATTCGTAATACCATTAGATTAACTACTCTTTAGGGGTTGCGATCGCCTGCAAGATTACTTCGCTACCCATCCCGAAGTTCAAAATCCCCTCTTACCCCCTCCCCTCTGCGGCTTTTATAGATATTCTTGAGAGCCAGAAAGGAGTAAGTCAGTCCTGTCAGTGATGCAAATCTCACCATTATGTTGATTTACGTCAATTGCACCCATGCCGTGACTCATTGCGCCAAAAGTTTTTTCAAGGGAATTTAGTGTATTAGTACACTCACGGATACCAGGGGTGCAGCTCAAGTTTGCAGTGCTTTGGTCGTGATTAAGATTGTCTGTAATTAGAAAGGGTTCAGGAGTAAAATGTACAGTTATAAAATTGAGGAATTGACAGAGGAGTTCCTTGGAATGGATGAAGCCAGGTTGCAGGGCGATCGCCGAGAAGTTTCGATTTTATTCTCAGGTATCCGCAGCTTCTCCACGTTGACTGAAAAGATGGAGCCAGCAGATGTGGTAAGACTGCTGAATGAATATTTTGAGGTAATGTCAGATGCTGTTATTAAGCATAGGGGCACCTTAGATAAATATATTGGCGATTCCATAATGGTGACTTTTGGTGCAGTCCTGCCTTTAGAAGATCATGCTTGGATGTCAGTACAAGCTGCTCTGGAAATGCGCGATCGTCTCCAAGAATTTAATGCCAAACTTGTTAGAGCCCAAAAGCCAGCGTTTCAAATTGGGATTGGCATTAATGCCGATACAGTGATCGCTGGTAATCTTGGCTCCAGCAAACTAAGCAAGTTTACGGTAATTGGGGACGGCGTAAATATCGCCGCTTACCTAGAAGGAATGAGCAAGCAGTACGGGTGCGATATCGTTATTAGCAAAAGTACTTATCAATTCTGCTCAGAACAGATATGGGCTAGAGAGCTTGACTATATTCACACCAAAGGTAGAAACCAACCAGTAGCTATATATGAAGTGGTGGGGTTGCGTTCGGAGCCAATTTCTGAAGAGAAGCGAAAAGTGATGGAGCATTACAATCAAGGACGCGAACATTACCTGAATCGTAAATTCCGGCGTGCGATGAATGAGTTTGCGATCGTTGTGGAAGATATGAACACCAATGACAAGACATCTATGATGTATCTAAAACGCTGTCAATATTTGCTGCAAAATCCCCCATCGGAAGATTGGGATGGAGTCTGGGGGCTGACTTGATCTCGTTTCGGATCGGAGATTTCTTATCCCATTTGAGAATAGAAAGCGCGATCTGGTTTCACCAGATCGCCATATTTTAGGGAAATTTTTTCTTGTTTCAGACAGTTTCCGAGCCTGCGGATGGAATCTGGTTGAGGACTTGCTGAAATTCTTCTATAGAGCCAATGACGATCGCTCTTTTATGAAGCATTTTCAGCACAGATGGCTCCTCTATCCCATTGACGATCTCCACAAGATCCGTTGGCACTACTCCAAACCGAGTTTCCAAGATTTCAATCACATCTTCGCGACTGTTTTGAAGAATCCCTTGCTCAATCCCTTGCTCAATCCCTTGCTCAATCCCTTGCTCAATCCCTTGCTCAATCCCTTGCTCAATCCCTTCTTGGATTGCGAGTCGTTCAATACTGGTGACATACCGCATTCTATTTGCCTCCTCATAACTTCTGATTTCTGTTTTAAAACTACGCGCCAACTCCTCTGGCAACACCATCACCCAGTCGATAAACCGAAATAATTCCAGAACATATTTCCGGCTATACCCCCGTTCAAACAGTCTTCTAACCAGGCTTAGTTTCCACTGTAAGCGATTCTCTGGATTTCGGTGCGTCGCCTTAGTTTTCAGGTGCGCCATCACGATCGCACCGAAGGGATTGGTGGTTTGCTCTAGGGTTTCCCACTGCGCTTCATAGTCCAAAAGTTTCGCGACGGGAAAGTCTAACCTGACGCGACATCCTCCAAGTTGGTACCCGTAGCTTGAAGGTCGCCAATTCGCCTCTTCGTCTGCCAAAACCGCCACGCTGATCACCCGCCGTTTGTGGCGATCGTACAAGCGGTAATTATAACTATATATGCGCTCGGCAAAGTTGCGATCGTACTGCCCTTGGACTTCTACATGGACTAATACCCAAGCTTCTTCACCTCCAAGCAGCCAGACTTTTACTACTTTATCTACGAGACGCCGCCCAATTTCTGCTTCTGGTTCGAGCTGTTGCAGTTCTGTGTCCAGAAATTCATAGGGTTGCGTCCAGTCAATTTCGGCGTATGCTAGAGGGAAAAAGAATTCGAGTAAGCTTGGAAAAAATTGCTCGATAACTTCCTTCCAAGGACTGTCGTAATCTGTGCGTTGTTCTGTCATACAATTATCACTTCTGTCATCAGAATTAGAACAAAAAGTATCGCTGCGCCATCGGCAAAATCGTTGCCGGTTCGCAAATCAATAACTCTCCATCTGCTCTAACTTCATAAGTTTCTGCATCAACTTCTATCCGAGGTAAAGCGTCGTTTAATTTCATATCCCGCTTACTAATTTGTCGCGTTCCCGATACTGCAACTGCTTGTTTTTGTAACTTTAATTGAGTTGGAATATCGCGTTGTAATGCGGCTTGAGATACAAAGGTTAGAGATGTAGCTGCGATCGCACCGCCAAAACTACCAAACATCGGTCGCATATGGACGGGTTGAGGCGTAGGAATACTGGCGTTTGCGTCTCCCATTTGAGCATAAGCGATCGCACCTCCCTTAATCACGAGCTCCGGTTTCACCCCAAAAAACGCTGCTTTCCAAAGGCACAAATCTGCTAATTTCCCCTCTTCCACCGAACCCACATACTGAGAAATCCCATGCGCGATCGCCGGATTGATCGTATATTTCGCCACATACCGCTTCGCCCGAAAATTGTCCGCCCTCTCTTGCTCCCCCTCTCCGTTGCCCAGAGGGGGTTGGGGGGTGAGGTTCCCCCGCTGCACCTTCATCTTATGCGCCGTCTGCCAAGTGCGAATAATCACCTCACCCACGCGCCCCATCGCCTGAGAATCAGACGAAATCATACTGAACGCGCCCAAATCGTGCAAAATATCCTCAGCGGCAATAGTTTCCCGTCGTATCCGCGACTCCGCAAATGCCACATCCTCCGGTATAGATGGCGACAAGTGATGGCACACCATCAGCATATCCAGGTGTTCGTCCAAAGTGTTGACGGTGTAAGGGCGCGTCGGGTTAGTAGAAGAAGGCAACACATTCGCTTCACCGCAGACTTTGATGATATCCGGCGCGTGTCCTCCTCCGGCTCCCTCCGTGTGGTAGGTGTGTATTGTGCGACCTTTGAAAGCGGCAATCGTGGCTTCTACAAACCCGGCTTCGTTCAAAGTATCGGTGTGAATTGCTACTTGTACGTCGTATTTATCTGCTACACTAAGACAAGTATCGATCGCTGCTGGGGTTGTGCCCCAATCTTCGTGCAATTTCAATCCCATTACCCCAGCAAGCACCTGTTCTTCTAAGGCTTGAGGCTGGCTACTATTACCTTTGCCGAGAAATCCCAAATTTACTGGAAAGGCATCAGCGGCTTGTAGCATTCGGTAAATATTCCAGGGGCCTGGGGTACAAGTGGTAGCATTTGTACCAGTGGCGGGGCCAGTACCGCCGCCCAGCATGGTGGTGATGCCGGATGCGATCGCAACTTCGATCTGTTGCGGACAAATAAAGTGGATGTGAGTATCGATACCGCCAGCAGTTAGTATCGATCCTTCCCCGGCAACAACTTCGGTGCCAGGGCCGATAATGATATCTACGTTATCTTGAATGTAGGGATTTCCTGCTTTGCCAATTTTGAATATTTTGCCGTCTTTAATGCCGATATCCGCTTTGACAATCCCCCACCAATCCAGAATCAAGGCATTAGTAATTACCAGATCGACGGCACCATCGGCATTGGAAATGGGGGATTGTCCCATCCCGTCGCGGATTACTTTGCCGCCGCCGAATTTGACTTCATCGCCGTAAGTGGTGAAGTCTTGTTCGACTTCGATGAAGAGTTCCGTATCGGCAAGGCGAATGCGATCGCCTACCGTTGGGCCAAAAGTTTCCGCGTAAGCACGGCGATCCATTCTATAATTCATACGATGACCTCCTCACTACCTTTTAATTTTGTCATAATCGATCTTGCGGAGTCTGTAGGCAATTGTTCTTAATGTAACATTTTACTTTTCCTCTCCCAGGAATTTCTCTGCTCCCGGAATCTCGTACAGCGTACTAAAAACGGAAGAGTCATCATCCTGGCCAATTGTTGAGTTTCATAAAATCACGTCAAATAATGTGGCAGTTTCGGAATTAGTATGTTATTTGATACTTATAGCAGCAATTTCAAGAGGTTGCGGATATAAATTAAGAGGGATTTGTTAATCCCCAACATTGACCTAAAGAAAACCAAAAAACCTAATTAGGATGAAGATGTAAGTAAAGTTGTTGCTTGATTATCTTTATTACCATTACCCAAACCTTTTCACCCAATTCATTACAAAATTATGAAAGGTCGCAGTTTTAAACCCAACAGAGCCGCCATGACCCAACATTTAAAAAAAATGACTGCGGCTAAGAAACAGACAGAGGGGAAAAAAGAACAAAAAGAGGAAAATATTGAAAGGACAGAAGAGGAAAAAGCTGAAATATCAGAACTAGAAAGCGTTTTACAGAATTTAGACGCCAGCTTTGGCAGAGTGGCTGCTATTGCAGACCCAGTTAAACAAGAGTACAGATTGTTACAGGAGGCAAAACGGCTAGATATGCCAGCCGAAAGCTTTCGGCGAATGTTTGAAAGTTACTATTTAGAAAGATTACCAAAGAAACAAGAGTATTCGTGGCTGAAACCTGTCAAGTTTTTAGACCAACGGCTGGGAGATTTTGTTAAATGGTGTGAAAATGTCTCTCTATATAGTTTAGCGACAGTAATTGGCCAATTCACGCTGTTGGCAGCAATGGGGGCTTACTTCATGGAAGCGCCCCAGCGACAGCAAGAAGCGATCGATACAGCGCGACAAGAAATTAGAAATCAGAAAGAGGTTGTATATTCTGAATCGAGAATGGAGGCCATCCAGCTCCTCAACAAGAACTGCGAAGGTATATTAGGAGAACAGGCTCCCAAGGCCAACCTAGAAGGCATTGAGCTGAATAAGTGCTACAAATTTCAATTGGGAATGGCAACTTTTGCCCAATGGCCCCCTCAGTTTTACAGGTATGAAGGATTTAACCTTTCGCAGACCAACTTGGCTGGCGCTGATTTAAAGGGAGCGAATCTAGAGGGAGCGAATCTAGAGGGAGCCAACCTAGAGGGAGCGAACCTGGAAAGAGCGAATTTGCGAGGGGCAAATTTGAAGAAGGCGAATCTGAAGGGAGCAATTCTGCGAGCTGCCAATCTGGAAAAAGCGAATTTAGAGGAAGCCAATCTAGATAGCAGTCGCATGAGCCGCATTTATCTGCGGGATGCCAACCTGACAAAAGCCTCATTAATTAATTCTCGCTTGCTTTGGGCAGATCTTCAAGGAGCCAACCTCAACGAAGCGAATTTCCAAAGCTCTAACCTAAGCCGTGTTAATCTCCAAGGAGCCGATCTCTACAAAGCCAACTTTAAGGGAGCTTTGCTTCGCTATGCGGATATGCGAAATGGCACGATTACGATCGGCACTGAATTCGAGCGTGCTAACCTCAAGCGAGCCAAGTTCTGGTCAGTGGATCAACTGAAACGAGCTTACAACTGGGACAAAGCCGCCAAAGACAAGGACTGGGAAGCAAAAATTATCAAGGAAGCGCCAGAGATCTATAAAGTGGGATTTCTCGTTCCCAATGATAACTTGACCTATAAGTTGTATCAGCAAGGCTTAGAGAGGCTGGCTAAGGAAAATAAACAAGTTCAAATTGTGCCAATTAAGACGGGTGAAAGTGTTGAGGAAGAAGCTCAAGGGATCAAGCAACTACTCACCCAAGACGTGGATGCGATCGTGATGAGACCGCTAGACCCGGAAAAATCTGTAGCTGCTATTCTCCAGGCTTATGTCTCCGGTGTAGTAGTGGTTAACATCGGTAATTGCCTGCCCAAAGAATCCCAGAAAGTTGCATTTGCTTGTTATGAAAGCGATTCTTTACAGATGGGTTATGACCTTGGCAGGTATATAGGAAATTGGGCTAAACCAAATAAGAAGAAACAGGTTAGAGAGCTAAATGTGGGTCTGGTGGATGGGGCAGATTCAACTCGCCTTTATCCTTATTTGCAGGGCTTTGCGAAAGGGATGAAAGATTCCGGCGCTGTTTGGGAGCAAACGGGAACGACGGATGCAAAAACCCCTGAAGAGGTGGATAAGGTGAAGGAAATGCTCAAAAAGCACCCGAATATCAATGTTCTGTGGGGAGGCTCTGAGATGACTACAGAAATTGCTCTCAAAGCAGTTAAAGAATTGGGTTTAGAGAAAAAGGTAAGTGTGTTTGGGATTGTTCCTTTAACTCGCAGATTGGCAAATATGCTGCTCGATCCCAATCAACCGCTACAATCAATTGTGGATGAAGCACCCAGCTATGCGGCTCATGAGGCGGTCGAACAAGCGATCGGCGTTATTGAGAACAAGGTTTCCAGAGAATATAAATATATAGTATTCCAGCATCGATTGCTTACTGTCAGTGACAGGAAAAAAATTAACGAGTTAATCGGCGATGCCCTGGATCTGGAGAAAAACAGTCTCAAAGCACCGATCGCACTGAAAGCTGGGGCTGGTGTTATCCCCTCTGAGATTCCCTCTAGTTTGGACTCTGCCGCTGCCGATTCTCTGCGAGCGATTACTGATGAGAAAAAGATCCAGAAGTTGCAAGAGGATCTGCAAAAACTAATTGTGCAAAATTGGCAAATCTCCAGCAACAAAGAAAGCACTGAAACATCTGTCAATTTCGATCGCGATTTAGTATATCGGGTGCTAGTAGATACGGAAGGAGCGGTCGTTTCCTACGAACCGATCGATAAACTGGCGATTGATTTACTTCCAACTACTCCCTTACCCAAATTGTTATCTAAACCCGATGACGGCAAGGAAAAAGATGAGACTCTCATACTACCTAATAAGCTGGTAATCAATAAACCTGTAGCTGAATTTAAGGTTGTGTTTAGCCCCAGCGGTAAAGTTGAAGTGAAATGGGGAGAAAGTTTCTTGCCGGATGAATAAGGAGATATAATAGGGAACCTGCCTGGTTTATTGGGCAAGTAATTATAGCTAGGGACTAGGGGCTAGGGACTAGGGTCAGAAGGGTTTAGAATCCGCCAACGTTTCAGAAATTCACAATGTCCTAACCGACGAGAGCGGTTGCTATATTTACAAGTATATAATTTTACTATCAACTTTCGTTGGTAATGATAACTTATGATATTGTTGACCATTTCATTTAGGAAAATATTCTATAAAATTTTTAAACCAACAAGAAAGTCTTAATCAAATCAGGAGATAATTTAAGATGGCTTATAGCGATTTCAAACTCAAGGAACTTGTCAAGCAATTTGACTTAACTCTAAACGAAAACTTAGATTTATTTACCGATATACTCGAAGTAGAATCAAGCGAAATTCTGAAAGTTTTGTTGAAAGAAAATGCAGCATTAGCAGTAGATATAAACACAGAAAAAGCTCGTTCAGAAATGATTATTGCACCGATTTTACTTGAAATCAGACGGCAATTAAATTATCAAATTGGTTTATTCTCCGGTTCTGAATTTAATGTAGCTCCCGAACGGGGATTGAATGGGATATGCGATTTTTTAATCAGTTTATCGCCGGAACGACTGTTTATCAGCGCCCCGGTAATTACTCTCGTAGAAGCAAAAAAAGAAGATATTAAAGCTGGATTGGGACAATGTGTAGCGGAGATGTTAGCTGCTCAGTTGTTTAACGAACGAGAAGAAAATGAAATTGAAACAATTTATGGAGTCGTAACATCGGGAACTAATTGGAGATTTTTGAAATTAGAAGGTAAAATTGTTTCTATCGATACGGTCGAGTATTATCTGAGAGATGTGGAAAAAATCTTAGGCATATTATTGAGCGCTATCCCTCCAGTGCAAAAATAACCAGACTCTCTTTTTTCAAACAATTGTTTTCAACAGTTTTTCGATTTCATCACAAGCCATGTTTGTTATTCTAATGAGCCATTGATTCTGCCATTGAAACCGTAAACTTGACGGCTACCAACAAAGGGAATTAACTGTACTTCTCTTTGATCTCCTGGTTCAAAACGTACTGCTGTACCTGCTGGAATATCGAGGCGCATTCCTCGTGCTTGTTCTCTGTCAAAATCTAGTGATTCGTTCACTTCATAAAAGTGATAGTGTGAACCGACTTGAATGGGCCGATCGCCTGTATTTGCTACCTGCAACCGCACCGTAGGACGCCCCGCATTCAGTTCGATTTCACCTTCTTGTACAATCATTTCTCCTGGAATCATTTTTGCTCTCCTATTAATTGTTTATATTCCATAAGGATAATCCATTCGCTGACGAATTTTCTCTTTTACCTCTCGACCTGCAAATTTCTCACACAGATATAATCCTAAATCTATAGATGAGGTAACGCCTCTAGCAGTAATCACTCCGCCTTCATCCACAATTCTTTCGTTTACCACAGAAGCACAATATTTCTCAAGTTCGTTGAAAGCATTGGGATGAGTGGTGGCTGTTTTTCCTGCTAAGAATCCTGCTGCACCCAAAAGCAAAGAACCCGTACAGACAGAAACTTTAAACTGGCAAGAATTAGCAGTTTTTAGCCAGTCAACTAACTCCATTTCCTCAATTAATTTCAGGACTCCAGCAGTAACTCCACCTGGCACAATTACCATGTCATAATCTTGCAGGGATTCGCCTACTTTTGTGGGAATAAAACCAAGTCCAGCGCCATCGCTTACTTCTTGGGAAATAGCTACAATTTCCCATTCTAAATCTGGCATAAATCCCATTGTCTTGAGCCGAGTGAGGGGATCGTAGACTCCGATTAAATCTAACGCAGTCATTCCCGTGTAAACGATGAACGCAATTTTCATAACTAATCCTTAATCAGAAACTACTTTCATCCAAAAAGAGCCTGGTATTCTGTTTTTTTCGTAAACATTAATATTTTCCGATAAAACTGAATTTTGATAATGGGCGAGCATAGATAAAGATGTCACAACTTCAAATTTATTGTTAAATTGTAAAAATAATTCTAAAAAATATTGCTCGTTCCAAAATCGCGACCACTTGTTGTTCCATTTTACAGGATAGTCAAATGGAAAAAATATGTCATGTATATGAACAAAAACTCCTTGTTTTAAAATAGGATATATCTGTAAAAATTCAAATTCAACATCACTACCTTGTTTAAAAACATGGCTGGAATCTACAAAAAGAATGTCTTTTGATTTAAGAGTTTCAAAAATCGATAATTCAGTATTTTGAACTGGCGTTTCCAGCAAGCTAAATTCCATAAAGTTATGGTAATTATCTTGAAAATTTTGAATACTTTCCCAGGGATATGGTTCAATAGAGATAAGTTTTGCTTTTTCTTTGGTTTCAGAAAAGTTTTGCTTTAAGGCGGCAGCTATAACCTGAGTACTTCCTCCCGAACCAATTTCAATTATTTTTTGTGGCCTATTTTCCCTAATTAGGCAATATAAAAATTCGGAATCGCCGCTGCGTATTTGAGATACTTTTTCATTATATCCACAAACGGACATAATTTCTGGATTGTTAAACTCAGATTTATATTTTGTCAACAAGTAGTTGGCAAATTCTATTTGTCCTGCCAGATTCCAATTGATGAATTTTAGCGGTCGTTCTTTGTTTTGATATATTAAAACTTCTTGTTCGTTAGGAATGGGTTGATAATAATGATCGGCAATCAGGGTATAACCCATTTTTCTTAAAATTGGATTAATCATTTTACTGGCGATCGCAAACTTAATATTTTTGCGTTCTTGTGGCGATCGCATCCCTTTCCAAAGTTTTGTTAACATTTCAGCATTCTTTTTTTATCGAATTGGATTGTGAACTGTAACGAGCTTTGTACCATCAGGGAAAGTTGCCTCCACTTGCACTTCATGCACCATTTCTGGCACACCTTCCATGACGTCTTGCCGTCTCAGCAGAGTTGTGCCATAGCTCATTAAATCTGCTACCGTGCGGCCATCTCTGGCACCTTCCAAAATCGCTGCCGAAATATAGGCCACGGCTTCTGGGTAATTCAAAGTTAACCCTCTTTGCTTGCGTCGTTCTGCTAATAGGGCAGCAGTAAAAATCAGCAGTTTGTCTTTTTCCTGTGGCGTGAGTTGCATGGTTAAACTATTTTTCTGTTTCAGATACAATACCATTTAAACTGTATCAGATTAGCTGAGCGTGTCAAAAAGGCCAAACTCGCGGCACACAGCTGGGGCGTTCCAAAAAGGATAGGCGCAACAGATGCCACACATCTTTAAACCAGTTTCTCACCTCGGTGGTAGAAGATCCACGATAGCGACACAACAAACCTTCCGCCAGTCTGGTGACTCCTGCTTCGCCTCTTGTAGGATAGATATCTCGATCGGCCCAAAGCATTCTCGCCTTTTGCACTATTTCTGGTGGGACCGATCGGCCCACCCAAGCGAGACTGGCTACAATTGGTTGTCCACCCAATCCGTGCGGACTATCGATAATTTCTGACCCTGCTGGTAACCATTGTCTATCAATCCACAAGGGCCTTTTTTCCTGCCAAATTTCTGTGTGACTGCGCCACTCTCCTTGCAAAAATTTCTCGCCTCTAGCAGTACGTCCAAATCGCGTAATTTCCCAACCCAACCAAGTTGCGCCCGGTGCTAATTCTACCCGCAAATCTTGCCGATAAATCGCCCCATTAAAAACAATTGTTTCCTGCGGTAACCACTCTAAACAAGCACCAGCATCGACTTGCATCTTAATAGTTTGTCTGGCTTCTAACCCATTGCTGCGATAAATTTTACTAGCGGCAGCTGTAGTAATTAAAGCTTTCGCATTCGGTTGGAGGTGGAAATCGAGAGATAACCTGTCTCCGCCTACAACTCCCCCAGCAGTATGCAAAATTACACTATGACAAACATCTGCACCCTCTGGATAAAAAGGGCGTTGGATTTTGAGGGGTGCTTGAGAACTAGCGTGAATTACCTGGGTATTCCCAGTGCTAGAAGCATACACTAAGTTGAGGTTGCCATGCCATCCGGTTGAAACTTCAATCATTCGTATTGTATTTCAAAATTTCCACTTTGCTGCAATTCTTCTATTAAGTGTGAGTTTCCCGAACCAAAAACGTGCAAAACATCTTGGGCGCGAGTCATGGCGACATACAATTTTTTCCGATGTAAAGCTACTAAGGGTGCCGGAGATCTAGTACTATAAAATTCTTGTACCCCCAAAATTAAAACTGCTTTAAATTCTAACCCAAGTGATTTATGTGTTGTCATTATTCTAATCCCAGGTATGTTAATGCTGTATTTTATTTCAGAATTACTGGTTTCTGTAACCCAGTAGTTATCCAATCCCAAGCTCTTTAATCGTTTGGTAAGGTAATATAACAACTGTCTCTCTTTTGGTAAAATAGCATCCCATTTATACAAAACAGCAATTTCTCTTAGCTCGCAGCCAAATTCCTGTTGTATTTTTTGAACTTCTCTAATAGCTGATTCTATTTCCTGTTGTTCTGTTTGGACAATATGCAGAACGGGACGGTAACCTTGACGTACAGCGGCTCTGGGTTCAATAATAGGAAATGTCACTTCGGAATCATCGGTATTCTCTATATTTATTGCTTCGTCTATATCCTGTATATTTTTTACTAAACTCCACGCCGCTGCTAGAATCTCTCTTGTATTGCGGTAGTTTATATCAAGCTGAAATTTCCTGCTAGTTGTCCGACCAACTGCTTTGACTCCTACCGATTTCCATGTGAACCCCGGACGTTTGTAAAAGCTCTGCTTCCCATCCGAGACAATCATTAGATTGCCATTCTCAGGTTCTTTCAGAGCAGCTACGCAACATTTGAACCAATAAGGATAAAATGCTTGGGCTTCGTCCACTAAAATTGCATCATACTTTCGAGCTTGCGGTAATGTATTAAGCTGATTTAGAGCTTTTTCTACCACATATTCTCCATAGTTTACTAAATGGCGAAGCTTTCTATATTCTTGTCTCCCTATTGTATTTTCCACCCAAGCATCAAAGTGCATCACATCAATTTTTTTAAAGTGGGGATTTCGTGGATCTTCGTGCAGAATAGACTTAAGATGAGATGCTAAACTGATATTATAGCAAAGAATCAAAATTCGTCTGTTATGATTTTGATTTAGCAGAAACTTGGCACGGCAAAGCAAAATTAAAGTTTTTCCCGAACCAGCTACACCATAAATGATGCGATGACCTTCACCAATTGCCCTAGCTATACACTCTTGGCGATGGTCTAAGGTGCTAATTACATAAGTATTATCTTTCAGAACAACGCCATCAGGAACGCTGCTGGGAGATGCTGGCAAATCTTTGATAGCTATTTCTGGGTAAATAATGCCTTTGATAGTTTGGATTTGGTCATCTGTGAGAGTTCGGACAGGTAATTTATCGGTAAAGATTCTTTTTAATCGGTTCACTAATTCTGCCTGAGAAAGGTTATTCCATGACATTAATTCCTCTCGGTAGACCATTTGATGTTCGCCCAATAGATCGTAGATATTATTTTCACGAGCTTGATCTGTTGTAATATTAGACATCACGGCACCAAAGCCAATAGGGAATACTAATTTTCCATCTGGGTGGGTGAGTATCTGATAAGTTTGGAGTTTATTTAAAAGCTTATCTAAGTAGCGCTTTCCCTGTTGGAGAGCAGATGGCTGAATGCTTGTCCTCGCCATACCTTTTTGACGGGTACGCCTCCCCTGTTCCTGAATTTCTGTCCTCTCAGTTCCTTCTCTCTGAAACTTGATTGTGAAAATATCATTATTCGCACTAACTATCTGGTTAGGGAACCAATTTGCAACGTTAATGACAAGTAGCCCAAAATTTGCTGCAAGAATAGTGAAATAAGGTAAACAACCTTGGACACTTGGCTCATACCAAACATAGAAGTCGTCGGATAACTTCTCGGAGAGTACTTTGTATAAAGTTATTTCTCCTTGACTTGCCTTTGATGGTATGGACTCTGGAACCATTAAAGCCATAGACGATCCTGATTTCAAAGTTATCGATCATCCTCTCATCATACCCCCAGCACTCCCCATCTGGGAAAAAACCCTTATCGCTGAAGTGCAAATGGGAGTCATTTCAAATAATTATTGCCAAAATGCAGTAATTCTTAAAAAATCTCAATTTTTCTCAAGTAAGCTTATTCTTTGACTCGCATAAATAGTTACATTTTTTCAAGAGTTTTTGTATCAAAAAATACAGTTGCTCTGTCATATACAAATTTAATCTCAACTCAGCTAAGAACAATAAAATCGACTAAAAGTAACTAAATCAGGGTGATACTATGCCTGAAATTCTCTTCAAAGTTGACTTGAGCAAGCCATTTAGCGAGCAAACATTGGTTGGTCACAACCGATGGCATCCCGATATTCCGGCAGTAGTTTCTGTCAATCCGGGTGATGTATTCCGCATAGAATGCAAAGACTGGACAGACGGACAGATAGGCAACAACGACAGTCCAGACGATGTTCGCGATGTAGATTTAACAGTCGTTCACGTATTGAGCGGCCCGATTCATGTCAACGGTGCCGAACCAGGAGATATTCTAGTAGTTGACATCTTGGATGTAGGAACTCTGCTCGATTACGAATGGGGTTTTACCGGGATTTTCGCTAGGGAAAATGGCGGCGGTTTCCTCACAGAACATTACCCGGTTGCCCACAAAGCAATTTGGGATATTCAAGGAATTTATACAAAATCTCGTCATATTCCTGATGTAAGATTTGCGGGAATTCCACATCCAGGTTTGATTGGTTGTGCGCCTTCTCACGAACTACTTGGAACTTGGAATAAGCGGGAAGCAGACCTGGTAGCGACAGACCCAAACCGAGTGCCACCTTTGGCAGCGTTGCCAAACCCGAAAAATGCAATTCTCGGTTCTTTAAAGGGTGCTGAATACGATCGCGTTGCCAAAGAAGCAGCACGAACTGTTCCTCCCCGCGAACATGGTGGCAACTGCGATATCAAAAATTTGTCGAAAGGTTCCCGCATTTACTTCCCAGTTTATGTCGAAGGTGCAAAACTTTCGATGGGAGATATTCATTTTTCACAAGGGGATGGTGAAATATCGTTCTGCGGCGCAATTGAGATGGCTGGTTACCTCGATCTTCATGTAGAGTTGATTAAGGGTGGTGTAGAAAAATACGGCCTGATTAATCCAATTTTTAAACCAGGGCCTGTTGAACCTCGTTATTCTGAATATTTGGTGTTTGAAGGCATTTCTGTGGATGAATTTACGGGGAAACAGTATTATCTGGATGCTCATGTTGCTTATCGACGTGCTTGTCTGAATGCTATTGAGTATTTCAAGAAGTTTGGTTATACCGGAGAGCAGATTTATTTGCTTTTGGGTTCGGCACCAGTTGAGGGACGAATTAGCGGCATTGTGGATATCCCAAATGCTTGTTGTACGATCGCAGTTCCGACGGCAATTTTTGAGAGGAATGTGTTGCCAAGTTAAGAACCTCACCCCTTAGCCCCCTCTCCGCAACGGAGAGGGGGGATAAGAGAAGGAAGGAATATTCACACTGCAAATCTAAAATCCAAAATCCAAAATCTAAAATTAGTTATGCCACTTTACGAATTTCGGTGCGAAAATTGTGGAACTTTCGAGGAATTGCGTAGTATGAGCGAAGCAAGCGAACCGATGCTTTGTCCAATTTGTCAGACTACTGCTAAACGTATATATTCGGTAGCTGGTTTGATTATGACACCTTATTCGCTGAGCAGTCGAATTGAGCAAAGTGCGGAACCTCGTGTAGTAAATCGTTCGGAAAGTAAAAAGCCTCAAACGCACAAGCATCATCATCATCACGATCGACCTTGGATGATCGGTCATTGATAGGCGATCGATGCTACTTTCATTATCTTTTCGCCAAAATCACATAATCATCTAGTGCGTAGTTTAAGTCAAAGTTTAATTTAAAGTATTGACGAAACAGCGGACTCATATATGTCTGGCAAGGTAAATTTTCGCGTGCAAATTTTCCAAAGTCAGAAATCTGCTCTCTTCTATCCCTTGATGTGAGGTATTTGTACAAAACTAAATTCAAGCCCATATCTTCAACAAATCTTTTAACCTGACGGGGTGACAACAAACTGTAAAACCCGCACGCAGTAAGGGTTTTACAGTTTGTTGTCACC
>NZ_JAIQZN010000107.1 GCF_023333585.1 Argonema antarcticum A004/B2
TCTTCATTCAGCACTCAGCACTTTCAACTCAGCACTCTTCATTCAGCACTCAGCACTTTCAACTCAGCACTCTTCATCCGTTTCTTTGTAAGTCTCAATTGACTTGTTTAGAGCATAGTTCCACCACCATAAGGCACAGCCAAAGTGCTGAGACAGTGTGGTTTGTTGCTCTAATGTTGGATAAAGTCGAACCTTGACGGCAGTATGCAGCATCTCCTTACCTCCTTACTGCATTATACACATTTCAGTAAAATATCCACAAAGATAAAGATTTGGAGATTTCCGTACCTACAATCTCCCTGCCTTTCATCCCGCCGCTAAACTGAGTACAGTTATAGCGGGGGACAACAGGAGCGAGGAGTTAAGGAAGAGGTAATTTTAGATTTTAGATTTAAAAATTGTAATATCAAATTTTAAATCTAAAATCTAAAATTTGAAAGATTTACCAATTCACGTCTTCTCCTTTTCCCGTCAGCCCCTAAGAGGGCGACTCCCGGAGGTTTTTAGATGAAGGGTTGCGGAACTCGTTGTCAGCTCAGTGTAGTCACTCTGCGGACAGCGTTGGTTAAAAAGTAGACTCAGGAGTTGAATGATGGCCAGTCAAACCAGGGATTCGGAATATTCTCGCGATTTCTTTGCCCAAGCGGAACAGGAGCTAGTGCAGGCACTTCTGCAAGATGAAAGGACTTATTGCTGGAATACCGCATACGCAGAATCGGAAGCTTATTTTGCCCAGCAAGAAGAAGCTTTCTCCTTAGATGATTGGAAAGAGGCAGATATACAGGCGCGGACGCAAAACCTATTTGCACAGCTTGACCAAGTTTGGTTAGAAAATGTTCCAGAAATTTATGTGCAAACTAGAGCCTCAGATACTTCTCTATTGGCTGCTTTGTGCCAAAGATTTGAGGGTCGCATACCGCAGGTATCTTTAGAGGCTCTAGCTAAAACTGCCAAAGAGTTGATGTCAAC
Organism: Argonema antarcticum A004/B2; assembly: GCF_023333585.1. Lineage (GTDB taxonomy): Bacteria > Cyanobacteriota > Cyanobacteriia > Cyanobacteriales > Aerosakkonemataceae > Argonema > Argonema antarcticum. The sequence goes on from NZ_JAIQZN010000107.1 coordinate 970, forward strand.
GAATTTATGTTTGGCAGAGCGTTTAGTACAATGCGTGCAGCAGCTGGCTTTAGGCTGGGGGGAAGAAGACCTGCTGGTGATGGCTCGTCCTTTAGCCTACACCATGCGGGGAGAGGAATCGGAAGTGATTGACTCGGTGCTATTAACTGTGAGATCGGTTCCTTTTTGTGAATTATCGAAGATCGAACAAGCACGGTTGAGTTTAGCGATCGCACGCTACGCCTTTGCTGAATTGGAAACAACGGACAAAGGGTAAACTGAGTTGCTTCCGTTTTGCGTTAAGGAAGCTCCGCGTTAGCGCTTCTATAAAGGCGAAAGAGCCCTAGCTTTTAAAATTGCTGCTGTCAAAAAGGCATAAGACAAAACGCCTACTAACGCCAATACCAAAGGACTGATAATACCACTTGCGTTCCACAAAGCATGGAGTGCTGCCGCGCTGAGGTAGCCAATGCTGATAATTTGCCAACGGCGACTGGGCTTGAGGACACTCAGCCCAATAAAATAGCCTAGATAGCCGCTATAGGCCATGTGTCCTGCCACCGAACCCAAAATCCGGGGAATTAGCAGCTGCAATCCCACCAACTCACCTACTCCTTCCCCCACTTGTAAAGTTGCATCCTGGATAATTTGAGGCACATATTGCCCTAAAGTTTCCAACAGCGTAAATCCAACCGCAGAAGCCGTTCCCATCAAAATGCCATCCAGTGGTTCTAGTACGCCCACTCGTTCGCGCCAGGGGGATGGTAAGCGTCTTCCCAGCCAACAAGCCCCCAGCACGGGTAATGCCTTGAGCAACTCTTCCATCAACCCCGCTGCAAAAAACATTCGGATGAGTAAGATAGGAAAACTTAAAGCCGCTACATCTGTTGTCAGATTTCCTGGCAGAATCTTCCGAAAAATAATGATAAATACTTGTAGCAGGGGACTGATCAAAATTAGGATGGTAGCCAAGGAACAAGCTAGTAGCACCCACCACGGTTTATGCTTTCCACAAAGTTGATATATAAAGTAATAAGCTCCCGCAGCTAGGTAAGAAGCCAGCAGCAGGTTAAATACTCTCGCCTCACCTACAGTAGCAAACATCAACACCACGAATCCAACTGTGATGATGCCCGGAATCAAGTAAGCTTTCTGAGTTAGATCCCGTCCGGTTGAAAAAATCGGAAATAGCTGGGTAAAACTAACAGAGTCTGACTGAGGAGGCTTTATAGTGGGGGCTAAAACATCTCCTGGTGATGTCGCTGGTGCCTGGATCGCTGCTTGGGTGGGTTTGTTTACTTCAATGATGAATTCTGGGCCGTTCTGTCCCAACATGATGCGATCGCCCTCTCGGCAGATCCGACATCCATCCAATTTTTGTCCATTGACATAAGTGCCATTAGCACTGTTCAAATCGCAAACCAGCCAGCTGGGAGTAGCACCTGCAAACTCGGTTATATGACTGATTACTGTATGACGCCGGGAAACCATTCCGTATAGGTTGGAGTCTAGAACAACCTGACAGTTTAAATCTCGTCCGATCGCAATCTCGTCAGTAGTGTCAAGGGAGTAGCGACGTTCTGCTCCAGCTGCACCAACACTTAGCAACTGCCGGAGAAATCCCTCAGAAAGGTCACCAGTCATTCGATTTTGGATGAAAGGATTTTGGGTGTTGGGCACTAGAAAAGGGAAGATTTTAGATTTTAGATTTCAAATTTCTTTTGAATTGATTATTTTCAATCTGAAATCTGAAATTTCAAATCTGAAATCTGAATTTGATGGCTATTGATTAGCTTGAGCGTCTTTAACGGCTGCATAGAAGAAAAATGCACCTAGTGGCAGAGCCATCGCTAAGATGATCCCAGTAATTAAGCTGCCCAATTCTGGTTTTCCAGAAGACAGCTCAAAAACTGAACCAACTGCTGCGATCGCTGCTACGCAGGAAGCGCCCAAAAAAAGGGCGCTTTTTGGAGTTACTGTAATCACTGCCTGTTTCTATTTATGGGACTTAGCCATTGGTCATTGGTCATTGGTCATTGGTCATTGGTCATTGGGGACTGGTTTGACGGCCTGGGCGAAAATCCGTATTTATTTCACTCAGCACTCAGCACTCAATTTATGGGACTGGTTTGACGGCTTGGGGCGAAAATCCGTATTTATTTAGCTCTTGGGTTAGAGCCAAACGGTTTTCCACGCGGTCTACGAACAGCACTCCAGTGAGATGATCCATTTCGTGCTGAATAGCGCGAGATAGCAACCCAGTAGCCATTAGGGTTTGAGGGCGACCGTATTCGTCTTTGAAGGCTACTTCAATACCCTCTGGTCGCTTGACATCAAGGTAAACCTTCGGAATGCTCAGACAACCTTCCTGAATTACACACAAGTCGCGGGTGAAACGCTTGATTGTTGGGTTAATTAAAACCACTGGTGGATTAGCTGGGTTATCTGGTTCGCAGTCTATCACAATCAATTGTTTTTGAACAGCCACCTGAGGTGCAGCCAAACCGACCCCATCGGCGCTGTACATGGTTTGCAGCATTTCTCGCACGAGATCCCGTATTTCGGAGTCTATCTTGGCGATCCGCTTTGCTGGTTGGCGTAAAACGCGATCGCCCAAGACATGAATCTCCAAGGGCGGTTTTTCCAACTTTTTCTTTTCGACTAAAACCTCAGATGTCATGGAAGCTTAACTTGTGAGCAGGACAAGATCTAATAGGGCTATTTTCTTTTATCTTATCCTGCTTGTCTTGTTGTTAGAAGGGTTGAGTAGCAAACGGGTTGAAGATAACAGAACTAGCACCACTGCCATTGATAGCATTTCGACCTGTCCCTCCCACAACTGGGCCGGTAGCAGAATCCCACCAGTTATTTTTGGCATCTATTGCGCCAGTCCCACCGTGGTATAAACCGGCATTAGTATTGCCGATCAGGTTGTTGTTATTGATTGTGACTGTGCCGGTGATGGCGTCACCGTTACGGATCGAGACACCGTTGAACGAGTTGGTGATCGTATTACCGAAGACGTTGGCACTTATCAGGTTGCCACCGAAACCAGAATTCCGCAATCGGATACCACCGTCGTCTGCACCGTTATTTAAATTGACGTTAGTGATATCGTTGTTAGCAATAGTCGCGCTACCACCAGCTAGCTGAATCCCTTGCTGATTTACATTGCTGACACTGTTGTTGTTGATCACGCTACTAGCATTGGTAATTGAATCAGCAGCTATGCCGGGGCCAGTTAGATTGGAGATCGTGTTATCTGCGATCGAAATTGTATTAATCCGAAATGTCTGGATCGCGCTGGTAACACTGCCACTTACAATGTCGCGGATTAAGTTGTCTGTGATAGTTGCCGATGAACTTGCCGCACCAACAAAGTCTAAGCGAATAACTCCACCGTTATCGGGGCCAGTACCAATAAACTGATTTTGACGAATAACGATATTCGGATTGCCGGTAGGGCTTGTGTATTGGATGAGATTTTGGGCGGTGGCTTTGCCTTCAATCGTTAGACCCTCAATTGTGACGCCGCTGAGACCAGAATTGATGGTGAAAACTGGTTGAGTAGGTGTACCTGTGACAATAGCTGGGGTAACTCCTGCACCAGAAGAGGGGCTAAGACCTGCATTTGGGCCGCGAATCGTCAAAGGCTTGTCGATGGTCACGGATTCGGTATACATCCCCGATCGGACGACGATAATGTCGTTGTTAGCAGCAGGAGTGACAGCGGCTGCGATAGTGTTGTAACCCATCTGGAACGCTCCAGCCTGGTTATATCGGAGGACGAGATCGTTTGTGGGAGTGCCAGTAAAACCATCATCGTCTAGAATACTCAACGTTGCTGAACCCTGCGAACCGACAAAATAGGCAGAATTATCAGATATAGTTACGGTCACCGTTTCAGTCGGTTCATTTCTATCTTTAGTGGCAGAGATGTTAATCAAAGAAGAAACGCTGCTACCGGCGGGGATGGTGACAGTACCGCTGGTACCGCTCAATCCTGAGTAATCAACATCGCTTGGAGTGCCCGTACCGCTGGGTGTAGCCGTACCGCTGATAGTGTATGTAATCGTAACTGGCTGGGTGATATCGCCGCCAGTACGCGAGAACTGAAATGTACCGGGAGTACTACCAGCTTCCTTAGTGGTCGAGTCAGGCGCGGTAACACCGACGGTTGGTCTTGTCACTACGGGAGGGTCTTGGATGATTACCGTAGCAGCGTTAGCAGGGCCAGGAGTGTATCCAGTACCGCTACCCAAGAACAGGTCTATCGTTTCATTGCCCTCAATTACACTGTCGGTAATGGGGGTAATGTTGATGGTAGCGCTAGTCGAACCTGCTGGAATAGTAATAGTGCTAGTTGTAAAGACGGGATTAGCAGTGTAATCCGTGATGTTAGTGGCGGTACTCAGAGGCGACAGGGTGTAATTAACCGTTAGTGCCCCAGAAGTATCTCCCGTGCGAAAAAACGTAAATTGACCGTTATCTGGGCCGACTTCCGATGCGAGGGGGTCGCTAGCAAAAAGATTGACTGTGGTGGCAGTGGTGGAATCATTATCCAAAATGGTTACAGTGGCGGTGTTCTTGGCGGCGGCGATGTCGTAACCTGTACCGGAAGTCAGAGTCGCTATTACCGTTTCACTAGGTTCAACGAGTGCATCGTCAATAGCTGTGACGGGAATTGTGGCGCTATTAGCACCAGCTGCGATCGTGACGCTACCGCTTAGAGTTTGGTAATCACTACCGTTAATAGCGATTCCAGAGATGGTGTAATTTACTTTGAGGTCTTCATCGACATCGCAAGGGACGGAAACCGTAAATAAGCCCGTTGCTGTAGTTGGTGTAGATTCGATCGTGGTGGGATTTATGGCTGTAATGCTTACTTTTTCAGAACCCCTGGGGATGAAAGCGGCACCGTCTATTGAGTCGCTGTTAGTATTCTGCAAGACGGCCAAAAACTCGCCAGTAACTTTGTCCGTAATGATAGTGTTGGCCGCATCAGCCCCGGTGCCTTGTGTGATATTTAAATCGGCGTAACTAACACCACCTGTTAATGAAATTAAATCTATACAAAGTTGAAAATCGGTAACAATGTCAGCATCCGGTCTGGTAGGGCCACCCGTTCCCCGACCGACAACGAAGACATCGGTGTTCATTTCGCCGCCGCTATCGCCTGTGAGAGTATCGGCACCGAGATCGCCGAATATTGTGTCGCGTCCGCGATCGCCAAACAGAGAGTCATTTCCCTTGCCTCCCCGTAGCAAGTCATCGCCCATCCCCCCGAAGACTGTATCCTGGCCCTCGTTGCCGTTCAGTATGTCGTCGTTCTCGTTACCAAACAGCTGGTCATTCCCACCTAAACCAAAGATGCTGTCATTCCCTTCGTTGCCCAACAATACGTCGTTACCATCACCGCCAAAATCAGATTCTTGACCTTGATCGCCGTAAAGTAAATCGTTATCTAAACCTCCATAGAGAGAGTCGTCCCCCAGGTCGCCGTAAAGGGTGTCATTGCCAACCTCCCCTAACAGGGAGTCATTATTCATTCCACCGCGAATGGTATCGTTGCCTTCTCCGCCAAAGGCCGTATCATTGCCCATGTTGCCGTTGAGGGCGTCATTACCTTCGTTGCCAAACAACAGGTCTGTCCCGTCGCCGCCAAACACCGAATCGTTACCTTGGTCGCCAAAAACGGTGTCGTCCCCCAGGTCGCCATACAATTCGTCATTATCCATGCCGCCACGGACTGTATCGTTGTCCATGCCGCCCCGGACTGTATCGTTGCCCTCGTTGCCGTTTAGGACATCTTCTCCCTCATTGCCATTGATTTCGTCATCGTTTTCGTCCCCCAGGATGGTGTCATTACCGAGGTCGCCGTAGAGGCTGTCATTACCGAGGTCGCCGTACAGAAAGTCGTTGTCTTGACCCCCGCGCAGGTAGTCCTGGCCTTCTTCGCCAAACAGGGTATCGTTGCCCTGGTTACCGTTGAGAACGTCATTTCCATCGCTGCCAAACAGAAGGTCTAACCCTTCGCCGCCAAACACCGAGTCGTTACCCAGGTCACCAAAAAGGGTGTCGTTGCCGAGGTCGCCATACAGTTCGTCATTGTTTTGACCCCCGCGCAAGAAGTCATTTTGCTCGTCGCCCAGAAGACTATCGTTGCCTTCGTTGCCGTTTATGGTGTCATCTCCCGCTAGACCCAGGAGGGTGTCATTACCTGCGAAACCGAGGATGGAATCGGCTTCTGCTGTGCCAGAAAGAAAATCATTCGCAATTGTGCCGGTGATATTCGCCATTTTTTAACTCCTCACTACCCAGTCCATATAATCTAACGATTTCGGTCTATGCAAACTGATTATTTCCATATATTTATGCCTTAACGTCTATTGGTCGTCAATTTTAGGCTGAAGTGTATAGTGTTACTCCTTCAACTGAAAACCTAATTGCTACGTTTATGGCATTTTCCTAAAGCATTCCTGTAAAACTAGGATTATATACTCATTGTTGCCCTTATTTTGCCATAAAGTGGTGATTATACTCTGCAAAATTCACGAGATATTCTTCTAGCACCCTTTGCAGGCCGATCCAATTAAGCGAAGGGATAGGGCCTAAAAGCCCCAGAAGAGGTAAAAATAGTCCCTTCTCTTCTCCTGTTGGCCGTTCCTGGTTGCGCGTTTCTTGTTCCCTTATGGAGTAATTTTTGTTACTTAATAACTACGATAAATCGCCATCTTGGCAGTACCCAGAATGCACCCTAGTCTTCACTTGATAGGTACTGTATTCCGGAAAACGTTCTACTGCAACTGTTATTTACGCGAGTGGATTATCGGTCATCTGGAGAATCTGCGTATAATTAGATACTTTTCATCAACTGCAAGGGGAGCCGATCGTCGATCGTGTAGATGCGTCCTGGCAGCCAGATTTTGCGCTTGATTTGATTTCAGGATAAAATTATTCTCCTGGGCTGTTTTCCCCAGATGCAAGTGAGGAAACACTGTTGATCGATTAGACTATTTTTTAGGCTAGACGTTCCTCAGTCTGGGAAACAATGCGGCCAATCGCAGCTAGCAGCTATACGGGATCTTCCTTACTATGCTATTTGAGCAAAGGGGCAGAGGAGCGGCGGGGCAGAGGCATAAAAATGTTATTTATTGAACAAAAGCATAACAATTCTGAAAAACCCAAAGATAGTATAGCAGCTTATTTATGAGATCGCAGTGGGAATGTTTGCTGGAAAACTTGGGGGAATGGCAGGGTTCTTTTACCCGTCTGTCTCCACAAGGGGAACTATTGGAAGATACTTCCACAATGGTTTCTCTGGAAGGACTGAACAACAATCAGACGATTCGTCAGATAATCCGCCGTTTTTTATCCTCTCAAGAAGTGGAGGAAAAAGTTCTGGAATATAGTTCTCTGGGACGAAACATTTTATTTTTTGATAACGGTGCTTTTTCTCAGGGATCGATTCAGCTGGCTCCTTTTTCGGAGTTTGGCGCGGAATTGGGTTTGATTGATGGTAGTAGGCGTCTGCGTCTTGTGGAAATGTTTGACAAGTCAGGTCAGCTGGAGAGATTAACATTAATTCGAGAAAAGCTTGCTGGTGCAATGACGCCAGAACGTTCACATCTGACGCCGGTCGATTTGCTGGGAGAATGGCGGGGAGAAGCGGTGACGATTTATCCCGATTGGCGTTCGCTAGACACTTATTCTACTAAGCTGCAACTTCATCTAGATAATGATGGTAGATTAGTTCAAAATCTGACTTTTGGCGATCGGATAATCTCTTCTACTGGTAGAATTGATGGCTCTATTATCGAGTTCGATCGCAATTCGCAACTTGTTCAAGTTTTGCTGCTACCGGATGGGGCCTCTTGTACTTGTCCGCTCAAAGTTAAGGTCGGTCAAGCTTTTTTCCTGGAGGTAGGTTGGTTGCTTAGGCCCGATCGTCGTCAGCGGTTGATTCGCAGCTATAATAACAAAGGTGAATGGGTGGCGCTGACGCTGGTCAAAGAGTTTAAAGTTAACAATTAATTCAGAGAACAGCGACGACTTAAGGCTTGTTTGAGCAGAATTTGATAATCTTTGTCTGTAATAGTGTAAGAGCCAAATCGCTCTAGATGGGGATTGGTCATTTGGGCGTCAAAAAAGACGAAATGGCGCGATCGCAATCTTTCCACCAACTTCACCATCGCTACCTTCGACCCTTCTGGAATCCGGTAGAACATCGATTCGCCAATAAAGGCTCCTCCAATAGCAATACCCAAAATTCCACCAGCGAGTTCATCTCCATACCAAGTCTCGAAACTGTAGGCCCAACCAGCCTCGAAAAGAGCCAAGTAAATTTCGAGTAGTTCTGGGGATATCCAGGTGGTTTCCCGATCGGCACAACCCCTAACTACACTTTGGAAATCTCGGTTGATAGCAACAGTGAAACGCTCTTGGTTGAGGACGCGCTGTAGGGATTTTGGGTAACGAAAGCGATCGTCCAAAGGAATCAACGCTCGCTTGCGACTATAATACCATCCCAAGCCATTGCCCTCTTCATCAGCCATCAAGAAATTGCCTTGGGCATACCCCTGGATAATACTGGGAATGTCAATCTGCATAAATCAGGGGATTGGTTCTTCAACACTTAGTGTTGAAAACAGGATTTGTTTGGGCAAAAGAGCATGAAAATAGATAGATTGGCACTTAGTGAGGATTTTTACTATAGATGTCTGAACCAATCCCAGCAATAACTTTGCCACCTAGCCAAAATCCGCAGCAAGAGGGAGAATGGTTGCTGCGTGCTTTGCATAGGTGGCTCGATGAAGAGTTTATCCCAGAACCCGTGAATCAGACGATCGCGACTCGCGCAGCCCAGATCTACCTTCGACAGCGGTTTGAGGGCGAAAATGACCTGGGTTCGCTGGTAATTGCGATCGTGACGGAGATGCAGGCGTTTGACTTTTCCAAAAGTTTCTATAGCGAGTTTGCGATCGCTAATGCCGTAAGCGACCTGCTTTTAGACAGTCTAGGGATCGATCGTTGTTGCGGACAATAAAGTCAAAAGCAAAAAGTAAACACTCAAAAGAAACAACAATAATTTTTATTTCTTTCTTTTGAATGAGTGACTTTTGACTTTTGACTTCTCTTACCAGCTGGACTTCACCACACCGGGTAGCAGACCTTTGTGAGCCCACTCCCGCATCACGTTGCGAGAAAGCCCAAAATCCCGGTAAGTGCCTCTGGGGCGACCTGTAACCCAGCAACGGTTATGCAGGCGGGTGGGCGCACTGTTACGCGGCAGTTGTTGCAGTTGGCGGTGGATTTCTAGTCTCTTTTGTTGAGAAGTAGCTTGTTGAAACTGTTCTTGTAAGTCTTCCCGCTTATCGGCGTACTTATCCACAAGCTTTTGGCGCTTTTTCTCGCGCTCGATCATACTCTTTTTAGCCATGAATGCTTCTTGTTCCCTTAAATAATGAAGACAGCATTTCCTATCTTAACTTTTAGCGGCTGATTTGATTTCAGAAGATTTAGGCGTATTAACCTTGGTTGACTGCATCTGAGGTAGATTGGCAGCAGGGCAGAGGTCGGCAAGTTCACAAGCGTCACACTTAGGATTCCTGGCCGTACAAACAGCCCGACCGTGATAAATGAGGCGGATTGACCAATTCTCCCAATCAGGCTGGGGCAAGAGTCGGATTAAATCTCGCTCCACCCGGACGGGATCTGTTTCTTCTGTCAAACCCAGACGGTAACTGAGGCGCTTCACATGAGTGTCCACCGTGACACCCTGATTGATCCCGTAAGCGTGCGCTAAGACAACGTTAGCCGTTTTACGGGCTACTCCTGGCAATTCCAGCAACTCTTCCATGCGCTTTGGTACTTTGCCGTCAAATTTTTCGACAATTTTGAGGCAGGCACCTTGGATATTTTTGGCTTTATTGCGATAAAAGCCGGTGGAACGCACTAATTTCTCTAACTCTTGGATCTGGGCCCCAGCCATTGCTGGGGCATCGGCAAACTGGGCAAATAAAGCGGGTGTGACCTGATTGACGCGATCGTCCGTACACTGAGCCGAGAGAATAGTTGCCACCAGCAGCTGCACTGGTGTCTCGTAGTTAAGCGTGCAGGTTGCCTCTGGATAGAGTCGCTTGAGGCGAATCAGAATTTCTATGGAACGTTGCTGCTTAGCAGCCCATTTACGGGTAATGCTCACCGGAAGAACTTTTGAACTCCTTCCAAATTTGCGGTATCTCTGACGATCAGAAAAATTCCAAGTCCTAATAGTAGCATCAACCCAGTCTGCATCACCCCGTCCTGGATTTTGGTTGGCAATGGCTTACCGCGAATGCCTTCAATCAGCAGAAAGGCAAGTTGACCGCCATCAAGCGCCGGTAGGGGCAAGATGTTGATGATGGCAAGGTTAATGCTAATTAAAGCGGCAAACTGAAACAGTTTTGTGATGTCAGATTGGGCAATACTGGCACCAATCTCGACAATTTTGACCGGGCCTGCCACTTGGGAAGCTGTTTCTTTAAAGTTGCTAATCAGCTGCCAAAAGCCTTGAGCGGTCAAAATCACAATCCGCTGGAAGTCTTCAGCGGCAAGGCTAAAAATCTCGAAAACATTTTGGGGGCGACGGTACACCACTGGATTACCCTTGGGGCCATTTGGTGCAAGGGAGATGCCGAGCCGGGATTCACCATCGGGCCCAGGCTGAGGAATGGCGGTGAGGGATACTTTTCGATCGCCACGCTGAATAGTAAACTCAATTGACTTGCCGGAACTACTTCTAATTAGTTCTCTTAAAACGGCTTCCTCTTTAAGGGAACGACCAAAATTTTGGCCGTTCGCTGCCAAAATTACGTCCCCAGGTTTTATCCCTGCTGCTGCTGCCACACTGGGAGAAAGCTGGATACCCATGTAGCCGCCCGGTTGAGGCGTCACGGACAACTCGACTGGCTCGTTATTGCGAGTCACAATGAGCTTAGTTGGCTTGCCCGAAGTAGTTGCGAGTAATTCACTCTGGGAGTTTTTCTCGTCGATCGAGAATTCAAACTTTTGACCGTCAACCCAAATTAAGTCGCCTGGATTAATGCCTGCTGCTTTAGCGGTGGCATTCACTTGACTGACTTGTGCAACAATCTGGGGAACCAAAATTCCCGGTTGCTTCGCTTCCGGTATTCCGACTACACCAAGCTGCACCGCCAAGACTAAGTAGGCAAATATCAGATTGGCGATGACGCCTGCGCTAATGACGATCGCCCGATCTAGAATGGGACGATTGCGTAGCAAGTTGGGATCGTCGGGGGGATAAACGTTTTCGGGTTCATCATCGGGAAAGCCAACAAATCCACCCAAGGGAAAAGCCCGGATGGCGTACTCGGTTTCCGATCCCTGATATTTCCACAGGATCGGGCCAAAACCAAGGGAGAAACGATTGGCGTGAATGCCCTGAAGACGAGCGGCCATAAAATGGCCAGCTTCGTGTACTAAAATCAAAACCGCCAAGACTGCGATCGCCGCCAAAACTGACATGGCAAAATTTAATTTGAATTAGCTATACATTTCTTTATTCTAGGTTGCGGCACCAGTAAGCAGATCTCGCCCCAGATACGATCGCAGGGCTTGTGGTATTGCGATCGATCCATCAGGTTGTTGATAATTCTCCAAAATTGCCGCCATCGTGCGACCCACAGCCAATCCAGAACCGTTGAGAGTATGTATAAACTGGGTTCCTTTCTTGCCAGCTTCCTTAAAGCGAATACTGCCTCGCCGCGCTTGGAAGTCACCAAAATTGGAACAGCTGGAAATCTCGCGATATTTGCCAGCAGAAGGCAGCCAGACTTCTAAGTCATAGCACTTTGCCGCGCCGAAGCCCAAATCGCCGGTACAGAGTTCCATGACTCTGTAAGGCAGCTGCAAGGCTTGCAAAATCGCCTCGGCGTCTCGGACAAGGGATTGATGTTCTGCCTCTGAAGTGCTGGGATGAACCAATTTAACTAGCTCGATCTTGTTAAATTGGTGGAGTCGGATCAGCCCCCGCGTGTCTCGCCCATAAGCACCGGCTTCTCTGCGAAAACAGGGAGTATAGGCGCAGTGGTGGATGGGTAGCTGGGATGCTTCTAGGACTTCATCTCGATAGAGATTGGTGACGGGTACTTCGGCGGTAGGAATCAACCACAAATCATCCGATTCGCACTTAAAGCTTTCTTCGGCAAATTTAGGTAGCTGATTGGTGGCGGTGAGGGATTGGCTGTTAACTAAAAACGGGGGTATTACTTCTAGATACCCAGCTTTGGTTTGCCGATCGAGCATGAAGCTAATCAAGGCCCTTTCCAGGGCAGCACCGGCTCCTATCAGGGTAACAAAGCGACTTTGGGCAACTTTCACGGCTCTCTCAAAGTTGAGGATGCCGAGTTTTTCGCCAATTTCCCAGTGAGGGAGAATATTAGGGTTTTGGGGAATGTATTCATCACCCCACCGACGTACTTCTACATTGTCCTCTTCAGTTTTACCTATGGGGGTGGATTCGCTAGGTAAGTTGGGCAATGCTAGCAGAAGTTCTTCTAGCTTGGCTTTGAGGTCTTTTTCCTGGGGATCGAGTTCGCTCAGAGTCGCTTTGATTTGGTTTCCCTCGTCGCGCAAGACTTGTATTTCTGGGCTGTTGGGGTCGCCACCGTCTTTAATTTTTTTGGGGATCGATTTGGCGATTTCGTTACGGCGGGCTTCGAGATGCGATCGCTCTTTCTCCAGTTCCCGCTGTTGTCGGTCTAGCTGTAAAATCTGCTGTATATCATACTGACCGACGCTGCGACTGTTGAGCCGATCTTGGACAAGTTGTGGATTTTCCCGTATCTGTTTGAGGTCTAGCACAGATATTCCTTAAGCTTTTTCTGCCAATACATCAGGATACACGCAAAGACGAAATATCTAGTCAGGGATCGGCACTAACTAGGTGCGGTTAACGCGATCGATCAGCCACAGCGTGGCGATAATTCCGACAAAGTGACCGAAAATGGTATTGATATTTGCCTGCACTGCGAACATATCCAGAGAGCTGATCAGGCGACTGGTATCGGACAACGCTATTGTTTGCGGTTGGGATATGGATTTTGCCGCTAGTGTACCGACAATCGCATAGGCTCCGAAAAGAGTTAATAACATCCCGCCTAAATTCACGAGCAATCCCAAGCGCAGGACTTGAATTGTATCTGTTTTCCGAGGGCGGGTGTTGGCATTGAGAGATTGTAGCTGTTTGGCGATGCGGGTGTAACGGAAAGCCCAGTAAATGCTTCCGCCTAGAACCGCAAGTCCGCACAAGGCGAAGAAAATGCCTAACCCAGTGCCGGGATTGCTGGCATTGTTAGTGCTATTGCTACTAAAGACGGCAAACAGCAGCAAAACCACGCTGGAAACAACCGCTAGGACTAACTGAGACCAGAAGCTAATCCAGCCAGTTAGACGGAAATTGAGGGCTATTTGCCGAAGTGTTGAGGGAAGAGACTGTGACTCTGATGGATCTGGCATATATATTCTCATTAAACCCGATTTAAACCCGATTTTGATATGGCAAAACTTTTATCAATGAAGAAACTTTAAGTGAAGCAGGGCATCTGGGCATCAGGTGTCCTGCCTTTTACCCAGACGGCAATTAAATATACACGACTTTTGTGCCAAACAGTCTTACGCAATACTGTGCCAATGCTATTATGCTGTGAAATAGCGGCTCTGTGGATGAAGTGTACCAAGGTGAGGAGATCTACCGGGTTTGGCACCAATTCTTTAAAAAAAATAAAATTCCACAGTTCCAAGTGCTTGAAAAAACATATAGTTTAGGAAAAAGTCTCATCCCCAGGGGAAGCACCATTAAAGCCTTCATAACACTACGAGCCTTGCGTGATGAGGGCTTAGTTAAGGTCTTTTATACTCTGTATACAAGTATTTCGACGAATAAGGCAAAATCAGGTACGAGGTTTGGCAGACACACCCAGAATTAGGTGTCTAGAATTGATCGTAATATTCAGCAGTTCCTTTTCGGACAGAATGGAAACTGAGCGTGCGGTTGGATCTGGCAAACGATATCCGATGCCTTTAAAATCACTTTGGGACAGAGTGTTCAGCCAGTTATGCAGATGAAATTTGACGATATTTACCAGTTTTTTGACAATCCTCCTCCCATATATCTGAGCAAAGAACTAGCCGTGTGCTACGTACTTTCTGTCTTAGTGCGAGGGGAATCTTATGGAACAGAGCTAATCCAGCTTATAGAGAGTGAATACCCCGCCTACCGGCTTTCGGATACTGTTCTGTACCTAGCACTCAAATTTCTGGAGGATGAACAGGCGATCGGCGGGTATTGGAAAAAAGTAGAAGGACGCGGACGCCCCCGAAGGATGTATCGCATCCGTCCTGATTGGCGGGAGCTATCTCAGGATTTGGCTCGTCTCTGGCGCGAATATGCAGCCAAAGACGAGCGTTCGGCCTCACCCCAACCAAGTCAGCGGCAAACAGTTCCCGAAGGTAGCGACAAATCGTAAACTTGTGTAAAGTATGGGGATGATACGGATGTAACGATTTTGGATTCATGGTGAATCTAAAATCTTAAGTCCCCAAACCCTTCCCAAATCAGGATGACCACGACAATTATTTACTCGACATTGCTGCTGACGTTGTTGCTGTCGATTGGCCTGTTTTTCTTTATCAAAGCTTCTGTCAAAGATAGGACTCAAGCAGTTAGGCTGATTTCGGAGCAGCCACAAGAAGCGCTTTTCGCTCAATTCCAGCAGTATTTTACGCAGCGTTCCTACCGGGTCGCATCTGTGGATGCGACTCAAAACGAGGTGACTTTCGTGGGGTTTGTCCGCCCCAGCTGGTTTATGGCAATTTTCTTAACTTTGTTGGCGGCTGTGGGAATCCTGAGTCTTGTGCTGGTTTTGTCGATTTTGTTTCCCAATTTGGCGATCGGATTTCTGGGGCTAGAATTGTTGTCCCCTATAGCTGGTGTATTTTACTGGCAAAAAGCTGGACGACAAGAGCAGGTTTCGCTCAAGTTTGAAGATGTGCTTAGCGAGGAAACTCAAGTCGTGCAAAGTGCGATCGCTGTTACTGCTCATCGGGATGAATTGGCTGCTTTACAACAGGCACTGGGATTAAAACCTGACGATGAAGTTAGAGAAGCCTCTCCTTTGACAAAGCCTGTCCCAACAACATAGCAGAATCACTGTTACATAAAAACCGACAATAAACCCCACTCATAACTTGCTTAGTTTGAGTGGGGTTTATTTAATATATCAACTTTTTCGTTGCTGCAAAGGTCGCCTTGGAGTTGCCAAAATGCGAATTTTAAATTCCTCTCCAGCCAATCCTACCCGTTAAGTCTCAGCCACTTTGAGCAGCAACTGCAACTTTTTCGTTAGGGTGTTCTAACTCTTTCAAGCTGGGAAACAGAAAATGGTTTTCTTCCACGTACTGAGCCCCAAACAGCCCCTTTTCTGCCCAGAAGTAGCGATCTGTAGTATGCTCGTTCCGCTTAACCAGCAGTAGAGCGGGTGGCACAATTCCTTCGGCTTGAATAAATTTTCGAGCCGCCGTTACTGGTTTATCCAGCCCACTTTCGATGCTATATTGAGGCACGTGCTCAAGAATCCTACGCCCTTCTTGGCGACGGCGACTTTTACGCTTACGTCTCCTAGCCAAGCTAGTTACCTCCTCTTTTAGTTCTATTCTGTAATGATATTTACCAAAGCCGTCGCAAGTATATAGGCTTGAGTTCTAAAAATCAACTTTTATTAAATGATTGATACAAATCTTCCAGATGCCCTGAAAGCAAAGCGCAGGTACTGATCGCGCTAAGCTGGAAACAGATATCGATCGCAGTAGCTGTAATAAAAATATATGTTGTTTCTAATTCATCGCCCCAAACTGGTCAGATAACGCTTGTAGATGATATCAGAGAAACAGAAAGCCATTTGGACAACAGCGCCATTTGGCACGTATAACTACTAGAGCTTGACAAGAATGTTGATGCCTGCTTCTTCAGAATTTGTTGCTCTGTGTCAAGCACAGGTCGCATTGCTTACCCAGGCACTGGGAGCGGCTTTGAGTGTAGTCTATTTGACGGAAGAATTGGTGGAGGGAGAAGAAGCTAAACTGATTCCGGTTGTGGCTTACCCTAACCAAAGTGCGGTTTGGGATGAGAATGATTCGCTGGCTTTTTTACCGGATGGGATCGAGAAGGTCAATAATATCCCTCGTTTATTATCGGCGGCTCCTCAAGGCTCCTCAATCCTGCTGCGGTCTGGGCCAGGGGTAGATGCAACGGGAGGCGAGCAACGGCGTCACAAAGAAGGTCATTCTCTGGTGCAACAGCGCCAAATTGTTTTACCTCTGATCCATGAGGGGGTTGTGATGGGATTGTTGGTTACCAGTCGTGAGGATCGACCTTGGAATGAGCAGGAACGGATTGAGGTGGAAAGGATTGCTCATACGATGGCTCTAGCTTGTATTTTAGACCAACGCTCTCAGTGGCTGGGGCAGCAATTTAGCCAACAACAGCGCCTTCAAAGTCAACAAAATGAGCTTCTACATAATTTGTTGCACCAGCTTCGCAATCCGCTGACGGCTTTATTGACTTTTGGGAAGCTGCTGCTGAAACGACTGCGACCGTCCGATGCAAACCGCGATATTGCAGCTAATATTCTCAGGGAGAGCGATCGCATCCAAGATTTGCTCTCACAGTTCGATGAGGCGATTGATTTGACCGCCAGTCAAGGATCGCTGTTAGCTTATCCTTCTGAGGTTTCGGTTGAAGGGGAGGTTGAGACGGCGACAGATCCCGATCGGGCCAATAAACCGCTACTGTTGTTACCAGAAGGTGGGTTGATGGCGGTGGGAACTCTGGAATCCTGCTCTGTAGCCGAAGTTTTAAAACCCCTGCTGTCATCGGCGTATGCGATCGCGCAAGAGCGAAATATAAAGTTAAAAGCTGAAATTAGGGCTAATTTGACGCCTGTTCGAGCTAATCCCAAAGCTTTAACAGAAGTGTTCAGTAATTTAATTGATAATGCTTTGAAATATACGCCTTCGGGGGGATGGGTTTACGTTGATGCGGGGGTAGAGCGAGAATCGCCTCAAGGTCGGTTGCAGGGAGTTGCGGTGAGCGACACTGGCCCTGGTATTCCTCCCCAAGATTTAGAGCGGTTGTTTGAGCGCCATTACCGGGGAGTTCAGGCCCGATCGGAGATTCCGGGGACTGGTTTGGGTTTGGCGATCGCACGAGATTTGGTGCAGCAAATGCAGGGTGAAATTGAGGTTTTTAGTCCATCTCAGCACCCTACTAATGCTGGAATAGGTTCGACTTTTATCGTGTGGTTACCAGAAAGTCAATAGTAATCTAAAATTTCCTTATGAGGCAGACCGTCTCAAAATCAGATCGGAATTTAAGGTTAAAGTCAAGTCCTTGTCAGGTTCGATCGAGAGGAGTCTAACTGTTTCCTGGTTTCGGAACCTTCCCAACAGTTCGGAAGAAGAGCCAAAGCCAGAGTTTAGCACAACTTGTCCGGTGGCGATCGCTGGGTTCCCGCTCACAGCCGCTAGAGCTGCTGCCGCCCCTGTACCTAAAGCTGCATTGCCGATAATTCTACCAAGTCTGGGGCTGTCGCTAATCTCTTGTGTTTTGGTAATAATTCGGGAACTTGCACTTATGGGAATTCGTTTACCATCGCTTAAAACTAACTCTTTGGCAACAAATTGAGCGCTTCCTATTTCTTGCATTGTTACCAGTTCGCCGACGATCTGAGTGCCAGATGGAATCAACAAAGTTGGTTGAGTGGTAACAATGTTTCTAGCTACGATTAGGGTTAAGGGAATTGGCCCTGGTTCGTCTGAGGCAACGATAATTCTCTGTGCTGTCTGGTATTTAACCGGGATAAGAGTTCCGGCGGCAATTCTGCCAGTTATTTCTGCCGGTAAAGTTCTTTGGGCATAAGCCGGATATTGTTTCACAATGGGTGTGAAGGTGCTGGCATTTATCGAGAAAGCTAACAATAAAGTAGTTGCCGACTGCCAAGGTTTGAGCTTATACATAAAGTGATTTCTCCACAAAATACATGGTTTTCATAAATTCTAAGCTTTGTTTTAAAAGAAACTCAAAATATATTATTTTTTAGTTTGGTCGATCTACTATTTTCGCCAAAGTTAAGATACAGCGGCAGCTTTATTAGTCGCTTTTGTTTGATAAATTTATAGGCCGCTGGGCTATAAAATAAAGCTAGTGCAGGATGGCGGAAATAACTCACCACTAAAAATTGCCAATGATTGCTCTGGAAATCTTGATTTTTACTACTGACAACTGACAACTGACAACTGACAACTGACCACTGACAACTGACCACTGACAACTGACCACTTGCGCTAGTTATCCCTCAGCCGTCTTAACATCCAGTCAAATCTGGTTCTAGCGATCGCAATATTGTCAAGGATATTGGGGTTGAGTTGTTCCACGTCAATGTTTCCATCATGGGGCGAGACTTTTCCATAACCCAGTTGGCCAACGGTGCCACGCAGTCTGATCGAAAGCAATATTGCCAAGGCTCGGTAAAAACGGGAGCAAAATCCAGTATCCTGTTGTAGTCTTGTCGCTAATTGCCTTCGGGGAATCGACAGCAAGAGTGAGTTTTCGATCGTCTTAACTGTGGCAGAAGGCGGGCGGGAATCTATAAAAGACATTTCTCCCACCATCTCGCCGCTTGACAATGTGGCAATTTCTTTATTATCCAGGGCAGCAATAGAAACAGTCAAGGTTCCTTCCAGGAGAAGGTACAGCGTGTCGATGGGTTTTCCTTCTTCAATGAGGACAGTGTTGGCAGGAACTTCCTCGCGCTTACCCGTCTGTAGCATCCAATCAATGTCGTCATCGCTCAGTTCCCCTAGAATAAAAAGGACTTTTTCCATACCTGACTTCCTAAAGCTGTGTTGTGCTACAAAGATGGTTTGACGGTTTCCTGAAGCACCCTAGTTGCGACGGATTGGTAGACAAAATCATTTTTGAGATTCTCCCCCGCTAACTTAACGGTATAGTGACGGATGAAAGACAGTCAAGATAAAAACGGAATGTGGGTTACGTCCAGTTAAGAAAAAAGCGATCGCAAACTGAGATAGTTTGCGATCGCTTTCCCATTGATGATGTCTATCTAAATGCCTCGATCGTACCCAGAGTCGCGTCTTGGAATGGGTCTGGAGTCGCGATCGTAGTTGTAATCAGAGTTAGACCCGGAGCTGTAACCGGAGGAGGAGTTAAGTACTAAATCCGAGCGGAGTGTCAGATCCAGATCGCGTTCCGGGTCAATGACCACCACTTTAGCTGAATCGCGATTGCGTCCCAGGAGAAGTCCACCTACAGCACCCGCTCCCGTACCCGCCAAAACTTCTAGGGGTCGGATACGTCTGTCGCCAGAAATGCCTGAGATCAATGCTGCTGCTGCTGAACCAACTGCTGCACCTGTGAAGATAGAAGTTGTGTTAGTACCACCCCTACGGACTTCTTCTGTTTGAGTAATTACATCAGAAGTCGCGTTGATAGTGCGTCTCTCACCTCGATCTAGAATCAGGTTTCTGGCCACAAAGCGCGAACCTCTACCATAAGGTTCTATTTGTCCCTCTATGCGACTGCCAGATGGAATCAATACGCTACCGTCACGACCTACTACGTCATCTTGTACTGTGAGAGTTATTCGTGCAGTTTCATCTGGTGCTAAGACGATTTTTTCGGCTTTTTCGTATGTAACGGGAATGTTTGTGCCAGCGGGTAATCTGTAATCAAATCGTTGTGATTGAGATACACGAGATTGAGCTAAAGCAGGTGATGCAATTAGGAACGGAGCAACTGTAGTAGCAGTCATTCCTAATGCGAGTAGTGCAGCGGTTGTAGATTGCCAGCGATGGGAATTAAACATTTATGGCACCCTCCTTGTTGGGTTTGTTATATCAAATGACGCCGGATTGAAAAGTTTGTTTCTGATAGTACCGACTCTATAAAGAGAGTCTGTTATTTCGAGTCATCACTTCATCTTAAATACTTGTGTGATGTGGGAGGGGAAGTCTTAATACTCTTTATTGTAACTAGGCGATAAAGGGTTATTCATCAACCATAAGTAATATCACTATTTGGGGATTTTTTTTGTTGTCCTGGCGAAAACTTTTTAGCTACATACTAAGGAGGAGGACGCCGGAGTACAAAATTAGTTCCTTACTAACGTAAGTTGCTAGTTATATCATTAAGGCTTTTGCAGCAGGTACTGGTTGCGCTTTAGCACTCAAAGAGCGCTAAAGCACAACAACATACCCATTATTATAGTCATATTTGCGTCCGCCTTCCTTCTACTGGGGGATCTGCCAGGGCGATTGGGACAAAGAGAGAAAGTCGATGGAATATCGGATGAATTCGGGATCTAGTAGCAACAGCGGCTGCACTAGGAGCAGCGATCGCAGTCTGCTAGAATCCATTTAAAATATAAAAATTGGTTGACTTTTTGGTCAAACAAAGATAAAACAAAACGAGCTACCAGAGACAAAGAGTGCAAATCAAAAGATATCCGCTCCGATTCTGGGCTGGGTTAGGGAGTGTTTGGGCGTGTCTGTTTCTTAGCAATCCAATAGCGGCACAGATTGTACCGGATGCTACTCTGCCTATTAATTCGATCGTCACGAATCAGGTCAACACCAGCATTATTGAAGGAGGAACCACTTTAGGTGGTAACCTATTTCACAGCTTTCGGGAATTTTCCGTCCCCACTGGCGGGACTGCCGACTTTAACAATGCTGTGGATATTGAGAATATCTTCAGCCGCGTGACGGGGGGCTCAATTTCTAATATTGATGGGTTAATTCGAGCCAAGGGCAGCGCCAACCTATTTTTGATCAATCCTAATGGGCTCATTTTTGGGCAAAATGCTCGCCTCAATATCGGCGGTTCGTTTGTCGGCACTACTGCTGATAGTTTACAATTATCTGATGGGAATTTTTTCAGCGCTGCTAAACCCAATACACCTTCTCTGCTAACGATAAGCGTACCAATTGGCTTGCAGTGGAACGGAAACAATAGCGGTACAATTCAGGTTATTGGGGATGGGCACTCTCTGAAAATCGAAAACAATTTGATTCGATCGCAAAACAGCAACGGCGATAATTCAGAATTGCACCTACAACCGCAAAGAACCCTAGCTTTAGTTGGTGGAAATGTCAACCTTAGTGGTGCCATCCTGACAGCCGAAAGCGGAAGAATTGAAATTGGCAGCGTCAGTCAAGGAATAGTTAGTTTCGAGCCAAGCACGGTGGGATGGAATTTGAATTATTCACAAGTAAATACTTTCGGGGATATTAACTTTTCTGGGGCGGCACTAGCGTATGTCAGTGGCGATGGCGGAATTGGACTCCAATTAGCAGGCAGAAACTTGCGGATGAGCGATGGTTCGCTTGCCTTGATAGAAAATCGCGGTACTTTACCAGTGGGAGAGATTCGAGTTAGGGCATCCCAGAACGTAGAATTGATCGGCACTGACGATAGTACAATTATTCCGAGCGGCATCTTAACTCAAATCCAGACGCAAGGAATAGGTGCGGATATTGTTGTTTCGACGCAACATTTGACAATGCAAGATGGGGGTGAAATCAACACTATTTCCTCTAGCGAAAGTCCGCAAACAATAGGAGGCAATATTATTGTAGAAGCATCTGAATCTGTGGAAGCTAGAGCCACTTCCCCCATCAATGCTTTCACTTTCAGCGGTATTTTATCTACTGGTTATGGCAAAGCAAAACCTGGTGATATCAGCGTCTCGGCTAGCCGATTAAGGGTAATTGATGGAGGGCTTGTGGTATCTACTACCGACGGGTCAGCTAGTTTTGGAGGCAATGTAAGTATCGACGCCACAGAAAGTGTAGAAGTGATAGGAGTAAATTACCGTACTCGCGAACGAATTCCCACCAGAAGCTTTTTAGGTACTGTAACGCTCGGTAATGGCAATGGTGGCGATATGAGCCTCAACACTTCAAGAATTCTCATTCGCAATGGAGGTGCTATCAGAACCAGTACAGAAGGCAGTGGAAGGGGGGGGAATTCTCTTGTTAATGCTTCCGAATTCGTCGAGGTGAGCGGGGTAGGAACTGGAACTAATATCAATAGTAGGCTGACTTCAGCAGCCGAAGCGAACAATCCGTTTCAAGTACTCGAAGGACGACCTCTACCCACAGGAGATGCGGGAAAAATGACCATTATCACTCCTCGATTGGTCATCTCGGATTTGGCTCTAGTCGGTGTTGTAAATCAGGGTTTGGGTAATGCTGGAGATATGCAGATTATTGCAGGAGAAATTTTAATTGCTAGGGGCGGTCGTATTGCTGGCTCTAGCGAATCTGGAAATGGGGGTAACGTTAATTTGCAAGTGGCTGACTCGCTGCAACTTCGCAATGGCAGTCAAATTTCAACGGCGGCAGGGCGCAATGGCAATGGCGGCGACATCATCATTAATGCTGATACTATTGTGGCGCTGGAAAACAGCGATATCAGCGCTAATTCGCAATCATCCCAAGGAGGAACTGTTAATATTTTTACGAATGGCATTTTTGGCACTCAGTTCCGCGATCTAGCTACATCAGAAAGCGATATTACTGCGACTGGGGGAACGCCTGCTTTAAGCGGTAGAGTGGAAATTCAAACATTAAATAATACTTTGACAAATGCTCGGGTACACTTGTCGAGTAATTTTGTTGTTCCAGATCCTGTTTTTGCTAGTGGCTGCGGTACTCGATCGCGTGCTGGAAATCGTTTCACTGTTACTGGGACTGGTGGTTTAGCTAGCACTCCCTACGATGCGCTGACGGGTCGTTACAGTTTCATGGGTATGCCATCTTTACTAGCAGGAGTACAGGTGCGTAATGGTTCTGAAGTTGCGGGTACAGAACCTCAAACTGAGATGGTGGAGGCGACTGGGTGGACGCGGGAAAGTGATGGCAAAGTTGTTCTGACTGCAAATCTATCTACGATCGGGCCTTTTCTGACGAACCCCGCTTGTCAAGCTTCTCAAGGGGCTAGGGGCTAGGGAAGAGGGAAGAGGGAAGAGGGAAGAGGGAAGAGGGAAGAGGGCAGAGGGAAGAGGGAAGAGGGAAGAGGGA
>NZ_JAIQZN010000108.1 GCF_023333585.1 Argonema antarcticum A004/B2
AGCATAGCCAAATTTTACTATGGGTTTGGGCGAGTGTGGTAAGGCCAGGGAGTAAAAGTGAAGGATTGTGAGTAAATATTAGTAAAGTGACAACTGTTGATTAACCCTTTAACTATGGGTAATCTACTAAAACAAAGCATTATAGCAAAGTGTTGAGTGCAACGAAAGCCGTACAAACAGATTCCCCGCCTTGCTTTAAGCCTTTAATACTGTCCTAACCGATGTGACTGGGACTAGAGGCTAGGGAAGAGGGAAAGATGGAAGAGGGAAAGAGGGAAAGAGGGAAAAGGGAAAAGGGAAAAGGGAAAAGGGAAGAGGGAAGAGGGAAAAGGGAAGAGTTGGAGTTGTCCTAACCGACGAGAGCGGTTGCTATATATAGCAAAATATATAATCAGACTCTACCTAAAGAGCATATTTCTTTTTATTCCTCATTTTTGGTGAGTATCTAGCTTATGTTCCAAGACGGCCAATTAAAGTTTCCCTTGATCCCGATTTAGTTTTTATAGAAATCAGTATAGTTATTTCGCCTTAATGTATCGTTTTCTTAACGTAAATATGAAATAAATATAAAGTTTATTTTAGCTGGGGATCGCTAGAACCCTGACAGTTCATGCGTTATAGCCTTATATAGTGGCTAAGTAATTTGGCATAAATATAAAAGAAGACTCAAAAAACGTATGCACCCAAAGTAAACCCTAAAAGGTAAAGAGGTTTCATGACGGTAAATCCTGTAGCTTCGGCCTGTCGTTCTTGTCGGTACTACACGCCGGAAGGAAGGCGCGGCGGTAATTGCCAACAGCTAAGTGTGCCCGTTCGCGGCAGTTGGACGGCGTGTTCTCTAGCGCTTCCACCATTTGCACCTTCTTGGGAAGGTGTCGAAGATGTACTGATTTGGCAGAAGGAAATGCTCATGTTACAGGAAGTGCTGCCATTAGAGGTTTCTGCGCCAGAGAGTGTCTGCACCTCTAACCCTAAAAAAGCAAACGTTGAAGCATTGACCGTATAGGTACAGGTATCGAACCGTTGCGATCGCTATTCAGTACTTTTCAAAAATGCTTGTTACCAATAACACATTGAGACAAAATAATTAATTTCCTTAATTTAGAAAAGGATTTAATGATTTTATTGGTTTAAGTTCTGTCAAATCTGGGTATGAGCGTAGTCAAAAGCAACACACAGAAGTTGGCAGATTCCCAATCCTCAATCCAACGATTCCAGGAAAGTGTCCACCTTGCCATCTGGACTCAGAACCACCCGAATTTTGGGACTGCGTTTTCCTTCAATCGGAGAGACGAAAGTTTCACCCACCAAAGGCATCTCTGTACGATCGAGATAAGTTTCTGCCACTTGTCCCAGAGGAATAATCTGGCGAATTGACCCATCAGGATTAAGCGCCAGACTGTATTCCAGACGTTGTTTCAAGCTTGTCGGGGGTTGCCAGCGATTTTGGAAATAACTTTTCGCTTCAGCTACCTGCGGGATCGTGTCAAACAGGGAAGTACTGCTGCTGGGGGTAGGCGGTGGGGCTGGAGTACCACTCCGAGCGGCAACTGGCGGTTTGACATCAGCGCTTTGAGTGGGAGCCGCCGCGACTGGAAACGACTCCTGCGCGGGAGGTGGTGTAATGGGAGGAAGCTCCTGAATAGGAGGCGGTGTAATCGAAGGAAACTCTTGAGTAGGAAGAATTGCAATGGGTGGAATCTCCTGGGTAGGAGGCGGTGTAATTCGAGGAATTGGTTGAGCGGGGGGAGGTGTAATTCGAGGACTTGATTGAGCGGTAGGCGGTATAACTTCAGGAGTCGGTCTTGACTTTGTTACAACCGCAGGAGCAGAAGCAATTCGAGCCGCAGATTGGTTAGTACTGGGAAGATCGCTGGACTCTTGGCGCTGTGCCGTTGGTGAGGTCGTCGCCTGAAGCGGGGGGGTCGGGTTAGGCTTAGGGGGAGGCGGCGCGGTCGCAGCAGGTTGTTTAAGTGTTTGGGGTTGGGTAGACTCCTGACGCTGTAATGTTTCTGAGGGATTTATCCTCACCTCGGTTTGATTATCGGGTGGTTTTGGGGATGTTGTTGGGCCTCCACTTCCCGGTTGGGGTGGAGCAGAATTTAGGGGCAGTTTGTATTGCTCTGGTTTAGATGCAGTAGAACTGGGCCCAGGAGGTAATGTGGAAGCTGCTGGCGGCGTCACCCCAGGAGAAGGAGGTACTGTGGAAGCTGCTGGCGGCGTCACTCCAGGAGAAGGAGGTACTGTGGAAGCTGCTGACGGCATCACTCCAGGAGAAGGAGCTAGGCCCGATCCCGGTGGCAGGGTCACGCTGGGATTGGGAGATAAGTTAGATGCCGATGGTGGCAGTGCTGGCAGTGTTTGCGACGAAGACAGGGGTGGCGTTGGTACTCCCGGTGTTGGCTGAGGTAAGGGAACAGCAGCAATTTGTGGCTGTTCGGTTGGGTTGGGCTCTGGGTTAACTGCGGTTGCGGGTATTTCTGGGTTAGAAGTTTTTCGATCGAGCAATTTCACAGCCGCTGTTGTTACGCCCACAGTCACCAGAGCGATCGCAGCTATACTGGCCCAAAAGGGCGGCGTTTTGCCCAAAGCTGGGCGGTTAAGGGTGGGCAATATCTCCAATTCAGCTGCGTATTCATCTAGCGCAGTCGCCAAATCAAATAATTGCAGCAAACTCAGGTGAATAACTGGCCCTAACTGCTCTGTAGCCAAAGAACTTAAAAACAGGTCGTGAAACAGCAGACCATTTGGTTGCAGGTAAATTCCTGTAACTTCATGACGCGAAAATGGTGTGCCGTTAGCGCTAGTTTCTTTTTCACCAAGTTCTAACTCCGGTGAATTAGTTGCGGTTGAGTCTGAGTCTAAAGGATGAGATGATAATGCTATCGAACCTTCTTCACTGCCCGGAGTATGATGTGGCGGCATTTCCATCTCGGCATTTGTGTCACCCGAACCGTTAGTCGATTCTCCATTGGTGTCTGATAGTTCGGATTGGTCATTAGGCGATGGTGCCAAGAAAGACGCATTCAATCGATCGGGCGACTGTTCCAGAAAGTCCTGCACATACCCTTGAACTACTTCGCAGAGCGCTTCTAGTTGCGTTTGATCCCCACGAACGCTAACTCGTTTTTCCTCTGGCACTCGCGGATCGTCGAAGCTTAGCACAAACTGTAGCCGCTTCAGCACGGTGCGACCAACCCAGCGAGATAGGGGTGAGCCTTTGGCCACAATTTCCAGCGTGCAGGTGGGTGGAGTATAGCGTCGCAGAACTGAGGTGGACGAGTACATAGGGCAGAGGGGCAGAGGAGCAGAGGGGAGGGGGTAAGAGGGGAGGGGGTAAGAGGGGAGGGGGTAAGAGGAGCAGAGGGGAGGGGGTAAGAGGAGCAGAGGAGCAGAGGAGAATTTTAGATTTTAGATTTTGGATTTAATTTCAATTTTCTACTTTATCTAAAATCTTCTTTTCTTCCCTCTTCCCCTAGCCCCTAGCCCCTAGCCCCTAGTCCCTAGCTATACTTTTTACTTTTTCCGAGCAGTGCTAACCAAAGACGGCGGTGACCGCCAGGACTGCTGTAAAACAGTAGATCGATCAATAGTTTGAGAGCGAGGTGAGTCAGAACTTCAGCTGAATAGCTGTCGCCATCCTCCATACGTTCTTGGTAGGTGTTGCTAAAGGTATCAATATAATCTCCCAGCAGAGCGGCTTGATGCGGTTTTTGGTTTTGCTCGGTTAGCTGTTCTAGGAGGGCGACGGCGCGACGGATTAATTCTTGGTGCTGTTTGGTCAAGTGGCAGATAATGAGAACTAGCGATCGCGCTTCCTCTACATCCAGCTTTTTACGCCCTCCCTGTCCTTTTCGTAAGGGACTGGACTGGCGGAGACGCCACAAGGAAACCCGGTCAGCAACCATTGACTCCAAACCCAGATGGGCTGCTGCTGCGAGGATCGCTTCCGAACCTATTCCTGCTAATGCTTCTAAAGCTAGCAAAACTAAATCCAGCTGGGCTTTGATGTTGTCCAACTGCACTGGGTCTGGCGAGGTATTTAGGGTTAAATCCTCCCAGTTGGCCGTTGGTTTGGGCGACGATGCTTTCGAGCGCATAGTTACAGGTTTTATAAGCAAATATTACACTTGCCTCGGACAACCATTTTGTAAGGTGTCACCCTCACTGGACGTACTACCACGCCCTGTATTCCCTCAGCATAAGCGTTGGGAAATGCTTTTCTGATAATATTAGCACTGCCATTCACATCCGCATTAATCAGTCTGCCATCACCAGCACGAAACAAACCTCGCTTAATTCGCTTACCTTTGTACTCCGAATGCTTGACACAAGGTTCATTATCTAAAAAAGAACACTTTGAAGTGTAACTTTCTTCAATAACTTTCACAACAATTCCTGCTAACTCTGCTTTATAAGTCAGCATTTCAATAAACCGTGCATGAGGTATTGCTACGAAATTTTGATTATTGCGTCTGCCCAGATTTATTTCCTGTTTCCACTCATCGTTTTTACCAATTACCAGTGTCCCGATTCGGTTAGCTGCCAGATAATTGACAATAAATCGACTTGCATTATGCAGGTAATTATCTACTTTTACATTTCGCTTGTGAGTTAATTGTTCAATTTTGATTGATGTCTTTCTCTCTCCCTTCAAGTATGACTGCAATACTGTCTTCTTTTTGTGATAGTAGGCATTAATTGATTTCAGGGGTTTACCATTTATTATGAGCGGGAAAAACCGCTTTTGATTGGATGTAATTGTCGCTAAATTATTGAGGCCAATATCAATCCCTGCTATTCCTTCAACACCTGATGATGATTGGGTTACATACTTTTGCTCATAAACTACCTCGACCGCGTAATGGTAAGTTTTTGGGACGATTCTGACTTGATTTACTTGGCTGACTTTAGTAGTCAAAAATATGTTGGTCTTAGACAGATTGATTATCCCTTTATTGAGCCATTCTTTACTGATGGCTTGCGCTGTGTAAGTCAGTACATTTCTGCCTAATGTTTTGTGTTTGTATCTGGGGATTTTTGGTCTGGCTTTGAATTTTTCTGGATGTAGGCTATATTCCTTGGTAGCTTCAAAAAATGATTTCCAGCTTTCATGTAATCTCAATAATACTTGCTGAGATACTTTGGCTGGTAATGCTAGATAGTCAGTCGTTCCCTGACATAGTTTCTGTATTTTGTAATAATCTAGGTATTCGACTGAAAGGATAAATTTTTGTCTGATTAGGTAGTTGGCGTAGTTGAAAAGATTCTTGGAAAGAAAACACAAATTATCTAGCTGTTTGTATAGCCAGTGGTTTCGATCGATCATGTGCTTTTCAACTAGCTGCATTGTTGTCCCGTGATTTTGACTATACTATACTATAAATGGCTATAAAGTCAATGAAGTTTTACAAGACTGTCCCTTTCGCCTTAAAATCTTAAAATACTGTCAACCATTCTTCCTCCCCCGTCCTCAAGACCTTAATTCACCTCCACAAAATCATTATGGCTATTGGCTATCTCGCTCTTGTACTTCATGCCCACCTGCCCTTCGTCCGACATCCCGAAAGTGACTATGTGCTGGAAGAAGAGTGGCTTTATGAAGCCATTACCGAAACCTACATCCCTTTGCTGCGGATGTTCGAGGCATTAAAGCGAGACGGCATTGAATTCAAAATAACGATGAGCCTGACACCGCCCTTGGTGTCAATGCTGCGCGACCCCCTGTTGCAAGAGCGCTACGATAAGCACTTGGCCAAACTGGAAGAGCTGACCCAACTCGAAATTGGGCATAATCACCATAACGGTCATCTGCGCTACCTATCTGAATATTACGCCAAAGAATTTTACGAGACTCGCCAGTTTTGGCAGCAATATAACGGCGATTTAATTGGCGCATTCAAGCAATACCTAGATAGCAATAACCTGGAAATCATCACCTGCGGCGCTACCCACGGGTATCTGCCACTAATGAAAATGTACCCGCAGGCAGTATGGGCGCAAATCCGGGTGGCTTGCGAACACTACGAGGAAAATTTTGGACGTCCTCCCAAGGGGATTTGGTTGCCGGAGTGTGCTTACTATAACGGATTAGAAGAAATGCTGGCAGATGCAGGTCTGCGCTATTTCCTCATCGACGGTCATGCGATTCTTTATGGTAGCCCCCGCCCCCGGTTTGGGACTTATACACCCGTCTTTACTGAGTCAGGGATTGCGGCTTTTGGTCGGGATCACGAATCGGCGCATCAAGTTTGGTCTTCTCAATTGGGATACCCCGGTGACCCTGAATATCGGGAATTTTATAAGGACTTGGGCTGGGAAGCGGAATACGAATATATTAAGCCTTACATCATGCCCAACGGTCAGCGGAAAAATATTGGGATCAAGTACCACAAGATCACTGGTCGGGGTTTGGGTTTGGGCGATAAAGCTCTGTACGATCCTTACTGGGCGAGGCAAAAGGCGACAGAACACGCTGGCAACTTTATGTATAACCGGGCGCAGCAAGTCGAGCATCTCTACAATGTGATGCAGCGTCCTCCGATTATTGTCTCGCCTTATGATGCGGAGCTGTTCGGTCACTGGTGGTATGAAGGCCCCTGGTTCTTGGAGTACCTGTTCCGCAAGACTTGGCACGACCAAAAGACTTATGCTATGACTCACTTGGCAGACTATCTGCGGATGCACAGCAGGCATCAAGTCATGCGTCTTGCACAGTCTAGCTGGGGTTTCAAGGGATTCCACGAGTATTGGCTCAACGATACGAATTCCTGGATTTATCCCTATCTGCACAAAGCGGCAGAGCGGATGATTGAGTTGGGGCTCAAGGAACCTGCTGATGAATTGGAGTGGCGTGCGCTTAATCAGGCGGCGCGAGAGTTACTGCTGGCCCAGTCTTCTGATTGGGCGTTTATTATGCGGACTGGGACGATGGTGCCTTACGCGGTAAGACGGACGCGATCGCACCTGATGCGCTTCAATAAACTCTACGATGATATTAACGCGGGCAAAATCGACAGCGGTTGGCTGGAAAAAGTTGAGACAATTGATAATATCTTTCCCAACATTAACTACCGCGTTTATCGCCCTTTGTGAGATCTCATCTGGCTATATAGCAACCTTATCGGCAGTTAGGACATTCTTAATTCCACCAAACTCTTGAAATACGCCCCTTCTTCCCCTAGCCCCTAGTCCCTAGCTATATCAGATCCTCAAAAATAACAAGGACAGGCAAGATGCCTGTCCCAAAAGAGATTATTCTAGCTAGAGCGTGTCAAGTCACACCTAGAAATTCATCTCGGCGGCTTGCACTTTTTCGACTTGTTTCTTCTTCAGTACAAGCAGAACTTGGGAAAGCATGATACCCGTGAAGAATAGCATCAGCCATTTGATCCGTGCAGCGCTTTGGAGGACGATTTCGGTGTCAGCTTGACCAAATCCGCCCACATTGGGGTTAATCGTCAAGGCGTCGCCAGCTTTCACAGCGTCTCCTTGGGAAACAATCAATTCTGGCCCTGCGAGAATAGTATCGACAACTGTTTCGCCAGCATCGGTTGTAATGCTTACTTGGTAGCCGCCGTCTTCACCTTTGGCAATCTGAGAAATAGTTCCGGTGGCGGAAGCGTTATAGATATTATTGTTGGTTCTGTCGCCCGTGGGGTAAATTTGACCGCGACCCCGGTTACCGCCTACATGAACGGCGTACTTGCCATAGCGGATGTTTTTGTCAGTTTCGGGATTGGGAGAAAGAACTGGGAAGACGATTTCCTGATATTGATCTCCCGGTATAGGCCCGATGATGACTACGTTATCCTCTCCTTCTTTGTAGGTTTGGAAATAGAGTCCCTCGATTTTTTCTTTCATTTCCTCTGGAATGCGGTCTTCCGGGGCAATCTTGAAGCCTTTGGGCAACATCAGGACTGCACCGACGTTTAAGCCGCTTTTGGAACCATCGCCGAGTACTTGTTGGCTGCTGCTGTCGTAGGGAATTTTCACTACGGCTTCAAACACTGTGTCGGGGAGGACCGATTGGGGTACTTCAACTTCAGTGGGTTTAGATGCCAGGTGACAGTTGGCACAAACAATCCTTCCTGTGGCTTCGCGGGGGGTTTCGGGGGCGGTTGCCTGGGCCCAGAAGGGGTAGGCGGCTGCGGATTGGGGAAGTGCGATATCGCTGGCGAGGAAGAGGGCAAATGTGGCGATCGCAAGCAGTGCTATTTTGGTAATCGCCCACTTACTGCCAATGCGTATCGCCGATAAACAAACTTTTTTCATCTCTAATTACAACGATTCCGTGACCAAGGTCAAATCAATAGTTCTCAGCTTTCAATCAAACTGAGGAATGAGTAACTAAATAACTCATCACTCAGCACTCATCACTCAGCACTCAGCACTCAGCACTGTTTATTTCCACCAGGGTGCAATGCCAGTGCGGAAGTCTGTTTCAGTCCAAGTCGTAAAGGTAATCTTGTCGTCTGCCACAGCGGCGTGTGCTAGTGCCAGGGACAGGGGTGCTGGTCCCCGCACTACTTTGCCCGTTTTGTCGTACTGAGAACCGTGACAGGGGCATTTAAACTTGTTTTCAGCGACGTTCCAAGGTACGACACAGCCTAAGTGGGTGCAGATAGCGTTGATGCCGTAATCTGCAATGGCTTTGTTATCGTCTACCACAATGTAGGTGGGGTCGCCTTTGAGTCCTTGGGCGAGGCTGCGATCGCCTGCGCCGTGAGTGGTCAGATATTCGCTCACAATGATGTCGTTACCCAGTGCGTCTTTGGCGGTGACTCCACCACCAGTACCACCAGCAGATGGGGGGATAAAGTATTTGACTACGGGATATAGCGCCCCCAGTGCCGTTCCAGTGATGGTGCCAAAAGTTAGCAAATTCATAAACTGACGACGCCCCATATCGGGGACGTCTGCCGATCCTGAAACTTGAGCCATAAAATATGCTTGTGTGTGTATCTTTGTCAAGATTCTGAGTGAAAACTCAGATTTTTCTCACCATGCTTTGTGAACCTGCAATCCGCCGCTACACGGCAAAGTCTCCCAAATGTTTTGAGAAACTGATTTACAACTTTCACAGGGGTATTATTACATTTTTTGACCCCCGTCTCATAATGAGAACTTAGGTATTTCAATCGTGGAATAAGGGGGAGTGGGGAAGCGGGGGAGTGGGGGAGTGGGGGAGACAACCGTGATTCTTCTTCTACCCGTGCATTTGTGCCTATCCGTGTCGTGGTTCGTGGGGAGAGGATTTCAGATTTTAGATAAAAAAATTGAAATTCAATTCTAAAATCTAAAATCTACAATTCCCCTATCCCGGTTTTTCAATCCAAAATCCTTTCATCCAAAATCCAAAATCGAATGACAGGACGAGACTTACGCCAGATATTACTAAATAAGTGGGGACGCTCTTACGATATTCAAGTGCGGCGGATTCAGGGCAAGATTTTTGTCCAGATTATGTGGAAATATCTAGAACAGGCGTCTTTTCCGCTCAAAGAGGCTGATTATATGGCTCATCTGGATATGATCGCCAGTTATATCCAGGCTTGGGGTGGTGCGGCACAGGTGCAAGAATATATTGAGCAGACGAAGGAACGCCCCCGACTCGGTAAGGCGGTTAGCATTTTGATTGATTTGGGCGATCGCGCTTCTGAGTGGATAATAGAAGATTCTTAACCTCTACACGCCGATCTATGCAAGTTGAATGGCAAACCGCCAAAACCTACGAAGATATCCTTTATCACAAAACGGACGGCATCGCTAAAATTACGATCAATCGTCCCCACAAGCGCAATGCCTTCCGTCCGAAAACAGTTTTTGAACTCTACGATGCTTTTGCCGATGCTCGCGAAGATACCAGTATCGGTGTAGTACTTTTTACTGGCGCTGGGCCTCATACGGATGGGAAGTATGCTTTTTGTGCTGGTGGGGATCAAAGCGTGCGGGGAAATGCTGGGTATGTGGGTGAGGATGGCGTGCCGCGCTTGAATGTGCTGGATTTGCAACGCTTGATTCGATCGATGCCGAAAGTGGCGATCGCGTTGGTGGCGGGATATGCGATCGGTGGCGGTCACGTACTGCATATTTTGTGCGATTTGACAATAGCCGCAGATAATGCAATTTTCGGTCAAACTGGGCCGAAAGTTGGCAGCTTTGATGGTGGATTTGGTGCTAGTTATTTAGCCAGAATTGTGGGGCAAAAAAAGGCGCGGGAAATTTGGTATCTCTGTCGGCAATACAATGCAGAACAAGCGCTGGAAATGGGTTTAGTTAATTGTATTGTGCCGGTCGAAGAGTTGGAGGAGGAAGGGATTAAGTGGGCCAGGGAAATATTAGAAAAAAGTCCGATCGCAATTCGTTGTTTGAAGGCGGCTTTTAATGCTGATTGCGATGGACAAGCGGGTTTACAAGAGTTGGCTGGGAATGCCACTTTACTTTATTACATGACTGAGGAAGGCGCGGAGGGGAAACAGGCGTTTTTGGAGAAGAGAGAACCCGATTTTAAGCAATATCCTTGGTTGCCTTGACCTCACCCCCTAACCCCCTCTCCGTTGACGGAGAGGGGGGACAGAAGAGGAGAGGGGGGACAGGAGAGGGAGAGGGGGGACAGGAGAGGAGAGAGGGGGGATAAGAGACAAGCAGAGGGGAGACAAGAGACAAGCTGAGTGAGCAAGACTTCATCAACTTCATCAGTGAAAGCAATTGCTAGTTCAGGACTAGAATTTGCTAAAGCACTCTCGTACCATTCATGTATTACTGCATCAAGCCTATCTATAGCGCCAGTTTCTAAACCAATTTGACGAAACTCAGTTTCTACTTCGGCGATTAGTTGGCTTAACTCCTCAGCGTCAAATACTTTCAGCCATTCATAGGGATGATTGGGGTCAATTTGCTCTCCCAAGCGTAATCGGTAAGCAATATTTATCAGTTCAAATACAGTTTTAGAAATGGTTGTTGCTTTCACCCAAAAAGCCATTTGTTCGCGAGGTAACAAGGCAAAATAGCGATCGTTGCGAGTGATGGTTACGGGACGTTCTAAAGCGATGTCCAGAATCAGACCAGGTTGGCGATTTAATTCAGTTGCGTTAACTATTTCATCACCGTAAACATTTGTTGAGGTTTCGATCGGCATAAGCTTTACATCTCTTTTTGGGGGCGGAAGGCTGGTTAATCTATCTAAGTAATATTGTAGGTATATGCTAGGCGATCGACATTCAGCCTTGTTCAGGTGAGTGAGGTATAGAGAAACCCGGTTTCTTTAAGAAACCGGGTTTCTGGAGTATACTTAGCGCAACCCGCTATATTGAAGCTTGGGAACGGGGCAAAGAAGTGGTGCGATCGAGCTTTTATCTCATCCAAATCACTACATATCTGTGATTGTAATCATTTATAACTGGCTAGCGGTTGCATTCAAAACTCTGTACGGGCGGGTTTAACAGATGAATCTGGGGTCGAAACAGAACTATTCTCAACGAAACCCGCCCCTACAACTCAAAACTTTCCCTAGCCCCTAGCAAGAAAGCCCCTAGTCCCTAGCTATACTTCTTGGGGGGCGGGGTAAGTCCTGTTTGCGATCGCTGATGTGTAAGATGGGGATAAGGGCGCAGGCGACCCAAAAGCTGCGATCGAAACAAGCTTCACTTGCCAGCGATATTCCGCAATCCGAGAGCCCTCCCACTATACATACTCTTCCACCACCGAAGGGAGTAATAATAAAACCACCCACACACACCGGGTTTTGACAATAACTATTAACTTGCGTTAATACTGAACAAGGTATGGAGCTACTCCTTGAGCGGTTATCCGGATAGCCCAGTAGGTTTTAGCAAGTAGGTCATAGAGTCCTGGGTAACGAGTGCTGAGTAACGAGTGGCGATTGTTGGTTGGAATTCAAAGTCTCTGTTAATACTCGGTGCTGGTTACTCAGTAAGCCCTACACCAAGGCAACGCCGTAGGAGTTAACTCCTAGTAACTGATTTACTCAACATTAGTTGACATAGCAGCACATTACCTTTGGTATTGTCATGTTAAGTCAAAAAATGTTCTGTATGTCAAATTATGTCCCAGCAAGATTGGCGACAGTAGACTCTATGGCACTTTGACTAGATCGATATAAACAAAGGAGTTGTGACTAAATGTGCGGAATCGTTGGCTATATCGGCACCCAAGCGGCTAGCGAAATTTTGTTGGCAGGGTTAGAAAAACTGGAATACCGGGGCTATGATTCTGCTGGTATTGCCACGGTTAGGGAAGGTGAAATACATTGCGTTCGGGCGAAGGGTAAGCTTCAAAACCTGCGCGACAAACTAGCTGGTGATGAAAATCCAGCCCAAATTGGGATCGGACACACTCGCTGGGCTACCCACGGTAAGCCTGAAGAGTATAATGCACATCCACATATGGATACGGCCCTGCGTGTGGCTGTGGTGCAAAATGGCATTATTGAAAACTATCGCGAGTTGCGAGAGGAATTAAAAAGTAGAGGGCACAAATTCCGCTCGGATACCGATACAGAGGTGATTCCCCACCTGATAGCTGAATTTTTATCTCTTTTGCCTTCTACTTCGTCCGTCACACCCTTTACTTTCTTGGAGGCGGTGCGACAAGCGGTGAACAAACTGAAGGGGGCATTTGCGATCGCAGTCATCAGTGCAGATTATCCTGACGAATTGATCGTAGCCAGACAGCAGGCTCCTTTGTCAATAGGCTTTGGTTCGGGAGAATTTTTCTGTGCTTCGGATACTCCAGCGATCGTACCCTATACTCGCACGGTACTAACTCTGGAAAATGGGGAAATGGCACGGCTGACACCCCTGGGAGTTGAGGTTTATAACTTTGCCGGTGACAGGCTCAAAAAAGCCCCCCGTACCCTCAACTGGAACCCCATCCTGGTAGAAAAACAGGGATTTCGACATTTCATGCTCAAAGAAATCTATGAGCAACCAGGGGTCGTGCGGACTTGTTTGGAAGCATATATAAACAGCGATTGGAACCCAACGGACACAAAGTCGCCGGTGAATCTGCACTTACCAGCCGAAATGTATGCCGATTTAGAACAAATTCAAATAGTCGCCTGCGGTACTAGCTGGCACGCCAGTTTAGTCGGTAAGTACCTACTGGAACAACTAGCGGGAATTCCGACAATAGTACAGTATGCTTCTGAGTTTCGCTACGCACCGCCGCCGCTAACACGGAATACTCTGACAATTGGCGTTACCCAATCTGGGGAAACAGCAGATACTTTGGCGGCGTTGACAATGGAAAAACAGCGTCGCATTAGTCAACCACCGCAGTTTCAACCGCGATTGTTGGGTATTACTAACCGCCCTGAAAGTTCTCTTGGTTCGCTAGTATCGTACATGATCGATACTCACGCTGGAATTGAAATTGGGGTGGCGGCGACTAAAACATTTGTCGCTCAGTTAGTAGCTTTTTACTGTTTGGCGATCGATTTGGCTTATCGCCGTCAAACGTTGTCTGCTAATTCTCTGGAGCAAATTCTCCAAGGTTTGCGACTGCTTCCGGCAGAAATTGAAATGATTCTAGAAGTTCAGGAGCGGTATATTGAAGAGTTAGCCCACAGTTTTGCTGAAACTAAAGATTTCATCTTTATCGGACGGGGTATTAATTACCCGATTGCTTTAGAAGGGGCGCTGAAACTGAAGGAAATTAGCTACATTCATGCTGAGGGTTATCCAGCTGGGGAAATGAAGCACGGCCCGATCGCGCTGTTGGATGCTAAAGTACCCGTAGTTGCGATCGCAATGCCTGGTGGCGTTAACTATGAGAAAGTTCTCTCAAATGCCCAAGAAGCAAAAGCCCGCGATTCCCGCTTGATTGGTGTAACAGCAATGAATGACGCCGAGGCAAGTGAAATATTTGATGATATCTTGCCTGTGCCAAAAGTGGATGAAATTCTTTCCCCCATTGTCACAGTAATTCCGCTGCAATTATTAGCTTATCACATTGCTGCCCGTCGCGGTTTGGATGTAGATCAACCGAGGAATTTGGCTAAATCGGTGACGGTGGAATAGGTAATTTTCACAGTTCAAGTATTACCAGGAACCGGGTTTCTTTAGGTTAAGAAAGCATAATTTTGTTGAATCTATCCAGAGAAACCCGGTTTTTTACCGCTATTTTTCACCATTGGCAAATAAAGGCCGTCGCCTCTATTTTTTCGTGACTAAGCTGAGTCTGGTCACTAGGGCTAATAAAATTGTACTGTGCGATATGCCTTATGCTGGCTACGCCAAAGCATTCTGGGAAAGATGGAAGTGCGATATGCCTTATGCTGGCTACGCCAAAGCATTCTGGGAAAGATGGAAGTGCGATGATAGTCATTCATGAATTATCTGACTTGGTAACAGCTTTCACTCTTCCCAAGCGGTAAGCTGTTAAGGGGCTATTCCGAATATCTGCTTCTACCTGAGCAATTAGTTCGTCAAGTGCCAAATTAAGGTTATCAAACTGGCGGCAAGTTTCACGCATCCTAGCGACAGTTTGTTTGACTTTCTCTGGATTAGGAAGAGGTAGTTGTTGAGTCATAGTAAGTTCCAATCACTTTTAGCTTCTCGAACAGTTGCTTCTCCAGCGTCAGCAGTAGCCTCAGCCTGTTCAATTGTTTGAGCCAGTAATTCTAGGGTAGCAGGCGGAGCCGTTGGCTGGAATTCAGAGATTCGCAGCAGCAGGTTAGAAAGACGAGAATAAGAAGATGTTGCCCTTTCTCTAATATTCGGCAATTGCTCTAAAACGGCAGCAGTTGCCTCTGTTTCGCCAAACCGTTCAAAAATCGACAATTCCGTTGAAGCCGCTTGATTAATTAGCTTTGCAAGCCTTTCCATTAATTCTAGTATAGTTGTGATTGTTTTTTCTGGCAAATCAGCCATCTTATCCTCACTAAGGCTTAATCAAATGTTGCTGAGACTGGCGATATTTGGCGATGAGTTTGGCTCGGTTTAGAGGTGGAATAGCACAATTAATATAGCAAAGGTACTAGCCTCTGGTTGAAGAATATTGTATACCATAGCTAAATATCCAGCAACAGCCCCAAACATAGCCATAGCAAGAACCGCAACCACAGCCCCAAACTCACCTACAACAACAACCATACATACAGCCCCAACTAGACTGTAACTTTAACACTCAGTATGACTAGCATAACCTGAAGCGATCGCATTTTGGAGAAGATAGGGGTGCGAATGCCTTATGCTGGCTACGCCAACGCATTCTGGGGAAAGATAGAAGTGCGATCGCCTGTGATAAGAGTGCTACAGATGGAGGCTGAGTTTGGGGTAGCGAGTTGGGATGAGGATGCGAAGGGGAAGAAAGACAATGCCCTCGGCTTCGCTGAGGCTTTTT
Organism: Argonema antarcticum A004/B2; assembly: GCF_023333585.1. GTDB lineage: Bacteria > Cyanobacteriota > Cyanobacteriia > Cyanobacteriales > Aerosakkonemataceae > Argonema > Argonema antarcticum. Next base: position 15,367 of record NZ_JAIQZN010000108.1, read on the forward strand.
CTGCAATCTCAAGTTAAGGTATAATACAGGAATAGCCACAAATCCCAACAAAGAGCCTATGTCTACTTACAACGAGGTACTGGATCAAGCTCAAACTTTAACGCCTGATGAGCAAGAGCGTCTGTTAGAAGACTTAGCAATGCTGGTTCGTCAACGGGTAGAAACCCAGGCTCAAAAGAGCATTCAAAAATCACCTGGGCTAGATTTAGAAAGATGGCGTGGTTTTTTGCCTAAGCGTGTGGATGCTCTGGAATTCCAATTCAAACTTAGACAAGAATGGGATGAGTAATAAATATCTTCTCGATACGAACATCCTGATTTACTATTTTAATGATGAGCCGGAAGTTAAGCCTATATTTGATGAAATTGAAGCGGTCGATGCAGAGGCTTTCTACTGTCCGATTAGTTGGGTGGAGTTACTTTGTTACCCGGCGTTGACAGAAGAACAAGCGAATGAGATGCGAGAATTTTTGAGGCTTCTTAACTGCGTATCATTGACGGAATCAGTTTTAGATCGTGCAGCCCAAATTCGTGGAGATTATCGATTGAAACTAGCTGATGCTGTAATTGCAGCTTGCGCTTTAATTGAAGGATGCGTTTTAGTCACTCGTAATGTGGATGATTTTAGGCGTATTAATGGATTAAGTGTGTTAAATCCATTTAGTTAGGTTGAGCGCTCGCATTCTGGGAAAGATGGAAGTGCGAATGCCTTATGCTGGCTACGCCAACGCATTTTGGGGAAAGATAGAAGTGCGATCGCCTGTGATAAGATATCAATTATTATGAACAGAGAAATGCAAACAATGAAATGGCAAGAACGAATATCTACCAACCCTTTGATATGTCATGGCAAAAGTTGTATCAAAGGTACGCGCATCATGGTATCTGTTGTTCTCGATAATTTAGCGGCTGGTGTCAGTACAGCAGAAATTCTCCAAAGTTATCCTTCTCTGAGTGCTGAGGATATTCAGGCTGCGATCGCTTATGCTGCTGAGTTGGCTCGCGAGCGCATCATCCCAACAGTGATAGAAGTGGGTAAATGAAGTTCAAAATTGATGAGAATTTACCTGTAGAAGTCGCCGAATTGCTGCGATCGCAAGGTTATGATGCTCTCACAGTCGAGGAGCAAAAACTTGCGGGAGAGCGCGACAATATCATTATTGAGGTATGCAGGCAAGAAGAGCGGATTTTAGTAACACTGGATTTAGATTTTGCAGATATTCGTGCTTATCCACCGCCAGATTTTGCGGGTATTATAGTGTTGCGTGTGAGTCGGCAAGATAAGCCTTATCTACTTTCAGTTTTTCAAGGAGCTATTTCGTTAATGGCTCAAGAAACTGTAGCACAGAAATTATGGATTGTTGAGGAAACACGAATACGAATTAGGGGTGGAGATTAAATGGCGATCGCATTTGGGGAAAGATGGAAGTGCGATCGGCACTGATTAAGGTTTTTAAGTTATGCTTAAGTTGATGCTATTATCAACATCAATTTAAACATCAAGATAGTTATGCAAAATCAGACTGTCCGCACAACAATAACTCTACCTCTAGAACTTTTAGCCGCGACTGACAGAATAGTCAGCCAAGGAAAAGCCAAGAGTCGCAATGAGTTTGTAGCGCAAGCACTTCTACATGAGCTTGAAGCACTCAAACAAGCAGAAATTAATGCAGCACTGATTGAAATGGCACAAGACCCGGATTATCAAGCTCAAGTGCTACAGATGGAGGCTGAGTTTGGGGTAGCGAGTTGGGAAGCCTTGCAATTGGGAGAATCTTCAGTATGAAACGAGGAGAAGTCTACGATGCTCGACTTGAACCTGTTGAGGGTTCTGAACAAGGGGGCACTCGTCCTGTTATCATTGTTAGTCGAGATGCAATCAATACATATAGTCCTGTAGTTTTGGCTATTCCCTGCACTACTTATCAAACTGGTAAACGAGTTTATCCCACTCAGATATTAATTACAGCGCCAGACGGGGGATTAACTAACGATTCGATCGCTATGGCAGATCAGGTAAGGGTGTTATCTAAAACTCGCTTACTGAGTTTACGAGGAATGCTTAGTAATGAAGCAATAATTTTGGTGAATCAAGCTTTGTTAATTGCGTTTGATTTGCCCAGTCAAGTTTAATCGCATTTTGGGGAAAGATGGAAGTTCGATATGCCTTATGCTGGCTACGCCAACGCATTCTGGGAAAGATGGAAGTGCGATATGCCTAGCAGCGGGCTACGCCAACGCTTTTAACTATAAGTTTTCCCCATCAGTAGCTAACAACGGTGAAAAAGGCTATTCTAGCTATTATACCTGAATTTTAGGGAACACTTTAAAATTATGAGTAGTTCTTTGACACCTTTTTTAAAGCACAGAGGCAAAACGGAAGCAGAACAATTTCAGAAGAATCAGGCGGCAATGAAACTTCTGAAAAGCTGGATAGAAGAAGAAGTTACGGAAGAGGAATCAAAGCAAAGAGAAAGCTACTTTGAATCTTTCAAAGAAATTGTGGATAGTGCCCGAATGCCGGGACATAAGCTTTACAATAAAGAATGATTGTTTTTTTAGACACGGGAATACTTGGGTTAGTTGCCTCGCCAAATAATACGGGTGAGGCGAAAGAATGTAAAGACTGGCTTTATGGGTTACTTGCTAAAAGTGTATATGTTCTAACTTCTGATATTTGTGACTATGAAGTTAGAAGGGGTTTGCTATTAGCGTCTTTGAGTAATCCAAGAGTTCAAGGTATCCAAAATCTAGATATTCTGCCAGAAGTTATTGACTTTTTACCGTTAACTAAAATGGTAATGAAAGAAGCAGCTAATTTGTGGGCGCAAGCGCACAGTCAAGGAATTCAAACAGCGGACAATAAAAATATTGATGCAGATATGATTATCTGCGCTCAAGCTAAAGTTCTCCAAGCAGAAAATCCGGGTCAGTATATAGTAATTGCTTCTACGAATACTAAACATTTGAAACGGTTTACAGAAGCAAAGGAATGGAGAGATATCAAATTTTAGGTAAGCTGTAGGAGAGTTTAATAGAGATCGCATTTTGGGAAAGATGGGAGTGCGATCGCATTTGGGAGAAGATGGGAGTGCGATCGCATTTTGGGAAAAGATGGAAGTGCGATCGCATTTTGGGGGAAGAGAAAAGTGCGATACGCGCTATCGTAATCGCTTACAGTTTATCCAAATATAGTAAAAATCGGCTTGGATCAAAAGTATTTCTTAGTAAGCTGTTCTGTCCCGTTTTTAATGAGGGATTCAGTCATATCCTCAGACCAACAACATTGCTTTAGTATGGCTACTATTGTTTGATACTTTTCTACATCTCTCTGACTTCTAAATAAGTCGGCAGCCCTAAGCCAATTAAAACAAGCTTTATCAAGATCTGTCGTCGTATCTCCGATAAGAGCATATAAACGTCCTCTTTGAGCGTAAGCATCTCCATCATCAGGTTCTATACGGATAACTCGTGCATTATCCTCAATTGCTTGTTGATATTTCTTCAGTTTTAAGTAGCATTGCGCTCGTTGATAGTAGGCTAGAGAAAAATTAGGATTAATCGTCAAGGCTTGAGTAAAATCTGCTATTGCATTTTCATATTCATAGTCTGGTAGTTTGCCATCTGGTTGATCCTTTTCCTTTTCTAATCTAGATAATCCTTGGTTATAGTACCAAGACGTAGCGGAAGGATTTTGGGGGTCAATACGAAGGCACTCATTAAAGTACTTTATTGCCATCCTATATTGTTCCCTTTCATAAGAAAACACGCCACATCGATTGTTATATTTTAAAAATTTATCCATAAGCGCTTGGTCATCGCACAAAAGAACAGCTAGTCTTTGCCAACAGAAAGTATCGCTTAAAGCTCTACCAGGTACATCATATTCTTCTAGGGGCGATTTGTCTGCAAAAAACAGCCAAAAACGTGCATGTAAGTGACCTTTAGGCGCGTTGATGTTAAAGTTTAGTTGGCTGTAATCAAGCCATTCCTTTGAGTTTTTAGAGTACCATCCCAAGTCAGAAGCATATTCTAACCAGGCTCCATAAGCAAGTCCAAAAAGTATAATATCTTTTTTATTGTTTGGATAAGAGATTGTGTCATAGGCTCCACTACTCTGCTCAACTAAAAGTTCCATTTGAAGTGGTAAATTTAAATCTCGTGAAAAGCTTTGACAGATATGCTTCTGAGTACTCAAGCCAAAATGTCCATTGCTGTGCTGAAGCCATAGCCGATCTATAATTGCTAATGCTTGTGCAAGAGAATTGTTGATATCTCCGATATAGAGTTCATTTTCTCTGCCAGCAATCCTCAGTAATATAGCAGCAGTCTCTATGTCAGCTTCTTTCCACTTACGGACTGATAGCAGATTGTTTAATAAGTTATAATTCACTGTCATAAATTCTGTATCCACTGTACTTTTCTTATTAGTAGATTCAAAGTCTTTTACTGCAAGAAAATTACGCGAGTTTCGAGAATCTATTCCTACTGCTGAACTTAAATCATCATTCAGTTGACTTTCATCAAGTTTAATAAATTTGTTTTGATTCCCAGTATTAGTTGAATTTTCTTTCAGGCTGTCATTTATGATCTGGATTAAATCGACTAAGCTTAAGTTGCTAGAGAATAAAAAATAAGCAATTACAGCCCCTATTACAATCAATATAAACAATATAAAAATTACCACGATTAATCCCTCACTTACTCAAAGAATTGATTTATATATACAAACGCATTAAGAGATTTAACTAAAGCGATCGCCCTCTCTTAACCCTCATCCCATCCTTACTACTTCTGCGGTGCATTAACGAAGCATAACACACCCTAACTTTTACCGATTTTTAACTCTTTAATTACGCATCCACTGTGCTAAACGTTCTAGTTGTTGTCTCACAAAACTTTTGATTGTTGGCTGGTTTCCGACATATTGAGCTATGCTAGGACTGATTTGGTAGTAGAGATTAACTAGCCGTTTTCCAAGAGGATTAGTTAATAATTTTTCGTCTCGGAAATTGCGGAATGTGTCTAGATCTGGGTGTGTGGAAGTTGAGTAAGCTGCTGTGGCGATGAAGCAAGAGCTACTCGTGCTAGTACCATCGGTCAACATGAACCCACAAAGCTCCAACTTTGAAATATCCTTTATAGTCTCACGGATTTTTTTTGATATCTCATCAAGGTTTATCTCTTGAATTGAGCTTCCTTGCTGTAATAACGCTTCTTGAATTGTCAGTCTACTTTCGTTAAGGCTAATATTTTCTCGACAAGCTTCATAATTATTTAGATTTTTAGCACTAAAACTCCTCTCATACCTAGCTAATATACTAACAATTTCCTTTTCTTGACTCAAAATGTAACTACTTTCCTTAAAATGCACCATACTTGCATAACAAGTTGTTATCTTACCCAGGACTGTAGCAATTAAAAAAAGATATGTTATTCGGGTTTCTAACTCATAGTAAACCTGATTATTGCGCCTATTAACATTTTCGCTAATCATCACAGCTACGTGCAAGCTTGATAACGCATTCGCATATTCTTGAAGTGCCTGTTGATATTTTTTGTTATTTTGATAAAAATCTCCTCGATCTAGAGAGCGAGTGAAATTTTCTATCATATCTTGATATGGACTTGTCATTTCAACCCTTCTTTTAAACCAATTCAGTCATTTTTAAAACTTAAACTGGGATGATGCGCGATCGCTCCCTCTAAACCCTCTCCCCATCCTTGCCGTTGTTGCGCGGTGCGTTACACTTCGTTAACGCACCCTACACTTCAACTAAATTAGCTACAAAACGAGCTTGTCACCGCCTCTAATTCTATATTTGATTTTTCTCCACCATTCAGGCGCATCATTACTACCTAGTACAACACAATCAACCTCACTAGGCAATAGATCAAAAAGTTTTTGAACAAGTGCTGTACCACGACCTTTGTTTCTATTAGCTTCAGCTACTTCCACGACTTTGATTTTAACTTTAGTTGTTGATATTCTTTCAGCACTAATAGCATCATCAAAATTATCTCGAAAACGTATTTTTATCCAATTTCCTATTTGATAAAGATCGGGATCAGCAGTTCTTGTGTCAATGTAAAGTTCCATAGAGTTCACTCTTCGGTAAATAGCCTATACCTCTAGTTGTAAATTATCCTACCCAAATCTAAACCCTGTCAGTCGGAATTGTCGGGACTTTTGCAACCCGACAAGATCGGAAAATGTCGGAAAGATCGGGTAAAATACGAGAAACCATAGCAAATCCGTAACTTATGGACGTTCAAGCAGTCCTGAAACTCGCAGACGAGCTAGTTTTCTCTAAAACAGGGAAACACTTAGAATATCTGCAAGAAGCTATACTCCGAGGTGCGATCGAAGATCGGAAATATTCCCAAATTGCAGAAGAATTCCACTTGAGTGAGGGTCATATCAGGGATGTTGCTTGCGAATTATGGAAAATCCTTTCAAATGTGTTGGAAGAAAATGTTAGTAAAGCAAATGTTCGATATATATTAGAAAGAGCAAAGTTTTGTAATTATTCAGCTATTGAGAAAAATTATGGAACAGTTAATAATGTCAACATTTGTCCTCAAACTCCTCAATCTCCACAAGTCACCCAACAACCCCAACAAACCCCAACTCAACTCCACATCGACTTAGGCGACGCACCCGAAATCTTCAGTTTCTACGATCGCACTCCCCAACTCGCCACCCTCGAAACCTGGATACTACAAGAACGCTGTCGCCTCATCGCACTACTGGGAATCAGCGGAATAGGCAAAACAACCCTTGCAGTGCGACTGATAGACCAAATCAAAACCAATTTTGACTATGTAATTTATCGCAGTCTCCGCTTTTCCCCAACTCTAGACGCCACTCTCACCAACCTATTGCAAATCTTCTCGGAAAAAACAGATATTCCTCAGAACATCGAAACGCAAATATCCCAACTCATCAACTATTTACGCCAATATCGCTGTCTAATTATCCTTGATGACGTGCAGATGCTTTTCAGCAGCGGACAATTAGCAGGTCAATATAAAACTGGATATGAAGATTATCAGTTATTTTTTAAATTAATTGCCGAAGTTTGTCACAATAGTTGTTTGCTCTTAAATAGTTGGGAAAAATTGAGAAAACTTGCCAAATTAGAAAAAGCAAATACTCCTGTCCGCTTATTAGTATTAGGCAGTTTAGGAATTGCAGCTAAAGAAATTCTGAGAGAACATAAATTATCCGATGAAGATACTTGGGAAACCTTGATAAATACCTATCAAGGCAATCCGCTCTGGTTAGAATATACTGCTACCATGATACAAGAGTTATTTGGCGGTAGCGTTTCTGATTTCTTGGAATGCGATGCAGTGATTTTAAGCGAATCTTTGCAAGCACAATTAGACCAACAATTTCAGCGACTAACGCAGCAAGAACTTGCCATAATGATTCAGCTTGCTAAGGAAAATGATCCTGTTGCTTTACCGCAAATTTTACAGGCAATCCCATTATCGCCATCAGATTTATTAAATGGGATGCAATCACTAGGAAACAGGTTATTATTGGATGCCAAAGAAAATGGTAAGACAACTTTTTTTAGTTTGAATACTGTGTTAAAAAAGTATATTAAAAATCGATATAATATAGTAAGTTAAAACTATATTTTTCAGATCGAGTCCGATAGGATGGGACTTGTATCGGTTATGTGATTGTAGGGGCGGGTTTAGCAGACAATCCTTGATTTCAACAGACAATCTATCAACAAAACCCGCCCATACCATGATTGTAGGGGTGGGTTTAGCAAACAATCCTTGATCTCAACAGATAATCTCAAGGGCAAAACCCGCCCCTACTTTCTTCCATCTTCTGTGGCTGAATATTCAGCAACTCCATAGCTTTCTCCAATTTGTAACGAGGAACTTTCTGCTTGGAAATATCAGCTTCTAATTCAGCAATCATATAATCTGCGATCGCAATCAGAGCATCCCAACGTTGATTAATTTCCTCCATCTTAGCTGCTCTTTCCTTGACTTTTTCTAGGCTGGGAGGTGGTGGTATTTGATTCATAATAAATTCCAATCCCTTTTGATTTCTTGGATACTTGCTTCCGAGGCTGGGGCGTTAGCTTGTGCCTGTTCAATCGATCGGGCCAGTAACTCTAGCATAGCAGATGAAGGGCTTGGGTAGGATTTGGCAATCTGCAATAGAAGAGTGCAAAAGCGGGAGTAGTAAGTTTCTGCCCTTTCTCTGGTATTCTGGAGTTGAGCAAAGTCAATAATCGTTGCCTCTGTCTCCCCATAACGTTCCAGGATCGTAAATTCCGTCGTTCTTGCCTTACTGATGATTGCCAACAATTGTCGCTGCAAATCTAAAACAGTAGTTGTTATTTCCTGTGGTAACTCTGCCATCTAAGTTGATTCTAATATTTTACTGCTAATATTTTACTGCTTAAGAGCGCTTGTTTTTTAGATAATTTAGAATCAGCTAAAAAAGTGCGTTACGCTAAAGCTAAGGCATATCTTCAACTGTATTCTGTGCGTTACACTGCGTTACTGGAGTTTAGACTATCGCACCGCAGGTGCGATAGTCTAAACTTCTAGCCATCCAAAATCGCTCAGCTTTTAGCTG
>NZ_JAIQZN010000215.1 GCF_023333585.1 Argonema antarcticum A004/B2
CGGTTAGAGTCGAGGGCTGGTATTACCCAGCGCCCCTCTCTGTTCGATCCAGGCGTGCGACTTTCACCGCACCTGGCTCTCGACAATCTGATGTTGCTTCATGTGGATGTAATCGTGACAGCTTTCATGGATTGCTACTAAATTGTTGGCTTTCCAATTATCGTGATTGCCGTCGGTGTGGTGCAGATGCACTCGTTCTTCTCCTATGAAGGAGTGATTACATTGTCCACAGGTATGGTTCTGCTTTTTCAGCAGTTTAGAGGTCTGGCCATCGTATAATGCACTGTTGCGTTTTGACCAATAAAGGATATCTCCATCGAAAGGTGACTTGTCCCCTCTAACATTTACGAATTTGTTTTCGTGGTAGGGAATAGCCGGGAATGCTTTCTCTATCAGGTCGGTGACTTGATAGCGGTTAAGCTTACTTTCTTTGTTGAATACCTTCCAGGTTCTCTTGCTGATATGCCATAAACTGAATCGTGAGCCATCTAACTTACAGAACTGGTGGTAGTTTCTCCATCCTCTGACAATAGGCGCAAGCTTTTCGGCTTTTACCTTTGCCCCATAATTCGAGTTATTGACGATTTCCTTGACTTTGCTTTGGAATTTCTTGAAGTTGTCCTCTGAGGGATGGCTTCTAAATTTTCCATTCTCTTGCACCTTAAAGTGCCATCCTAAAAAGTCAAATCCATCTGTCGCTGCTGTTACTTTTGTCTTTCTTTCACTTACCTTCATGCCCCTTACATCAAGGAACTCAGCAATTTTGTCAAGTATTTTCTGGGCGTCATCTTTTGGCTTCAGGATAATCACCATGTCGTCAGCGTATCTGACGGAAGGGTGAATGGATTCGATCCCGTTGAGTGCTATGTTTGCTAGTAATGGGCTGACTACACCGCCTTGAGGCGTCCCTTGTTCTGGGAACTCAGGATTTATACCTGCTTTCAAACATCTGAAGATGCCTTCTTTGATGTTTGTGGGTGCAATTAGTCTATCCATGATTGCCTTATGGCTGATTCGATCAAAGCACTTTTCGATATCCAATTCGATGACCCGTTTGGTTATTCCATTGGTTGTAGAGCGTAGGTTTAAAAACAGGATTTTCTGGGCGTCATGTGCCGACCTACCTGTCCTGAAACCATAACTCCGTTCATGGAACGTTGCCTCGTGTGCAGGTTCTACGGCGTATTTGACGAGACATTGCCACGCTCTGTCTTTCATTGTTGGCACTTTTAAAATCCGGGTTGACCCGTCCTTCTTAGGGATGGGAATTTCTTTCAACCCTTGGTGCTTCCAATTGTTTACACTGGACTTAAGTGATTCGCTTAAGTCGAGGCGTTCCTGATGTGTCAGGGACGCTTTGCCGTCTATACCCGCAGTTTTCTTGCCTGCATTAAGCTGTGTGACTTGACGAATCGCTAATAACCTTGCGGCACGGGACTTCAGAATCAGCTTCTGTAATGACTTAGCTTTACGCAGGTCATTGGCTCGAATAGCTTTGAACACTCGTTTTTGTAGGCGAAAGAGATTACGTCGGAACTGCTTCCAAGGTAAGACCTTCCAAAATTCACTGGCTGTTAGACCGTGCCTAATCATTCTCTACTCCAATTTGTGTCTTCTGATTGCCTCAGCGAAATTACTCGCTGTCCTACCCGAATCTAAGGATGTCCGGCTCTCGTCTGCCCTACTTAGGATTCGACTGTCCTAAGACCCTAGACTCGTTTTTATTCGTTCCCTCAAGTGATTGTCTTGTCCCTTTAGATGTAGCCACTTCAACCATTGGATACCCTTGTACGGCTACTCTTGACTAAATGAGGTAGCGGGTGTTATTCCAATAAAGTCAGGGGTTTTAATCTTTTCCGGCCTGCTTTGGAGTGGGTTGCTTTTTTAGGCTCTGTTTCATCGTGGGGACGCCCCTAGCGCCAGTGTGGTATCGGTCAACCTCTGATTGCGCCCTATTCCCAGCTTCAGTCTCTAGAATTCCGAGTCTAGTCGCTGTGGGTAGATTGGGAGTCACGCCCGTACTTGGCGGATAGGACTTGCACCTATATCATCTTGAGAGTTTTACAGGGTCTAATCCCTGTAAGTGATGCTATGTAACCCTTTTAGGCTATTTTTACATCACAACGAATCGCACT
>NZ_JAIQZN010000109.1:0-10891 GCF_023333585.1 Argonema antarcticum A004/B2
TCTAGCTAACAATATCTTACTCGAAAATGGCATAATTACTGCTGAAACAAAAGCGGGCGATTTCGGAAATATAGAATTAACTTCAAACAACATTCAACTGCGCCGCCAAAGCAGTATCACCACCAACGCCGCCGGAACGGGAGGTAACATTACCCTCAATACAGGCGTCTTAGCAGCATTAGAAAATAGCGACATTACTGCCAATTCCACAGATAGTAGAGGCGGTCAAGTAAATATCAACACAGAAGGCATTTTTCGACAAGGATTTTTAGGAACAAATCTTTCCAGAGAAGCAAGCAACTTAGCAAGCGATATCACCGCCACTTCCAATTTAGGCCCACAATTTGACGGTGTAATAAATATTCAAACTCCCGAAATAGACCCTACCCAAGGATTAATCGCCTTACCACCAATTGATAATCGACCAGTTTTCCAAAATGTTTGTGCAGCCACAAGAGATAATGATGAAATTGGCGAATTTGTTCTTACCGGGCGCGGCGGTTTACCGCCAAATCCGAGAGAAGCACTCAACCTTTCCACCGCAGAAAGTACCTCTGCGCCAACCGAAATAGTAGAAGCGCAAGGATGGATAAAAGATGATAAAGGCGTCATACATTTAATTGTACAAGCACCCAAAGTAACTCCCTACAGTCCCGCAGAAAGTGTAACAGCTTGTCGCACTCCATCTCCAGTATCTATAAATAATTTTAATTAAAAAATATGGCAATAAAACGCAAAGCATTTCTAGCATTTTCTCAGTCTATCAAAAAGCGTTTACCTTGGTGGTTAATTGCTGCTAGCTGTATGTTTTTGTGTCTCCTCAAATCTCCTGTTTCCGCTCAACTTACCCACAATACCGTACCCAACTTACTAAAAAACGCCCAAGAGTTGCAAGCAGCAGGACATTACCGTAGCGCTTGCGGAACTTTATTACAATCTTTAGCCATTCCTTCGCAAGAATGCAGAACGTTAATTCGCGATGAAACTTCCCTGCAAGTGGCACAAAGTCTTCGCAAACTAGCAGACTCTCAACTAACCGCCACAACTTTAAGAAATTTGGGAGATATTTTGCGAATTGTTGGTGCTGTCAACAACTCAGAACAGATTTTACAGCAAAGTTTGCAAATGTTTCAACGCTTAAAGTCCGATACAGACATTAGGTCTACTTTAGTTAGTTTAGGCAATACCAAACGCGCTTTAGGCAAACGCGAAGAAAATTATAATAATCAATCAAAAGCGCAGACGGCTTACGAAGCTGCCTTAAAATTTTATCAAAATGCTGTTTCACTATCTGCCGCGCCTCTAACCAATTTACGAGCCAAGCTAAATCAACTAAGCTTGTTAATAGAAACTCCCCTCGATTCTGATATTGCTGATTTACCACAACAAATTCAATCTCACCTAACTGAATTACCTCCATCCAAAGAAACAATTTATGCTCGGCTGGACTTAGCTCGCAGTTTGACTTGTCTAAAATTACAACAAGGAGAACAAACGCCTGATTACCCTTCACCCATTGCCAGAGAATGCGCTAACTCAAACGTTAATAAAAAAAGACAGCAACTTGAGATGTTATCTTGGCAATATATCGGCCAATTATTAGCAACATCTATCCAACAAACTAAAACTTTAAACGATGTGCGATCGCAATCCTATGCGTTAGGGCAATTAGGAGAATTATATGAAATAACTCAACAATTGTCAAGTGCCAAACAACTAACCGAACAAGCTTTGCGTCTAGCGCAATCAATCCAAGCATGGGATATTGCCTATCGGTGGCAATGGCAATTGGGAAGACTGGAAATTAAGCAAGAAAAAGATATTGAAAGCGCTATAAAAGCTTACACATCTGCTTTCAATAATCTCCAGTCATTACGAAAAGATTTAACTGCTCTTAACCCCGACCTTCAGTTTAACTTTCGGGATGAAGTAGAACCTGTTTATCGCGAATTAGTTGATTTACTCTTAAAACAAGAAAATCTAACCAAAGCGCGAGATGTAATAGAGGCGCTACAACTAGCGGAACTGAACAACTTCTTTCGAGAAGCTTGTTTAAATAGCGAACCCAAACAAATCGATCGCATCGATAAAAATGCTGCCGTAATTTATCCAATTATTCTCAAAAATAGGTTAGAAGTAATACTCACCTTACCCGAACAGCCTATCCGCCATCATGCGGTAAATATATCTGCTGATGAAGTAAACAAAGCTGTAGAAAAACTGGGGAAATTTTTAATAAATCCTCTCATCAGCATTGAAGAAGTTAAAAACCAATCGAAACAAATATATAACTGGTTGCTAAAACCGTTTGAAGCCGACCTAGAAATTGCTAAAAATCGGGAAGAGAGTCAGGTAAAAACGCTGGTATTTGTTTTAGATGGGGCGCTCAGAAATATGCCAATGGCAGTCCTTTATAATGGAGAAAAATATTTGCTGGAAAGGTATGCGATCGCACTTGCTCCAGGTTTGCAACTTATAGACCCCAAACCCTTAACGCGAGAGCGAATCAATGCCTTAATTGGTGGTGCAAAAGACGCTCCCAGCTTCCAAAAAGAGAAATTTGGTTTGATAGATAATGTAGAAACTGAATTAAACCAAATTAGCAAAGAAATACCCAGTCGCCAACTGGCAGAACAAAAATTTAATCGCACAAATATTCAAAAGCAAATAAATTCATTTGACTTTTCCATTGTTCACCTAGCAACACACGGGAGATTCAGTTCTAACCCTGATGAAACTTTTATCCTCGCTTGGGATGAACGCATCAAAGTAAAAGATTTGGATAAATTACTGCGACAAAAAAACCAGCCTCAATCTAACCCAATTGAACTATTAGTCTTGAGCGCTTGCCAAACCGCACTAGGAGACAAACGCGCTGCTTTGGGACTGGCGGGAGTCGCGGTGAGGGCGGGCGCACGCAGTACCTTGGCAACTTTGTGGCAAGTTAACGATGCTTCTACTACTGAACTGATGATTCTGTTTTATCAAGAGTTAAAGAAACCGCAACTGACAAAAGCAGAAGCACTGCGGCAAGCTCAACTTGCTATATTAAAAAATTACCCAGATAGAGATTACCAAAAACCTTATTACTGGGCTCCTTTTATTATGGTTGGGAATTGGTTTTGAGCGGAAATGCTACCAACTTCCAATACAATCAATTTATATTCCCAACGATTCGCTCTGCGGAAATTTCTCCTAATCTCACGTCTTCGCTTTTAAAAAGATTAATCCAAGCATTAATAGCTTCCCTATTTTCCGGTTCCTTAAGCCGAAGTTGACCCAACTCGGTTATAGTATCGTACCAAATACCATTTTTGGCATAAATAACTGCTCTTTCTAGTGCTGTTTTCGCTGCTTTTAACTGACTATCTAACTCAGAGGTAATCGCAATCCTTTGCACCTGTCCGGTTACAAAAGCAGGCGTAGAGTTTTCGGGAGAACCTTCTCTTTGAGGGCAGTTAAGAGTAAAATACCAACGATATTTTTTACCGATTTCCAAAGGTTTGACTGTAGGCGGAATAGTAACGCTGACAATTCCTGGCGTTCTTGACAAGCTGAAAGGAGTACGGTAGATATTTTTTTCCCCATCCTGCAATGAAAATTCTCCAGAACTAGCTTCCTCTGGCGCGTAAGGTACGTAAACCCAAAAAGTAGGCCGATCGCTAACAGTTGACTCCAACTTACTACCACCTACTAAACGAGTTAGAGGAATACTTTTAGACAAACAATCGCCGCGACTACCCGTACTTTTACTATCTGTAGTTGTAGTACCTCTAGTTCCTCCAGAAGGAGAACTTTGATTGGATGTTCGGGGGATAAAGCGAATCTCTACTCCTTGAGAAATTAGTTGAGCCGACTGTGCTAATAGTCGCAACGGAAAGATGATAAAGTTAATCACAAATAAAAAGACGACAATGCTCGCTCTGTTCATAAATTCAACTCAATTTTTCTGTTATTGTTGTCTATTCGTTGACAAGGTGTACATGGCTAAGCTTACACCTGTAATTACTAAAGCTAAAACTGAAGGAATTAACGGTATCCAACCTCCTTTAAGCAAAAAGGAAAAACAAATACCATAAATGATAAAAATTGTAATCCCCCCAGCAGCTATTTGCTGTATCCGCGATCGCAAACACCAACCAATCATACCTCCAACTAAAGACCAACACCAAATCCAGATAGTTTCAGCTTGTTTTGACCACCACCAAATCAATGGGCGATTATCCAAAACTGCACTAAGAATTTGACTTACTTTATGTGCCTGAATTTCTACACCTGTCATTCTTTGAATTGGCCAATGACCGTAACTGTAAGGCGTCAGCCAATGGTCATCGTTAAAACTGGGAGCAGTTGTACCGATAATAACAATGCGATTTTTTACTAAATCGGGATTAATTTGGCCGTTAATAAGTTCTTTGAGGGTAACTTTCGGAGCAATTTGACGGGTAGAGCGGTAATTGAGCATGATTTGATGAGCGCGGGAATCTATTTGTTGATATCCCCCCGAATCTTTTTCTAGAGTTGTGAAAATAGTTTTGCCAATAAAAGACAAATAATCTTCTGGTTTAATCAGGTCAAATTTAATATTATCATCATCTAAATAACGTTTAGCTAATTGCAGGCTCAAAGAAAACTCTGTTTGACAAGGAGATTGTTTTCCATTAGCTAATAAATGACGGCGAAGGATGCCATCTGGATCGGTTATAAGATTATTAAAACCCAAACGTTGAAGCGGAACTTCCGCAGGTGGTAAGATTCCGGGGTGATTGCCGTTACTAGCTTGGCAGACAGCAAAAAAGCGATCGCTCTTTTTCATCCGAGTCGCTAAATCCGCATATTTTGGTTGAACGGGATTATCCCGATAGATTAACAATCCAATTGCTCTCGGCTGATATTGCTCTACTTTTTTCAATAAAATAGCTAGAGAGCGATCGGATATCGATGCGCTTCCTCTTTCCGCAGATGGTTGAGATTGCACGTCATTTTCGGTAATAGTAACTAATAGCAGGCGATTATCCTGTCCTTCATCAGGACGCGATCGCATTAACCCATCAAAAGATTGCAACTCCCAAGCTTGCAAAAAACCAAGCGATCGCTCCCCCGTCACCAAAGCAGTTACCACCACACTTGCTAACAGCACAGATTGCCAATTTTGGATTTTAGAATTAGGATTTTCGATTTTTTGTAACGACGGAATTTCTACTTTCGCAGCGGGTAACAAATCCTCCCAACTTGGCGGCACCTCTGCGGGATTTTGGCAAATTACTGGTAACCAAGTCGCACAAGGAAACTCACCCTCCATTCCCTGCAACCTTTCTCGCGCTTCCCGCACAGCTAAATAAAATGACTTACCAGCCACAAATGCTGTCAGAAAATTTCTCAAAAATTCTTGAGCTACCCTGTCTGGCACCAACTCCCGCATCACAATCATTTGGGGAATATGCAAATCATCCAACTGCCGTGCCAAACCTAAACCATCGCAAGAATTAAACAGTGCTAATTTTAAACCTTGTTCGACTGCTTTTCTGAGTGCATACCACAGCTCGTTAATTGTTAAACTTTCAGTGGAATTGATATAAATTATACCCGTTTCCCCTTCTGTCTCGCTATGACCTGCAAAAAAGATGATATCCCAAGGTTGTTCCCACAATCGATCGTTAATTTGTTGACGTTGAGGTTCTACTAAAAAGACTACTTCTGCATTGGGTAAGCTTTCTAGCAAACCTCGATCTCTCTCAATATCAAGACCGGCACTATGGCCTAAAATAGCTAAAATTTTGACCCTCGGCTTCTCCTGTACCGAATTCGATTTTTTAGTAGCTTCAAACTTTTTTGCACTTAAGGCAACTTCTGCCAGAGGGTAACGCTCAAAAAAATCCCACAAATGCCAAGGAAGTTTCTGTAAATGACTATCTTCAGTGCGAATCAATAGCCTAATTGCTTCCTCTCGGCTTAACTCTTCTCGCAATCGCCTGTCAATAGGACGAAAATCCTCAGAATCCAACCACGCACTCAGGCGTAATCGTAACTCTTGCGCTGACTGATGACATTGCTCAATTCGCTTATTTACCGAACCATCATAAGTAATTTTCTTCGGTTTAATGCGGTAAGGCGCACCCACGCTACGATAATTTTGTTGCCACCTCTCTAAACAAACGAGCAAATCTGGATCTGGCGGTAATTGACCAGCGATCTCTATTTCAGGACGCCTACTTTCCCAGCCAATTTCTAGGCTGACTCGAAACCCATTTCGCTCTAGATCGCCATCCAACTTTAGAACGACTAACTTAACCATAATTTGCACCTTTTTAGTCAGCATTCCGCTCTTTAAATTACAAAGCCTTCCGTAATGCTGACATCACCCAAACCCACTTTGACACTAAAACGTTCTCCCAGTTCGCCACTAAACTCAAATTGAATATTTTTGGTAGTTCTAGCTTGAGCTTCCATCACAGCAATACCCTCATCATCTAGTACCATTACTTGGAGATCTGGCGGCAGATAATTTTGATTGCCTGTAGGATATACTTCAACTACAATATTCACCTCCGATTCATCGACTGGTTTTAGCCCAACGCATAAAGCTACCTGTTTCCCTGCGCGTTCTAATTCTAAAAATTTACCGCGACGACGTACACCATCTGTCCCTCTAAAATTAAAGGCAAGTTGTGCTTGTGGCGGTAATAAAAGTGCTTCCACTGTCTGCCAGCCAGCTTCAAAAATATTGTGCAGCCACTGGCTCAAATTAACAGGTTGAGGCTGGCGAATTTGGCTAATAAAATCTGGAAATTCGTCGAGCGATCGCAATTCGCTAATCGGTAAGTTTTCGGTCGTTGCCGTTTTCGTAAATCCCACCACCACTACTTCTGTTAGCGATTTAGTCATTTGAACAGCCACATACCCAATTCGGTTTGACCAAACTTCAGCTGGAATATAAACAAACTCTTGTTCTGGCAACACAGAGCGACACTCTAACTTACCCAGATTTTTCACCTCCAAATCAGCCACATCCATAAGTGTCTGTGCCACCGGGTCAAAACTATCGCTGGCTTGACAATCTGTTTCTAATCCCAAGCAGTCCAGGTAAAATTTTACCGCATACACCGCCAATGTATTGAGGTAAACCTGTTTGCCTTTCTCTTGTTGTCTTTGGTGTTTGCGAAACTGTTCTGCTAGACGATGGGCTTCTGCGCCTAGAATCACAGTAAAGGTAAACGGATTTGGTACGTCTTTCATAATCTCTATTTCTAGCTTAACTTCCGTGATTTTGGCAGTATTCTCGCAGTTTAACTGCAAATTTCTTCAAACAGCGTTGGTAAAAGCTGCTGAGGGTAGCAACTTTAATACATAATTCTTCTGAGATTTCTTTCCAGGTAGCTCCAGCCAGCCTTTTTTTAGCTAAAAATTGAAAATTAGCTTGGGGATTATTTTCAATATACTCATTTTTGAAAATATCTTCTCTATCCTCTTCTATACATTCGCTCACCATTTCTGATGTAGAAAATTCTTCTTCTGGCTGAATTATATTCTCTAGGTCGTCCAGCGTCCTTCTGATAATGTTCTTATCCATAAACTTAGGAATCGCCTCTCTGAAAAATCGTTTTTCAAGTAGGAAGTTCACCCAGCGCATTACCGGGCTTTTTTCCGGATCGTAATCATCAATTTTTTGGCAAATATACAGCAACATATCTTGTCGGGCTTCATTGTAAATATCTTCGTAAATGCCCTCAAATTGACCCCAGTAGGGACGGCAAAGCCTGCCGGATTGCAAAATTGCTTGCACCAGTTGCACTAAAGCTCGCTGTCGTTCCGGTGTCATCATCGGATGTTGTTGAGCTTTGATAGCCAGCTGCTTAAGCCGCTTATCGAGTTCTTTATCCCACCCATTGTCCATCTCCGGCACCCCAGGAAAAAACTACCTGAATTACCAGCGTAATCTATCTCAAGGTAGAACTGTTTTCATACCGTTGGCGGATGAAACGTTGTGGACTTGAGTCGTCGGACAGACAAGTTATGTTGCTAGGACAGTTTTAGGTGTTCGCAGCCGATTCGATCGCTCGAACATTTCAACGCCCTATCTCTTTGTCAAGGTCAACGCATCAACTTTATGCAAAGTTGCACTATTCTTTAACAAAACTTCATATAACCTGGTTTTGTTATGGCGGCGAGCCTTTTATGTAAAGTTTTGTAACAAAATAGGTATTCACGCATAAAAGTTGCCGCCTGACCCTGAGAGAGATATAGAGGTGTTTCGGGTCAGAGTAGCTGTAACTTTCGAGAGAGGTCGAGTATGGTGCGAATCCGCGAAGTTGTCCAAGAAGCCTTAACCACCGGCTATTTAACGGTGAAAGCGGAAGAAAATCTACGCCTGCTGTTGCAAATTCAGTATGACTCGCAAGATTTCGATGCCTTTATGACTTTGCAGCAGGCAGCTTCTTCCGGTTGCGTAATGCAAGAATCTCGCTCGCCGAGCGAGTTTGAGAACTTAAAAACGCTAAAAGATAGTCTGCTAGTCGAACCAGTTGGCTCGAAAAGTTCGTAAATTTCAAACCTTAATTACTGTTGACATTTCAGTCTACCTCTTTATTTCAAAGGAGAATTGTTTATGAGTTGGTTTAATGGATTTGGCAAAAAGCGTTCTGAGAATAAAGGCTTTCAGACTCAAAAAAATACAACACAATTGCAACTAGAGACTTTTATCCTCGAACCTATTCTCACCCCTAGTGGATTAATCGACGGTGGCGACCATACACAAGACCCCTTTCTGTTAGATATACATACACCAACATTGCCAGAAGTTCATTTAGCTGAAAGCGACCAAACTCATACACCTGAAATAATTCACATAGATAGCGACAACTATCATCAAGTTACAAGTGATGTTGAAACTCATCCCGCTTCAGAAGTTAAAACCGATTTCCATACTCTGACAGAGACGACCGAAACCCACACTAATATTCTTGAAAGCGAACATACTGATGTTATTGCTGTTCATAAAGTAGACGATTTAATTTCAGAACACGATCTCCAACACATTTCGTTTATAGACAATACGAACGTTACCAGCACTCACTCTGAAAGCGTTGTTGAAAATATAACTCTTCACAACCCTTCTGCTGTGAATGAAAGTCATGATGCTGACATAGTAAATAGCGCAACTCAAGAAACAACTTTTCACACAACGGATGAATTCCACACTACTGTCGATCGAGTTTCCGAATCAACTGGCGATACCGATACAGTTTATCATCGGTTGGGTGAGGATACATCAGCGACTCAGAACCATACAATTAGCGATACTTCTGTTCATACCGATTCCGAAATTGGTGATTTAGCGGGGACTCAAGGTAAGACTGATACCGAAATTGCGATCGCACAACCAGCGACAGAACATCATATCGCTGACACCCAAGTTCATTCCCTGGATGCAACAAATCATTCTACGGAAACTGCTGCTGAGAGTAGCGATACCGATTTAGCGATCGCCGATAACTCTCATCAGTCTATTTTACCCGATCCCAGATCTTCCGATCCCATCCCCCACACTGTTGAACATCATACCGAGTCTTCTCCTACTGCAAATAATCATTCCACAATTGAAAACGTCACTGACAATTCATCCAAACCCACCAACACAGATAGTACCCATTCCACAATTGAAAACGTCACTGACAATTTACCGAAACCTACCAACACTCCACCGATCGTATCTGACCACAAAACCGACTTTAGTTCCGGTGTCTTCACTGTTGGTGAAACTGGAGAAGTAGGAGTTGATTTTCTGTTTGACGGTGGTGGGTACAAGGGCGAGTTAGCAATTTTCAGTCTCAAGGACATGGAGAATTTAACTCCCGGTTCTTCTGAATTTATCAAAGAAGCTGCTACTCGCGCTTTGAGTAATTCTGAATTCGGTCATGTCATAATTTCTGACATAACAGAAAGTGCGAGATTTAATAGTCATGATAATTCCGGGGTTTATGAAGGTGTAAAAACCTTTAATATGAGTGCGGGAGATGAGTTTGGGGTAATGCTTGTTCCCAATGGCAAAGTGCAGCAGGTATTTGATAACCCCAAAGTAAATGGTTCATTGCGTCCGTTGTTTTCAATGGTAGCAGCTAACCCAAATGAACATTCCCATATCGGACAAATTGCCGATGTGACTGGGGATGGCAATACTTTTGTGATGGAGGATTTACGGGTAGATACTGGTTCGGATCGAGATTATAACGATATTATTTTCCAAGTGCGAGGTGCGACGGGTAAAGCAATTCATTTGGATGAAGTAATTGACCCTGCTAAGGATTGGCGTACTTCTAATATGGGTCAAGCTTTGATTGCTTATGCCGAACCTTATGTTACTCCCGATCCGACTTATGATTCCGATCTCGGCGATATTGGGGTGGGAGATAATTCTGGCGATAGCGGCAGTATTTTGACTCCCGATCTTACAATTTCAGATAATCACGCAGATACTTCTACGACGAATGTGATTGACTCCGATAATAGTGGCAGTATTTCTCACCCAGATGTTGCTAATTCTGATAATAATGCCAGCACTTCAGCACCAGATATCTCTCATTCTGATAATAATGCCAACACTTCTGAAAAAGATATCACGAATTCCGATAATAATGCGAGTGCTGCTTCTGAGAATGTTCAACATTCAGATAGCAGCAATTTAGATCCTACTACCGACTTGAGTACAACTACCTCGACTAATTCAAGTTCTGCAAATTCAGTAACAAATGTATCTTCTGTCAAAGTAACGGAAAGTGCGATCGCTTCTGACACCACTCATACTACTGTGACTGAGGCGGTAGCAAAAGTACCTACGGTAGAAGCTCCGAAAGTAGTGGAAAGTGCGATCGCTTCTGACACCACTCATACTACT